>JAVZJY010000061.1:0-5201 GCA_038872535.1 Bathyarchaeia archaeon | reverse complement strand
ACTTCATGGCTAAAACAACTTACTGTTCTTTGAAGGTGAAACATTGAAAAAACTGAAAATTATGGCAATTCTTAAAACGTTAATCCTAACGGTTGCAATTCTCAATCAAGCAAGAGCGCAATCCTTAGACGAGATGCAAACATTCTTCTACAAAGATTATGCTGGAATCACGATGAGGATTGATGCAACAAACAAAACTGATCCGAACGGAACCTTGACTGTCAGACTTTGGTTAAACTGTACAGCCGCAATCGTTCACATAGAATATCTAAACATTAGTATCTATGGCTTCATAGAAGGCGAGCAGAAGATTTCACTAAATAACACTTCCATATTCAAAGATGAACCATTATACTTTAACCAAACACTCGAGTACGAAATTACTGTGCAGGTTCCCCCTAAAGTTTGGGGAGCGGCATATGTAGAATTTATTTTGAAATATTTAATTCAAGAGGATTCATTCCAAAAAACCGAGGGCTTCTCAATAACAGTGATAAGAAATGTTGAATTTGAAGGGCTTAAAGACGCATATAGAGAGTTGAATGATACCTTCACACAATTGAACCAGACTTACTGGGAACTAATGAAAAATTACACAGAGCTTGAAGGAAGATTAGGTGAGCTTAACAATACGAGGGTTGCTGTTGGAGTCTTAGCCATAATAGCCTTCTTCTTCGTCATAACCACTTTGTATTTGGCGATGCGGAAACCAAAACAGTACTGGTAAACTTTCTCTTTTCTTTATTTCATCTTGTGCAAGTTTTGTGCTGCAATAAAGGTTAAGCCTCTTTCCGTTAGTGCGCGGGCTGTTCTGTTGACAGCGTCATGCTTATCTAAGTAGTTTTGTAGGAGTTTTGGCATAAGCCCTTGTGCCATTATTTCTTTTTTCGGCATAAAGTAGTCCAGTATGTCTGATGGATGCTCTCTGCTTTTGTCAACTTCTGGAATCCCGCCCTCATGTTTGGCACTTATGTTTTTGACATGGTCCGCTATTTCTAAAAGTTCGTTAAGGCGGTCGTATGGTTGTCTCACAATACTTTTTTGTGTTTCGACAATGTGGTGTTCGATGCGGATAATGTCTTCAAAGTTGAAGGCTTTTCTGATATATGCCGAAAGTTCAATTGTTTCATTATTCACGGAATTTGAGAGGTTAAAGCCTATAAGCGGTGTTCTGCCATCCTCCCTGCTGAAAAGTTTCGCTGTCATTAGAGCCCAAAGGATGGAGTAGGGATTATCGTTTCCAAGAAAAACTGAAATTTTGAATTCTATGTCTATTCCAAGCTTGAAAAGCCAATATCCCAAAAGTACAGTTCCAGAATTCACGTTTAAAACTTGTTTAACGCCGTATTCAGTGTAATAATGGAGAAGTTCCTCCACCCATTTTAAGGCGTAATGGTTTGGAACACCCACACCCCCAAAATAGCCAGTTATGGTTTCTGGACCGCCCAAGTGAACGTTTATTGGTGCGCCGTCTGGTCCAGGCATTGTTCCTTTTGTGTCTAGGGTTTGCACGTAAGAGGCGCCTATAACTTGCATGGCTGCAGCAAAAGCCAAAATATCGTCATCCTCCACCTGCTCCTTCATGTTACGAACTCGAATGTAACGGGCTGGCATCAACTCTTCTTTTTCAATGGCTCTTTTCGCCTCTTCTATAAGCCATGGGAAAAAGTTTGAGGCGCTAATCTCCAATGTGACGGCAAAGGTTTCGTCAAACTTCATGGAATCAGCTTTTTTTCCCAAAACTTTTCTGCGATAGGCTGGTATGCTAATGAAGGCTTCCGCATCTCGCTGTTTTATAAGCCATTCAATATCCTTCAAAAATGGAGACTTTTTCTTTTCAAGTTTTTTCATCAAGTTTTCGAGTTTGCTGGCTTCTATGGCTTTACGATTGATTTCTTTGACACTGCCATATTTATCAATAATTTCTAATAACCTATTCACTAAGGGGTTATCTTTCCGCAAAAGAAAATCGTTAATTTCCTTCAGATTCGCTTCTTCGATTCTCAGCTTTTCCCTAAGAGCATCCAAAAACATGTCCTCCAGATAGTGAGCTTATTTTATTTTTAGCCAATTTAAACGTTTTCAAGTTTTCTTCCAATCATGAAACATCTTATTTGCATATCCAAAGTTTATATGATATGAAAACATGACTTAAATAAAAAGAGGCGAATCGCATGTTTAAGCCTGAAGGAATATTACCCGCCCTAGTTACGCCCTTTACAGATGATGGAAAGACCGTTGACGAAGAAAGACTCCGCGCTTTGGTTAACCATTGCATTCAGTTAGGAGTTCACGGCGTTGTCCCATGCGGCACCACCGGCGAATTTGTTAATTTAACAACCGAGGAAAAGAAAAGTGTCATTAAAATTGTTGTTGACGAGGTTAACGGACGAGTTCCGGTCATCGCTGGGACAGGAGCAAGTGGAACAGACCAAGCCTTGGAAATGACAAAATATGCAAAGGACGTTGGATGTGATGCCGCTTTAATTGTTACGCCTTTCTATTTGAAACCAACCGACCGTGGAATTTACGAGCATTATGACACAATTGCAAGCAAGGTTGACATGCCCATAATCCTCTACAACATTCCACAATGCACTGGTTTGCCATTGCCTTGGCAGATGGTTGAAGACTTGGCGCAAATCCCAAACATTGTGGGCTTAAAAGACAGCAGCGGACAACTAAGCTTCATTTTAGCAGTTCTAGAGAAAGTTAGAGACAAAATTAATGTTTTATGCGGACACGACGAAGTTGTCGTGGCAGCATTAGCCGCTGGATGCTCTGGCGCTATACTTGCAAGCGCCAATGTCATACCAGACATTTGGGTTCAAATCTACAACCACGTAAAAAATGGCGAATTGCAAAAAGCCCGAGAACTCCAATACAAAGTGCAGAAAATAGCCAGAATAATAGCTGGAAGCGGAGCCGTAGGCACAAAAGAAGCATTAAACATGATGAAAATAAAAGTTGGACCAGTCAGAAAGCCGCTTAGCGTGGGCGGAGAATTAACCTACGAAGCAAGAGAAGAACTGCGCCTAGACTTAGAAAAAATCGGCAAAATAACACCAAAACCAATAACATTTGAAATTACCGAAAAACCCATAGAAGAACGTTTCATGACTATAAACATAACACCAGAAACAATCAGAAATTTCAAATTGCGTGTTGGCGAAGCCTTGGCTGGATATGGCGCAGAAGTTGCTCACATAGACCTAATCATAGGCAAAAATGATGGACCAGTAGGCGAGGCTTTTGCAAAGGCTAAGGCTGCCCCAACGCCTGGACATGAGCCTTTGTTGGCGATTTTGGAGCCAAACTTGACAGTTAAACCAGTAACCCTAATAGTGCCAACGGTTACGATTACGAGTATGCGCCAAGCCAGCATGGTCTATGGACCAGCCCAAACAGCCGTAGCCAAAGCAGTAGTCGACAGCGTTGCAGACGGCACAATTCCAAAAGAAGCTGTTGAAGACTTAATTATAATCGCAAATGTTTTCGTTCACCCCACAGCTGTGGATAGACAACGTGTTTACATAAACAATTATAAGGCCATGCGCCACGCCATCCGCAAAGCCATAGAAGGCAGACCAAACATAGACGAACTGATAGAAAATAAAGACCGTGCCAAGCATCCCTTCAAATACACGCCATAGTGACCACTATTGTCAAATCAGAAAATAATGGAAGGCGACTACATCCTCCTATACCTAAGCCAAAGAAAAACCTATCTCGTTAAAGCGGAAGCTGGAAAAAACTTCCACACTCACAAGGGATTTATAAAATTTGATGATTTAATTGGAAAAGAGTATGGCATTACTGTTTTGAGCAATTTAGGCTATGAATTCAAAGCCCTAAAGCCTCTCTTATGCGATTTCATAATGAAATCGGTACGAAAAACCCAGATAACCTACCCGAAAGACATAGCCTTAATAATAATGTTCAGCGGAATAGGACCAGGAAACCTCGTTGTAGAGGCTGGAACAGGCACAGGCGCACTAACAACAGCCCTAGCTCATTATGTTAAGCCAGAAGGGAAGGTTTACAGTTACGAAATCAGAGAAGAATTTCAAAGGACAGCAGAGAAAAATCTGAAACGTGCAGGCTTAATTGATTTTGTGGAACTGAAAAATAAGGATGTTACTGCTGGAATAGACGAAAGCAATGTGGACGCAGTTATATTGGATTTGGCAACTCCATGGCTTGTAGTTCCCCACGCTTACAATGCCCTAAAACCATGCGGAACAATAGTCTCCTTCAGCCCAACAATAGACCAAGTAGTCAAAACAGTCGAAGCCCTAAAAGAAAACGGTTTTGTGAATGTGGAAACTGTTGAATGTCTAATGCGTGAAATGCAAGTTGAACGTGGAAAAACGCGACCACAAACGTTGATGACTGGACATACGGGCTATATAACATTCGCCCGAAAAGCCTTGAAATAGTGAAAAGGCATTTATGCAATCGTCATTATAATCTGAAATTTCAAGGTGATAAAATGGCAAAATTTTCCATAAGCGAAGCTGAATATAAACGACGCATTGGGCACGTGAGAAAAGTTTTGGCTAGGCGAAAACTTGACGCCTTATATCTAACAAACACAACAAGCATATTTTATCTGACAGGCTATTCTTTTTTGGCAACAGAACGTCCAGCAGCCCTAATAATACCAGTAGACGGCAAAATCACCTTCATGGGACCACTGCTCGAAAGGGACCACATCCCATTAAAAACGAGAATCATTGAGGAAGTGAAGACTTATTTGGATTATCCCGGCGAAAAACATCCCATAGACATTTTTGCGGAATTCCTAAAAGAAATGGGTTTGGCGAAGAAGCGCATAGGAATAGACAACAAATCTGGAGCAGCCGCCATGTGGGGTTATAAGGGTCCGCCAATAACAAAAAAACTTCGTGAAACCAAGTTTGTGGACATGAAAAATTTGGTTCCTTTCATGCGCATAATAAAATCTGAAGAGGAAATAGCCCTAATAAGAGAAAGCGCAAAATGGGCAAACCTAGCCCACAGTTTACTGCAAGAATATACGAGTGAAGGCTTGTGGGATGTTGAAATTGCGCTGGCAGCTTCCCAAGAAGCATCAACAATAATGAAGAAGGCTCTTGGACCAGAATATGAACCACTGCGTGAAAGCACTCCGGTAGGCGTTGGTTTCAGGGGGCAAGTCGGCGAAATGAGCGCCATACCTC
>JAVZJY010000060.1:0-5323 GCA_038872535.1 Bathyarchaeia archaeon | reverse complement strand
TTTTGTAGCCAAAATGAACAAGCCCCACATAGTGGCCTCCTACGAAGAACGCTTAAAAGAGCTGAAGGCTTTCCTGCAAGAGCACGGCTTAATGGAAAGGGCAAAAATAATCCCGCTAAATGACGCTTATGGAGTTACGTTGCAAAGGGGCTGCCTAGAAGCCCTAATAGTCAGCCGGGAAACAGAACCAACAGCAAGGAAAATAAACGAGGAGAGAGCCAAACGCGGACTGGAACCCCTAAACATAATAGTCATAGACATGGTTCCATCGGAGAATCATGCACCCATATCTACAACGCGAATTCGAAGGGGCGAAATAGACCGGGAAGGACGCCTAATAAAGCGGCTAGCCTAGCTTAACTTGTATAGCGCTTTGCCATAACATAACTAAAGCGAATAGAATCAAAAGGTAGCATAAAACTATATGCTGCGAGAATTCTGGAATCGGCGTTGGGTTTCCATAAACGTACACTTTTTGTCCGTCGGTGCCCATGACTATTGTTCCGGAAACATATGTTCCATAGACCGTTACTCCCTTGCTTAGGAGCCTTTGAACGGTCTCGTTGTGTGGGTGCCCATAAGGGTTACCTATTCCAGCGCTGATTACGGCGTATGATGGATTAACAACGTCTAAAAAGGCTTCTGAAGTTGCGTATCTGCTTCCGTGATGGGCGACCTTCAAAACCTGACTTGAAAGGTTTAAGCCAGCATCCATCATGCTTTCCTCAACCTCGAAAGTGGCATCACCAGTGAAAAGAAAAGCCACGTCTCCCACCTGGAGCCGTAGGACTATGCTGTTGCTGTTTACCTCTGCGAATTCAAGGGGCTGCACAGGATTCAGAATTGTGAAATTAACATTTTCATTTAGAACATATGTTTGTCCTCTATGGACAATGGTGATTCTGCCTTGGGCAAGGCTCATAAAATTTTGGTGCACTTATGAAGTGACGCTTTCGCCATTATATAGGACTACACCAACGGAAATGCTTGACTCTAAAACCGATATGAGCCCTCCTATATGGTCTTCATGGGGGTGCGTAGCAACCACGTAGGCTATTTCCGAAACGCCTAAATCAGACAAATAGCCCATGAGCATTGAACCGGCGCTACGGGGTCCACCATCAATAAGCACGTCATGCCCATCTGTTTCTATAAATATGGCGTCTCCTTGCCCCACATCGAAGAAGTAAACCCTTACCAAGGGCTGGTTTTCACATAAAACTGCTTGAACACTACCAAAAAGGAATAGCGAATAGCAAACTGTTAAAAACGCAATTTTACACCAAACCCTTCTAGGCGGCAAAAACTAAATCCTCAGCCTTTTATTATTTTTCTCCAAAATTATAGAGGAGTGTCAAATTTAACAGTTTTCAGCTTGACACGGAAGAAAACCATATACGAAATTAACGCAAAAACATGGACTAGTAAACAAAAATTTTGGTGATTATGATAAAATAGAAGATTCTTCCAGAATTATCTTCCACAAACCTTAACTGCAACGAAAACCCGAAAATTGTAAGCCACAAAATTGGAAACTTTCGACTCTAAAGAGAAGAGTGACGAGCGAATTGGAGCGAAAGGGACCAATTTTCTGTGGTAAAGACGGCAGATGGAAAGAAGAGCTGGAAAAACGCTTAAAAGCACTAGAAAATCCAATAACCCTCCTAGCCCTTGGAAAAGTCAAATATGAAGTTTTAGGCTACTTAAATGCCAGAAACGACATAAAAATCATAAAAACGGAAACAAGATACATGAAGAAAAGGGAAAAAGGCTTAGGACTAAAAATTGTGGTGGGCTTACACCACAAAAACCAGAAATGAAGCTAAAAATTCATTCACAGCATTTTAAAAGCCCATCGTTCCATGCCGAGGCAGATGTCATACTCGGAGGCAATGGAAAATTATTTATCTATCATCATGAGAAAACCATGGTTATCGAGGACGTTTGGAGGAAAAATAATGGCTAAATGTCCAAAATGCGGAACCCAAGTTGCAACACCTAAGAAGAAGTGGACGATGGCTGGACGCCCCGACAAGTCAGGTAAAAGGATGCAACTCGAAATAGGACTGTTTGACTGTCCAAAATGCAAGAAGGCTTTCCGAGAAGTCCTAAGCAAGAAGAAGGTTTAAACCCCTTTCATTAAAAGGGCGAGGCTAAACCGGCGACCAAACATGCCAAAGGCTAAACAGAACACGTGTCCCGAATGCGGAACAGAAGTTAAAGACCCCTACAAGACATGGGAGCTAATCGCCCCCTTCCCAGACAAGAAAATGAGGATAACCATGACCGTCTTCGGCATGTATGAATGCCCAAAATGTGGAAAAAAGTTTAAGGGAATAGTAAGCAAAGTCAAACTGGGCGCAGAAGGCATAGAACTCTAAAGCACCCCGCAACCCCCTCATTTTTATTTTCCCCTAAACAAAGCGTTAAGTTTTAAAACATGGAAGGCTAATTCAACAAGACAAACTAAACCTCTAAGAAGGCAAAAACTTGGCAACGCAGACACTAAAAAGGCTTTGGAAAAACGAATACTTCCAAACAGCAATAACCATCATCCTAATCCTCATAATAGTTTTCGGCCTCTATTACGGCGCACAAGCAGCTCTAGGAGCCGAATATCCGCTCCTCGCAGTAGCGTCAGAAAGCATGTTTCCAACCTTAAACATAGGAGACCTAATAATAGTCCAAAAAATAGACCCAGCTCAAATAAATGCCGAGCCCATCAACGGAGATATTCTCGTTTATAAAAGCGGGGAAGACCTAATAGTCCACAGAGCCATCAATAAAGAATACGTGGGTAACGGTATCTGGCGTATTACAACACGTGGGGATAGATATCCAACAGGTTCTGGTGAAACATGGGACTCAACAAAGCTGGTTGGCAAGGTGATAGGGAGAATTCCAGCTATCGGCAACCTGCCCTTACTCCTCCACTCAGAAAAAAACATGTATATTCTATTCATAGCTCTAATAATAATCCTCATAATCTTAATGCTACCCTTTGGTTCAAAAAGCGAAGAAGAACCAGCAAAAAAGGAGGAAAAAGTTGAGGAGAAAAAGCTATTTTCGAAAATCAGTTTCAACACAATTTTTTATATAATCATTAACGCTATACTCGTTGGACTCGTAATCTTCAGCCTATGGGGCTCCTTAACCTTCTGGCAACCTGGCGCCGGAACGCATGGAGAGGGAAAAATGGTAACAATTCACGGAATGCTCTCAGATTTTGAGTTTCACAAAGAAGAGTTAAATAGTAACGTTTATCCTCCATGCCAAGGCTTCTTAACCTATCAAATCAACTATGAAGTAGAGAGCGGTCTACGCTTTGGTGTTCCAACATTTTCATGGTTCCAACTCTTCCTCATAATACTGGTAGCCTACAACCTATGGAAGCTCTACAATTTCCTTAAAGCTTGGAAAGGAAAAAGGCAGAGAGGGTTGGAAGTTAATGTTTAAGGAAACTGTTAAAGCGCAGCCGAAATGTGTTGAATGTGGCGCGGAGTTGAAACTTTATGAAATGGACTACGAGAAGAACCGGCGAATCATGCAGTGTCCCCAATGTGGCTTATACCACTTTTATAAAAAGGACTTTTTCGGCAAATGGAAACTCGTAAAGGTTGGACGCGTTTCAGACCTTTGGCGAAAACCATAATTCATAAATTACGCATCTACCACAAGGTGCGCCGAATCATGGATACATATATTTGTTCACTTCTTCGATATATTGGAAGCTGAATCTTCCCTAAACTATCCAGTACCGAGTCGGCAACATTTCTACCGAAGGCAAATCTGATCTTAGCAATCCTATCCTTGTTGTATACTGCGATAGAGGCTAAAGTTGCATAAACAATTCCACCTACCACATCAATCACGTAATGTTCTCCGAGGTAAACAGCGCTAAACCAGACCATCATCGGGAAAATTATGATTGGCAGAGCTTTTTTCTTCCACGCTTTAAGGGCGAAGAGGGTTATCAACCACGGAATCGCCGAATGAAGGCTTGGAAATGCCGCAAATGGGTTTATTCCAATATAGTCATAGAGTGCCCTATACATGGGAACACCTAAGTTATCGTCAACTTGGAAAAGTATTCTTGTGGCCCCAACTCCATACCATGGAGGTGCCACCGGAAAAACAAGGAAAGTTATAAGGGCGCTGTAAGTACATATCATAAAGGCCAGAACATATTCTCGGTATTGTTTTGGCTTATACTTCCACAATATGAAGGCGAATATTGTTGGCGCTATGAAATGCAGGGAGTAGACGGCGGCTCCGATGTAATCTAAAATCGGCATTCTAATGGACTTTTGAAGCATGATGGTTGGGACAGTGTTAAAAATCCACGAGTCAGCGGCTATTGGCTCCTTGACGAAGATGTATCTTGGGATGCTGCTTATGAGTCTATTCAACGCCTCATAAGATAAAAAGGATAGAATGAATGGCGTGAAAGCTCTTATAAAGCGGTTGTCGCTTTTGGTGTAAGAAGCGTACACAAACAGGCATAGAAAAATAAATTCTGGTCCCGGGAGAATTTTGAAGGTCAAGTAGAAAGCTAAAAGAAACGATGCAAAAACTGCGGGTGGAAGAAATGTGTATCCCGACTTTAATGTTTTCCCCAATTCTTCACCCTTTTATAGAGTCGTAAGGTTACGGTTGACTGATTTAAGTTTTTCCCAAATTAATGTTCAAATTTTAACAGAGTTTTTAAACCTAATGCTTTATAAAGGATATTTAAAGACTTGATATGTAGAAGTGGTGTTCCATGCCTAAAGTTAAAGCCATGATAAGCATAGAAAACGTTGTAGCTTCGGCAACCTTGAACCAGAAGGTGGACTTGAACGCTGTTGTTAAGGGATATCCTGGAGTCGAATACCGTCCTGAACAGTTTCCAGGGCTTGTTTTTAGGCTTAAAAGGCCTAAAACAGCTACTTTAATCTTCAATTCTGGTAAGATGGTCTGTACTGGCGCCAAATCTGAGAAGGAAGCGCGTAGGGCTGTCATGAAGGTTATTAAAGAGCTGAAGCGGGGCGGGATAATAATCATAAGCAAGCCTGAATTGAAAATTCAGAACATTGTGGCTTCTGCGAGTCTTGGCGGTATGATAGACCTGGAGAAGGCAGCCTACACTCTTGGAAAAACCATGTATGAGCCTGAGCAGTTTCCAGGGCTAATCTATAGAATGGATAATCCTAAAGTTGTTATACTGCTTTTTGCAAGTGGCAAGCTTGTCTGCACAGGAGCCAAAAGAGAGCAAGACGTTTATGATGCCGTCCACAAGCTTCATGAGATGTTGGAGGAGAAGGAATTAATATTCTACGAGTAA
>JAVZJY010000059.1:0-5444 GCA_038872535.1 Bathyarchaeia archaeon | reverse complement strand
TATGAATGCTGCTATTTTTGGGCTTGCGGGCTTTTTAATATTCGCCGTAGCTCATTGGTCTTGCGACCTCGTTTGGAACACTTTTGTTTCTTTAACAGTTTTTAAGTCGAGACGTTTTTGGACAAAAAGGGTGCATGAAATTGTTTTCAGTTTTTGCTTTGCCATTTTGACGGGTTTTGGCGCATGGTTTATTATTTCAGCGTTAATTTAGAATTTCATGGAAGGGCGAAAAAGAATGAGCGATATGGAATTTAGGGTTGGCAAAGCAAAAATCGTTATGGTTCAAGGTGACATAACGGAAATGGATACTGATGCCATAGTGAATGCTGCCAATCCAACCCTCATTGGAGGCGGAGGCGTAGACGGGGCTATCCACCGTAAAGGCGGACCTAAAATCCTTGAAGAATGCAAACGCATAAGAGCAACAGAATATCCAGACGGATTACCAACAGGAAAAGCGGTCATCACTTCCGGAGGAAATTTAAAGGCTAAATACGTCATTCACACTGTTGGACCAGTTTGGCGTGGCGGTTCCAGCAGTGAACCAGAACTTTTGGCAGAAGCTTACCGCAACTCACTCAAACTAGCAGTTTCCAATGGACTGAAAACTATAGCGTTTCCAGCCATAAGCACAGGCGCATATGGATACCCAATAGAAGAAGCAAGCAAGACAGCCATATCTACGGTTAAAGAGTTTTTGGAAAAAGAAGATAACCTCGATAAGGTTGTGTTCGTGTTATTTTCCAGACGCGACTTTGAAATTTACAGAAAAGCGGCAGAAGAAATCCTGTAACCGTCAAAGCGTGGTATTCTCATCTTCTAAGTAATCTACAGCAGAAAAGCCTAGAGGGGGAGGGGTATAGAAAAACGTAGGGCTCCTTAGAAGGGTTAGGCTTTCAATTAGAGGCTGGCTGGCTTGTTAACTGGTGGCATTGTTTGAGGTGGACAATTAGGTTTCTATGTTGCGGAGAATTCCTTTCCTTCCAATTCTTAATTGTTTTTCGCCTCTGAACGCTGATGTGCTTCCGTTCTCAATTTGAACGGTGTCTCCTATGGCTATGGAGTCTATCTGTTCGTTCCATAAGCAAAGCTTAATTGTTCCAGTTTCGTCTGCTATCAAAACGTTGGCTACGCTGGCATAATTTCCAAATCTTGTAAAAACAAGGGTTGGTTTCGCTATTTCAAGAACCTTAGCTTTCACGTTAATCTTCTTCATTCCCGTTCTTAGGTCTCGTATCTGAAAGGAATGCGGCTTATCGTCTTTTATGATTGGGTATCTGCGGAACAAGTTTGTTTTTCTAATTTCTTTTATTGGATTGTTCTTTTCCATTAGAAATTCTTCAGGTATCGGGAACTGAGCCACGACTTTTTCCCCTTTCGTTATTAGAAGGATAATGTTGTTCTTTTGTTTGCCACGGCACTCAACGGATAGGTTTCCGCATGTGGATTTTCCTTTTTCACATGCTGAGGTTATTGCATAGAAAAACTTGTCTGGGTTAACCTCATATTTTATAGAAAGAAAAGCGAGGTATTCGCTTGGTGATGCTTTGTTTCGCATTTTTCCTACTCTTTTTTAAGTGTTATTTCCATTGTCGAAACC
The DNA here is from genome assembly GCA_038872535.1 of Bathyarchaeia archaeon. GTDB lineage: Archaea > Thermoproteota > Bathyarchaeia > Bathyarchaeales > Bathycorpusculaceae > JASEJA01. The sequence goes on along the minus strand of JAVZJY010000059.1, from coordinate 3,844 downwards.
ATCCTTGACCTATTTTCGCCTTCTCTCGGCGGCATTTCTTCAGTGCCAATTGATACTTTGCTTATCTGCAAATCTTTCATGAAGCGTCTTCTAGCTATTTCAGCTGCATCAACTGCTGTTGTTATTGCTTGTCCTCTGGCTTTTAACGTTATTTCTTTGGCGTTGCTTGCGGAGAGGCTTGTAATAATGGCTAATACATAGGCCATTGGTGGTTTGTTTCCAATGAAGATAACATCCCTATTTTCTGCCATTCTTTTTCACTCCTTTTATGTTATTTGTTGTGTGTAACGTTGCCTTGTATCACGTGTTCCAATGGTAGAACGTTACTGATAAATAATCTCCAACCTTCCTTATAAAGGCAATTGAAAATCAGGGTTATTTAACAAATTTCATCGGGTGTCTTTTGAATTTTTTCTTGCAAGTTAACGAGCAAAAATAGTAAGTTTCACCTTCGTAAGTGATTTTGAATTTAGCTGTTCTTTCGTCGAGAATTATTCCGCAAACTGGGTCTTTAGGCATTTGATTCTTAACCTCATTTAAGAGTGTACATTCTGCCTATTATGATTATGGGAAGAAAATGCCATGTTCACGTTATTTCTTCTATTGTTGTTTTGGTGAGGGCTTTTATATTGTTAAAGTTTGTAAGTTCCCCGTAGCCCACAAGGGTTATGGCTGTTCCCACCTCTCCCTTTCTGGCGGTTCTGCCTATCCTATGAAAATAGACTAGAGCATCCAACGGAACGTCATAGTTAATTATGTGGGTTATTCCTTGAATGTCTAAGCCTCTAGCGGCGACATCTGTTGCAACAAGCAATTTTAGTTTTCCTCCTCTAAAGGCGTCAATGACGAAATCTCTTTGCGGTTGGGTGAAACCAGCATGTAGGGGTTTTGCGTCGTATCCTTTTTTTCTAAGTTTATCTGCAAGCATGCTTGTTCCTAGTCTGGTTTTACAGAATATTATGGCTCGCTCTATATGGTTCTCATCCAAAATGTTGCATAGAATTTCGAATTTGTTGTGAGGGTTTACGACCATATAATATTGTGTTATCTGCGAAAGGGCTATTTCGTCTTTGCTTACAAGTATCTTTTCCGGATTCTTCATATACCTTTTACAAATTTTCATCACTGTCTGGTCTATTGTCGCCGAGAAAAGGCTTGTCTGCCTGTTAGCTGGCACTTTTGAAAGTATGTATTCAATATCGTCTATGAAACCCATGTCCAACATTCTATCCGCTTCGTCTAAAACAACAATCTTCACCAATGCTAAATCTAAGATGTGCCTCTCAAGCAAGTCAATTATGCGGCCTGGCGTGCCAACAACTATTTGAATGCCATTTTTAAGCGCATGTATTTGTTTTCCGATTGGTTCTCCTCCATAAACCGCTAAGACCCTTAGATTCGTATACTTTGCAAACCTACTGATGTGCTCTGCAACTTGGACAGCAAGCTCACGGGTTGGCACCAAAACCAAGCCTTGAACGTTGCCAAGTTCGGGGTTTAATCTTTCAATCATTGGAATGCCAAAAGCAGCAGTCTTTCCCGTTCCAGTCTGCGCTTGTCCAATAACGTCTTTTCCTTCCAGTAAGGGAGTTATGGCTTGGGCTTGAATTGGAAAAAGGTTACTGAACCCAAGCTCTTCTATTCCTTTCATAACCTCAACGCTTAACGGTAAATCTCTAAAGTATTGTATTTGCATATATTTTCATTTCTCCTGCCACAAAACTTTTCATGCATTTTCCAAAAGCTTTCAGAAGCCTCGTTAACTACATGAATTAATGTGACAGCAACATAAAATACGATTCCATTATAAAAAGGTTTAGTAATACACAACAGAAAAACATAGTATCGGTAGGCATACTTACTGATACGATTTTTAGATTGCCGCGTAATAGCTCATTAGAAATGACTGCCATAGCGTTTCTTGCACAAAGCATGGCACATATTTTTCATAGTTACTGTTGTATGTTTGAATGTTTGGTGGAAAGTTAACTGTGAGTCCAAACTGTTTAGCATCAAGATTACCAATTTGTGCAGTGTGTGCTTCGGCGAAAACGACGAGATCCAATTTGCCCATAAGGTTAGAGGCTAACTCCGCGATTTTGCCGTCACCTGCTCTTTCGCTTACTAGCATTGTAAACTTATAGAGGTCAACGTAGAAGTAGGAGCCCATTGATCCGAGTATAAACTTTTGTTGTGCATCACTCCTGGCGCCAGAGACAACTCCTTTATATGTGCCGATGTTTGTCATTAATGCATATGCAAAGTTGTTGAGGCTTATAGCCACTTCAGGGATGAATCCTTCGTTTATAGCCGACAGTTGCACGGTGTATTTTGGGTAATATGCTATATATTCGTTGACCAGATAAGTGCTGAGCGCAGTTGGGTCAGTTTTAGGGTTGCTCGAAAGATAAGCCATAAGATGCGTGTAGGGCCACCCTAGTCCTGGAATAAGCATTTCAGAGCCGATAACAATGTTTGTTACATCTTTTAGCTCGTAGCAAATTTCAATCATGCCCATTAAGCAAGCGTCAAAACCGATGACGTGAACGAACTTTTTCGTTTGACTTTCGGCTAAGGCAACAGCGATTTCTATGTCATGAGGTGATAAGTGGTTGCCGCTTGACTCATCCCAGCAGACACCCCTGTAGCCTCCACCATGATCCCAAAGGTCAAGGAAAAAGTAGTTAGCCGGATAATTTTTCATAGCAAATGTTACAAAATAACTTAAAGTTTGTTGGCTGCCCATGTCTACTTCGCCTAAGGACTGAACTGTTTTGATATCTTCGTGTGTAACCTCGTAAACATATGCTGGAAGATTCAGTCTATCCATTAACACTATCACGTTGACCGCAGCATTGGGTGCCAAACCCTCTTGCATCTGCTCCAAATTAATTTGACCATACTCATCCAAGTTGTTATCAGCATCTAAGTAAACCATGAAAGTCCATGAAGCCCTAGAATTTTTCGACGCAAACACAAGCGGAGCATGTTGGCTAACCGCCAAGATCACAACACTAATTAGCACTAATACACATGCTTGTTTAATCTTCATCTAACCTCTCCTCCCTAAAATTGTAATTGCAGAGATTCATATATGCCTTGTTTCTTGATGCGATAACAGCACTCCGCAACCAGAACCTTTTGCTTAACACCTTACATTTAAAATTATTCAAACCCACTCGCAAAATCTAGCGTTATTCAAAAAGGCTGGCGACGTTGGCTGTAACCCGCCTTTTGTTTTAGGTGGCATTCGACTAATCGGGCTACCCGCGCCTCTGGGTAGATTCCTCACAGGCGTCTGTTTGCCCTTTCCACTTGCAGGGCGGCCGTTTCATCGTTTCGCATCCAGCATTCTCAACAACTTAGCATGCATCATTGGCAACTGCTGGATGGACGTTTCGTTTCTGCTCCGTTGCCAAGGCTCTCGCCTTACACCCTTGCGGATGTTGCAATTCTACTCGTGGGCGGAGTTTCCTCAAGCTTCACATGGAAGCTCGAAAGCCACCCACCAACTTCGCCAGCCCAAGATATATTTGGCGTAACCGTTGGCAATAAGAATTTTGGAAACCTTATTTTGTTGTAAAGCTTTACTGTGGATGTGATGGATGGTTGGTGGATGTCTAAGCGGGTTATTTTGTTGACGGGAACGCCTTGTGTTGGAAAATCTTCTGTGGGACAGCTTTTATGCGTTAAGCTTGATGCTTTTTATGTGAATTTGACCGAATTAGCCTTACGGGAAAATCTTGTTTCTGGTAAAGACATAGAGAGAGACTCTATTATTGTTGATGAAGTTCGTATGCGACGCAAAATCTCTGATATTATTGAGAAATCCAGCAAGGATGTC
>JAVZJY010000058.1:0-5630 GCA_038872535.1 Bathyarchaeia archaeon | reverse complement strand
TCTGCAGAAGGCTTATACGCATACCGCGGATAACCAGCACCAGTACAGCCAGGACAAAACCACCAGCTAACGCAGTTGGTTGGCAAGCCATCATAATACCACTCCAAAACGCCCTTATCCGCAGTACCGCCAAAACGAACCAAACGCCCACCAACATTCCAAACCAAACCACAAAAACCGCTACCGCCAACACCAATAACACAATTGTTAGCACAAACCCCACAAGCAAGCCCACCCTCATCCCTCGGCGGCTTAGAAGGCAAACCAAAAACAGCCCTGCTTTTCGCATGAGCTTCATCAGCAATCACAAGCGCCTCTTCAGGCTTCGCCCTTATACACCTGAGGCAGACGCCCAAACTCTCCGATATTATAGGCGAACTTTCACCACAAACCTTGCATTTTCCCATAACAAACTCAAAAATAAACAAAAGCAAAACAAGCCTAAAAACCTAGAGGGGAAGGGGGCTATAAAAAAGATAGAGACCCTACCTATCTCACCCGCCGCCAACAGGTGGAATAATCGCCAAAACATCCCCATCAGAAAGCTCAGTCGCCAAACCCTTAAGCGTAGAAGCGCTTCTCCCATTAACTAGAAACTGCAGAAAACCCTTAACCTCCCCAGTCCGACTATCATAAAGATACTCATCAAAATCCTTTCCATAACGCTCACTCAACCGCCTAAGAACCACATCCACAGTAACCCTTTCACCATCAGGAAACTCTAAAGTCTCTTCTCGCTTACCCACAATTTCCCTTAGGCTTGTGAAGAAACGCACCGAAACCCGCATGGCAAACCATCCAAATCAAAATTTAGCAAGCCAAAATTTAAACTGTTACCCAAGTGGATTAGCAAACGCAAAAACGAAAGTAAAAGTTTATATTTTAGCGCTTTTTTGCTATTCGGAATAGCTAAAATAACATTCTAACAAAATGGAGGAATTTGTATGGCATACTTAACAACAACCCAGTCGGGACAACCAGTCCTAATCCTAAAAGAAGGAACAACCCGAAGCCGAGGAAGAGAAGCCCAAAGAAACAATATTATGGCGGCACGCATCATAGGCGAAGTCCTAAAAACTACACTTGGACCACGCGGAATGGACAAAATGCTCATCGACAGTTTAGGCGATATAACAATAACAAACGACGGCGCAGCAATCCTAGACGAAATAGAGGTGGAACACCCAGCAGCAAAAATGATGGTTGAAATCGCAAAAACCCAAGACGACATGGTAGGCGACGGAACAACAACAGCTGTAGTCCTAGCAGGCGAACTACTCAAAAAAGCAGAAGAACTCTTAGACCAAAACATCCACCCAACAATAATAGTGAGCGGCTACAGAAAAGCAGCCCAAAAAGCCGTAGACATCATAAACAAAATCGCCACACCAGTAGACATCGAAGACAGAGAAACCCTAAAAAAAGTTGCATTAACCTCAATGGCAAGCAAAGCAGTCGGCCCAGCAAGAGAGCATTTAGCAGAAATAGCCATAGACGCAGTCAAACAAATAGCAGAAAAACGTGGAGAAAGAAGAATCGCCGACATAGACAACATACAAATAATAAAGAAAACAGGAAAAAGCCTCCTCGAATCCCAACTTGTAAAAGGCTTAATAATAGACAAAGAAGTCGTCCACCCAGGAATGCCCAAAAAACTTGAAAACGCAAAAATCGCCCTGCTCGACTGCCCACTAGAAATTGAAAAAACAGAATTCAGCGCAGAAATCCGCATACGCGATCCAAACCAAATGAAAGCCTTCCTAGACCAAGAAACAAAAATGCTCAAAGAAATGGTAGACAAAATAAAAACAGCAGGCGCAAACGTAGTTTTCTGCCAGAAAGGCATAGACGACATGGCACAACACTTCCTCGCAAAAGAAGGCATACTAGCAGCCAGACGCGTAAAACAATCAGACATGGAAAAACTCGCAAGAGCAACAGGCGGGAGAATAATCACAGACTTAGACGACTTAACACCAGCAGACTTGGGCGAAGCTGGCATAGTTGAAGAACGCAAAATTGGCGAAGACAAAATGATTTTCGTAGAAAAATGCAAAGACCCACGCTCAGTAGCTGTGCTCATACGTGCTGGACTTGAAAGAATGGTTGACGAAGCAGAAAGAGCCATGACAGACGCCCTATCCGTAGTATCAGACGTAATAGAAAACAACAAAATAGTCGCAGGAGGCGGCGCAGTAGAAGTCGAAATAGCCAAAGAACTCCGCGATTACGCCACAAAAGTCGGCGGAAGAGAACAACTAGCCATAGAAGCCTTCGCAGACGCCATAGAAATAGTGCCAAGAACATTAGCTGAAAACGCAGGACTCGAACCAATAGACATAATTGTAGAACTCCGCGCAGTCCACGAGAAAAAGGACGGAAACGCCATGGGAGTAAACGTTTTCACAGGAAAAGTCGAAAACATGCAGGAAAACGGCGTAGTAGAACCATTAATAGTCAAAGAACAAGCAGTCAAAAGCGCCGCAGAATCAGCATCAATGATACTTCGCATAGACGACGTAATAGCAGCAACAAAACCAAAAGAAGAAAAAGGTCCAGAAAAACCACCAAGCGAAGGAGAAAGCGAAGAATACTAAACAATAACCCCAAATTTTTCTATAAACCAAAAATCATCAATATTTTTAAAATGTATACGGAAAATCCAATCACATACTGAGAAATGTTTATTTACTTTTACTATACTTTTCCAGAAATATAAGGGCGATGAAGCTCGCCTTTAACCGCCCTTGCTTCAGCGTTTGCAGGGGCTGATAGCTTCTACCCACATTAAAGCGTAAGAGGGTATGTTAGATTGCGTGAAGTAGGGCGGTTCGATGGTTTAGAACTTGGGCAGTCTGCCAACTTTTTATGGGTTAAACGTGTTATCCAATACGTAACGAATCGACAGAACGAGGACGGCGGATATACTTTTTGTCAAGGCACAGAATCGAATGCACAAGACACATACTATGGACTTGCAATCCTAGACATGTTAAACGTCCCATTTCCAAACGTTGAAAAAACTGTTAAGTGGCTTCATGACTTTGTTCCAGACAACATTTATTCACATTATTATGTGGCTAAAGCCTTAAAATTGTGCGGTGAAAAACCTCAAAAAAATCTTAAAGATTTTATCCTTTCTCTACCCAGCGTCAAAGGCAATTTTGGAACAGTTAATGTTTATGTTGAAATTGCTTCAGAATTTCTCCTCACTTTCATGACAACGGAGCTTATTAAAATTGTTGAGGTAGAAATTGAAAGCAAAAAACTCGTAGAGTGGCTGTTAAGCTTCAAAAATAGAAACGGCGGTTTTGGAGCTCACGGACACTCAAATCTGAATTCCACCTATCACGCTGTGGCTTCACTTTACAATCTTGGCTATCCAGTCAAATCTCTCAAGGACACTTTGAGTTATGTTAGAGCTTGTGAAAAGCCATTTGGAGGCTTCACGGTTGTGCCCCATGCCTCTACTCCATACATGGAACACATATACTATGGAGCGTCAACACTCAATCTTCTTGGCGAGCGCCTAAGATATCCCAAACAAACAGTCGAATTCGTTCTCAAATGCCAAAATGCAAATGGCGGATTTGCAAGGTCGGATATTGGAATATCCACTTTTGAAGACACCTTCTACGCTGTTAACATATTAAAACTAATCAATGCGCAGTGGTGATTCACATGAGCGGCGATATAGCATACCTCCGCATTGAAAGAATAATCAAAAGCGGCGCAGAATGCTTCCTATGCGCACTAGAAGATGAGGTTGAAAGAAAATACGTTGACACTTATCTTTCCGAGCTTGTCATGGATGCTAAAGCAAGAGAAAAAATAGTTGAGAGTAGAGGATTTTGCAATCACCACTTCTACAGAATGCTGATTGCCGCAGGCAAACCAGAAAGCCACGACGGACATGGAATAGCCCTAATCGGCCAAAACATCATCGAAAAACTCATTCAAGATTTGCACGAACAAAAGAAAAACCATGAGAAAAAATTCCATCAAACAGAAAACATAAAGAACTGCCCCGCTTGCGCTTATACATTCAACTTCATGGAAATCTACAACAAAAAGATAGTGAAACTCCTCTCATCAAACCATAAAGAATTTCTTAAACTCTTCAAAAATTCTAAAGGACTTTGCATTCCACATTTCACAGCATTAATCAACTCATTGACGGAAACATTGCATAGCCAAAACATGGAGGTCATTGAAACTATTATAGAAATTGAGGAGAAAAATCTTCGTCGGCTAGGTTCCGAACTTGCTGAGTATACAAGAAGGCAAAGCTACGAGTTTTCAGAGCAAGACCGCAGTGCAGTAGAAGATGTGCTCTTAAGAAGCGTTCAAAAGATGGTTGGTAGACGAGGGTTAAAGCTTAAAATTGTTTGAGGAAAAAGAATGTTCAGCCGCATAGTTTTCAATAAAAGAGACGAATCTGCAATCATAGATGTATTTCTTGATAATTCAATTTATGAAAAATTCAAAGCGTATATGACTGAGAACAATCTAGACGAAGGCAGTGCGCTTGTTAAAGTATTGGAGCGTGGAATGGCAAACTATTGGTTACAAGAATTCAAGCAAATGAAGAAAAGCTACTTGCACATGAAGAAATTGTTCAGAGAATACGAAAAAGACAATGAAACCTTGAAGGCCTTGGAGAAAGAAAATGAGCAGCTAAGAAAAATGCTGGAGGAAAAGACTACCAGAGGCTAAAACATGAAGATTAACAAGAACTTTTCCCATAAAGAACTGTCTCCGAAGCCTCATCAAAATGACCTTATTGATGCTTTAGAGGCTATTGAAAGCCGCGAAAAAGTTCACATAAAAGTTGCAATTCCCTACGAAGCTGCCGAAGAATTAAGCCGCTTTCTTAAAGAGAAAGGAATCTTTGAAAGCCAAGGCATCCCCCTGCTTATCCAATATGGTCTTTCAAATGAAAGTGAAGAAGAGTTGGAGAGCCTAAAAAACGAGATGAAATCAAAAGCTGCTCAAAACTTATGGGGAAAATACGCTGTTATGAAGTTCAGAGCTTATGAGTATTTCATGGAAAATAAAGCCATGGTTACGAGGCTTTCCAACATCTTGAATGAAAATAAATCATTAAAAAGAAGACTTAAAACGAAAGGCTTGCAAAAGTTTATTCCAAAAGATGAATGGGACAATTGGAACAGGTTAAGGATAGATAACTTCTACCGCAAATATGTCTTTACAAGTCGCCTCTAGCTTCCGAAGGCTTTTAATCTATTCGTTACCGCAAAAGAAACAATGTGGCTATATACAAGAAACAAAAGTAGTATAACTTAGGGCTCCGGTAGTATAGTCCGGTCAAGTATTGTGGCCTCTCGAGCCACGGACCCGGGTTCAAATCCCGGCCGGAGCACTAAGTTGTGGATGTTTACGTTGATTGTTAGATAATAAAATTTATATTAAGTATTGCGATAAAAGACATTTTGGTGTTAACGCTTGGGAGGTCCTTCTGAACGCGAATATGCTGAGAAGTTGGGCAAGATAAAACAGAAGTTGAACCAAAAAGTTGGAGACGCAAAAAGGCAGTTTGAAAAAATTGAAAAGGCTAAAGTGGATTTGCTGAAGAAGACGAAAGAGATGAAACATGACGCTGAACATGA
>JAVZJY010000057.1:0-6124 GCA_038872535.1 Bathyarchaeia archaeon | reverse complement strand
CCAAATGGCTTGTAGACCTAGGCTGGGCAAGCGACGCAAATGCCATTCACTTTTGGGTCATAGCTATCCCCGTTTTCATAGCCTTTGTTGCAGTAATGGGCATAGGTGCGTGGATAGGTTGGACAATGGCAACAACACCACCGCCAAAACCAATAGAAGAAATTACAGCGGAAATGGAGGAAAAGAAAGAGGAAGAGAAGCCTGAAACAGCAGAAAAGCCAGTGGAAGAGGCGAAAGCGGCAGAAGAACCTTCAGAAGAAGAAAAGAAGAAGAAAAAGAAAAGCGAAAAGTAAGGGCTCTCCACCGGTTTCATCTTCATCTAAGAATAACTGAACTTGGAAAATGCCAGCAATTCTTTTGTGGTTAAACACTTTTCTAAATTTGTTATAAGCCTAGAATTTTTAATGCGAAATATAGGGCAAAATGAACGGCAACAGAAACGCCCACTATAATCACAACGGCTTTTGGAGAAACAAGCAAATAAGAGGTTTCCTCGCCTTTAGGCTGTATTTCATATTCCTTGATCTCGTGAGTTTCCCTGTTAATACGAACAAGCGCCGTGAACTTTTTCATTTCAACCTCAACAGTGTAAACTTCCTCCTCAAGCGAAACCCGTTTTGGCTTCAAGCCTCCCTTATGCCCAATCCTTTTCAAAAAACCAGTAGCTATCGCTGTAACAGTTTCTGCGTTTAATTCTTTAGGCTGTGGAGTAGCTGACGTAAGCGCGCCCGGTGTTCTCCTTTGTAGGGCGGTTGCCAATTATAGTGTCTCCTAACTGTTTTTTATGGAAGTCTTGACTGGTTTAAAAGGGCGTGTGTGTATCATTGGTAACCAACCTTAACCAGTCACGTTCTTAAGCATGCATTTTACAATGTTTTCGCATACCATGCATTCTTCTGGTATCTTTTCCTTCGTGGAACGTTGACTTAAATATCCCATATAGTGGGAGCATCCTTCCGTCTTCTGAATTTTTGGGGCTGATGTCTCTATTTTCCGTATTTCTAGTTGTTCTATTTCGATTTCCTCTTTTTCTTTCTTAACTTCAATAGTTTCCGTATCTTCACCTACTTTTATTTCCGTTAGGCAATAGGGACAAGCGTCATATTTTTCCGAGTTTTTTGAGCTTAGCACCTCGGCTTTTATCGGGTTAGAGAAGGTTTTTCCGCATAGCGGATTTGGACATGTAATATCGTTGCCTTTGACTGTCTGCTTTTTCTTTTGTGTAATAGTTAGTCCTCCTTTATGTTAGAATTGGATTCCGAGCTTATAGTGTTAATGAACTCAGAATAAGTATCCTAACTACTTAGTGGTGATGCTAATTTTTTAAGGTCCTCTTCTCCCTCAGCATAACCTGAAGCGATTAGTATGTCGCCAACTTCAATTTTTGAATCTGGTTTAGGTCTTATGCACTTTTCTCCTCTTTTTATGGCGAGAACCCACATGCCAGTTTCCTCTGGGATACGTGCTTCTTTTAGAGTTTTATTCGCTAATGGAGAGTTTTCAGCAACGCATACATGGGTTACGGTTTCATCCGCCTCTTTTATAGCGAGTTTCAACACTTGGTGAGTCTCTATGCCTCTCAAAACAACTTCGGCAATTTCAGCAGCAGCGTCCGCTATTTTTTCTGTGACCACACCTAATCGTATAAGTCCAAGGAAGCCCTTTGCTTCCTCCCTCTTAAATTTGCTTAACAGAACCGTCAACTCAAATTCAGTGTGCAACTTGTCAACGTATTCCTCTAGCCTCTGCACTTCTTCAGCCAACTCCTTGTTGTCCAGCAACAATGAAGAATAAGCCAAATCCATCATTAATTCAGATGTGTTTTTGAGCTCAACAAATTTTTCAACAATCCCCCCAAACTCTTCGAACCTCTTTTGACCATGCCACCGTTGCCGTATTTCCAGTTCTTCACTTTCCACCTTTTTTCCCTCAGCTAATTCTTTGAATTTCTTGATTCCTGCTGAGGTTCCCCGCGTGATTAGAATGTCACCTTGCAGAATTTTTTCGGTTTCTTTCGGGTTCAGTATCCATTCCTTGTTTCGGCGGATAGCAATTATGTCTACGCCCATTCTTGCGGCTAAATCAAGTTCGCCTACTTGTTTACCGGCAATCACTGATTTCTCTTCAATTTTGGCTCTTGTTAGGCGTTCTTCAACTCTTTCGAAAATTTCGGTTACAATTGGATGTACGCCTATGTCCTGTGTAACTATTGCCGCGATGTCCGCGGCTGCATCAGATATTTTGTCTGTTGCAGCAGCCACTGTGGACACTCCTGTTAAGGTTTCTGCGTCTTTGGCATCTCTTGCTGCTATCATTATTTCCATGTCTAAGAGGTAAGCCAACGTGTCAACTCGTTTTTCAAGTTCTAACACGTCTTCTGCAAGGTCTTTGTCGTTAAAGAGTGCGGCGGAATATGCTAGGTCTATCATTAACTCTGAGAGGTTTTTCATCTCTAAAAGCAGTTCTCGAACTGGTATGGGTTTATATTCTATCTTCTCAAAGTGGGGCATGTTGTTGGAGTCGCTCCGAATAAAATTAATGGTTAAGGAATATTTTAAATCTACTCCTTAAGGTCTAGCCTACCAGAAGTATGGCGGTAAGTAACGCTATTGAGGTTATGCTGTCGGCTAGGGAGCTTTCAATTGGTATTTCAAAGTTGTCTGGATCAAGCCCCCGTTGGTAAGTTAAGATTGCAACTGCATATGAGATCAGTATGATGCTTGATGCGGCCATTACATTAGCAATGAGTAGTAAAACAGTGAAATGAAGGAGATTCAGCATTGTGAAAACTCCTTGGATGGTTAAGGCTAAAACTGCGTAGATACAATACATTATTAGAGAGGCTGTCCAAGCGCCAAAAATCTCCACATTGTGTTCTTTGATGGAGGATAGGGAAGACTTTAGGGTGCCTAAAGCAAGTTTTGTGGTGGCTGTTGAACCAACTACCGCCCCAACATCGCCGATCGTATCAATTAGGGCTGGGTAAACAGTGTATATCTCTCGTCTTTCTCCGACGTTTTCTGCAATCTTGCCCAGAGTGGAACCAGCTATATTAATAATGAAGGAAACAAAAATTATTGTGAGAAAAGACTCCTTTATCGTCTTTAGAAATTCATTTTCGCCGAAGTTTCTAATTAGAAAGTACATTGCGCAAAGTAACAGCGTCAAGTCTGTGAAGGCGAGCATGTATTGTCCAGCGAAACCAGCAAAAGCGAAGGTGTTGAGCACCCCGACATAAGTTACCGTGATTAGAAGATCAGCTACCGTAGATTCTATCGGGTACAAAACAATATCCGGGTCTAAACCATGCTTGAAGGAGAGAAACGAGACTGTCAAAGTGAGAGGTGAAATAATAACCAAGGACAAAGCCATTGTTGCCATCATTACCACAAAAATGCTCAAAATCTCCAACGTGGGGCCTTCGTAAAACCCTCTGAACAGAACAGCAATTAAACCCATAAAAACGCTAGCTTCCAAAGTCAAAACAACAATTGCACGAAACAGCAAATAAAAACTCTTGGTATTTCCAAAAAAGCGAGGTTTCACGGTTCCAAGATGCAGCGCCGTGCTTAGGCGACCGCAGAACAAACCTCCTATGACTCCTCTTGCACTTAAAATCGGGGGGTAAACAGCAAAAGCCCATGGAAATAATCGAAACACTCCAATATGGTAGGCGACAACTGCACCAGCTACAATTCCAATGATGTTAAAGGCGTAAGCCATTAATGATTGCCGTAAAGCGTTAAAAAATTTTTGTTTAAAGCCCGAAAGGGATATGGAGTGAAGAAGGCGAATTTGGAATAGAGACATGGTTGAAGGGGCAACTTGGCTCATGCTGCCTTTTTGTATAATGTTGGCTGGTTTCATCTTGTGCACCTTCTGGGCTTTCTTCGTTCATCCATAGGCACCCCTTCGACAGAGCCTTGACATGCGGGGCCTCAAACACCACTCTTTTTCGCTCCTTAAACCATAGAGAGAAAGCACCTTTGCTTAAATAAGTTTCCAAAGTCCCAAAAGGTTTAGCGGAAATCAATATTTTGAATTCATAACTGTTTTAATTACCCAAAATCTAACTCTCTTCGCTAAGGCATGACGCGGTGAAAAAGATTGTATGCGGCGTGGGTGAAAATTAACGAAACTTTGCCGTGGATTGAAATCGAGGGCACATACGAAACAAGGAACGAGGCGAGAAAAGCAGCTAAGGGAACAATAAAGAAAATGAAAATAAAAATTGTGCGCTTGCCAGATAAAGACAAAGCGATAAGGACTTTGGTGCCAATAAAGGCAAGCGCTAAAAAACAATAGAGTCTCTACCCGTATTGGTTAAAAACCACAGCAAAAATAGATCATGTGGAAGCCTCTTGTCCCATCTTACCAACTTGTTCCAAACCTAACGGTTTTAAACATTAAAGTGAAATCAAAACCAGCCCCGAATTTGAAGCCATTTTTCTACTTTCCTAAGCTTAAAACGAGCGAAAATTTGAGCGAATTTAACCTAGCGAAGATGATGCGGGGGATTAGGTTTAGATCTCGGTCTAGATTCTCGGAATTTTGGTTTCAGGAACTGTTTGTTTTTATTAATGATTTGGTGGATGAGATGAGGATTCAAACTTATCTTGGGCTGCCCAATTTTTGTGGGTGTTTGAACATATTCTGTTTAATTGTTAATTGTAATATAGATTACAGTTTCGCAAATTAAATAGATATCTTGGGTTCTCTTTTTCTTAAACTATTCTTATAGGTTAGTTGAAAAGGATGAGAAGAAAAATGTTAGCAGATAATTTGATGTGTTCACGGAATGTTATCATCCCAATTTTGGCTATAGTAATGCTTATTGTTAGTGTGTTAGCTCTCAATGCCTCTTATTTTTCTACTGACGCTTCGAAAACCGTGAATGAAGTAAACACGCAATTTGGCTTCTTTTCAGAAAGTCAGTTGCTTGAGAACCCGTCCGATTGGTTCACAACGGGGCAAGCGGCAGACCTAATGTTGGGACCCGTTGGGCTTGAGGAAAGTGGGGGGCCATCGTTTCTAAACCATCCTATGGGCGTAGCTACAGATGGCGCGCGTCTATTTGTCGCGGATACTTGTAACAATCGAGTACTGATTTGGAATTCAATTCCTACAACAAATTATGCTCTGGCAGATATCGTGGTCGGTCAACCAAATTTCACGAGTTCTGTCTCTCGCGGTGGTCAGAACGGTTTAAACTGGCCAGTAAGCGTCGCAGTTGCCGGTTCAAAACTTTTTGTTGCTGACACTGGAAATAACCGAATTCTAATATGGAACAATATTCCAGCTACCAATTTTGCACCTGCAGATGTTGTTGTTGGGCGTCATGATTTTGAAACCTGCGAGGATCTTCCTCACACTGAATTTACTAGGGATTTGTTGCGTTGGCCTTGGGGAGTCTGGTCAGATGGCACGAGACTTTTTGTTGCAGACACGCGAGTTGGTAGGGTGCTGGTTTGGAATGCTATTCCGACAGAGAATGGGGTGTCAGCAGATTTGGTGTTGGGCAAATTTGATTTTGAACATCCCTATAATCCAGACGATTATGATCCTCTCAAATACCCCGAGTTAATGGTAACTCCACGGGGAATCCGTTCAGATGGAAATCGCCTCATAATTAATGATCACGACGGTTGGTTGCGTATATGGAATACTATACCAACCACAAATGGGACACCTTGTGATTTCATTGCACAATATAGTAATTCTGAGACTGAGCCGGGCTTTGACGGCAATCGCATACTTGTAGCTCAAGGGCACGGCATATTCATATGGAACTCTATCATAGATTTTATGGATAATAAGTCTCCAAACGTAATCTTGGGCAATCCCTCTTTTCCTGGTGTCAGCAGAGATAAAATGTTGTCTCCGCGTTCCATAGCTACAGACGGCCAACACATCATCGTTGCCGAGCGGTATGGAAGTAGAGTTTTAATCTGGAACAACATTCCAACTGAGAACTATACGTTACCTGATGTTGTACTAGGACAGCCTGACTTCGACACAAACATGTTTCTATCTCAGGTAGGGGTGGATCAAATTGCAGGGATAAACACTGACGGTGCCAACCTTCTTACAGCACACAGCGGCGAAGCTAGAATCATGGTCTGGA
>JAVZJY010000056.1:0-6143 GCA_038872535.1 Bathyarchaeia archaeon | reverse complement strand
GTTCTGCTTCTAATATCGCCTTATCTGCTTTTCACAGACGCATATGCTTGCCTAGGCTTGACAATATTGGCTGCAATTATCGTTATTTTCTTGTTCACCTTCTATATTTCGGTTGCAAAAGGTCTTCCATTCAAGAGGAGGTTTCTGGAAATGACGCTGATCAGCCTTGGGATAGCCAGCATAACCTTCATTATAGGATTTTTCATAAAAGCATCATTGAACATAGAAGTGTAGTGATGGTGATGAATGAAGAATTAATCAAAGTGTTTTTGGATAAGCGAAACGTTTTTGCTGTAGTTGGTGCAAGCCGTGATCCTCGAAAGTATGGTTATCAAGTATATAAAGATCTTAAGAGTGCTGGTTATAAAGTGTATGCCGTAAATCCTAACGCAGAGGAAATTCTAGGTGACAAGTGTTATCCAAGTTTGGAAAAGTTGCTAGTAAAACCTGATGTTGTTGATGTGGTGGTTCCTCCGAAAGTAACAGAGTATACTGTTGAAACTTGCAATAAACTTATAATTACAAAAGTGTGGATGCAACCAGGCTCAGAATCAGATAAAGCAATCAAATTCTGTGAAGACAACGGTATTGATGTAGTGTATGGCGTTTGCGTAATGATTGAACGAGCAAAACATGTCGCAACCAGTTAAAAATTTAGCGAAACTGGAAGGTGAGGAAAATGCGAAATCTTAAGGCAGAGATGTTTAACAAAAAGGCAGCTGATCCAAAAAATAAACCTAATGAGATAATAGAGGCCTTAGGGTTACAGCAAGGACAAAAGGTTGCTGATATTGGGGCTGGTGGTGGTTATTTTGCTCTGCGGTTTGCTGAGGCTGTTGGAAAAGATGGGCGAGTTTTTGCTGTGGATACAAATCCGAAATTTTTGGAATACATTAGGCATTGTGCGAAGAGAAATGGATTTGAGAATATTGAAACTATTTTTGCCGCTGAAGATGCTCCAAATTTACCTGATAAAAGCATAGATTTGATTTTTATGCGAAACGTATGCCATCATTTAACAAACAGGATGGAATACTTCAAGAAACTAAAAAATGCGCTTAAATCTAACGGAAGAATTGCCATAATCGAGTATAGTTCTAGCGGTGGACGTTTTAGCTTTCACAGAAAGTTTGGGCATTACGTCCCTAAAGAAATTATAATGGCTGAAATGGAAGAAGCTGGATATAAACTGATGAACGACTTGGATTTCTTGCTAGAACAATCCTTCATGATTTTTTCCTTAGCCGATAAATAGTATTTACACGGGCAAACTGTGAAGTTTTCGCATGTAATATTTCTTTCCTTCGTATTCAAGCTCTATGAGTTTATTTTCCTTCAGAAGTTTCTCAACAACTTTCCAGTCGGCGTTTGCTTTCTTCAAAAATTCTGCTATCGCTTCTTTCCGCATGGGATGAACAGCTGTTATGCTCAGCAAATCTGCTTTAACATCTCCCGTGAAGGCGAAAGCGTCTCCCTCATATCCTATTAAGTATTCCACCTTGTCGCTTCCAAGCTTTCCAACAAATTTTTGAAAAGCTACATTTACAATTTCCTCCCTCGCTGGTTTAACCCACTTTTCCGTAGGCGGTCGCGTTGGTATAGCGACATAAGCCTTGTCCAGTTTAGCCAGATCTCCTAAGAACTCTGCTATCTTTTCCAATTCGCTTTCGTAACTTACAGCATCAATAAGCATTGTCTCGCTTACAAGGATTCCTTTGAAAGTTTTTGCAAACTCCTTTATGCCATCTAAAAGCGTGTCCAATTTTAAGTCTTTATGCGGCCTGTTTGTGCGCTTCCATAAGTCTTGGCTGACTGCGTCGACTTTTAATGAAACAAGATCTGCAGCTAGCAAATCTTCTCTTACTTTTTCTTGCCAAAGCAGAGAAGCGTTCGTTATAACAGCTACAGGAATCTCCAAATGCTTTAAGAGTGAGATTTCTTTGCCTATGTTAACATCAAGCGTAGGCTCTCCGTCCGGCACAAAAGTTAGATAATCGATTCTTTCGTTTCTCAAGACAGATTCGTTCACTTTCCTTTTAACTCTCATCAAAATGTGTTCCGGTTTATAGAAGACTTGCCTATTAACAAGCATATGGCTGGTTTTCCCTAATTGACAGTAGACGCATGAGTAAGAACATGTTTTTGGTGGAATATTGTTTATCCCCAAACTTCTTCCTAGACGCCTTGATGGAACTGGTCCGAAAGCTATGTTCTCTTCATCAAGAAACTTCATGGCTTTTAATACCTTTCTATCTCTTTAACTCTTCAACTTCTTTTTTGCCTTCTTCTAACTCCTTTTCTTGTTCTTTGTCTTTTATCAACAGCAAAGCTTGAAACTCGCCTACATGCGTTTTCTCTTCCTTCGCTATGTCCAAGAGAATTCTTTTGATCTCTGCATTTTCGGTCATGGCTGCCATCTGTTCATAGAGATTTATGGCATCCAGTTCAGCAATAATTCCGGCTCTCAGTATTTCTTTGTCCAAGGTTTCCTTGCTTATTCTTTCAAGGTTTATCGGAATTTTTGACAACAATCTTATCACCTCCTTTTGTCAATCAATAACTTTCATGTTAAGGGCTTCTCCAATATTAATGTGGAAAGCTTTTCCCAAATACCTTCAATTTCTTTAGCAACATCGCTTCTCGGAGAATATTCCATGATTGGCTTTCCGTTTACCATGGCTTCCGTAACTATGGAGTTGAAGGGAACCTTGCCAATAACCTCTATGCTGTTTTCTTTACAAAAACGCTCAATTTTCCCAGTGTTATCCATGTTTATGTCATACATGTTCACGCAAACAAAGGGCAGAACACCAAAATGCGCCAACAACTTCAATGCCCTTTTAAGATCGTGAAACCCGGACATTGTAGGCTCAGTAACAACCAAACCAACATCCACGCCTGTGACTGAAGCTATAACTGGGCAACCGATTCCAGGCGGACCATCTATTATTATGAGGTTGATTTTATCTTTTTCAGCTAACACTTTGGCATTCTGTCTAACCAAAGTTACAAGTTTCCCCGAATTTGCTTCACCTGGGCTAAGCATGGCATGTGCCATAAACCCATGTTTTATCTTTGAGATGTAAGCATGCCCAGAAATTCGATTCGTCAATGTTACGGCGTTAACTGGACAAACAAGGGAACAGACGCCGCATCCTTCGCATGAAAATGGGTCCACGGTGAAGTTTTGCGTTACAGCGTCAAATCTGCATTTTTCTCGGCACAGACCGCATTTTACGCATTTTGCCTCATCAATAACTGCCAATTTGGAGCCCTTGAATTCCTGTGTTTCAATGATTTCTGGATGCAAAAGCATGTGCAGGTCTGGAGCATCCACATCACAATCAGCCACAACAGCCCTTTTTGCCAAAACCGCAAATGAGGCAGTTATGGTCGTTTTGCCTGTTCCACCCTTGCCACTTAGAACTGTGATTTGTTTCATTTGCCAACAAGCCTTCTTGCTTCATTAAACAACATTCTAAATTTTTCTTTCCATTCTGGTATTTCTTGGCTGAAGGGAATTCCTTCCGAATAAAGTTCAGCAATTCTCCTCTGATAAGGAATTTCAAGTAGAATTGGTATGTTCTCCTCTTTGCAATATTCGTAAACTTTCTCGTCGCCTATGCCAGCCCTGTTAACAACGACGCCTAATGGAATTTTCATATCCTTTAAAACTTGAACTGCTATTTTCAAGTCATGTAGACCGAAAGGTGTGGGTTCAGTTACGAGAATACAGAAGTCGCTGTCTTTAACAGTTTCGATTACTGGACATGATGTCCCAGGGGGCGCATCTAGAATAACATCTCTGCTCTTGTTAATGCATTTTTTAACTTCTCTAATTAGTGGAACAGCCATTGGCTCGCCAACTTCAAGCTCGCCGTAAACAAGCTCTAAATTGTTGGCAAAACCTCGTTTTAATGTCCCAACTTTGTGTTTTCCTTCGGTTAAAGCCTTTTTAGGGCAGACAAGAATGCATCCGCCACATCCGTGGCAAAGCTCTGGAAAAATTAGAACTTTTTCGGAGCTGGCGAAAATGGCGTTGTATTGGCAGAAATTTGCACATTTTCCACAGTGATCGCATAATTCTTCGTTTAAATTGGGGATTAATGTGTAAACTGGTTTTTCATGGCTTATTTTGGGATGCAAGAGCAGATGAGCGTTTGGTTCTTCCACATCGCAGTCTAAAAGCTGAACGTTCCGTATAGAAACTGCAAGGTTTACGGCTACCGATGTTTTCCCTGTTCCACCTTTTCCGCTGGCAATGGAAACAATCATAATAATCTGCTTTCTTTAATCTCTCAATTTTCAAGTTCTTTTTTGCGATTCTATTATGTCCTTATGGTAGTCGCTATAAAGCGCTATGACTGGGTTGTGGCCTAAAAGTCTATCTTTGACAATTAGGGTTGTCACTGGAGCTTTCGAGTTCATGGTGAAAAGCATGTCGTGTCCCACGCATAAGCCAACGATGATGTTGATGTCTGTTCCTGCTGTATTCAGAAGTTTGGCTTGGACTATTGGGTTGCAAGCAGCCTCAAATTTTAATGGATCGCCAATTTTGTATTCTTTAGCCACGTTAAGTTTTGTCTTATCAGTTGCGCCGCATTTACACCTAACAGACGCAACGGCAAATCCTGCCTTTTCCAGAATGGTGACTATTCTAGCGGCTTCGTCTTGCAATCCAGCGCAGAAGGCTACTCCCAACTTTTTGGCGTGAACAAGCTTGCTAAACTCTATGATCTCCTTGATTCTGGGGCGCACAGCCATCAACGCGCCTCTAACAAATTCATAAGCCTCCTTTTCTGTGATGGTGGCGGGAACATAAATTTTCTTTACGTCGTCTTCTGCATACTTCTCAATTGCTGACTTAATTATTTTCTCGCTTGTTTTCATTGGGCAGAAATTTGGAAGCAAATTTTTGTCGATTTCCTCGAAGGGCATGCGGCTGCAGTAAGCTTGTGGACACTTTGCACATTGAGGGTGAATAGCCAATTTATACGCTCCTCCTCAAATTTCTGAACGACCCCTTATTTTTTCATATTCCGCTATTGCCTTTCGAAGTGTTGTTATAGCTAGCTTTGCACAGTCAAGCTTTTCGGTCGGTAATCCTCCAAGCGCATTTATTATATCCTGCTCTGTTATTTTCTTTGCCTCATCAACAGTCTTGCCCTTTGCGAGTTCAATCATGGCAGATACAGACATGGCTGAGCCGGGACAACCTACATAACAAAACTTGCCATTTTTTATGATGCTTGCTTTACCAATCTTCAAATGTAATTCTATAAAATCTCCACATGGACCAAGATATGTTGTGACTATATCCGGTTTCTTTAGCGCTCCTAAATTCACTTTGTCTGCATACAATTGGATAGCTTTCTTGGGATAGCCTAGTTCTGCCATCAACCGCAGCTCTTCTTCCTTTAGTTTCTTGGTCAATTATAAACCTCCCATTTGTTGCGTCTACGGCAACCCTTATCGATGGCGAGCGTGACGACAGCCTTCTGTAAGTTCCTCTAGTCTGTCTTGCCTATACGCCTCAACAACTTCTTTAACAGTGTCCGCGTTAGCCTTTAACACAGCCACTCTAGCCTCTTGGAAAATGCTCAGTGCTCGTGGTCCCATTCCGTAAGTGATTACGGCGTTAGGTTTGAATTGTAGTAGGCGATCTGGTGGACGTCCTGTCCCGCCGAAATGTTCACTTTCGTTGGACACTGCTTGGACGTTTGAAATGCTGCCGTCTTCGTTTAACTCTATGACAATGAAGTATGGCGCTCTCCCAAAATGCTCCGAAAGCCTTGCGTTAAGCCCATTTCCATCTTCAGCTGGAATAACTATTCTTTCCTTCAACTTTTCACCTCCCTCTTTTCTAGATGCTTATAACAATTTTTCAAGCTTTTTCCGCCTCAACCTCTCAAGCTCTTTGTCATCTGCGTTTTCTATGGCTCCCACCGCCTTTGCCTCCAGCCGCGCCCTCTACCCGCCCCCATTCCGAAATGCCCTCCAACAGTTGGAGCACTTGTCCCTTCTAGTTCTCCCCTCTTGTATTTTTCAACAACTTCCCTCACAGTCCCAGCGGCACCTGTAACAATTTTTATGCCCGCTGCGGACAATGCCTGAAAAGCGTTGGGCCCAACATTCCCAGTTAT
>JAVZJY010000055.1:0-6529 GCA_038872535.1 Bathyarchaeia archaeon | reverse complement strand
GCAAACCAAACGAAAGAAGTTTTGGAAAACGAAATAGCAAATTTAAGGACAAAAGCTGAAACCCTTAGTGAAAAAGCCCAGGAAACCGAAACTCCATCATTGTTGGTTGACGGGTTATGCTTTATGAACGTGGAGTTTCCAGCAATTTCAAAAAGACAACTGGACAAACTAAGAACATCTCTGGTTCCCACCATAAACGGTCATCACTTCTACAAAAGCTGCGGCGGCAAAGTTTCATCCGCCCTAGAAATGGCTGAAAAACTCCTCGAGAAGGGTCAAAACGTAATAGAGGTTGAAGAACTTTTCAAACGACAAGTTGCGGCTGAATTTCCTGAAATCGGCTCAGTATTGGATGTTATGCACGTGAAACCTAGCGGCAAAGTTCTTCATCTGGGTCAAGCGGCAATAGAAAGTATAGGCAACGGGCAAATCAAGTATAGCCGAACAATACGTACCAGCGGGCTTTATGACGGGTTAGGCGTTGCGAAGGAAGCTGGAGATAAGGCGATAAGCGAAACAAAAATTGGAGAATGGTGGATAATCACGAGGTACTTCTCTAAAGGTGGAGAGTTGAAGGGAACATACGTCAACCTAAACACGCCTGTTGAGGTTTACCCCAGGGCGATACGTTACGTGGATTTAGAAGTGGATGTGTGTATCTCTCCAAATGGTGCAGTTAAAGTTTTGGACATGGATAAGCTTGAGAAAGCCGTAGAAAAGGGCATAATAAGCCAAAAAATTTTCGAAACAATCAAAGGCAAGGTGGAGGAAATTTTAGAGAAGCAAAGAAACGCAGAAGCAGCGTTAAACTAAAACGAAGTGTTCCCATGCCTAAAGAATCATTATGCCTCAAAATCCCGAAAATTCACGGAGAAAAAGCCATCAAATTAGTTAATGACCTCAAAATCACCGATAGAGAACTGGAAATTAAGCGAAACTTGAATTCTATTTACATTCCCATAATCCGCCAGCCGCAAGAAAGCGAGCTAAAAACTTTTGAAAAACATTTACCAACTTTTGAAATTTCAAAAAACCTTTTTCTTGAAAAAAGACGCGCAAAAACCTTTATTGAGCTTCTTGATGGCAAGCTTTCACCTCATTTGTTGGCGAGTTTGCCACGGGCAATAGAGTTTGTCGGAGAAATCGCCATTGTGGAAATTCCGCCAGAACTTGACGCGCACAAAGACGTTATTGGCAAAGCAATTTTGGAAGCGCACAAAAATGTGAAGACTGTGCTTGCCAAAGCTGGAGCAGTTGGCGGGGTCCACCGCGTTAGAGAATTTAATGTCATTGCCGGAGAGCCAAAAACAGCAACTGTCCACGAAGAATACGGTTGCCAGTACCATGTTGACCTTGCTAGAGTATACTTCTCCGCGCGTCTGGCTTATGAACACAAAAGAGTCGCATCTCTCGTCAGGGACGGCGAAACTGTTATAGATATGTTCGCCGGAGTAGGTCCCTTCTCCATTCTTATAGCGCGAACTCATGAAAGGGTGAAGGTTTACGCCATTGACGTTAACTCCTATGCAATTGAACTTTTGAGGAAAAATGTTAAACTTAACAGAGTTGAAGATAGGGTTCACCCGTTTTTAGGTGATGCAAGGCAAATCATTGAAGAGAGGCTTGTGGGCGTTGCGGACCGTGTGATAATGAATCTCCCAGAAAAAGCCATAGAGTTTGTAGATGCTGCATGTAAGGCGCTGAAGCCTGAAGGCGGCGTGGTTCATTTCTACAGTTTTGTTAATGCAAATAATTCTTTGGAAAGTGTGAAGCTTCGTTTTATAGAAACCGTCGAGAAATCTGGACGTGGAGTGGAGAAAATTCTTTTTTCAAGGTTTGTTCGTGAGACAGCCCCATATGAGTGGCAAATTGTGATAGACGCTCAAGTGGTTTAAACTTTCACTGTGATGGTGACTTTCACTTCTTGGGTTGGTTTCCTCAGTTTTTCCACCAGTTTTCTAGACAAATCATATGCAGCCTTATCCGCCCGAATTGCCAAGGTTCTGCTACAGATGTGTTCGCTCTTTCTAACAACGATATCCGTTGGATGCGTCAAGATTAGTTTCGGGTTTCCGAAAGCATGTGCAACTTCAACGATTTCTCCTGTTTGGATGAGTATGATGATTTTGGCGTTTTCCTTGCGTAAATTCTCTTTAAATTGCAAGTGTAGATCTGTTAGGGCTTTGTTTGCTGAAACGGCGATTATGCAATCTCCCCTTTTCGATAGCGTGTTTTCTTTTGTGATTTCAAATGTTGTTCGATGTGTTGCGCGGATGTTTTCATGTCCATATGCTATTATTGTTTCAGAAAGCTCCATTTCTAAAACCCAGTTGTAAGAATTTTTTCCGTTTTCTGTTATAGTTCTTTAGCGAGGTAAACTGCGGTTTTTCCATTTTGATAAAGTTTACTGTTATAACCACATATAGTGTAACCATTTTTCAAGTACAGTTGAATCGCTGGGATATTGTCTGATGCGGTATCAAACATTAAGACCCTACACTTGTTTTCCCTTGAGAAGTTTTCAGCGGTCTTTAGCAGCATGGTTCCTATACCTTTCCGTCTGTGTTCAGCATTGACTAAGAGTTCTATGACTGAGGCGCTGTTGTTCCATCTGTAAAAGTGTAAACGTACATAGCCAACGATTCTGCCTTTGTTCTCTTCTGCGACGAAAAAACTGCATTTTTCATTTGGGTTTTTAACTTTAAACAGTGCATGTAAATTTTCAATGGTGGGTTGATTGTTTCTCTTTCTAAGCTCCAAAATGGCGGGCAAATCCTTTAATGTGGCTTTTCTAATTTTTACCAAACTGTACGTCACCATTTGTTATTCGAGAACTTCTATTGAATCGACTTTTCCGTCGCCGTCCAAGTCGAATCCTTGTATAACCGCTGCGAACGAGTCTTCGCCTTTATAGTCTTTCAATGTTTTCTTCCAAAAGTTGGTTAAGGCTAAGACGCATGCCTTTGTGCCCACAGCCTTGTTTCCAGCTAAAACTATGATGCGTTTGCTGGTATCCCACGGATTTACGATTTTTGCCACTAACCCAGCAGCGTCTGCAGTATAAACATTCTTTGTCTTTTCAGAGATCAAACCGCCAAACAAGAAACCTTGTTCAGAAGGTTGCATGTTAAACTTTATTGGCAAATAATCATTAACCTCTTGTGCCAGAAGGTTTGTTCCGGGTCCTCCAACAAGGATGAGGTTGTTCTTTTCCTCTTTCTCAGCCTTAACGTCAACATCAAGCTTTATAGCAAATTCTTCTGGTGTCTTGGTGAATTGCCCTAAAAAGAATGTTAAGTGAGAGGCATAATGCCCGTCTCTAGCGCTTGTTTTGAAGGGTCCGTGGGGCATTGGGCTGCCAACAACGATTTTTCCGTCGAAGGTGCCGTTTTCCTTTGTGAATTCCTTGAAGAATGCTTGAATTTGCGCGTCCATTCCTACGGAAGGGAAACCTTGTATTGTCTTGTATCCTTCGGGTAATTCTATTCCAAAGGCGAATGAGGTTGCTTTGTAATATTTGGCTATGGCTCCCTTTTTTTCCTCTTCCCTTACAACTGTGATGGCTCCGGCTTTCGCCAATTTCCTAATGTGATAATAGACTTTTTGTTCGTGAATCCCTAACTGTTTGGCTATTTCCAGCGGATACATTTCTTTTTCAGAGAGCATCGTCAGAATTTTCCATGTAAGTTTGTTCAAAATAGTCTTAAGCGTCTGGGGGTCCGTGAACATTTTGATTTCTTTAACTTTCCCGGCTGCGCCTTCTTCGATAAAGAGCAGTTTTTTACTCATGGGTTTTCATGAAGCATAAGGGCGAGTCTATTATTAAAATTTTTATTATAATAAACGAACAAGTTAGCTAAAGCGTGGGGTTAACAAAAATGATCGGATGCTACATTACAGGCGCGCTTCCAAGACCGAAAGAACTTATAGAAGTTACAAGAGCCTATGACAGGGGCAGAGTTGGCGATGAGGATTTGGAAAGGGCTTTTGGCGAAGCTACGGTTGAAGTTGTAAACGCTCAAGTTTCCACTGGTCTAACTTACATATGCGATGGTATGCTTAAGTGGCAGGATTTACTGCGTCCTTTCGCGGAAAATTTAGGCGGCGTTAGTGTTGGAAGTTTAGCCAGATGGTTCAACAACAACACCTTTTACAGAATTCCCGTTGTGACGGATAAAATTGTGTGGAAGAAAAGCATAGTTGACAAGTGGGTTTACGTTAAACACTTGCCTAAAAATCTCTCATGGAAAGCAATAGTACCTGCGCCCTACACCTTTGCTAAACTTGCAGAAAACTGTTTCTACAAGGACAAAAACGAACTAATGTTCGACTACGCCAAAGCCCTAAGAAGCGAAATTGAAAACTTGGCTAAAATAGGCTTCAAATATGTTCAGTTGAGCGAGCCAGCACTGGTATATAGTTCAGCCCCATCTCCGACGGCTATGGAAGAGCTTAACGCTGTGAGTGAGGCGTTAGAGGTAGCAGTTAAAGGTGTTCCAGTAAAAACTTGTCTCCAAACTTTTTTCGGAGATTTTTCGCGCATATTACCAGAAGCCTTTGATTTTCCAGTAGACCACCTTGGAATCGACTTATACGAAACAAGTTTCGAAGAAATTAAGAAGTATGTTTTTGAAAAGGGCGTTGCCTTAGGTTTAGTGGATTCACGTAACTCGCTAATCGAAACCTCGGATGAGCTTGTGGCAATTGCAAAAAGACTTCTAAAATCGATTTACTCTTCAAACAAGCATGAAGTTTTCATATGCCCCAACTGTGATTTAGAGTTTCTGCCATGGGAAAGGGCAAAAGAAAAAATGAAGCTAATTGGTACAGTAGCTGAACAACTCAGAAAGGAGTTCGACGGCGATGAATAAACTCTTTCCAACACAAGAAATAGGAAGCCTCGCAAAACCTGCATGGAGAATCAAAGGGTACAGAGGCGAACCTCTGACAGAGAAGGACATAGCTGAAGCTGTAAACTGGGGAAGAAAGCTCGGAATCCCGAATTTAGACGCTTTTATAAAAATCTTAAAGGACACAGACTCTCCGACTAAGCGGAGAACCGTTCTTGAATGGTCAGCAAAATATGCCATCCGCTTTTTTGAAGCGGCTGGTTTAGACGTGTTCTTTAATGGGGAACAGTGGAGGTCTGAAATGTATGAGCATGTTGTTAGAAACGTTGCTGGCTTCAAATTTTTAGGGTTTGTGAAATCTTTTGATTATAGATACTTTAACAAGGCGGCTTGCGTGGATAAACCAAAATATGTTAAGCCCTTTTACCTCGATGAATTTTTGTTCGTAAAAGGAAGCACGGACAAGATTTTGAAAATACCCTTCACTGGTCCATATACACTTGTCAACTGGACTTTTAACGAGTACTATGAGAAAAAGCGCGGTGGAAAACCCGAGAATCTTAAAAACAGAAAATTCGCGGCTAAGAGGGAATTTCTCTTCGACCTAATCAAGGAAGTTGTAAAACCTGAAATAAACAATTTAGTGAAAGCCGGAGCGCAGTGGATTCAAATAGACGAGCCTGCCGCAACAACAGACCCAACAGACGAGGAAATGAAGTTGTTTGTGGAATCCTTTAATGAGACCGTTAAGGGTTTTAACTGTACCTTCAGCCTCCACAACTGCTACAGCAACTACAAAGTTTTGGCAAAATACTCCAGTGAACTGCGAAACTGTAGTCAACTAGCCCTCGAATTCGCCAACAGAGACAGCAGAAAAACAGGAGTTGGAGATGAGCGAACTGGCTATAAGGAAATAAGACTTTTTGAGGAACATGGTTTCCGTGGAAATTATGGGTTGGGCGTGATAGATGTGCACACTGACTTCATAGAACCACCCGAGCTTGTTAGAGACAGAATCTTGTATGCTGCAAAAGTAATAGGTGACCCTGAACGGATATACGCGAGTACCGACTGTGGATTGAGGACTCGAACATGGGAAGTAAGCTTTCAGAAACTCAAGAACATGGTTTTTGGCGCTGATTTGGCGCGAAAGGTGTTGGCGTAAAAAACCATTAAAAATTTTTTACTAAAGCTTTATTGATCTTGAAAGTTTAAATAGTCTAAAAATCCGCCATTCTGGAAAAATGTTCAAAAAAATCTTTTAAAATTGAAATTTTTCTCCTAAAAATGCTTATTAGAGTTGAAGAGTATGAATAAAGCCCCCATAGAAGCAAACAGAAGTGACTGCCAATGTGTGGAATCTTTGGCTGTATACTGAAAGAGGGAAACGCTGCGCCTATAATACATGCTGCCCTAAAGAGACTTGAATACCGCGGCTACGACTCCGTAGGAGAAGCAACACTACATGAAGGGAAACTATACATAAAGAAGGACCAGGGAAAAATAGATGAAGTACACGCGACCCACAATTTAGACGACATGCCCGGAAGAATAGGCATTGGACACACAAGATGGGCTACCCACGGCGCACCTCTGAAAGTTAATGCACACCCGCATGTTGACTGTAAGGAACAAATTGCCTTAGTTCACAATGGCATTATAGAGAATTTCAACGAGTT
>JAVZJY010000054.1:0-6614 GCA_038872535.1 Bathyarchaeia archaeon | reverse complement strand
AAATTTTCGAGTATTTAGACAAAGAAAACTTGAAAAAGCTGAATATGACTAGAAGAGAGAGAAAGAAAATTGCAAAACAAAGAAAAACTCATAGAGAAGCATTAAAGAAAAAATTCGGGTACGCTTTTGTTGATGGAAAAAAGATAGAAATAGCAAACTGGACAGCTGAACCTTCATGTTTGTTCTCTGGAAGGGGTGACCATCCAAAGAGGGGAAGATGGAAGGAGGGACCAAGGGAAGAGGACATAATTCTAAACCTTTCTCCAGACAGCCCGAAACCAGAAGGAAGATGGAAAGCTATCATTTGGGAACCAGATAAGCTTTACATAGCCAAATGGCAAGACAAACTTACTGGAAAAATAAAGTATGTTTGGTTCTCTGATTCAGCTTATCTCAAACAGAAAAAGGAGAAAGAGAAATTTAGGAAAGCGGAAAAGCTTGATGGAATAATCCCAAAAATTGAAGCTCATATCATGAAAAATTTGGAATCAAAAAATGAAGAGAGAAAAAAGATAGCAACGGTTTGTTGGCTTATCCACGCCCTAAACATGAGAGTCGGCGACGAAAAAGACCCCGGAGAGGCGGACACCGTTGGAGCCATAACCCTAAGACCCGAACACATAAGGATAGAAGGCGATACGCTGCACTTTGACTTTTTGGGAAAAGACTCTGTCAGATGGGTTAAACAAACAAAAGCTCCACTAAGCGTCATTAAAAACATTGAATATTACGCTAAAACATGCAGAGAATACCTATTTGAAGGAATAGATTCCAGAAAAGTATCCAAGTTTCTTTCAGAAAAAATGAGCGGATTAACAGCCAAAGTCTTCAGAACTTGGAGAACCACAAAAGCCGTCAAGGAATACTTAGATAATTGCCTCATAAAGAAAGAAGATTCTGAACATGTTAAGGTTTTCCATGCAAAAATGGCTAACTTAAAAGGGGCTGAAATTGCCAACCACAAGAGGAAAATTCCCAACAACTTTGAAGAGAGATTAGCCAAAAAAGAAGCCAAGCTTAAACAGTTGGAGCTTGATTTAGAGGAAAAGAGGAAGCAGGGCAAGAAAACAGAAGCGCTTCTCAAAAGAATCGAGAAAACCAAGTTGGATATTGAATTGATGAAGAACACAAGAGAATACAATTTGACAACTTCATTAAAATCCTACATTGACCCGAGAGTTTATGCGAAATGGGCTGCCATTGTAGACGCACCTATTGATAAAATTTATTCCAAAGCCTTAAGGAAAAAGTTCAGTTGGGCTTTAAACAAACTGCTCAAACTTTATGCTTAACAGTACCTTTTTATGGCTTTTTCGAGTTTTTCCAAAGCTTCTCGGAGGATTGGATTGTATGGGTTTAGGTTGCCAAGACCAAGCCTTATCATGTTTGACTTCACCAGTTTATAGTTGTTTTTGAAGAGAAAGAATGTTCCGGGCACAGATGCTAAACTATAGTGAGGTATCGTGTATTTGTTTATCCATGTGTAAGTGTCTTTTATCGGTGTTTTCACCCAATAGGTTACGCTAATTTTGTTTGGAGAAAATTCAAAACCCTTTTCGTTCAGCCACTCTTCTGTTTCTTTTTTGAGGCTTATCCATTTCTCTTTGTGCTTTTCAAGAATCTCTCTATCCTTAGTTAATAGCTCTACTGCGATAAGTTGGACTATGTTTGAAGCCCCTCCAGCGGTACTCATTGAGTCTGCGTATAAGCCGTCTACAATGTTCTTATTTGCCAAGGCTACGCCAAGTTTTAATCCTCCTAAACCATAGGCTTTGGTAAAACTGGTTGTAACTATGCCTAATTCTTCGTCAACGGAGAAGACTGTGGGTATTGTATCTCTTTCGAATTCTGCATATATTTCATCGCATAGAACGTAAAACCCGTATTCGTTGGCAACAGTCATTATCTCTTTAAGTTCGCTTTTTTGGGCGATTGCTCCGCTTGGAGCGTGAGGGTTCGTTAAAACAAGTAGTCCAGTCTTTTCTGAAACAACTCTTCGCAGTGCATCCGCATCCAGTTTAAATGATTCTTTCTCTTTTCTTTCCAGCCTTTTTATGCGCGGAAAATGTTCTTGTGCTTGGCGTAGTAAGGGTTCATATGTTGGATATTCCACTACCGCCTCTCTTTTCTTTTTGTCTTTTTCCGCTATATACTGAATTATCCGTGAATTTTGACCTGAAGCTCCATCGCCGGAAAGGAAAACATTTTCAGGCTTTACATAATACCTTTTAGCTAAAAGGTTTGACAAATGAGGCGTATAATTAACGTTCAAATCAACTTCTCCCAACATTAAGTTATGCTTGAAAGGAAGTATTCCACTGGAGCGAAAGTCATATTTTAGGTTTGGAACGTGATTGTACCAATCTAAATATAAAGAGTAATATCTCATGAGAGGCGCCTACTCGTTTTGCAGTTTGAACCGAAGGATTGCTGCTATTCCGCCAAAGGAATTCTTAAGCATTTGTCCCTCTTCCGTCTCGCCGGATATCATTTCAACTTCAGTGTTCGTGTATTCCGCCAGCTGAGCGAAATTTTCTATAAGCTCCTGTGTTTCCAGTATTTGTAGGGCTGGGGATTTGCATTTTGGACAAGGTTTTCCATAAAGGTTCTGCTCAAAACTTGTTAGCATTTGGCTTTTCATTGTTTGTTCTTCTTCATAACCGCAAGCATTGCATTTCACCTTAACTCTCACTATGTCAAGTCCTTCAGAAAGCAGCAAAGTTCTAACGGCGCCAGCTTCTAAAGCCTTTCTGACTTCTTGTTCGCCGTATGTTGCCATTCCCGTATCGTGTCCAATCTCGTATAGGAACTGTTGCATTACTTGTTTTTCTTCTATGTAACGCACTTTCCGCATTATTTCCGGAGCCTTATCAACAACTTCCTTTACGCCCTGCTCATCCACGTAAGCCGTGTCAACAGTGTCCAAAACCTTCTCTTTTAACATATAATTCAAGTAATCGCCTTTTTCGAAGTCGTATTTTGTTGGTCCTGGTCCAGCAATTATCAAACCCTTCAAGTTTTCAATTGGCAGAAATGTCTCGTTTGCATGTTCGCCAACTCGCCTAAAGTATTCTTGAAGGCGCATTTCTCTTAGGCGTTCAAATCTTCTGGCTGATTGCCCTCCAGCGCGGGTTTTTCCAGGCACGCCAGACGTTATTTGCCTAACTATTTCAAGTCTTCTGCCTTGAAGGGTGGCAAGGGTGGCAGCTGAAGAGTCTATGAGGAGTATTCCATAACATTCCTTTTCCCTCAAAAGCTCTTGCAAATGCTCAGTGTGAAAACGCGAATCGCATCTGTAAAGGTAAATGTTTATGGGCTCTGGCGGTATAATCACGTAAGTTTCGATTCTTTCACTTCCAGCTCCGTTTTGGGGAACTGCACCGCAGAAAATTACAAGTCCATTTTCTGGGGTTTCTTTGAACAGTTTGAGGCGTTGTTGGGTTTTCACGATGGCGTCTTGAACGTTTTTGCGTGTTGTTGTGGATTTTATGTTGGATGCTGTGCCGTATTCGTCTCTTAGCATGTTCATGACTTCGCTTATTTGTTTTCCAGGCGGAACATAAAGCGAAATAAGCTCTGTTCCCCGTCCCTCTTTGCTGGCTAGCATGTTCAATGTCTTTTTTAACCTGAACAGTTCAAGGGATGTTCTTTTTTTGCTGCTCAATTTGTTTTCACTGTGATTTTAGCCGTAAAGCTACTTAACATGGCATTAAATAAGAGTTTAGGATTAGGTTACTTCTAAAACTTCTTTTAAAAATGCCTTGTATGGACCCAATTTTCCACCATAATTTCCAGCTGAAATTCTAACAACGCCTGGAACGCTTGCAGCGGCTCTTAAACCCTCACCCATAGCCTTCTTAACAGCTTCAATGGTTAAGCCATTGATAACTATCTCGTAGACGCAGTTCACGTTTTCCGGCACTTGCGAATCTTGCACTAACGCTTTTAATCCTGGACAGAATGGATGGTTTGTCGAAGCCTTAAGCTTATACTTTAATGAACCGGCTTTGGACCCTGAGCGGCAGATTCCACCTGGGAATGGCAGTATAACTTCGCTTGCCTTGTTTTTTATGGCTTCCACTGCTTCCTCTGCTGCCTTAAGTCCTGAAAGTTTGTCTTTGGCTAAGATTAGGAAGTTTCCTCCAGCTATGGCTTCTGCTGCACCGAAGGAGTCTTCTACAAAGAAGTTGCCTTCCATCACTGGAATCTTCCACCCCTTCCGGTTCCCAACAATTTCTTTTCTTTGGAAACCGTCGCCGAACAACCTTAGGCTTCTGCCAACCTTCAATTTTCTTTTTGCATTTGGCATAGCGTCAAAGGCGGATGTTGTCGGACATGTCATTATGCATTGTCCTATGCGTAGTATCATTTGATTCTTCAATTCAAACCTGCTGCGATTGTAAATTTGTATTAAAACGCCAACACGATTGTCGGGAGTTTTTTCAGGTGGCACTGTGCTTTCTATTCCAGCTTCTGCGGGCGACATAATAACGCTTGTTGCGAGTCCAGTGGCGACAGAAGCTGCTGTTAAAGCCCATTTTTCGCTGTCAGCTGTGATGAGCACTCTTCCAGCCCACATTGGAAACATTTCGGCGAAGGTGTCGACAATTTCGGTGATGTTTCCGTTTTCTGTTTTGTAGGGGAATGTTTTTTCGTTCATAGCATCCCTCTAAGTTTATAATCGTCTTTTAGGATGGTAGCCATTGTTTTTCTGCTTCTATTCTGAGCGTCTTTTTCTCTTCAATCTTTTTAGATATTATTTTTTTGGCTATTTCATGAGCTGACTTATAGTCAAATATTCCCTTTGGTTCTTCCGCAGCCTTTTTGATTAGTTCGATTTCAATTTTGTTTTTGAGTTTCCCTATGGCTAATGCGCCTATTCCAAAAATGTTTGGTAAGATTTCTTCGCCTTCAGCGTTTGATTTTAATCCCTCAACTCCTAATGGTGGAATGGCGTTAATGTCAGCTACAATTTTACAGTTCTTTCCATATTTTTTAAGCGCATTTAATGGAAGAAGTTGGGTTCCGGCAGCTCCGGCAGAGAGAACTATTTCTGCGTTTTGGATGGCTTTTCCAATTTCGTCTGGGGTTTGCGCTTCCATGCCTTGAACTTTTTCTTCTCCAAACTCTTCATTTATTTTTGTTGCCAGGGATGATGCCTTTTGAAGGTCGCGGGAAGTAATAATCACCTTAGCCTTTTCAGAAGCGTAGAGTCTTGCAGCAGTTTGCCCCACTGGTCCAGTTCCAGCCAACACTGCAACAATCTTATTCTCCAATATGCCAAACCCTTTTTTAATTGAAAGCTCCGTGGTTTTTGCAACAGCAGCACTTGCCGTTGTGTAGGCTCCTCTTGGGTCGACTATTATTGAAACTTCAAAGGGCGGAAACATGCATTTTTTGGCTCTTTCCAAAATTTCGTTTACTCGTTTAAAGTCTCGTCCGTTAATGAAAATTTTTGTGTGTTTTGCGCCTTCTGGGCCTCTCGGAAACATGGCGTCATAAACTATTTTTTCAGCATCTTCCACCGTTACATCTTCATATTTCAATATTTGAGCGTCGGGGAATATGTCTATTGTTGTCAATATGTCAAAAGGGCTTGCATGCTTGTCCGTGTCCAAAAAAATAAACACTTTTTTAAATTGTTGTTCTGGCAATTTTAAACCTCTTTAGCCTATTATTATTGTTTTAACGTTTAAAAATTGCCATTGCATGCGGCATGGACTGCGAATGCCTTAAATATTAACGACTAAACCTATGTGTAAGGGGATGAACATAAAATGACAGAAATTGTTGAAAAAGGATTAAAGAAAATTGGCATAACAGTTTCCAAGCCTGTTCTGGCTATTCTCTGCATAATCTTCGGCATCCTCGTGATAGTCATACCAGCCCTTATTGGAATCATAATAGGCATTTTCCTAATAATAGAAGGTGTTCTGCTGCTAACAGAATATTTAGAACTTCGAAGACAACAACCAGCGCCTTCACCAACACAATAAATTACTTAGCATGCCTCATTTTTTGGTTTCTCTCTTCCAACAATTTAAACTTTAACACGCTCACGACCAAAGGTACGCCTACGATAAATGACACAATAACCACAATCAAATCCTCAATGTAAGAAGCAACTGCGGCTTCAACAAAAATGCCGTAAAGACCTTCAAAGGTACTAAAATACGTAAACAAAGTGTATAATCCGCATGGAACCAGAAGGAAGATTCTAATAAGCGAATCTGTGGCTATACAGACAAAAGAAATCAAAACTAACTTAATAGGCAGACGCTTAAAATTCATATCAAACAAATTTCCACCAAACTTGGCTGCTGGATAAATGAGGAAAAACGCAAAAATCACATCGAGAATTGTCCATAGTGGAAGACCTTGTCCAAAAGGGTTTCCATAAGGATGTAGGAAATAGGCTGACAAAGTTATTACGTATAACCCTAAAACTGGTTTCCATTTTGTTTTGGCTAGCAAACCAGCAACTAGGACGCTTATTGGTTCGGCTATTATGCCGAACATCCAAAAATCATCTGGCTTAATCATTCGTGCAATTGAGGATCCAAATAACGCAGCCATAAATCCTACTTTTGGACCTAAAATTATTCCTTCTATTG
>JAVZJY010000053.1:0-6695 GCA_038872535.1 Bathyarchaeia archaeon | reverse complement strand
CCATTCGATCCTTGCATACCACTGAAAGTTACTGTCTGACGATAGTTGGTTATTGAACCGGAAGCATTAACAAAGTCCGCTCCCGCATAGAAATTGACGTCATAGCCTCCTTTGACGCCTATAGTTGAGTACATGTACATATAATTGTAGATAGCTGCGCTTGCTGTGGATATGAACAGCGCTGAAATCAGCAACGTTACGAATTTCAGACTTCTTTTATAGTTTATTTTCATTTTGTTGTTTCACCTCCTTTTCGTTTTTTTCTTTCTTTTAGGGTTTCTATCCAAATTTTTGCGAGTACGTAGATGCTTACGCCGAGGACTAGGACGCAGGCTATTGCTAGGGCTATGGCTGAAGTTACGAAGGCTGCCGCTCCCCACGAAGGCTTAAACAAAGCGTATAATGCTGCGCCTGTTATTGCTGTGCCTGCGCCTAGGGCTATGTACCACCATTTAGGCTTGAAAAACACATACGTGCCCACACCCACTACCAAAGTGTCGAAGGCAACTATGCCCACAAAGGTTGTTTCCCAAGACATTTGGGGAGCAATTATGAACGGGTGAACGGCAACTTCCGAATAGCTAGTTAGGAAGAAAGCAGTCAATGTGAGGGCTGGAAATGTTACTGTGAACATGAAAACCTTAGCATAATTAAGCAGTTTCTTCATTAAGCCAAGATAAGCGTTGACTGCGATTATGTTCGCCAAAGCCACTATCAAATAGAGGAGGCTATACCAAAAACGCATGTACTCGCCAAAGAAAGCCATAAACTCTCTGCTTACGAGTAGCTGTCCAAAACCAGCCAAAGCAGCCAACTGGTAAATGTACGGCAGTGCCCATGGAAAGTGCCTGTCTAGTAAGCACGTCAATAGGCTTATGGCTAAGAAAAGGTCTATGCCCAACAGTGCGAAGAACTCTGGTTGTAGTGGGGAGGGCATTTTTGTCGCACTCGAATGTCTGGTTTCTTTTTATTTAAGTCGTATGAATTCGGAATTTGAATCCGAATTCTACAATAAAAAGCGTAGAAAGAAAAGATAAATATTGTGTAGTAATAAACAATACACACACTCTTTGGCATTTACCTTTTCGGAAGCGCCACAGCACCGACCCCAAAACGCTTACGAATTTCCCTCGCAAGCGTTTCAGCATAACCAACACGAAAATTATCAGCAACAACAAACTTAGGCTTAGAACGCCTAACATACTCCATCAAACCATCAAAATCCGAATGATCACTTAAGGCTACAACATATTCTTTATCAGAAATTTCACGACACGGAACGCCAAACTCCCAACCACTAACATAAACCCGAAAAACATCCTTCCCAAATTTGCTTCTCGCATTCATATGATAAAAAGCCACACAAGGCTGATTTTTCTCCAAAAGCTCTCTTGCTTCTCTCTCCTCCGAAAGCAATAAACGCCCAATACGCATACCATGCTGCTGACAAATTCTCGAAACATGAAGAACCCTCTCAGGAGCCACAAAAGGCGCTTTAACTCCAGCCTCATGCAGAATCTCCATAACCTCTTGAAGTTTTCCATGATAACCAAAAACGTAAACCGCACCATGACGCAAACCCTCTTCCACTAAAGAAACAAGCAAATCCTCAACATTCTTATCAAAAGAACGCCTACACGACGGACTTCCATAAGTTGCTTCCATAACAAGCACATCAGCCTCCAAAACAGGAGTCTTGTTAATCCTAAAATCCCCAGTATAAACAATCCTAGCCCCCTCAGCATCCTCAACAAGCACTTGAGCAGCACCTAAAATATGATCTGCATGGAAAAAAGTTATGGCTTCATCCTCATAACGAAGGGTTTTACCATAATCAAGAGCCTCCACAAATCCACCCATAAGAAAAAGCGGACCCCTCATAACATCAATCAAATCTTTAGTGGCTCTCGTCATCAAAACTTTTTCGCATGTTCTAAGACTTTGGTGCAAGCCAATCAGATGGTCAGCATGTGCATGAGTTACAACCCTCAACGGTTTGGTTTCATCAAATGCGTCGCAAGCAACATAATTTCCAAGCAGGACAGCTCCACGGGGGGTTATTGCAGCTTTCAAAGACAAAAACAACACCAATCAACAAACAAAATCATTAATTAAAGCTGCAACACTTCTGTAAACCCTCTCAAAACTCATTTTAATTCGCCTACACTGTTTTTGGTGCAAGCCAATCAATTAGCTCTTTGGGATTGTCGCATTCTATTTTAACCTTTAATGGTCCTAGAGGCGATTCTGCCATTTCCTCAGAAAATGAAATGTGTCCAGCATACGCAACTTGCTTATTTAAACAAAAACTTATGGTATTTCCACTTAATCCCTTGAAAAGGACTCCTCGGGCAGCATCTCGGATGCGTTCTCTTCGCAGAAGATTATAGAGTTTTGTTAGGGCTTCCAAACCCTTTGCTTCTGCTGTTAGCAGGCTTCCTTTATTTAATGGTTGAGTTTTTATTTGAATATTGCCAAAAACATTTTCCACAGCCCTTTTCACTTTCTCTTCTGATTCTGTTGGATTAATTTCAGCTTCAACATGAACGCTTACTTCATCCATTTCTCCTCAACCTTTCTTAAAACTGCTCTAACTTTTCCCTTGACAATGTCCAAATTCTCTTCATTCACTATTAAATGTTCAGCCATAGCTATAGCTTCTCCCAACCCAACACTCAATTCGCGCATATCCCTTTCACGGAAAATTTCCCAGCTCTTCGGGTCGTCGCTTCTTTGCCTATGATAAAGCCTTTTAAACCTTGTTTCTGGACACGAGTGTATGGCAATTAATGTGAACTTTGGAAATTGCCTTTTAAATTCCTCAACTTCGCTTAGACTTCTTATACCGTCAACAATAACTTTACTTTCTCTTATATTTTCCATTTTTGGAATACACCTTTTAGCTATGACGCTTTCACCTTCTTTCTGCCTCAGCTCAAGCATTATCCGCCCAAGATTTTCTGGACTTGGCTCCAAACCTCTATTTGCCGCTTCTTCCCTCACCACATCGCCCATAACAACAACGCCATAACCCATTTCCTCAGCCACAGAAACAACTAAAGATTTGCCAGCCCCAGGCATCCCAGCCAAACCCACAATAAGCTTGTTGAAGACCATTTTGCCCTCTTCCCACTGATTCGCAATGTTATTAACAGATAGCTTTTTACTCATAAATGCTTTAATGTAAAAAGAAAATGCAAGAAGGAATCTTGGATGCCGGAAATGATAAGAAGTTTTATAGCATTTGACATAGACAACGAATCAATCTTAAAAAGAATAACCGAAGTTCAAAACTTGATAGCCAAAACTGGAGCTGGCTTGAAGCTTGTTGAACCCAAAAATATTCACATAACCGTCCGCTTTCTTGGAAATATCACCACGTCTATGGTGGAAAAAATTTATGAAGAAATCAAAAAGGTTCAGTTCACACCTTTTAATGTTAAGATTCAAGGAGTTGGCGCCTTTCCAAATTTTCGCTACCCAAGGGTTGTTTGGGCTGGAATAACCGAAGGCGCCGACCAACTTCGAAGCATCTTCAACCAGTTGGAACCCCGATTGCATGGTTTAGGGTTTGCACCAGACCCTAAGGGCTTTAGTCCACACCTAACAATCGCCCGTGTCAAGTCTGGAAGGAATAAGGCTGAACTTGCCAAATGCCTCACTGAAAACGCAACTTACGAGTTCGGCGTTGTAAATGCCGCATGCTTGAGGCTTAAGAGAAGCGATTTAACACCAAAAGGTCCCATATATTCTACTCTTAAGGAGTTTTGTCCGCAAAAATAGAGAGAAAAGGGCAAGGATATGCAGAATAAAATAACCGATGTGTGCGCAACGGTTTTAGAGAAAATTACGCCGAAAAAAGCCCAACGCATAAAGGTTGAGGCTTTGGCTAAGAAATTGGAAGGGAAAGTTGCAGAAACAGCCAAAGCTTTCGGTGTTGAAGCTAAAGTTCGCCTTGAAGGTTCGGTTGCTAAAGACACATGGCTGAGCGAGGACCCAGAAATTGACATTTTCATGCGTGTCCCAACAACAGTACCACGAAACTCTTTGGGAGATGTATGCCTAAAAATTGCAAGAAAAGCCACAGAAGGCTCAAAACAAATTGAAAGATTTGCCGAACACCCTTACTTGGAGGCTTTTGTTGAAGGCGTTAGAGTAAATATTGTGCCATGTTATGATGCGAAGCGTGGAGAGTGGTTGAGCGCCACAGATCGCACCCCTTACCACACAGACTATGTGAAAAAACATTTGAATGCGCAAATGCGTGAAGAAGTGCGCTTACTGAAGAAGTTTATGAAAGGAATAGGCGTTTACGGTGCAGAAATAAAAATTGGCGGATTCAGCGGATACCTATGCGAACTCCTAATTTTACATTACAAATCCTTCGTGAAGACGCTTGAAGCCTTTGCTAGACATAAAAAAAGGATAACCATAGACATTGAAAACCATTACAAAGGAAGAGAGAGTGAACTGCAACTGCTATTCCAAGAACCATTACTAATCATTGACCCAGTGGATAAGGGAAGAAATGTAGCCTCAGCAGTGCAACCGCAAAAACTCTACAATTTTATAGCCGCCGCCAGACTTTTCCTAAAAAATCCAAGCTTAAACTTTTTTTATCCGCCAGAAACAAAAGCCCTCACCCCAAAAGAGCTTAAAAATAAATTGGCAAAACATGGTTCAACGCTTATTTTCTTGACTTTTCCAAAAGTTGAAGCAGTTCCAGATGTTTTATGGGGGCAGCTTTACAAATCGCAACGTTCACTGCATAAGCTTCTCAAACTTAACGATTTCATGACATTGAGAGACTTGCCATGGAGCGACGAGAAAAGCATTAACCTGTTCATCTTTGAAATTGAAAAACGCTTCCTTTCGCCAGTAAAGAAACATTTTGGACCGCCACTAGAAAAGGAGAGTGAATGCGAAAAGTTCTTGAAAAAACATCTAAACAATCCTAACACCATCTCGGGGCCATATATTGAAGATGGACGTTGGGTTGCAAACATTAAACGAAAATACACTGATGCAGTGGTTTTGCTTAAAGAAAAATTGAGAGACGGCGGTAGAAACGCTGGAATCGCCGAACAAATTTCGCAAACTCTCCGAGAAGGGTTTAAAATCTTTGTTGATGACGAAATAATTGAGGTTTATGAGAAGAACAGAAATTTTGCGGTTTTTCTAACAGAATTCCTTTCAGGAAAGCCTAAATGGCTAGAAAACGCCAAAACTGAATATGATAGATAGTAAAGCGATAATCCAGCAGTAGAAGGCGAAAAAGTGAAGTTTTTGCTTAGCAAGGATTTTCCATAAAAGTTTCAAAGCAAAATAGCCAACAACCGTTGCCACAAAAACTCCCACCAAAACTTCAATCCAACCCACGTTCGCATAAGTTAATGTGTTCCATTCTTTATAGGCTTCTAAGCCAAATGCGCCTAGCACGGCTGGAATGGAAAGCAAGAAAGAAAATTTGAAAGCTTTTTCGCGTCTTATTCCAAGCAAAAGGGCAATCGCTATTGTTGTTCCGCTTCTTGAGATGCCTGGGATTATAGCTATGCCTTGGGCTATGCCAATCATTAAAGCTGTTAGATAGCTAATGTTTTCGGTTTTCTCCTTTCCAGCTTTTGTTGAGTAGAGGATTATGCCACATAAAATGAAAGCAGCAGCAATTGGCAGAGGGTTTTGAAAAATGCCTTCTATAGCATCGCCAAATGTCAAGCCTATTAGGGCTGTCGGTATTGTTCCAACAATTATTAATGGTATCAGCCTTCCATATTCTGTTTTGAAATCAAACCGTAATAGCGCTAAAAGTACTCCTTTAATTTCTTTTTTGAAATAGATTAAAATGACTATTAACGTTCCAATATGTAATGTAATATCAAATAGTATTGGAACCTGTAAGCCTAGAAAATATTCAGCCAGTTTTAAGTGTCCAGTGCTCGAAATAGGAAGCCATTCTGTTAAGCCTTGAATTATGCCGAGGATTATAGTTTCTATTAACTGTTCCAAATGATATTCGCCGCTTTTTCCACTTTTATTTTGCGATTAAACTTAAAAGGTTAATTCATATAACATTATTCCTCTAAAGCTGGTGTCCAAGTATGAGCGAGTATCCGCCTGGAAGTGTTGAAGACCGTGGAATGCTGGCTAAAA
This sequence comes from Bathyarchaeia archaeon, assembly GCA_038872535.1. GTDB lineage: Archaea > Thermoproteota > Bathyarchaeia > Bathyarchaeales > Bathycorpusculaceae > JASEJA01. Next base: position 545 of record JAVZJY010000053.1, on the reverse strand, counting down.
TGCCCATTGAAAAGTTGCTTGACTACTTTTTCCTTCAAATCCGAAACCTATGGAGGGTTGACGGCCTATACTTTCTGGGTATAGAAAAGAAGTTTGGAACCGAAGCGGCAACAGAGATTGATGCTGGAGTTTGGGAGGCTATGGCAACAATCGAAGCAAAAAGCTTGCAAAAAATGTTTCAGGTTGGCGAAAACCCAGAGATACCGACGATAATGGAGCTTTTGCGAAAGTCAAGTTGGGCTTTAGACCAACCTTTCAAAACAGTTGAAATAAGCAGTAAAAAGGCTGTTTTGAGCATTAACCGTTGTAGAACGCAGGAAACCCGTTTAAGTAAGGGATTAAATGAATTTCCATGCAAAAAAGTGCGGTTTGGCTATCTGAAAAATTTTGCAAAAACATTAAACCCAAAAGTGGAAGTAAACTGCCTAGTTTGTCCGCCAGACAAGCACCCCAAAGATTTATGGTGCAAATGGGAATTCAAATTTCCTTAAAAGAATGCATAGCTATCACTTATCTACCTTATTTTCCAACTGTTTTTCTCCGCA
>JAVZJY010000052.1:0-6721 GCA_038872535.1 Bathyarchaeia archaeon | reverse complement strand
GAAGCCCACCATGGTTGGCGATAGTAATCCTGCTTCAGCCATCAGGGAATCTGTCATTGTTGTTTTTCCATGGTCTATGTGGGCAATTATGCCTATGTTACGTATAGCTTCTTTCTTTCGCATTAGTTTGAGGATTTCGTTTGTCTGTTTAAATTTCGGCATTTCTTTTCACTTTGAGAAGGAAGACGTATTCCTATTAACTTTTTGATGTTGTCATTTGCTAATTCGCTAAACAAGCTTTTTCGGGCAAAGCTTATTTTATCAGTTTAAAATAATTGAAGTGCCATGTGATGCAAAAATGAAGTTCTCATTCATAAACCCCAGTCAGTCGCCGGGCGGTTTAGAAATGTGTACGAAAGCGTGGCCACCCTTGGGTATGTTGTATATTGCTGGAGTTTTAATGAAAGAAGGCGTTGAGGTGTCCATGCTTGACCAAAGCGCCTTGGGCTTTACTCATAAGAAAGCTGTGGACTGGGTTAAGAAGGAAGACCCTGACATTTTAGGTTTTTCCGTTCTGCACAGTGCCGCAAAAGAAGCTCCTAAAATTGCTGAACTTGTCAAAAAGGAGAACCCAAACATAAAAATTGTCATGGGAAATTATCATGCAACTTTTAACGCTGAAAGAATTCTCAGAAAATATCCATCCGTGGACATTATTGTTCGAGGAGAAGGCGAATTCGCATGTCTTGATTTGACGAAATGTTTAGAAAAAGGCGGAGACCTCAGAGAGGTTAATGGAATAACCTTCCGCCATAACGGAAAAATTGTTTCCACCCCAGATAGACCCCTAATAAAAAACATTGATGAACTTCCCTTTCCAGACCGCAATTTAATGAATGCAGAATATACCTCAACCATTTTTGGAGTGAAAGTTGCAACGAAAAAGTTCACAACAGTCCTCTCATCCCGCGGCTGCCCATTCAGATGCACCTTTTGCGGATGCAGAAAATTTGCAAGAGGAGTCTGGAGACCAAGGTCAGTCGACAACATAATGCAAGAATTGCATCTATTGAGAAGTCAAGGATATGAGGAAATCCTCTTTGTAGATGACAACTTCACACTAAACAGAAAGCGAGTGGTGAATCTTTGCCAAAGAATGAGAAAAGAAGGGTTAGATATACGGTGGATTTGTGATTCAAGAGTTGATAATAGCAGTTATGACATGTTTAGGGAAATGGTGAAGGCTGGCTGTAATACCCTTTATTTTGGAATAGAAAGTGCAAACCAAAGAATATTGGACTACTATAAGAAGGGAATAACGCCACAACAGTCTCTTGATGCGGTCCGCAAAGCAAGAAAAGCAGGCATCGACGTAATTGTCGGTTCCTTCATTGTGGGCGCTCCAGACGAGACACGAGAGGAAATTCTGAACACTTTAAAATTTGCTCAGAAACTTGACATTGATGTTCCATCCCTAAACATTCTCGGGGCTTTTTCTGGAACAGAAATTTGGAATGACTTGGTGGCTAAGGGCTGGATAAATGAAGAAGAATGTTGGGAAAAAAGCGTTTATGTTCCAAGCGTTTCTCCCCACACTGTTCCTTTCGAGGAAATTCGCCAGATGATTTATGAGCATTTCCGCGAGTTTTATCTGCGCCCAAAACAATTATTAAAGGAAGTATTGCGAACGCTTAAAAGTTCTTATAGGCTTGGAGTTTTACTCGTTAATCTTCCAAGGGCTAACACGGTCATTGACGATGTTATTCAAGGGGTAAGGTACGGCTAAAACTATGAAATATCCCATCAAAAGTTATCCTATAAAGAATTTTCTGAAATGCTGCATCAACAATTTTATCCTAAAAAGTCCAACACCGCTGTTGCTTAGCTATGAGATTACTCAAAGATGTAATGCAAAATGTGGTTTTTGCGGTTATTGGAGATTCAAAGATGCGCCTTTGGGTTTACCTTTAGATAAGATTAAGAAAATTTTTGACGAAGGCTATGATTTAGGCTGTGTCATTTTGGCAGTGACTGGCGGGGAACCGCTTTTAAGAAAGGATATTCCTGAAGTTTTCCAACTTGCCAAAAAAACAGGCTTTTCAACTCTTCTTTTGACAAATGGTTATCTTCTTCCAAAAAGAGTTCATGAACTAGAAAAATTTGTTGATTCAATTAACATAAGCGTTGACTTTCCAGACGCTCGTCACGACAAATTAAGGGGTTTGCCTAACCTGTTGGAAAGAACTGTTGAGGGCATACGTTTGGCACGGAAATATGGAATAGCGGTTAACATGAACTGTGTTTTGACAGCCCAGCACACTTTGGAAGATGTTAGGAAGCTAATGTTTATGGCAAAAGAGTTTGACACCACAGTTTCTTTTGAACCTGTTTTTGAAACACCAACTCCTGATGGTTCAATATTGGGAACTATGAAAAAAGAAGATGCCAATTTATTAAAAATTAATGATTGGAGCTTTGTTAGGCGTGTTGCGGACATGCTTCTCTATTATAAGAAAAATGGTTTTGGAAAAACCGTGCTAAATACTGACGCATTCCTAACGCTGATGCGAAACAGAGCCAATTATGTTTGTTTTCCATTTTCCATGCAGTTGGGCATAGCATACAATGGAGATGTAACTTCCATGTGTGTCTTAGGCATGCCAAAAGGCTATTTAGGTAACGCCTTAAACCAAAATTTGAAAGAAATATGGTATTCCGAAAGAGCGCAGACGCTGAGAGAGAAATATAAACACTGCAGATTAGCGAAGGAATATGGTTGTTACCTATTCTGTGTAGCAGAACCCTCCTTGCCATTCACAAATTCCTCAGTCTTGCTTGAGTATGTGAAAAAGGCAATTTGATAATCTGCCTTCAATTTCTGTTTTATTATATGTGTATTATAATAGGAAACGGGGAAACAATGAGAATATCAATTGAAGAACTGGAAAAGGAAGATTATGCAGCATTAATTTGTTATCCTAAACCTACGGAGGCAGAATTTAAGAAACGCCTAAAAGAACTGCGGAGATTAGGCGTCAAAGAATTGGAGCTTAAAGGGGAGAAAAAGGTTTTTAACATGCCAGTTTTGGGTAAAGGCTGCGTTGGCATAGTAATCGTAGCCCACATAAACAGAAAAAAGGCAGCTTTAAAAATTCGCAGAGTAGATGCAGACCGCATGGAAATGCTGCGGGAGGCGGAAATGTTAAGAAAGGCAAATTCGATTCATGTTGGACCAAAACTTTTGGCGGTAAGCAAAAACTTCATTTTAATGCAGTTTATTGATGGTAAATTGTTTCCAGAATGGCTGGACAGTTGTAAAGAAAATGCGTTGATAAAGCGGGTTTTGCGTGATGTTTTGGAACAGTGTTGGTTTTTGGACAAGGCTGGTTTGGACCATGGAGAACTCAGCCACGCCCCAAAGCACATTATAATAGATGGAACGGTTAAGCCGTTTATTGTAGATTTTGAAACTGCAAGCCTAAACCGAAAACCTTCAAATGTAACTTCGATTTGCCAATTCCTTTTCGTCAGCGGCTTAATAGCCAAAAAAGTTTCAGAAAAAATTGGCAAGAGAAACAAGGATGCAATTATTGAAGCATTAAGACGCTATAAGGCGAAGAAGACTCGTGAAAATTTTGAAAAAGCGCTTGAGGCTTGCGGGCTCTAAACTATGTAGTTGGTTGCTTGGCGCACTTCCCGTTTGGCTTCATTCAACCTTTCAATTCCTAATTCTTTTGCGAGTTGGGAAAGGTCAAGCCATGTTTCGATTTGAAGTTGCCTTGCAACCCTTCTCTTTTCGTAAAGTAGCGGAATGGAATCCACAAAGAGCCAACCGCAAGCCTCAGCCAATTCTCCCTTCTCTCCTTCTCCCCAAAAATGAAAATTGTTTTTCCTTTATAACTATGCATGGAAAAAGAAAATAGAAGAAAATTCTATGGGCAATTTATTCTTGTGTGTAAAAAAGGTTTAAAACATTGATTTTCCAACTTCCTAACCAAATGGTGAGTATAGATGGTTATCAGTAGAGAGGAAATGCAGGAAATAGTTAGAAAATACCAAGAGCCAATTGGATTAAACTTGGGTTCGCATTCAGCCTTAGACGCTTGGCAGGGACAACGCAACTATGGCATAAGAAGCATAATATACACGACCCCTGGAAGAGCAAGGATTTACCTTCAAAACCCAATGGTTGGCAAACCAGACGAAATTGTGGAAAATTTGCCAATGTTGGTTAGGAGAGACTTACGCGTTGTAAATGACCCTAAAGACATAAGGAAGGATGATGACTGGAAAAGCGTAATCCTCATTCTTGACAAATACTCTGACATAGTGAAATATGTGGATGAGCTTGTTAATTTGGAATGCTTGCAAATAACTAACAGAGCCTTCGCTGTTTATGTTGGCGGAGACGAACACTGCAGCGTAATCGAAAATGAATATGCGGTTCCGCTTATGGGTTCTAGGATGCTTTTAAAGATAGAAAACAGAGGCGAAATAGAAAAAGACTATTACTGGTTTGCTGAGCAAGCGGGAATTCCATACCCAAAATCTTACCATTATGAGGTTTATGAGGATGGAATAAAGTTTAAAGAGCCAGTTGATGAGCCAATGCTTTTGAAGGCTGAGCATCCCCATAGAGTTTTTGAAAGAGAATTCATTTTCGCCGCAGACTCGCAAGACTTGGAGGAAAAGGTTGCAAGAGAAGTGGCGGTTGGAAACCTGAATAGAGAAGTGTTAGAAAGGGCTCGTGTTGAACAAATTGTTTTGGGTCCTCATGCAAACTTTAACTTCTTCTTCTCGCCTTTAGACGCACAGAGCCCTTGGGGAGACGCTGAAGAATGGTTTGCGAAACTTTACAACGTCAGCTTGGAAGAGGCTAGAATATGCCTAGCAAACCAGTTCCTATCCATAGACGAAAGAAGAGAAACAATTTTGGACGGCGTTAAGAGGCTTCCAGCGGATGTGCAGCAAAAAATAAAGAAAGTGCCTTCCTTTGAAGTTACCGCCCACGCCATCCTAAGCCTAAGAGAATCCCTACTGAAAGATGTGCATCGCTATGCAGACCGCTTTTTGCTTGCATGCAAAGAACACGAGCCTCCAGGCATAATAGGCGCATGGTGCCTCCAGACGCTAATAACTTGGGACCGCGTTAGCAAGTATGAGCTAAAACCCGCAGTTAAGTTGGACTTCACAAGCGGTGTGGAAGCAAAAACAGCAGCGGATTATGGCTTGTATGATGTGCCAGAAGAACGCGACCCATACATGCACATTCCAGTAACGCAAGATGTAGCCCTAAGGCATGGTGGAGGAACAAACGTCCACATGGGATTAGGAGCGCAATATGCGAATGCGAAATATAAGCGGCGTATGAGCACTGGAGACCGCATAGCCCTCGAAATCCGACGTGCATGGAAAACAAACCAACTACACGAACTAGTAACATAGCCTAAATTATGCTAAAATTTTTCATTAGGTCTGCAAGTTTAGGAACATCGAACATTTTTTTTCCAGTTGTTTCGTTTGTTGTTGCCATGTACATTTGTGTTATTATTGTTTTTAGTTTTGGGTCTAGTTTTGGCGGTTCCATTTTAACCAGTTTCTTCCAGTCTTCTACGCCTTTCTTCTTTGCTTCTTCCACTTCCCTAGCCCATTCTGTCCGCCTATAGTATATGCGTGCTATTTCCTTGCTAACGTGCAATCCTTCATACGTGAATCTGCACTCGTCCAATGTGCCAACAACATCAACAACCATAAGCCTTCTTTGCGGGTCAAAAGCCAACTCAATCTTCCCATCCTCATTCACCAAACCAGCTTTGGCGGCTATTTCCGTAATTGTCTCATCCACTTTTAAAAGCACACTTTTAACCTCTTCCAATTCGCTGTCAGTTAAGCCAGCAATTTTTTGCGCTTCTTTCCAACTCACGTAACGGTCGCTCTGCTCCAACTTCGTGCTTACGTCAAAAATTGGTTTTGCGAGGCGTTCGCCAGCTTTTGGATAATGGTTTAAGCCTAAATCTTCAAGCGTAACCAAGCCGGCCTTAAGCCTTTTAAAAACTGATGAGCCTTCTGGCAACCCATTACGGTAAATAATCTCAAGGGGAATCAAGAAATTCTTAAGCCTTGGTGTGAAAAGGCTATAATCATATTTGAGTTTGCCACCTTCTACATACGCTTTAGGCTTGTAAACGTTAACAAGATTAAATTCCATGACGTTTGTGGGCTCTGTTAACTCGTCAAAACGCAAAACCCGCCCCCTCTTATCAACCAACCCTCGATAATGTGTTCTAATGCCCTTCTCCTCAAGCCTTTCAAAACAATAAGCACCCATAAGGCAGAGGGCAGCGCCTTTACCTTCAATGTGGTCTGGCATTTCCCCCCAATCAAAAACTGAATAGCGGTCTGAAAAGTGAAAGCGTCCAACACCCATCTTCGCTTTTGTTGGCTTTTTGATAATTTCTAAATCTTTTACGCTTCCCATAGGCGTTGCACACTATTTCAGTTTTTTAACCGACTCATCTGCCTTCTCAATTTCTTGTTTCTTCCGCTGCTGATAATTCTTCAAACGCTTCGCCAACTCCTTGTCTTCTAAAGCGAAAATTTTTGCTGCCGCAATGGCTGCGCCTTCAGGTTCGATGGTGACAACTGAGCCTATTCCGCTTGGAACCCTAAGTGAAGAGTAAATGTCTGCGCCTCCAAACTTTTCGCTGTAAGGTGGACAAGCAATAACTGGCTTAATCGTGTTTGCATCAACAAAACCGCTTAGAGCGTTTGACCTTCCAGC
>JAVZJY010000051.1:0-8068 GCA_038872535.1 Bathyarchaeia archaeon | reverse complement strand
TTAGCATATCCGGAGGGAAGAGCCTTCAGCCTTTGCCAGCACAAACAGAAACGGGCGTTTCTTGAAATAGCTGAAAAAATCCGTAGCATTGAGGTAAAGCTCAACGCACTCTCTGTTAATGAGAACAACTTTTCAAAGCTTGAGGAAATTGAACGAGAACTAAATCAACTAGCTAAAAACTGTCGCTTAGAAATTCAACGTTTGGCAAAAACAGAAATCATTGAATATTAATGGATAGGTTGCGGAAAAGTATGTACCAGATATTTGAAATCAAGCTAAAGTCAAAAGAAATCGACTTACGACAGAAACTCGACAAAATCAACAAACTAAACTGGTATTCCAACGGGGGAAACCTTGTAAAAACCGATGATGGAATGCAGTACATTTTGGATTTGTCAAATCTTAGAATACAGCGTCTCATCGGTGAGCTTTTTCCTATTGAAGAAGGCAAGTGGTCGCCAGAAGATTACCCGGCTAGGAGAAAATGATTAAAGGCAATAGTGACAGAACTAGGAAAGCTTCCTTTCGACTTAGAAATAGATGAAATTCAAAGGATTGTCAGACATGAAAGATGAGTCAAACAATCAAAACGATGGAAAATGGCTGAATAGAAATGTCGCCGCGATGGGTTTCACAAGCTTGTTTAGCGACGCAAGTCATGAGATGGCTACTGCTGCACTGCCTTCATTTATTACAGAATTGGTTGGCGCCGCAAGTGCTCCTCAAATACTCGGCTTAATAACAGGTCTTTCAGACGCTTCATCCAGTTTTGTTAAGACATTCTCCGGCTGGTTGAGCGACAGACTCCGAAGAAGGAAACCCTTGGTTGTTCTGGGCTACTTGTTGACAGGTTTGTTCGTCGGAATCATTGGTTTCGCCCGAAGCTGGGTAGAGATATTTGTTTACAGGGTTTTGGCTTGGATGGGAAGAGGCACGAGAGAACCTCCACGTGATGCACTTCTCGCAGATTCTGTTGACAAGAGATTCTACGGTCACGCTTTTGGGTTTCATCGCGCCATGGATACTTTAGGCGCAATTTTGGGGCCGTTGCTCGCGTTTCTTTTAATCTCGTGGTTAGGCCTAAGGAATGTCTTCTTTTTATCTCTGATACCTGGTTCTCTTGCGGTTCTAGTCATAGCTATCGGTGTTAAAGAATCCATTAGAAAACCAGAGGCAAAAAGGGGTTTCTTTTGGCACATGAAATCGTTGCCTAAGGATTTCAGGGTTTTTGTATTCATAATGTTTGTCTTTGGAATAGCGAACTTTAACCGAACTCTTCTTCTGTTGAGAGTGCAAGAGGTTCTTACTCCACTTAGTGGCGTCATCATCGCAGTAAGCGCATCAATACTATTGTACATGGTAAGGAACATCGCTCAAGCTTTAGCGGATTATGGAATAGGTTCTCTAAGCGATAAACTAGGTAGAAAATCACTCCTAGCATTTTTTGGTTTCCTCTTATTTGGAATCACATCACTAGGTTTCGTCTACGCAACTGACATATACTTTTTTATTTTTCTATTTGTTCTCTCAGGAATAAGTGCGGCAACCTATACGGCATTAGAGAAAGCTTATGCAGCTGATCTTCTGCCTTCCAACATAAGAGGAACAGGCTATGGAGTACTGCAAACGATAGATGGCATTGGAGACTTCATCTCAAGCTTCGTCGTGGGCACTATTTGGGCGTTAGTGTCACCAGAACTGTCGTTCGTTTATGCTGCTCTTTTGTCTTTTGCATCAGCTTTGCTGTTGTTGGGACTGATGAAAAGATGAGGCTATCTGCTGAACATTTGAAGATGCAATTTATTCTCTTAGATGTTTCCTAATAGGAAGAAGCTTTATTTTCGAATTTGTAGATGGAGGTTAAATTTCAACACGAATTGCTAGTGAAAATGGTTTTTCCTTTCGACAAATTAGAGACGCCTTGTTGTCTCAGCAAGTGTATGGACTAAATGTCGGAAACCCCGTATAATCGTTCTAGTGTGAGATTTCCTTTATTGCGTGCATGATATCGCTTCTTGTTAATATCCCTACCAATTTCTGGTTATCACTTTCGTCAATGACGAGAATTCTTCCAACGTTATACTTGTTCATTTTTTCGAGTGCTTCAGCGATGGAGTTTTCGGGGAAGACCGTGACTAACTTTTTGGTGCAAATTTCAGCGATAGAAACATTGCTCCGCTTTTCTCTTGTAATTTTCATTGCGTCTTGCAGTGTGACTATTCCAATGAGTTTATTCGACTCGTTGGTTACTGGGAAGCCTATGTGATGATGCTCTGCTACTTTGTCAAAGAATTCATTTACTGTCATCGTAGGCGTTAGTGTAATGACGTTTTTTGTCATTATTTGTTTCACTTTCATTTCCTTTAGCATGCTGATTTCGATTGGTGTTGGCTTTATGTAAAACTCTGCGGCTGTAGGTATTATTATGCCCTCTTTTTCCATGATTTTGGCTTCTTGCAAAGCGTTATTCCTTTTTTGAGTTGATATGTTTATTAAGTGTGCTAGCGTGTCTGGTTCTGTAGCTATTTCCTTGATTGTTAAGATTTCTTTTTCAACGGCCTGATTAAGCAAATCTTCGCCTTTTTTGGTTCTGACGATTATTATTGACCAGTCCGTTAGCGGGTTTGCTCCGCCAACGCTTAAGTCTGCAAGCTCGGATGTGAAGTCTGTGCATGTTTTGCAGCGGTTCATGATGTGAGGTTTGATTTCCGACAGGGGGATTCGGAGTGTGCGATTTTCTGTGCTTACAACGTATTCATTCCCTTCCAAGTCAACGTTCTTAATTTCGTTAGCTGCGACGCCATGTTCTTGAAAGAGATACTCTAATAGTCTGCCAAGTGAAAAGGTCCAGAGGCAAAAAAGCCCTACGGTTATTTCTAGACTGTCGATAAGTTTGTGTTGCCAAGCTTCAAGTTTTCGAATGGCGAGGACATGACATGGGACGCCAACGAAGGCTATGTGAACTTTTCCATGTTCAAAAACCGCGCGGCCGAAAGCTTCTGCAACCGCGCATGGCATGATTTTTGAGTCTACTGCGGAAAGAGCATCGTCTGGCACGAGGCCTATTAGAGGCTTAACTTTTACGGCTAGGCTTGGAGAAACTTTTGAAACAATTGCGCTGTCAATTATTTTTTGGTTAATTGCGAAATTGAGCAGAGCGTTTACAACTCCCCCGCTTTTTGTTGCTTCTCTTATTGTTGGGTTGGTAGCTTGTGCGAGTAGAATTTTTCTGTAACACCCCAAAGCTTCTCTTCTGTGCGACGCATCAGCCACAAACCTTAATGTTTCATATAAAAGTGCACCAGTGTGGGGGCATATGTCATAACAGATTGGGCAAGTGTCTAAATGCTCAGAACAATCATACAACCTCTCTGGCTTGTCCGTGACTTTTATTGCATGGATTGGGCAAGCAGCTTCACATGCACCGCACACTGTGCAAAAATCATGCTCGATTATAAGCTGTTTCAAATCATTGAAAGCTATCAGTTTATTTTTGTTCATCTGCGTTTGCGACTCCTCCATTTAGTATTTAGTTATGTTATGGCATAAAAGGAAACTGCTGTATTACTGGATCTATGAGGTTTAAAACTGCTGTTGGATAAACGCCTAAGACAATTATTGCAATGACAAGGATGAACATTGGAACAAGCAGTTTCTTTGGTTCTTTGATTTCATTTTCAGTTTCTTCTATTGATTTTTTTCCATACATGTAGTTGATTAGCCTCAAAAGGTATGCAGCTTGGATTATGCTAGTTAAGACACCTATTACCGCTAGCCAGCTAAGATTGCCTTCTATTGCTGACGTAAAAACTAAATATTTCGCCATAAAACCAGCAAACGCAGGGACTCCGATGAATGAAAACGCAGCTAAAGTTAAGGCTAAACTCGTAAGGTGCATCTTTCTTCCAATTCCAGAAAAGTCTTCTAAAGTTTTGAAACCCATGCTGTTAAATATTCCTACAGTCATGAACGCGAGGGCTGTTGTTATTCCGCCTATAAGGAAGAAGTAGAGGTTTCCCATTATGCCAAGCGGTGTTACGCTTGTTATCGCCACAAGATTGTAGCCTACATCTGCAATGCATATGTAAGTAATTAAACGTTTAATGTTTCTTTCGGTCAAAGCGAACAGGTTGCCAACAACCATTGTTAACGCTGAGAGAATTGCAAACATGAAGTTCCACGGCAAAACAGTTGGCGGGGTCAAAATGTAAATAAGAACTCTTAACAAGACATAATAGCTTCCTTGGTCAACGAGAGCTGAAAGAAAGGCAGACGAAGAGGCTGGCGCCGCTGTGTATGCATCTGGAAGCCACATATGGAATGGCACAACCGCAGCTTCTATTGAGTAGCCCGCCGCGATGAAGATAAATGCTATTTCGATTAAGTGCTTATCCGCAAGAGAAGCCAATGCATGTTTTACCTCCCAAAAATTAAGCGTGCCCGTAAGGGCGTAAATCACTGAAAGCCCATAAATTATGAAGGCTGAAGCTATTATTATCATGACTAGATACTTTAGCGTAGCATGCAACGACTTTGCTGTTTTTGGGTATAACATCAAAAAGCTTGAGCCAGCTGCTGTTGCTTCCCAAAAAATGAAAAGCGTTAATAAATCGCCAGCAAGGGCTGTTCCGATAACACAGCCAATAATCATCAACATAACAGCGTAATAGCGCTCTGAAAGTTTTTCGTTGGGATTTATGTAAAAGAGGCTATATATGAGAATAACCGCACCAACGATGGTAAAAATTATCGCCATGTAAACTGATATGGCATCCACTAGGAACATGCTGGAGAAAATGGCTGAAGAACCTTCAATCAATGATAAGTTTAGAAAAGGCTGAGGTGACTGTTCCGCATAATATTTCAATGCGAGATTCGCCACGGTTATGCTAGCAACAACGAAAATTGCCAAGAACCAGCAGAGCTCCAAAACAGCAGTTTTTCCGCTTTTTCTTTTGCGTATAATTTTAACTGCTGGTATTGTTAAAAGAGAAAACAAAACAAAAGCAATTATAGGCAACGACGCATCTAAAAACGCTATCATCTGCACAACCTCTCTAGACAAAGCTTGCACTCGTAATTAGCTGTATGAAAAAGGTGGGCCATACCCCAAGGACAACGACAAATGCTGCTAGAATAATCATGGCTAATTTCATGAAAATTGGGGCGTCTGTTACTTTCTCATGTTTTGTTGAGCCTAAAAAGACATGACTTAAGAATCTTAATGCGTAGGCTAGTGATAAAACTGTGGCTACAAGCATTAGCGCTGTTGGGATGAGATAGAAGTTGTCAATGTTGATTGTTTGAAATGCTCCAACAAATATTAGGAATTCACTCATGAAACAAGCGAATGGTGGTATTCCAGCAATGCTAAGCGCTGCCACTGTTGATGATGTGGCTGTGATTGGCATTTTTCCCGCAAGCCCGCCCATTTCGCGTATGTCGCGAATTTCAAGTTGCTTCATAACAGCTCCAGCCGACAAAAAGAATAAGCCTTTACTCACAGCATGGTTTACAAGATGTAAGACTGTTCCCGTGACTGGTTCTTGGAATGGGAAGAGTGAAAGTCCGAAAAGAACGTATCCCATGTGGGCAATGCTAGAATAGGCAATTATACGTTTTATATCTGTTTCCACCAAGGCGATTAAGGAGCCGAAAAATGCGGATATTATCCCAAAAATAGTTAATCCATGCAGAAACATGTTTCCAAAATCTGTTGCCCTAACAACTGGAAAAACAGTCCCCAAGGATACGCGTAGTATTGCGTAGGCGCCGGCGCTGATTATCACGCCGCTTAATAATGCAGACATCGGTGCAGGTGCTTCAGAATGTGCGTCTGGCAGCCACATGTGGACTGGAACTGCAGCCATTTTGACTGCGAACCCAACTGTTAGAGATAGCAGTATCCATTTGACGAGTTCTGGATTAGCCGTCATTAACGCGGTTTGTGCTTGGAACATGTCCAAGTCGCCTGTAACCATGAATATTGCGCCTATGCCTAGTAGGACGAAAACTGCGCCTGCGTGGGTGAATATGAAGAATTTGAAGGCTGCTCTGTATGGTTCCTTGTATCCCCATCCGCCGATTATGAAGTAGGATGGTAGAAGCATTAGTTCCCAGCAGAAATAGAATAACATAAGGTTTGATGTAATGAAGACGCCAACAAGCCCTATTGAAAGCAATGTTAAAAGAGCGTAATATTCAGCGAGTCCCTTCCTCTCTTGCATATAATTTATGGAAAAGAGCGCGGCTGCCAAAATGAGTATTAGGGTTATGATTGCCATTGAAATGCTTATTCCGTCGACGAAAAGTGTGAAAGAAGCGTGGAGAACTGGAATCCAATAGTAAGATTCAACGTACTTGTGGTCTGCGCCGTTAAGGATTGTTGGTATAGTTGTTGAAAACAGTGCGATGTTGATTAGGCATATAAGGGCTATTAGGAAGGCTGCACTTTTAGGAGACTTTTTGCCAAGAAAATAGACGAGTGGGACAGCCACAGCGGGTAATATTATTGTTAACAAAAGTGTGTTTTGCATTTTTTCGCCTCTTATCATAGCATTGTAACTATTATTAGTATAAGGATTATTAAAAAGCCGATTAGGGCTGCTGCCACATAATGTTCTAAGGAGTCAGACCTCACCTTTCTGATTTTGGATGCTGAAGCCAAAGTCTTGTCTGTTGCAAGGTATAAAAGTTCGTCAGCGAGAATGTCTAAATACTTTTGAGTCCCACGAGCCACGCTCATAACTCCATTTGCAAAAACATAAGGCAACCGTCCAAAAAAGGTTAATTCCACACGCTTGAGGCTTAATGAAAGCAGCAAGACCCCACGCGGAATGACTTTTTCATATATGGCGTCAAAGAAGTAACCGTTCTCCAAAACTTTGTTTATGGAGCCGCGCAGCCGTCTTATTTGCTCTGGCAACGAAAGTTTCCCATAGTAGGTAAGGTATACTGGAAATCCTCCCACGAAAAGTGAGAAGAGAAAAAGCAAAGTTGATAGGTTAAACACTTCACTTAAACCTATTTCTACATTAGCCTGCATGAATTGTGAAATCCCATTTCCAAACAAAACTGAGATTATGCAAAAAACTGCAAGGACTCCAGATGAGAAAAGCATTATTTTTGGTGCTTCATGCACATGAATCTGCTTCAAATAGTCCGATTTCTCATGTAGATATACGAGTATGATGACTCGTAAGGTGTAAGCAAACGTAATCGCCGTGGAAACATAAAGTATAATCGTGGCATACAAGTTTCCAGACGATAGGACGCTTTGGAAAATTAGTTCTTTGCTAAAAAAACTTATGAAGGGAGGAATGCCAGCACGAGCTAATAACACAATGAGGCTGAACGTAAATGTTATTGGCATTGCTTTTCGCAATCCGCCCATCAACCGCATATCACGTGTTTTTGTTGCATGGATGATTCCACCTATCAGGAGGAAGTCAAGACCTTGGAATAACGCATGACTTACCAGGTGAAATAAGCTTGCAAACCAGCCAGCCGATGGAGCGAAAGATGCTGTGCCTAAAGCTGCAAACATAAAACCTATCTGGCTTATTGTAGAGTAAGCAGCCACACCCTTAATGTCTGTTGCAGATAAAGCCAAAGTAGCGCCAATAAACGCTGTTATTGTGCCAATCCAAAGAACGCATGGCAACCACATTGGAATTAAAGCAGTTAAAGCGCCAAACAAGAGCATTAATCTGGCAATCAAGTAAACTCCTGCTTTAACCATTGTCGCAGAATGCAGAAGCGCACTTACGGATGTAGGTGCTTCCATGGCGCTGTAAAGCCACGTGTGAAGCGGAAGCTGTGCCGATTTTGCGATGGCTCCTGCTAGCATTAGAAAGGCTACCGCTGTTAAATATGGCATTGGCACATTCCCTATGTTATTTATAATGTAAGAGAAGGAGAATGAGCTCAAGTTTACGTAGAGGATGCCTATTCCTGCTAAGAGGCAAGCGTCGCCTATGCGTGTCATGAGGAAAACTTTGGTGGCTGAACGAACTGTTTCTGGACGCTTATACCAGAAGGAAATAAGCGAATAGGAACAGAGTCCAAC
>JAVZJY010000050.1:0-8910 GCA_038872535.1 Bathyarchaeia archaeon | reverse complement strand
CCCCTAATACCACAACCAGCTAATGGTTCACAAACAATGATTTTGAGGTTAACTGTTCTCTGATATGCTTGAAGGGCTAGGACGGCTATGTCACGGTTTAATTCCATAACTGGGTTGTAAAAGACTGGAGCCTTTGAAGGCGCATATTCAGAAGGCGTTTTAACGAATGCACTGAGTTTTGGAACTAATATTTTCACTTTGCCTTCCTGCACAATTTCTGTTGGAAAATCCATGCTTCGGCTTTCCTCATTAAAGAGTTATGACAAAATCATTAATTAAGGTAATATTAGAATTCTGGCTTTGGGATGCAAAATTGGAAAAGCGTGTTTTGCTTTTAACTGGCAGTCCAGGCATTGGAAAAACAACTGTTTTGCTGAAAGTTGTTGAAGTCTTGAAGGATAAGGGTTACATTGTTGGTGGTATGATAAGCCGTGAAGTTCGCTCGTGTGGAACGCGTGTGGGTTTTGAAATTTTAGACTTAGGCAGCGATAGGCGTGGGTGGCTTGCCCATGTAAACCAGAAGGTTGGACCTCAAGTGGGCAGGTATCGTGTTAACTTAGAGGATTTGGATGCTGTTGGCGCGGAAGCAATTTTAAAGGCTGTCGAAGAGTGCGATGTTATAGCCGTAGACGAGATTGGTCCCATGGAGTTATTTTCTGAAAAATTCCGATTAGCCGTTAAGATGGCTGTTGAAAGCCCTAAGCCTATAATTGGCGTTGTGCATTGGAAGGCGAAGCATAAATTGATTGACGAAGTAAAGACAAGAAAAGACGCAGAAATTTACGCAGTTACATATGAGAATAGAGACAAAATATATGAGACTATTGTGAAAAAAGCTATTGAATATTTCAAATTGAAAAAGGAGTGAGGTTAGTAGTTTTCTGCCCATAATTCAAAGTAACTTCTTGGATGGTCACAAACTGGACATCTTTCAGGCGCTTCTTTCCCCTCAAAAACGTATCCACAGTTTCTGCACTTCCACATGACTGGCGAGTCTCTTTTGAAGACTTTACCTTGCTCAAGGTTTGCTAGCAACTTTCTATATCGTCTTTCATGGTATGCTTCCACTTTAGCAACCATTCGGAAAGTTCTTGCGGCTTCTGCAAAGCCTTCCTCATCGGCAATTTCGGCGAAACTTGGATAAAGAGTTCCCCACTCGTGTTTTTCACCTTCAGCTGCAGCCCTCAAATTTTCTGCTGTAGAGCCTATAACGCCGGCTGGATAGGCAGCAGCAATCTCAACCATTCCGCCTTTCAGGAGTTTAAAGAATAGTTGCGCATGCTCCTTCTCATTTTCAGCTGTTTCAGCGAAAATGGCGCTTATCTGCTCATAACCCTCCTTTTTTGCAACGCTGGCAAAGAATGTGTAACGTGTTCTTGCTTGGGATTCTCCAGCGAAAGCAGCCAACAAATTCTTTTCGGTTCTGCTACCTTTCAAATCCAAAAGGCTAAACCTCCATTAAAGTTAATGTTTAAAATGACAAGCATAAAAAAGCTTTTGAAAATTTGCCAAAAAGATTAGATGATAGGCTCGTATTTGTTGCGCTGTAAGACAAAAAAATGTTATAACCAAGTTGAAAATAATCCTTTTTGGAAGAAGGTTCTCTGATGTTAGTTGCGGGCGTCGATGATGCAGGACGGGGCTCAGTGATTGGTCCATTAGTTATTGCAGGAGTCCTAATGCGAGAGGAGGAAATACCAAAACTTGTTGAATTGAAGGTTAGAGACTCAAAGCTTTTGTCGGCGCATAGGCGGGAAATTCTTGCTGTTGAAATTAAGCGGGTTGCCCAAAAATTTAGTGTTGTAAAAATTTCGCCGAAAGAAATTGACAAGGTTGTTGAGACGGGCAGGAAGCTTCATAGGTTGAATAGGTTGGAGGCTCAGAAAATGGCTGAAATTATTGAGATGCTTAAGCCAGACATTGCTTATGTGGACGCTTCAGATGTTTTAGAAGAGAGGTTTAAGCAGCACATTTTAGAATGCTTATCCTTCAAGCCAAGGATTATTTCTGAACATAAGGCGGATAGGAAATACCCCATAGTTTCTGCAGCTTCTATAATTGCGAAGGTGGAAAGGGATAAAGCGATTATGGAATTGGCGGAGGAATATGGCGATTTGGGTTGTGGATATCCGACTGACCCTAAAACTTTAGATTTTCTTAGGCGATGGTTAGAAAGGTTTGATGAATATCCAGATTTTGTCAGAAAGTCTTGGAAGCCTGCCAAAAAAGCCAAAGATGAAAATGACTTACGCCAAACAAGCTTATTTAAAGCCTAATTAGGTCTTCTGGATTTTTTATTTTTGAAATTTCTTCTTTGTGTATGCAGGAGATATCCTTGTTTGCGGGTTTTCTTCCTTCAGTTATTAGGATTGGATGGGCTTTTACGATTTTACTTACGCTTAGGATTTCGTCAACCCGTTTGTTTAATTCTTTTTCGTTGTTGTTTGCAACTCCGCCTATTATTCGCATTTTTTCTTCTGGAACATTTACGACAAAGTCGAAGGGCGCCTTTTTCACAGCAGTAATATTGTAGCGGGAGAATTTTCTGAAAATCCTTTGAAGAAGCTTGTTTTTGGCTATGGCTTGTCCAGCCTTTGCTAGGAAGCATTTGCGTTGTTCTTTTGATTTTTCGAATATGTTTACAGATTTTGCCACTGGAATTCCAAGCGTGTAAATTAGGTTGTAAGCAGCAGTTACGGAGGCTTTAGCCATGCCACGCTCGTAACCATAAAGGGTTCTTCTGGAAATGCCAACCATCTCCGCCATTTCGCCAACCGACAATCCTAATTCTTGTCTTCTCCGTTTTACAGCTTCCCAGTTGATTTCAACATAATAGCCTCCTGGACCCGCCTGAATTAGTGGGTGAATGTTTCGGAGTACAATGTTTTCGAAGGTTTTGGGCGTTACAGCAAAAATACTGTATCGGGAATAGACTGTGTCATCTTCCAGGGGTTTTTCGCGGGTTTTTTCGCTCACCAAAACTGAAGCGGCTGAGACAAATTTTGATATGACTTTAAGCTCCTGCGAATCAGTTTGGGAGAAGTTGTCGATGTCGTGCTGAAATTTTATAAATATGACTTTTTCACTCTTTCTTGCTGCATAGTCGAAGCAGCTTGGTCTACAACAGCATTTCTCTGAAACCATAAAGCCTGCTTCCTTCAGCACTTCTTCTGGAGCCTTTAGGTTCTCCTTCTCCCTATAAGTCATCGAAACGTCACAAGAAGTATCATAGGCATTGTCTGATATAAACTATACTTATCTTCTATAACAATAATACACTTGCGCAGGAAATATTTATTTCTGAGCCACTATCATGGCATGCGCCTTATCGTATGGTTCTAAATGCACAACCTCCTTTATGCTGAAGCTCCTGTTTTCCAAAACCTTAACCTCACGCTCATAAATTTCTGATGGTTCTTTTGTTACGTCTATGCTTTGGGCTTTAACGGCAAGCATTATCCACCCATCATCCTTAAGGAACAAGTCGGCATTATCAGCCAAAATTTTTGCTTGTTCAGGTTGAGCTATGTCGCAGTAAATTTCATCAACCTTTCCGCTTATGAAAACAGCATATTTTTCTGGAAAGCGGGCATCCTCCAAAATCGGCATCATATTAAGCCTATAAGCACAAACGTTGTTTACAAGCTCTCTTATGGCTCTTGCGGCAAACTCTACACAGTAAATACGCCCATCCTCACCAACAATGTCTGAAACATGGCTTGCTGTCGTGCCAGAAGCGGCGCCAAGATAAAGGACTCGATGACATGGCTTTATGGGAACAGTCTTCAAATCTTTCAGTATGGCAGCCGCCAACTTACTCCTAAAAGCATCCCAAACACGATATTCAAAACCCTCATAACGTATGAGCCTTTCGCCATAAACGTTTCTTCCAGGAGCAAGATTTCTAGTCGCAAGCCTTTTGGCTCCGTCCTCAAGTGTAACCTCAAAAATTGCTGGAAAACGCGGATGCGGTTTAACGTTTACCTGCACGTTTCCATTTTCTCCTCTTTTCACGCTTAGGCTTCCTTTCTTGAACAGGCGGCGGTTCAGCATACTTCTCATGGATTTCGCCTATTCGCTTTTCCAGGTTAGCCTTCAACTCTTCGCCCATATGCCGCCCGCCAAAAGCGTCAGCCCTAACAGCAATAGCCAATTTTCCAGCCAAAGCCCTTGCAATTTTACCCCTATGCCACTTTTTAGCCTCATGCAAAAATGTATGTTGAAAGATTATTCCATGCTTCGGCGGTTTCGTCCCAGTCTTTAGTGAACGAAATAGGGCTTTTTCAGCGCCTAAAACCTGAATTGTACTTGCTGGCATTTTAGCCAAATTCGTCAAACCTCCAGAAAGTGCAATTAAACGAGCTCCCAAAAGGGAACCAACTAAGGCTTTTGTGTTTGGCGCTACCTCCTCCATGGCAGTGTCCAAATAATTTTCCAAAGTTTGCCTTAACTGGTATAAGCCAAGCACATTTCTGCATAAAGCTTGAATTTGCATTAGGTCTGTTTCAGTTATGTCTGCACCCATGGAAGATTCAGCCATTTTGGCTATTTGCTCCGCCTTAGCCTTTGGCAAGTCTTCTTTCTCTAGCTTTTCAATGGTGAAATTTTCTTTGCTTCCAAGTTCCAAGACCAAGCGGGCGTAAGTTTCATGCTTATCCACCAAGCGGTCAAGCTCTGGAAAGTGGATGCCATACCATTCTCGGATGCGTCCCATGAAAAGGTTTATGGTTCTGTCCAAATCATCCAAAGTTTGAATAGCCTGAGCAATAATTAAATCTCTTTTCTCAACAGCCCCCTTAACTCTTAGCTTAGCAATTTCCATACTCACATTATGCATCCAAAGATTAAACTCCCTAGAATCCTCAGCAAAGCCAGTTTTTACAGCGAAACCTTCCATATCAGACCTAAGGGCATCACCAGCAGGCGAGGGCTTAGAAACTTCCACCCTAACTCCGAGCGCTTCTTGAATTTCTTTGGCGATGTTCGCATTTTCAAAAACGAAAATTTCATAACCATCCTTCATAAGCATCTCAATTAACTCTTTAACTTCATCAGTCAGTTTTCCAGCCTCAAGCTTCATCAAGGCTTTAGCGGCACTTTGAGGATTTTTGGAAAACAAAACATTACCTATCAGCTCGTTTTTCTCGTTGAAAGCCAAAACCCCAAATGAACACTCAACTATTGTTGCCTTCACGCTTTTGTGCCTCCTCCACCGCTAATCAACTATTCCTAAGCTTTATCCCATAAATAGTTGTTGCAAAAATCTTAAGAATCAAAAGGAAGGATACTATGGAAACAATGGGGAGAAGGCTAAATTTATGAATAACCTCAAAAGTTTAGTGGAGAAAATTAAGAATTTAGAAACTGAAAGAAAAAATCTAATGCTGGAAATTGAAGAGCTTAGGAAAATGGCTGACGCCAAAGCCAAGGCTTTAGAAAGCGAAATAAGCATGCTGAGGGAAGAAGTGAAATCCTTAAGGGTGCTGCTTGGAGCAGAAGAAACAGACGCAGAAGTTGAAAAGAAAAAGAAGAAATAAAATAAGCTATAATACTGCATACGAAACTAAGCTTTATCTTACAAAAACAACAATTCTAAAAACACCAGCGGTGAAAATCTTGAAAGAAAATCGCTTAGGCATCAATCTTGCTGGCTTAAAGCTTCTTAATCCAACAATGCTTGCTTCTGGAATTTTAGGTTATACTGCAGAAACATTCAAAAACATCGCGGACGGCGGAGTTGGCGCCATAGTAACAAAATCTGTAGGATTAAAGCCGCGAAGTGGTTACGCAAACCCAACAGTAACGCAAACTAGTTGTGGTTTAATAAATGCCATGGGGCTTCCGAATCCTGGGATAGAAGAGTTTGCCAAGGAAATAAGCGAAGCAAAAAATGTTTTGAAGGTTCCCTTAATTGTTAGTGTTTACGGTTTCACAGCAGAAGAATACGCCACAGTAGCAAAAAAAGCCGTGGAAGCTGGCGCTGATGCCGTTGAGCTTAATGTTTCATGCCCCCACGTTAAGGAGACAGGCTCGGAAATTGGACAAAACCCAGAAATTATAAAAGAAGTCGTTAAAAAAGTCAAATCCGCCGTATCCAAGCCTGTTTTTGTTAAGCTTTCTCCAAACGTCACAAGTATAGCGGAAATCGCAGAAACAGCCGAGGATGCTGGGGCTGATGCCATAACAGCCATAAACACAGTTAAAGCCATGGCAATCGATATTGAAACAGCCAAGCCCATCCTAAGCAATAAGGTGGGCGGACTTTCAGGACCAGCAATAAAACCCATAGCCTTAAGATGCGTCTACGAAATTTATGAGCGAATTAAAGCGCCAATAATAGGTTGTGGCGGAATAACAAACTGGCGGGATGCAGTGGAATTTCTTTTGGCTGGAGCCTCAGCAGTTCAAATAGGCACAGCCATAGCCACAAAAGGTCCAAACATATTCAAGGCAATTACAAGAGGGATAGACACCTATCTAAAAAGGAAAGGCTTTAGGAGCGTGAATGAAATTGTCGGTTTATCACATAAAAGCTAACATGCATAGAACTACGAAAATTTTAGACATTAAAACCGAAAGCCCAACAACAAAAGCCTTCACTTTTAAGGATAAAATATGCGCAAAGGCTAAGCCAGGACAATTTTTGATGCTATGGATTCCAGGCGTGGATGAAATCCCCTTAAGCATACAGGATGCAGATGAAGAGGGAATTGTTTCTGTGGCTGTTAAAAAGGTTGGTGAGGCAACCCAAGCATTACATAACAAAAGGGTTGGCGATTTCATAGGCTTAAGAGGACCCTTTGGAAACAGTTTCACCTTGAAAGAAGGGAAAATTTTGATTGTTGGCGGTGGAACTGGCATGGCTCCGCTATATTTTCTAACGAAAAAGTTGGCGCCTAAAGCTTCAAAACTAACTCTTGTAATCGGCGCGAAGACGAGGGAAGAACTGCTTTTTATGGAAAAACTGAAAAAATTTTGTGGAGAAGAGCGTTTGTTGGCAACAACTGATGATGGAAGCTACGGCGTTAAAGGTTTAGCCTCGGAACTTTCAGAATCAATTTTAACAAAAGAAAAATACGATGCGGTATACGCTTGCGGTCCCGAGCAGATGATACGCAAAGTTTTTGAAGCGGCTGAAAAGGCTGGAATAAGTATGGAAGCAAGCTTGGAGCGCCTAATGCGCTGTGCCATAGGCTTGTGTGGAAGCTGCGTTATAGGGAAATACCGCGTTTGCAAAGACGGCCCAGTTTTCAACAGTAATCAGTTGAGAGAGGTTAAGGCTGAGTTGGGAATTTCGAAACGAGATTTTAACGGAAGAAGGATACCGCTTTAAGCTGTGTTTTAAATGCCCATAACGCCGCTCCATGCGCTTTCGCTTATGTTTCTTTATTTTAAGGATAAGAAGCACATTGACCCTTTGGCTTTAACGGTTTCAGCCACATTCGTTGATTTGGAACCGCTTTATTATTTGTTGGTTGGAGAACCATTAGACCATAGGATTTGGCACGGCTTCGCGTTGGCATTAACAGCCTATCCAATTCTTGTCACAATGGGAGTTTATGTTGTGGAGCGTTTGTTTGAGAAAAAGTTGTTGGCTGTGTATAATGCCTTGAGGCTTAAACCAAAACAGGCGCAATATCCAATTTTAACCATATACCTCTGCAGTTTGCTCGGCAGCTTCACCCACATCTTTTTTGACATGTTCACCCATAAAGACATGCCATACGTAATTTACCCATTAGCTTATGAAAACCCATTCTACTTAGGAAACGCTGCGATAATAGTCGAAATAGTAGTGATTTTGTTGGCAGCCTATTCTCTCTTTGAATGGTTTAAAGCGAAATAAACCGAAAGTTTCCAAAATTTTAAATGATTATTGCGTTAAGGGAAAATTAAAGCGGGTGAAAATGTTATGGAAAATTGGAAGAAAATAGTCATCGTTCAACTCTTAATAATTGGTTTGTTGTTGGCACTTTTAGTTTTTGTGCTTTCAAAACCAGCCGTTAACCAAACTGCGGCAAGTTATATGGTTTGGCGGGAAGGAGACGAGTATTATGCTGCTGACGCTTCGGGATTTAGGTTTAGCGGGAAAAATGCAAGCCAAGTAATCCAGTCAGCCATAGACTCTTTACCAGCTGATAGGACATGGAAAGAAAAAATCATATTAAAAGGTGACTTCGCAATCTTAAACACCATAATTGTAAGGTCATATACGGCATTAGAGTTTCAAGGAAAAATAACCGTTGCGGACAACGCCAACATAGACGCAGCAATAAAATCCGAAGGCTTTGATGAATTGGCTGGCACAGACTCGACTGGTGGTGTTGTTGAGGTGGAAATTGTTGGTTTGAAACTTGATGGAAACCATGCATGCAGTTTCGGCTTGAAACTTTATGGAAGAAAACTAACGGTAAGGGATGTAAACATTTACTATTGCAAGGAAGATGGCATATGGACAGAATGGAGCACCAACCCGTCCGTCGGTAACCCAGATGAGGCGATGGAAGGGATCTTCTCGAACATACGCTCATGTTTTAACGGTGGAAGAGGCTGGCGAATGCTTGGACCCCACGACAGTTACCTAACAGACATACTCCTATACTGCAATCGCCTCGTGGGTTTTGCATGCTGGGGAGGAGGCGGATGCCAAGGCGTAAACTTACACGCTTACGGAAATGAAGAAGCTGGCTTTTACATTGATGCACAGGTGATGTTCTATAACATTGTGTCAGAAAATAACGGTCAAAGCGGCGTAATAGTTTTACATAATGACGTATATTTAGACGGCAACTTCTTTAATAACTGCGAATATGGAATCGTAATGGGTGATGAATCACATGCACCCGCTGGATGCTATATCAGAGGAAAAACATTGGGGCATCCAACAGACAAAGCTGGATTATGGCTGAG
>JAVZJY010000049.1:0-8914 GCA_038872535.1 Bathyarchaeia archaeon | reverse complement strand
CCCACAGAAGTTGAGGTTATGGGACGAAAAATAACCAAAGCATTAGAGGATGCTGATAGAAGAGGAGTAAAGTATGCGATAATAGTTGGAGAAAAGGAGCTAAAAGAGGATGCCGTGGTTGTTCGAGATTTGATAAAGCGGGAGCAGAAAACTGTAAAAATCAAGAAAATAGTAGAGGAAATAATCTAGATTTGATGTTCTTCTCTTCTTAAAAAGTCACCCACATCAGAAATGTTTCTTACGGCAACACCTTCCACAATTTCATCCAAATCACATAATATTTTGCCAAACCCAAGGCACTCACCATACTGGTTTAAAATAAGCGCATAATCGCCTTTCCTTTTTGAACCAACCACTTTTTTTATTCCACGTTTGAATACGTCCCTTCCACAAATGAAAAGCCACTCAGAACGCTTATCAACAAAAATTTTGTTTGCCCTTTTCTTTGCAATCATCGACAAAAGGTTAAAGCTTGGGAAAAAATTTCCATTTTTGACTTTCCCAAGATAAACTCCAGCGTAAAAGAAGTTCTTTTCAACCAGAGTTTTCAGTTTCTCATTGAGAAGAAAGTATCTGTTTCCTCTTTTCTTTATCAAGTCTTCATTTAGGGTAATGCTTGCATCAAATCGGCTTACAAACTCCTTTAAAAATTTCATCAAATCCGCACATCCTTCTTGAGTTTACAGACAAAGAACCCTTGAGTTTTACCCGGCCAAATTCTCCTACAATTTTCTATTTGATCGTTAAGCTTTCTTCCAAAAATCTCGGTCGGAGAAAGTTCACCATAACAGTCGATTTTTTCAACACGAAACCCAAGGTTTTTTATTGCCCAGTCAATGTTTAATTCGTCTTCTTCAGGCTCTAAGGAGCAGGTTGAGTAGACTATTTCTCCATCATCCTTCAAAACTTTCGCTGCTTCAGTTAATATTTCTTTTTGGCGTTTCGCGTTTTCTTCAACATCTCTAATGGTTCTGCGTTTGAACCAGTCTTTGTCGGTGGAAAAATTACCTGAACATGGAACATCTAAAAGTATACGGTCAAACTTCATTCCCAATTTAGAAACATGCCGTGCGTCTAAGTTGTAGACTATGGCGTTTTTTACATGACAACGTTCAAGCTGATTTGAAAGCGCAGTTAACCTCTGCAATTTAACGTCTAAAGCTATAATTGCGCCTGTGTTTTCCATCAAATCTGCTAATTGAACAGTTTTCCCGCCTGGAGCTGCGCACGCGTCCAAAACAATTTTGTCTTTCAAATCTGTGAATAGTGTCGCTGGAATTTGGGATGCTGCCTCCTGAATTGAGTAATAGCCTAAAAGGTATTCTGTTGTTGCGCCCACGGAGAATTCTGAACGGGAAACCCAGTAGCCCTTTTCTAAAAAAGGAATTTTTTCAAGCTCTACGCCTAAAGATTGCAGTCTTCTGACAACCTCTTCTTCCTGTGCGTTTACGGAGTTTATCCTAATTGCTGGCTTAAGCTCTACATCCTCATATTTCCAGCCTAATTTTTCATAGCGACTTAGAAAAAATTCCTTTCCAGACATCAACGGTAGATAGGGGAAATGCTAATTAAAACTTAGCGTTCACGCCTTCTCGCAAACCATTTCCTAACTTCTTCAGCAAAAATCACAATACATGCAAGAACTGCCAGAAACGCCCAGTCAACAAGCCCCAAAGCGGTGGTGCCAAAAAGCATCTGCATCAATGGAACATAAACTAGGAAAGACATTATGGAGACTTGAGCTGCTATGCCAACCCAAATCCACTTATTACTTGAAAGACTTGTTTTGAAAATGGACACCTTGCTCGTTCTGCACGCGAGAACGTTACCGACTTGAGCTATAACTATGCCCGCAAAAGTCATAGTTGTCCCTTTAACATAGACAACACTGTCTGGTGGCAACTGCATTCCCAAACGCCAGCCTCCAGAAGACCAAGCGCTTAAACAGCCGAACATGGCGCCAGCAGCAATTATTACTCCTACGTAAAAGGAACGAAGGAAAACCTTTGCATTAAAAAGCCTCTCTTTAACGCTTCTGGGTGGTTCTTGCATAATTCCTGGTTCTGGCGGTTCACGGCTTAAGGCTAGTGATGGAATTACGTCTATGGCTAGGTCTATGGCTAAAACTTGCACTACAAGAAGCGGAAGAGGTATGCCTAACAAGGCGTAAAGCACGTAGGGAATTAATTCAGCCCAGTTGTGCGAGAAAACATACACAATAAATTTTCTTATGTTTTCGTAAATTGCACGTCCAGATTCTATAGCCTTAACTATCGATGCGAAACTATCGTCAAGCAAAACTATATCAGATGCTTCTCTGGCAACGTCTGTTCCAGATGCACCCATAGCTATGCCAATGTCAGCCTCCTTCAAGGAAGGCGCATCATTAGCTCCATCACCCGTGACTGCAACCACTTCACCGCTCTTCTTAAGAACTCTAACTATTCGCAATTTCTGTTCCGGAGAAACACGAGCAAAGATTACATTTCCTCTCTTAACTTCCTCTACAATCGCTTCATCACTTATTGTCTCCAAATCAACGCCACGTATTATGCGGCAACTTCTTCGATCTACGATACCTACTTCTTCGGCAATAGCCTGAGCTGTCGGACCATAGTCTCCAGTTATTATTACAATCTTTATGCCTGCTTGTTTAGCTTGCTTCACTGCTTCCTTAACTTCTGGGCGAGGTGGGTCTTTCATGGCTACAAGCCCGACCAAAATCATGTTTCTCTCAACGTTCTTACCTTTGAAAGCGCCGTTTTTCGGCAATTCTTTGTATGCTACAGCTATTACGCGTAAACCTTCATTCCCAAATTCACGAATCTTTGCCTCAACAGAACGTAAATGCTCTCCCGCTAAGTCCTCTATCTTGTCGTCGACAACTATTCTGTTGCATATGGAAAGAATACTTCTTGGAGCACCTTTAGTATATGCAAAAAGCTTGTCACCATTCTTGTGAATTGTCGTCATTCTTTTCCGTTTATAGTCAAAAGGCACAATGTGCATTATGGGCTTCTGTGCAAGCAAGGACTGTACGTTTAATCCGTACTTTAAGGCGGCAATAAGCAAAGCCCCATCGGTAGGGTCTCCAATGATGGTCCAAGATTTAATTTTATCTGATGGCGGTTCAACTTTTGCACCATTACAGAGAGCAGAAATCTCGAGAAGTTTCTCAGCTTTTTCAGCTTCACTTTTTTCTAAGGCTTTGCCATTACAGGTAAATTCTCCAATCGGAGCGTATCCGACGCCTGAAACCTCGATAACCTTATTATTAACCCAAATCTTTTTGATGGTCATCTCGCCTTTGGTAATTGTGCCAGTTTTATCAGTACAGATTACTGTTACGCTGCCTAATGTTTGAACTGCCGACAAACGTTTGACAAGTACATTCTCTTTCACCATTTTTAGAACGTTTATTGCCAGTGCGCTTGACACGGTGACTTGTAAGCCTTCTGGAACACATGCCACCATAACGCCAATCATGAAAAGTATGCTGCTGTAAAAGTCCAAGTGAAGCCAGATTAAGCTGGCTAGGAAAAAGATGCAACCAACAGCTACAGCCAATGTAAAATCATACTTTGCAGTGTAGGCAATTTCTCTTTGAAGAGGGCTCTGCTCTTCACGGATTTCTTGAGTTAAATTGGCAATTTGTCCGAATTTTGTGTTCATACCAGTTGCGTACACAACAGCTTTAGCATGTCCCTTAGCAACGCTTGTACCCATAAAAACAAGGTTCGGCGAATCCAAATACGACCCATTAGAGATCTTGGCTGGTTTATCAGTTCGTGGTTGCGGTTCAGATTCACCTGTCAGAGGAACATTGTTAGTCCATAAGTCGAAGGCTTCAATTAAGCGTGCGTCAGCTGGGACACGGTCACCTTCTTCCAAAACTATAACATCGCCTGGAACAAGATCCTTCACTGGTATTTTTTGAAGCTCTCCGTCTCGAATGACTTTGGCGTACTCGGGCATCCAATTTTTTAATGTTTTCATGGCTTTTTCTGCACGCCACTCTTGGAATAGGCTAAAAAACGTGTTAACCAGTACGACCATGATAATGGTTAAGCTTAGTTGCCACATACCGCCAAGAGCAGAAAGCAAACCCGCAAAAAGTAACAGAATGCTGAACAAATCTTTAAGATGCGTGAGGAACTTGTAGGCAACTGGGATGCGTTTCTTTTCAAGCAATTCGTTTGAACCATACTTGGCAAGCCGTTTTCTAGCTTCTTCGCTGTTTAAGCCGTTAGGAGATGTCTCCAAAGTTTCAAAAACTTCTTTGACATGCAGAGAGATAACATCCTTCAATAAAATCCCCACTCAAAAAGTTCAGAAATATGCTAAAAATTAGGGTCCTTTACGAGAGCAACTTTTGATTGGAGACGTCGCTAAGAAAATGTTAAGAAATGGAATGTTTTTTCGTCTCAATTCGTTTCGGATATCCATTTAAATCATCAGTGTTTGAATCAACTTTGACTGGCATGGTTTTTTGGCTTAACAGGTAGCAAGGGTTAGATTTAAACTAATCGGAAAGTCACTTTTGATTGAATAAATTTTAAATTATGAAGTATTCAGCATATTAACGTGGTTCGATGAAGGAAAAATACGCTTTCGTCATGATGATTAAGGAAAAGTGGTGGCGCGAATTTTGCCGTCGCAGCAGCGAAGGAAGACAAGTGCACTCTTATGTTGGTGGACCTCGAGCGCCACCCACAAATGCTTCATTACTTATCTTTTACGTTTCAAAACCTGTCGCAGAAATAGGTGGCTATGCAGAGTTCATTGAAAGAAAGGTTGGAAAAGCTGAGGAGTTATGGAAGGAGCATGGCAATGAATCTGTTTTAAGCTCTGCAGAACAATACTTTCAATTTGTTAAAGATAAACCATTAGTTTCCTTTATCAGATTCAAAAACCTTCGAGAAGCAGCTAACCCCATACCGCTCGGTAATGCTCGCTTACTTTTAGGTGTAAACAGATTAGCCAGAAGAGGCTTTTACGTTGATAAGGAAACTGCGGAAAAAATGATTACATTAATGGAATAATAGTTATAACAAAAAGTTAATAGGTTACATTTCTCTCTTCCATGTAGCTCTTCTTTAGAGAGCGAAATAACAATGATTAAAGAAATTAAAACAGAATATTCCATCAAAAAATTCTATTTAACTAGCGTAAGGAAGGTTTAATTATGGGACGTTATAGGCAAATTGAAGACATCGTCAAACTGATGAATAATCCGGAAATAATTAGAAACACAAGTATAATAGCCCACGTAGACCATGGAAAAACTACGCTTTCAGACAGCCTTTTGGCTGCGGCTGGTATAATAAGCGAACAGAGGGCTGGACAACAACTTTACCTTGATAGTTGGGAACTGGAACAGAAAAGACAGATGACTGTTTTCGCCTCCAACATAAGCATGGTCCACACTTACAACGGAAAAGAACACCTCATAAACCTAATCGACACGCCTGGACACATAGACTTCAGCGGAGCAGTAACCAGAAGCCTCCGCGCAGTAGATGGCGCACTTGTGGTTGTTGACGCTGTAGAAGGACCCATGACGCAGACGGAAACGGTTCTGATGCAAGCCCTCCGAGAAAGGGTTAAACCAATTCTCTTCATAAACAAGGTTGACAGACTCATAAAAGAGATAAAACTAACCCCAGAAGAAATCCAAAGAAAATTTGCAAAAATAATCCTACGCATAAACAGCCTCATAGAAAAGTATGCGCCACCAGAACACAAAAAAGATTGGCAAGTCAAAGTTGAAGATGGGCGAGTAGCCTTCGGCTCAGCCCTCCACAAATGGGGACTAAACCTACCACACATGAAGGCAAAGGGCATAACATTCCAAGAAATTATAGATGCGTATGCAGGAGAAACAGACGAAATTGCCAAAAAAGTGGACGCCCTAAGCAAAAAAGCACCATTATACGAGCCAATACTGGACATGTTCTGCGAACACCTGCCAAACCCACTAGACGCACAACCATACAGACAAACCCAAATATGGCCTGGAGACGTGAACAGCCCAGTAGGCAAGGCCATGGCAAAAGTTGATCCAAACGGACCCCTTCTCATGTGCATAACAACAATCGAAGTGGACCCCCACAGCGGAGTTATCGCCATAGGAAGAGTTTTCAGCGGCACAGTCAAGAAAGGGAAAACAGTCAGCCTCATAAACAGTCGCCAAAAAGGAACAATCCAGCAAGTTTACATGAGCATGGCAGCCGACAGAGTCATCGTAGACGAAATTCCAGCTGGAAACATAGCTGCATTATCAGGGTTACCATCAATCCATGTGGGCGAAACCATAGCAGAAGAAGACGTGGCAACTCAACCCTTTGAAGGATTAAAATACGTCTCAGACCCCGTAGTCACAGTTGCAGTTGAACCTGAAGACGTTAAGGACTTACCACTCTTCGACAAAGTAATCCACAAACTAACCTTAGAAGACCCAAACCTCCACTTCATAATAAACAAGGAAAGCGGAGAATACCTCCTAAGCGGCATGGGCGAACTCCACCTAGAAGTTACAGCCTACAGAATGCAAGAAGCAGGATTAAAAGTCAAAATAAGCAAACCCATAGTAATTTACCGCGAAACAATAAGCCACGACTACAAAGGACCACCCATAATGGGCAAAAGCCCCAACAAACACAATCGCCTATGGGTAACAATAGAAAAACTGTCAGAAGAAGTTATTGAAGCCATAAGAACAGGAAAAATCAATGAAATGCAAACGCGGGATGAAAGACAAAAAATTCTAAAACAGTTCGGATGGTCAACAGACGATGCCCGCAACGTTATCGCCATAGAGGGCACAAACATACTAGTCAACAGAATAAAGGGAAGACAATACGTCGAAGAAATAATAGACCACGTCAAATCGGGCTTCCGCGAAGCCGTTTACACATCAGTTTTAGCAAAAGAACCAGCCTACGGGTTAAAAGTTAACTTAGAAGACATACTAGTCCACGAAGACCCAGTCCACAGAGGCCCAGCCCAAATACTTCCAATGACATGGCGTCCAATATGGTGCTGCTTCCTACTAAGCGACCCAAAACTGCTAGAACCCATCCTAAACTTCGAATGCAAAGTTCCAAACCAATTCGTAAGCAACGTCATCGCCATAGTACAAAAACGCAGAGGAAAAATATTAGACATGACAAACGAAGAAGACATGGTAATAGTAAAAGCCGAAATGCCAGTAGCCGAATCCTTCGGACTAGCAGACGAACTACGCTCATCAACACAAGGAAGAGCCTTCTGGGCAACACAATTTAGCCGTTGGGCTCCAGTTCCAGAATCAATGCAAACAGAAATAATAGCCCAAATACGAAAACGCAGAGGCCTAAGCCCAACACCACCAAAACCAGAAGAATTCTACGAAGAAGCCTAATCAAACCACTAAATATTCTAATTCCTTTTGTGCACCAATAAATGAAAAACCATAGACGATGATATTAACCAACTAGTTTCTGAAGTGCGGTCGCCGGGATTTGAACCCGGGTCGTCAGCGTGGGAGGCTGATGTCCTAACCAAACTAGACTACGACCGCAACAAGCTATAAAAACTGGGTCAAAATAATAAGTTTTAATTGTCCTCGTTGAAATTTAACATTTTATTTTTAGATTAGATAACACAACTAGCGTATCATATGTACTCTTTGTATTTCGACAAACTGTAAAAACTTTAAACCATCACTTGTTATAGCATACGTTTCCTTTTCGGTAACTACAAGGAAACCGCAGTTAAGGAGGTAATGCAAATACTTTTTTGTTTGAACGTAGTTTAGGTTTGCACTCTGCATTATCTGAGACAGTTTCCTTCCATTTCTGGACTCTTTAACATTCTTTAAGATATCACCGATTATGGTCATTCTGTCCCTGTATTTGAAAGCATTTAGAAGTGAATATAAAGGATATATTAAGTTCAGCATACTTCTCCTTCAAAAATAATTATTCGTTTAATTAGAATAAAAGATTTTCTTTCATGCCTAAGTTGAGTTTATAATTCATGTTGAAATGCCCCAAAAACGTTATTTTCCAAGCCGACTGTATGTTTAACTGATTATTTATTTAAAAAATGGAGGAGCATAAATGGTTGCTAAAAAAATCACGTATTCTCAAGCCGGCGTTAACAGAAGACTTAGAAGTCAGTCTAAGAGGGCTTTGCGGATTTTGAGGGAAACCTTTGGGTTTAGTTTTTATGGCAAAGTTATTGAACTCCCCTTTGGGAACATTTTTCCTATCGAAGATAATTGTTTTTTGGATTTGGTTATTGAGGGTGTGGGCACTAAGGTTCTTGTTGCGCAGTTGGCCGGGAAATACGATACTATAGGTGTTGATGGTGTGGCTATGGCTGTTAATGACGTTATTAGGTCTGGGGCTAA
Organism: Bathyarchaeia archaeon; assembly: GCA_038872535.1. Lineage (GTDB taxonomy): Archaea > Thermoproteota > Bathyarchaeia > Bathyarchaeales > Bathycorpusculaceae > JASEJA01. The sequence goes on along the minus strand of JAVZJY010000049.1, from coordinate 519 downwards.
GCCTTTGGCAGTTGCAGATAACATTCATTTGCAGATTTCGGATCCGAAGCTGGTTAGAGATTTGTTGAAGGGAATAGCTAAAGGAGCTGTTGAAGCTGGATGCATTGTGCCCGGTGGGGAGATTGGTGATGTTGCTGAGGTGGTGAAGGGTTTGGTGGAGGGTAAAGGATTTGACTTGGTTGTGGCAGCTATTGGGGTGGTTTCTGGTGAGAAAATAATTTATGGTAAGGATGTTAAGGCTGGCGATGTTGTGGTTGGTTTGAGAAGTTCTGGAATTCATAGTAATGGTGTTTCTTTGGCGAGGAAAGTTCTTTTTAAGCGTTGGGGCGGGAAATATGAGACTTACGACGTTCCAGAAGGATTGGATAGAGAAATTGTTTACGAGGTTCTGGAACCTACTAGGATATATGTTAAGCCGTTGCTTGGAGCCACAGAAGAGGTTAAGGTTAAGGCTGCAGTGCACATAACTGGTGATGCATATTTAAAATTTGATAGATTGACAAGGTTTTCTAAGGGAGT
>JAVZJY010000048.1:0-8943 GCA_038872535.1 Bathyarchaeia archaeon | reverse complement strand
GGCTGTTATTCCGCTTATGTTTGCTCCTGAGACTTTGCCTGAGAAGAAGCTTAGGGAGAGGGAGCTTAGGCAGTATATTGAGAAGGCTAAGAAGATTAAGCAGAAATACGTGTAAAATTTTGGAAGGTGAAATGGCGTGTTCTTTCATGTCATGTTGACAAGCGAATGCAATTTGGAGTGCCGATACTGTTTTGGTGAGGCTCTGGAGGATTTTGATTCCGCCTTTAATGGTTTTGACGTTGATTATTCCTTGCCTAAGCGGATAAGCTATGATGTTGGTTTGTTGGATAGGTTTTGTAGACGAGATGCTGATTGCGTTTTGATCTTTTATGGTGGCGAGCCGCTGCTTTGTTTGGATGAGGTTAAGGCGATTATGGATTTTGTGAGGGCTAAGCATTTCATTATTCAAACGAATGGTTTGTTTTTGGATAGGCTGGAGCCAGAATATGTCAACCGTTTTCATACCATTTTGGTTTCTGTAGATGGTGATGAAGCCTTAACGGATTTTTACAGAGGTCACGGCACTTTTAGGAAGGTTGTTGATAATTTGAGGTTGATTAGGCGTAACGGTTTTAGGGGCGAGATTATTGCGCGGATGACTGTTATGGAGCAAACAGATATTTACAAGCAGGTTAGGTGGCTTCTCGAAAACGCTGAGTTTTCATTCTCTTCTATTCACTGGCAACTTAACGCTGGATTTTGGTCAAAAGATTTTGAACGTCGCGACTTCAAAAGGTGGAGCGAAGAAAATTATAATCCTGGAATCCGTAAACTAGTCAGGTTTTGGGTTGACAATATGGAAAATGAGGGTGTTGTTTTTAGGCTTTATCCATTCCTCGGAGTTGCCCAATCGCTTCTATTAGGCGAAGAGGGAAGCCTTCTCAGATGCGGCGCTGGATGGATAAACTATGCCATACAAACTGATGGCTACATCGTCCCGTGTCCAAGCATGTGGGGAATGAAAGACTACTATTTGGGGCATATAAGCAACACTGACCCATTAAGTTTAAAGAAGGTTTTTGTTGGCGAACCATGCACGAAATGTGCAATTTTTAACTTGTGTGGAGGAAGATGCCTATATGCGAATATTACCAAACGTTGGAAAGCATCCGCATATAACCTAGTTTGCGAAACTGTGAGAAATCTAATAGAAGCTATTCGCGCTGAAACGCCAAAGATACAAAAACTTATTAAAGAAAAGAAAATTCAGTTGGAAGACTTTGAATTTATGAAGTACAACGGTTGCGAAATCGTTCCTTAGTTTTTTATAATTGGTAATCGAAAAATCTATGTGTAGAATAAGCTTTAATGCTTTCTAAAATGGGGTGATGTAGGCTTGGTGGAAGCGCCAGTAGATGATAAAAGAATAACTCTTAAAGAAGCTGTTAAACTTGTCCCAGATGGTGCCCATTTATTTTGGGGAGGGTTCGGCTTTCAACGTCCGCCCATGGCTTTTGCGCATGAAATGGTTAGGCAAGGAAAAAGAAATATGACAATTTACACTTGCGGGTCAGAAATGGATTTAGACATTTTAGTGGGCGCCAATGTTGCTTCACGTCTTGAAGTTGCCTTCTACGCCATTGAAGGAATAGGTTTAGCTCCAAACATTCAAAGGAGAATGCGGGAAAAAACTGTGGAAATTGAAGATTATACAAATCTGGCTATGGCTTTACGCTTCTTAGGCGGCGCTTTGGGTGTGCCATTTATGCCGCTGAAAAGCATGCTTGGAACAGACATGTTAACAAAGAAAAGGTTCAGAGATAAGAAGGCAGAAGTATTCACATGCCCGTTCACAGGAGAAAAGGTTGTGCTTGTCCCCTCTGTCCGCCCAGACTTCAGCATAGTACACGTTTCACGTGTGGACCGAGAAGGAAACGCTCAGATAGACGGCATAAAAGGCGAAGATGTAGAAGGTGCAAGGGCTGGGAAAAAACTGATTGTTATGGCTGAAGAAATTGTTGACACAGAATTTATAAGGGCTCAGCCAGACCAAACAGTCATACCAAACATTTACGTCACCCACGTTGTAGAATGTCCATGGGGTTCTTATCCAATGATGGTTTACAATTATTACGATTACGACATGGAACACATACGCAGGTATTATGAGCAATGCAAAACAGAGGAAGGATGGCAGAAATACTGCGAAGAATACATAACAAGCGTAAACAACCATGTGGAATTTCTACAAAAGATAGGCATAGAAAGACTGTTGAAGCTGAAGGCGAAAAAACCCTTCGCATATTAGGGAGGAAATGGAAATGACTAAAAAATATGCAAAACCGGAAGAATTTTCAACCCTTGAACTTATGGCAGTCTGCGGCTCAAAGCAGATAAAAAACGGCGAAGTCGTCTTCATCGGCACAGGTTTACCATTAATCGCTGCAATGCTCGCAAAGAAAACCCACGCCCCAAAAGCAAAAATAGTTTATGAAGCCGGATTCATAGATTCAAATGCCATTGACATAGCCTTATCCATAGCTGATTCTAGGTTGGGATACCATGCATCAGGAGCCATTGGTCTAATAGAAACATTGGGGTTGATGCTGCAAGGTGGACATGTGGATGTAGGCTTCGTTGGAGCTGCCCAAATTGACGAGTATGGAAACATAAACACGACATACATAGGAAACTTCGAAAACCCAACAGTTAGGCTTCCAGGAAGCGGAGGCGGAAACGACATAGTTTCTTCAGCAAAACGCATAGTAATCATAATGACTCATGAGAAAAGGAAAACTGTGAAAAAACTCGATTACCTAACAAGCCCAGGCTTTTTAGACGGACCAGGAGCCAGAGAAAAAGCTGGACTATTAGGCGGAGGACCATCGCTTGTAGTTACAAACCTTTGCCAGATGGATTTTGAACCAAAAACAAAACGCATAAGGTTAGCAACAGTTCATCCTGGCGTAACAATTCAACAAATTAAGGAGAACACTGGTTTCGACCTAATTATTCCCAAGGATGTTCCAACCACGGAATTGCCAACATATGAAGAGCTTGAACTTTTAAGAGCAATAGACCCTCATGGAATTTATATTCCAAAACCTAAATAGTTGGAGCTTTTTCTTGTGGAATTTTTGGTTTTTGCTTTGTTACCTGTTCAACTATTTTCCAGAATTCTTCTTCAGTTAAACCCTTCCTCAAATCGCGCATAAGCTTTTTTATCTGGTAGAAGGTCATTTGTGTTCCACCCTTGTCTAAACTTTCCTGTATGTTCTTTATTCTTCGGACTATTTCCTCTATCTGCCACGGCGTGGCTTTGATTCCAGCTGAAGCCAAGCGGTTTTCAACAAGATGTCTTCCACTTTGTTTTCCAAAGTAGAATGTGGTTTCTCTTTCAATGATTTCTGGAGGAAAAGGCTCATAAATTAGCGGATGCGCTAGCATGCCATGAACGTGCTCATCAACTTCATATGAGAAGGCGTTTTCGCCTATTATGGGCTTATGATACTGTATCGGCAATGCAAAACTTTTCTCAACAAGCTGTGCAAGTCTGTGAAGCTTCTTCAAATCCAAACCCGTGTCTATATCATAGAGCAGCTCCAAAGCAACGACAACTTCCTCCAAAGGTGCTAATCCAGCCCTTTCCCCGAAACCAGCAACACAAGTGTGCACATAACTTACGCCTTCCTCCACTGCTGCTAATGTGTTGGCTGTTGCTAAGCCAAAGTCGTTGTGGCAGTGAACTGAAAGGGGAATTTCCTTGCCAAACTTTTGTGAAAGCCCTTCCCTCACATGGGAGATTAGATAACGCATTGATAACGGTCTTAAAAATCCCACAGTGTCCGCAATGACAAGTCTGTCTGCCCCAGCTTTTACGGCAGCCTCAAAAATTTGTAAAATGTCTTCAAGCGGCGTTCTAGAGGCGTCTTCTAAAACGAAATCTACAGTGGCTCCCTGCTTTTTTGCGTATCCGATGGCTTCAACGCTTTCTTTTAAAACTTGCTCCTTGGTCATTTTAAGCCTGTAATGCAGATTTAATCCATTAAATGGCGTGGACATTAGGATTTCTCTTATGCCACATTCAAAACAAGCATCTATATCGCTTTTGATTATGCGAGCAGAAGCGGCAAGGCGGGCATTTTGAAAGCCTTCGTTTGCAATTCTTCTAACATCGTTTTTCTCTTCTTCGGATATGGCTGGAAATCCAACTGTTATTAGGGATACTCCCATTTCATCCATCATTTTAGCAAGCTTAACCTTTTCTACATATGTCAGAAAAACTGTTGGAGTTAAGATTCCTTCTCTGAGGGTTTCGTCCCAAATAAAGACTCTTTCGGGAAGTTTTGGGGGCAAATTTTTTCTGTAATGGTTATAGTTTGCGATTAAGCCTTGAGCCTCAAGTTTCCTGAATATTGTTTTCCTCATCTAACACACTTTCCAACAATCAAGAGTCAGTGCGCATCTATTATTTTAACAGTCATTCATATAAAAAATTGACTTAGTTACCCTCACAGCAAACCTAAATTATTCAGGAGTAAAATTCCATAAGGCAAATGCGAAGGTGAAGCGTGTAAGCTAAAGTCTTCATGTGCCCTTTTCCCCAATTTGTGTTTATGTGCAGGTTATATGATATGATTGTTGGCAATTTATCAAGAAAGAGTTTTATACAGTTTCAAAATTATTCTGCAATAACTTTGGTGATAAAATTTGGATTTTGAGTTAACCGCTGAACAGAAAATGATTGTGGAGGCAGCGTCTGACATAGCCAAAGATTTTGGACCAGAATATTGGCGAGAGAAGGATAAGAAACATGAGTTTCCAGAAGATTTTTGGAAAAGCCTTGTGGATGCTGGTTTTCCAGGCATAATAATTCCAGAGAAGTATGGCGGCGGCGGAATGGGCATGTTTGAAATGATTTTGGCTATGGAAACGCTTGTGTCTGAAGGTTGCGGTTTGGCTGGAGAATGGTTCCTTTGTTTGTCATCCGTTTTTGGAGGTCTATCCATAGTAAAGCATGGAAACGAAAATCAAAAAGCGAAATATTTGCCGAAAATTGCAAAAGGTTTAGAGTTCTGCCTAGCCCTAACAGAACCAGACGCTGGAACAAACACTTTGAACATTAAAACAATCGCTACAAAAGAAGGTGACGAGTATCGCGTTAATGGTCAAAAAATGTTTATTTCAGGCGCAGACAGAGCCAAAGGAATGCTTCTTGTAACAAGAACAACGCCTTTAGAGAAGGCTCCAAAAAGAACTTTGGGCTTAAGCCTCTTCCTTGTTGATTTGCCAAACCCAGCCATCGAAATTATCCCAATAGAAAAGCATGGAATCAACTACTCAAAAACCTTCGAAGTTTACATAAACGACCTTAAAATTCCAGCGGAAAACATGCTTGGCGAAGCAGACAAAGGCTGGTATCTCCTGTTGGATACGCTTAATCCAGAACGCATGTCCTTTTCCGCAGCAGCCTGCGGCATCGGACTTTTAGCCATAAAAAAGGCTGTAGAATACGCAAAAGAGAGAAGGGTTTTTGACGCACCAATAGGCTCCCATCAGGCGCTTCAATTTCCATTGGCAGAGGCTAAAGCAAAAATTGAAGCTGCTAAACTTTTGAATTATAAGTCTGCTTGGCTGTTTGACAAGGGAATAGAATGTGGCGCAGAAGCAAACATGGCTAAAGTAGCCGCTGTAGAAGCCGGAACAAGCGCTGTTTACCATGCAATGCAAACTTTCGGCGGATATGGCTATGCGGTGGAATATGATGTTGAGCGTTGGTGGAGAGAAATAAACCTCATCCGACTAGCTCCAGTCACACAGCAGATGGCATTAGCTTTCATCGGACAACACGTTCTAGGATTACCAAAATCCTACTAACATTATTTCCTGTGAAAACACTTAAACATGTGAATTCAGATACAAACCATATGGTCAACATAACAGTTTCCATTCCTGAAGAGTTATACAATAAAATGAAGAAGTATTCAGAAGTTAAATGGAGCGAAGTCGTGAGGAAAGCTTTGGCAGAGTATGTTGGGCGTCTTGAGGTTATAGAACGGGGAGTTGTTTCCACTGAGAAATTGGCTGAAACTTTAAAAGCAGCTAATTTAGATGTGAGCTCCATAAGCTTGGAGAAGACTATAGAATATTATAAAAAGGCTAGGGAGCTTGAATGGAAGAGGTTGTCTACGACACAAGCATCCTCATAAACCTATTGAAAAGTGGAAAGCGTGTTGTGGAAGGGTTTATTGCTTATTACAGCAGATGAACACTTTGCACATATCAAGTCGGTTAGAAAAGAGTTTAAAGTTCAAATAATTAAGTAGAGTATCACTTTACATGAAACGCTACTATAATTGACAACAAAATCTAGAAGGGAAAAACTCTGGGCTTTACAAAGAGTCATGGTTTGCTGGTTGTGGCAAGTTTTGGTTTCAGCTTTATCCTTGTCTTTTCAACATCGCTTAAAAATGTTGGAGTTTCAAGTTTGCAGCAGGTTTTCTTTCGTGTGACATTGGCTCTTCCGCTTATACTTTTGCTTATTAAGGGAAAATTTAAACTTGAAAAGAAAGATTTACCATATTTCATCTTAATTGGTTTTATATTCTCGGCGTTTCTATTTTCAGCTTTGTCTTCCATAGTTTTCGGTTGCCCCATAGCCGTTTCCATAGCCCTAATTTACACGCAACCCTTCTTTACGGCAGTATTAGCCGCCCTCTTCAAGAGAGAAAAAATAACTGTGGAGAAGGCGATGATAATTGCTGTTGGAATGTTGGGAGCGCTTTTGGCAAGTGGGATACTTACTGAGCAATTCTCAAACCTTAACATTACTGGAATCTCTTTTGCTTTGTTTGCTGGTTTCCTCTACGCCACATACTTATTCTTCAAAAGAATGCGAAAAACAAGTTACACGCCGCTACAAGGATTATTCAACACGTTCATATTTGCAGCGCCGTGCACACTAATTTTAGGTTTAACCCTAAGGCTTTTTACAATAAATACAAGTTTCATAGGCTTTTCAATGTTGGACTCATACCAGCTTCTCTTGTTAACCCTATTCGCCTTTTTCAGTACAACGCTTCCTTATGGCTTGCTAAATTATATCAAACCAAGCGAGGTTTCTCCAACAACTGAAGGAACAATTTTATTGTTAGACCCGTTTCTTCACAATGTTTGGGCAGTGCTGATTTTCCAACAGTACATTTCCATGATTCGCTATTTAGGAGTTGGATTAACGCTTCTGAGCGCTGCAGCCATACTCAAAACAAAACAGAAAACCTAGAGAGGCTATCCAATTTAGCAATGGAAAAAGTTGAAATTTGACATTTAAATCCCCATTCTTACTTGAAAACCTTTTTAACAAAACAAGAAACAAATAATTCCGCATACTTGAAAGGTGAAAAGTATGGAAGTTAAAAAAATAGCTGTATTAGGCGCAGGCTTAATGGGACATGGCATAACACAAGTGGCAGCTCAAATGGGCAAATACGAGGTTTATATGAGAGATGTTGAACAGCGCTTCATTGACAATGGCATGAGCATGATAAAGACAAGCTTGCAAAAATTTGTAAGCAAAGGGCAAATAACGGAGCAGCAAATGAACGAAATTTTGGCGCGAATCCATCCAACCTTAGACCTTAAAGAAGCAGTTCAAAATGTTGATTTGGTTATTGAAGCAGTTCCGGAAAATGTGGAGCTTAAGAAGGCAACATTCAAAGAAGTTGACAGTTATGCGCCATCCCATGCCATAATAGCCTCAAACACTTCTTCAATAAGCATAACAGAACTCGCTTCAGCCACAAAACGTCCAGAAAAAGTCTGCGGAATGCACTTTTTCAATCCGCCACAACTAATGAAGCTTATTGAGGTAATACGCGGAGCAAAAACATCAGACGAAACCATACAAACAGTTTTAGAAGTAGCGCACAAAATGGAAAAGGAAACAGTTCTCGTCAAGAAGGATTGCCCAGGCTTCATAGTAAACCGCATATTAATCCCAGCCTTAAACGAGGCAGTAGCCTTATACTGGGAAGGCGTAGCAGACAGAGACGACATAGACAAAGCCATAAAGCTTGGATTAAACTGGCCCATGGGTCCCCTAATGCTTTTAGACTATATTGGTGCAGACACAACGCTTTTTATTGCCGAGGTTCTTGAACGTGAAATAGACGAGAAATTCCATCCACATCCTGGGCTAAAGCTGATGGTTAAGGCTCAGCTTCTTGGAAGAAAAACTGGAAAGGGCTTCTACGATTGGACGCAAAAATAGAGGGGCGCAGCAGAATGGAATTTAAATACATAATTTACGAGAAAAGCGGAGGAATAGCCACAATAACGTTGAATCGCCCAGAAGCATTAAACGCCTTCAGCAAAGAAGTCATAGAAGAAATCCTACAAGCCTTAGAAGATGTTAAAGCCGACGAAAACATTCGCGTCGCTATTTTAACGGGAGCTGGCGAAAAAGCGTTCTCTGCGGGTGCTGATATAAAAGCCATGAAGGGAATGAACGCACTAAAGGCTAGGGAACTTTCTCTCATGGGTGAAAAACTCTGCAACGCTCTGGAAAATTTGGAAAAGCCAGTTATAGCCGCGATAAACGGTTACGCATTAGGCGGAGGTTTAGAAGTTGCCATGGCATGCGACATACGAATAGCTTCAGAAAATGCGCGGATGGGACAAACAGAAATTAACATAGGGTTAATTCCGGGCTGGGGTGGAACCCAAAGGCTTGTACGCTTAATTGGTAAAACAAAGGCAACGGAACTCATCTTCACTGGAAAAATTGTTGACGCAAAAACAGCTGAACAGCTAGGCATAGTAAACATTGTTGTTCCAACAGAAAAATTTAGAGAAGCGGTTCAGCAATTCGCCTCAGAGCTGGCTTCAAAAGCTCCAGTGGCGCTTAAGGTGGCTAAAGCCCTAATCAACAAAGGTTCAGAAATAAGTTTGGATGCTGCCATAGCCCTTGAACGGGAAGGTTTCGGAGTGGTTGCCTCAACTGAG
>JAVZJY010000047.1:0-9211 GCA_038872535.1 Bathyarchaeia archaeon | reverse complement strand
AAGAACGTGGCGAAGTCTTCGACGAGAAAAACACCACGGTAATAGGCTACGGAGACCTCCTTGAAGAGATCATAATAGACGACGAACCATACCCCCAATTAGTAGTCCTCGTCAAACCCGAAATAAACGGAGACGAAGTAAGAAACATAATCCTCATGAAAGGCAAAGAAGGCAGGAGAACTTACAGAAACACAGTAGTCGTAGTATGCCCACACCAACAAACCGACTTCAAAACCCTCCTATCCTTCGCCGCAAAAATAAAATCCGCAGAAGAAGTCATGGACAGCCTAACCGAATACTACACAGATAAAGACATAAGAAACTTACAGGAGACAAAGCTAAAAAACTACATACAAGACAACACGAGACTGCTAAGCGAGCATCTCCTCTCAGCATTAACCAGAATCGCATACCCGGCAAAAGAAGCCGGAAAAGACGAAATAAAATGGACCACAACATCCGCAGCCTCAGCAATAATACCACAAGTAGAAGCCGGATTGAAAAACCCCGCCACAGGCCCAAAACTAAGAACGGACATAAGCTTCAGAGACCTAGCTGAATTCCTAAAAATGAACCAAAACTGGGACCTAATCGAAGGAACAAACAGATACACTTTCAGAAGCATACTAGACACATTTTACACAGTAACATCCGCACCACTCACCGCACGCTACGCCATTGAACAAGCGATAAAGAGAGGCGTAGAAACCTTCGACATCGGAATATTAATGGATGGAAAACTATACTGGAAACAAATAGGCCCCCAAAACGGTGCAGAAACGCCTCCCAAAATCAAAGACGATGCAGAAATTCTCCCATACAAAATAGCAGCAACAATCCTGAAAGACACTTTAATGGCAGAAAGCGGGCTCAAAAAAATAGGCAAAGAAGTGCACGAAATATGGTATGAGGCTGAAATTCAAAATAGAAGAGTAAGGCTTGAGGATCTTGTTCACCAAAAAGACTGGGAAAAAATACTGAAAACGGGCACAATACTCAAAAACGAACGAATAATCGCAACAGGCTTTATACTGACTTTAAAACCCAGCTCACTAAAAATAAAAACAGGCGAAAAGGCCAAAGTAAAAGCTTCAATAACGCCTATAGATTCCTACGACTACCTAATAACGATAGAAACCGAAAAAGGAACAGTGATGCCGGACAAAGGCAAGGCGCCCTTCGAAATAACGTGGGATATAGGGATCCTTGAAGAAGTGGGAGAATATAAATTCAGAGTTAAAGCTGTAGGCGAGGATGGAACAGAATCAGCGGCAACTTTATCAATTATTGTAGAAAGCTTAGAAGAAGAGGTTGAAGTTGAAAAGCTTGATCTAACCCATGTCGGCGCAAAGCTAATCCAAATAACCCCCAAGAACCTCACCGCGTTGCAAATGGCAACCGAAACGCTCTCCAAACTTAACCAAGAAGCCACAGTTCCACAGCTAACAATAACCCTCGGGGAAAACATCACATTCTTATGCAAAGAAATAGATTCCAAACTTGCAGGCTACTTTGCCCAAAAATTCAGAGATATTGAAATGACGCTAAATCTAAAAGAAACACAATTGCTAGGATCACTAAAGCTTAAGCAACCACTAACCCTTGACAGCTCAAAGATAACCGCTTTCACACCATTATCAGAAAAAGTGCTGTTCAAACTTCGGGTAATGAAAAAATGAAAACCCCAACCATAAAACAAGAACTAACAGAAACAAAATATCAGGTTAAACTTGCCAAAAACACGGCGACCTTTATATGGGGTTCAACCCCTCAAACTCCACTGAAAAGCTCAGTCGATTTAAAAGCAAAGATAAACCCAAAAGAACTCCTTTCATTAGCAAACGAATTCAACATTCCAGTTGAGAAAAACAAAATACTCGTTCAAAACCTCGAAGTTTATAATAGGCTACTCATATACGCTTGTGTTAGATCCTCCCTAAGGAAAAACATCGAGAGCATACGCAAACTTGAAGAGCAAATACTTGGTATGACAAGTTGGGATGCCCACTATTGGGCCTCAGCCTTCAGAGAATTATGGTGGAAGCACGGAAAACGCACAAACCTTCAAAATGCCATTAAGGCGTTTAAACTCTTCTTTGAAATAGAATAGGCGAGTCAAACATGGAACTAAGGACAGCCATAAACACCCTCCTAACAAACGTATTGAACCAGTTAAGCTATCATCCGCTGTTTGCTCCATATCTTAAAACTTTCACTGAGAACCCACCGCAGCATTACCTTCACCAATGCGAGGTCATAGCCAGATTGGCTTTAAGAAAGCCCATTAGAGTATTGATTGGAGACGAAATAGGCTTAGGAAAAACTATAACAGCCCTAGCAATAGCTAAATACCTGGAAACCACGGGAAGGGCTAAAAGAACCTTAATAATAGTTCCAAGAGTCTTAGTCCTGCAGTGGCGCAAAGAACTCATACGAATGGGCATTCCAACATCAAAAATCAAACATTTAGAAAGCGAAAACATCGAATTTTACAGAATGCAAGGCTTCCCTGAGGGTTATTACATTGCTTCAATGGACCTTCTTAAGAGAGAGGAAAGAATATCTAAAATCGTAGATGTGGAATGGGACCTTATAATAGTGGATGAAGTCCACAAATTCGGCTATAAGACAAAAAGATTTTGGAAAATAGGAAAGATGCTTATTGAAGGTAAACCATCCCGGAACGTCATATTTTTATCCGCAACTCCTCATCGAGGCGACCCCAGAGATTACATACATCGCTTACAGCTGCTCGATCCATACCTTGTTGAAGACTGGAAAAATCTTGATAAGAGACTTTTTTACGAAGTTACTCATGGCTCTATACTCTTCAGAAGAACCAAAGAGGACGTCAACAATATCTATGAAGAAAAGAAGATTTTCATGGACGCTAGGTTTTACGCTGGCCTTATTGCGGGGAGAGAAGACGAAAAGGAATTCGTAAAAGAGCTCGTAACGTTCCTGAGAACAAAGCTAATCGAGTTTGCATATGAAAAGGGCTTGATAAGCGAGAAAGTGATCCCCCTATTAGTAATCTTGATATTCAAAAGGGCAACGTCCAGCCCCTACTCAGCTTGGACAACGCTTCAAAGACTGCTGCTCAAAAGGGTGGAGCCAGACTTTCCCAAAGAGCTGGTGGCAAGCGTTGAAAGTTTCCTCGGCGTCGGATACGAAGACTTCGAATACGAAAAAGACCCGGAGGAAATATTCAATGATTTCCTCGACAGAGCATCTTCCCTACTAAGTGCCAATGACATGGAGAAAATAAGAGAACTCAAAGATATGGCTCAGTCAATAATGGAGAAAGGCGACACGAAGCTTAACGCTACAGTCTCTCTTCTTGAAGATATAATGGCTGAAACCGACTCCAAGGTTATAGTGTTTACCGAATACAAAGACACGCTCGACTATATAGTCAACAATCTAAAGAATAAGCATCCAGAATGGAGCCAAAGCATATTAAGCCTAAGCTCAGAGGAAACACGGGACGAAAAGCTGTTCAACAAAGTCCGCGATGCCTTTGAAAAAAGCCCTAAAGCAAGAATCCTCGTGGCCACAGACGTTATAGCAGAAGGAGTTAACCTTCAAGTAGCAAACATAGTTATAAACTATGAAATTCCATGGAGCCTAATTAAACTTGAACAGCGAATTGGCAGAGTTTGGAGGCTCGGCCAGAAAAAAGACGTCGAAGCATACACGCTGTTCATGGATAACATCGCAGATAAAGCAGCATTAAACTCCATGTATCAAAAACTTTTAAACTTAAAAAGGGCAGAACTCCAACCCAGACCAATAACAGGTCAAGAAGTGTTCTTTTACTATGCCGAAGCCAAAGATATAGCAGAACTTCCACCATCAATCGCATTAACCAAAGAAGAAAAAAGAAAGAAATTTGTCAAGGTAACCGAAGCTAAGTCCATAAAGGCCTATCTAGAAAAGGATGAAGCAGGCCTACAGGAGCTTGTTCGTTCAATCATAGCGGCAAAACAAGAAATAGAAAGAGAAATTTCATCAAAGGGAGTTTTATACAAGCCACGTTCACGAAAAGAGGTAGAGGAAGCAGTAAAACTAACTGGCTTCAAAGATCACAAAGAAATTTTTCAAGCATTAAAAAATCTCCTTAAAGCCTCAGCACCTATGCTGGGCCTTAGCTTTCTTGAAGAAGGTGAAAGCATAAAAATCTGGAAAGAAATGCAAATGCCAACCAGCATCAGCACCTTAGATGGTTTTTACGCCAACCTAACTGAAAAAAGCAGTACAAACGAAGCGGTCTGCATAGTTGCATATGGAGAAAATGAAGCATTAATAAGCCTTATACCCATTTCAATCAAAGATCGAAGGGACGGCTCCCTTTTGTACGCAGATCTTATTGGAGTTGATACAACTCACGGCAATATTTTGAAAGGTTTCTCACTAATAGATATTATATCCCAAGCTATCTCAAATTGTATAGGTGCAGAGAAGCTTGCCAGTAAATCCGAAGAAATACCCATTTCAACTTATGCCAACATAATTGACGAAACAAATAGGAGTATGGCCGAACTTCTGAATACTACGAATGTGTACAAATCGCGACTTGAAAATTATGGACTGAGAGACCTTGAGAAAACTTGGATAAAAAACTCAGACATAGAAGTTATCACATCTAATGCTATAGGATATTTACACTTTGTAAAAGTTTCAACAAAGCCTCCTGAAAGTTTACCTGAAGACGTTAAAAGGGAAATAGAAAAACGGGCTGTTGAAAAAGTATTAGCCGATGAAAAGGCCGAAGGGTGTTTACCACTATTAATGCCCGAAGCTGAACATTATGATATTAAAAGCATAAACCCGTCCACAGGCGAAATAAGACTAATAGAAGTTAAGGGACATAAAGGGCTAGAAATTTACGCGGAGTTAACTGAGGACGAAGCGAAGGTTGCAGAAAAAGAAAAAGAGAGGTATTGGCTTTACATAGTCTATGATATAGAAAGCGGACAGCCCAAAGTTTTGAAATTTCAGAATCCTTTGGAAACTATGGACCTGCAGGTTTTTGAGAGGGTTCAAAAAAGGTATATCTTGCGGCCTAAGGCTGAGGAAGCGCAATGGAAATAAAGATTCTTAGCGGTTCAACAAGCATTGGAGGAAACTTCATCAGAATAGAAGATGGTGATCAGACAATAATCTTCGACCAAGGAATTAGGTTCGATCTTATGAGCAGATACTATTCTGGATTCATCGCTCCGAGGGGTGTAGCCGAGCTCAGAAGCATTGGAGCTATTCCGAAGCCGGAATGGTACGATGGAGCAAGCGCAATCTACATTTCCCACATGCACTTAGACCATCTTGGTGTCCTCTCAAACATCCCATGTGAAACAAAAGTCAAACTTCCAAGCATAGCAGTCTATGAGGATATGGAAGAAAAATGGGGTGCTTCACCCACATGGCTTTCTTTGATACCAAGAAAATATTATGTGGAATTAGTGGAACTGCTACCCTTTCAAACCGATGAAAACAACGTTATGGCAATACCTGTTTCTCATAGCGCATACCCTGCATACGCTTTCATATACTTCGGAAAAAATGAAACCATGCTTTACACAGGAGACTTCAGAATTGAAAGTTTTCTGGACCAAAGCGTATTCCGTGAACTTAACCAAGGTGACGATCTGTTCAATTTTCTGGAGGAAAACAAGGATATAAAAATAGACACTTTAATCATCGAAGGAACAAACATAGGATCGGACAGGATCCCAATAACCCCAGCTGAAGCAACAAAAATAATAGAAAAACTGGTAAGAAACAGAAAACAATTACTCGCAACTTTACACTCGCTAGATGTCGAATATGCTTACATGCTATTGACAATGGCTGAGGAGATGAAAATGCAAGTTGCAATAGCCTCAATCCCATTGGCAAAACTTTTGGAAAAAATCCCAAAATTACCCCTAAAACCCCAAACTATAGACGAATACGTGGATTATCTTGCCCCGTTCCCAAAAACACCCATCGAAAGCGTAAAAGAAAAGACGCTAATTTTAGTGTCTTATAAAGAAATTGTAGACTTAATAAAAGATCTTAACTTAACCAGGAGTCTCTCAAAGGATTGCCTTGCAATAATCTCCGAACCGGAGCCTCAAATTGAGGAAGGCTCAGAATACACGGTCATAGCTAACTGGTTCTCAATGATGGGAATAGAATTGTATAGGATAAGAGCGTCAGGTCACTATTACCAATATCAGCTTAAAACAATATTAGAAAAGGTCAAACCAAGAAAAGGCATAAAGCTGATCCACACCGAAAAACCAAAAATATTTCTTAAAGCCATAAAAGAAACAACGAAACTGTCTCGAATAGAATAACCCGTATGATATTCTAAAATTGCAAAATGTTTCTGTTAGTTGCAGTTAAACGCAGATATGGCGTTCTTTTTACAGTTTTCTTATTTTTGGGAGCCACGATAAATCTTTTTAATATTTAAGTCTAGACCTTTTTAGCATCAATCTGTTGATATGCCCGCGTAGAATTTTGTATTAAGACTTTAATCACATCTTCATATGTGTGAATCTTGCCTGTTTCAGCTGTTAGTTTTCCGAGGATTTCTGTCAGCTTTTTGTGGGTTTCATCTGACACCCTTATCGTTTTCACAGCTTATTCCTCCTTGATTCTCTTGCTTATGGGCCAGTCTTTCTGGGAGAGTATCTCCCTCACCTTTGGTATTTTTAGGGCAAATCGTACGTGGCGGCAGTTGTTTGTTCCACAGTATTCGCATATTATGCGGTCCGGCTTGAAGTAGACGTCTACTATGCGGCCTCTTGAGTAGCCATTTGCTAATGTTCTGTCGAGGATGCGGACACCATTTTCGTTTATGTTGAAGTGTTCAAGCGGTGGCACCTCAGGGGGCGGGGTAAAGATTTTTAGTTGTTCGCATTTTTCGCGAATAGCGTCTGTTACGAAGTCTGCGAGGCTTTTGTATCCCATCTCCGGATGCGCCCTAATGTATTCCTCTATCTTATTTACGAGCTCTCTGTTTAGGGTTATTCCCCTGTATTTGCCTATCGGCATATACCTTACCTAAACCTTATCTATACATTAGCAAAGCCTTAATAAACTTTCGGCCGCTACACTCCAACTTTTTTATTCTATCCTCTCAACAATTCTTATATTTTAAACCATATGAATACCACATTTATAAAGTTTAAGCGGGGTAAAAATATGCCTACAAGCAACTATAAGAGCGTCACGTTGAGGGAGGAACTCGTAGAACGCGTCAAAACGCTAATAGAGAAGGTTGGAACATACCACAGCATTTCAGAATTTGTTTCCGAAGCTGTACGCCTAAGGGTTGAAGCCATAGAAAACCAGGAAAAACTGAGGAGGGCAAACCATGAAGGTTAAAGCCATAGCCACAGTCCGGGGGCACATTCAATGAAAGAGGTGATCCGCAATTTTGAAGAGTTCAAGGCTAGAGCCGACTTGGCTAGGCCCCTTCACCATTCAGGAACAGTGATTGCCAAAAATGGGTTCATTCAGAAGCTTGTTTTCCGCATCTACGGCATTGACAAAGACAAAGGCCACATACTGATTTTCGAAACGCAGAGGGTCAGTTCCCTTGCTGACGCTGAAAAGCTTCAAAACGAGTACCGCAAGCTTGTGGAAAAATACGCCAAACCCTTAGGCTCCACCGAAGGAGCATGGACAGAATGACGGAAAAAGGAAACGAAGACCTAGCCTTAACTGCATTACTAGATTTTTTGGATGCTGTTGAGGCTGGCGTTTCCGCAGCAAAACAGCGGATTAAAGAGGCCAAAATAGGCTGGAACCCAGACAAGATTAAATGGGAAGACGCGGAAGGTTCAAGCGGCCAATACCAAAGAAGCGAAGACTTCAACAATCCGGAGTTTAAAGCCATGCTTA
The DNA here is from genome assembly GCA_038872535.1 of Bathyarchaeia archaeon. Lineage (GTDB taxonomy): Archaea > Thermoproteota > Bathyarchaeia > Bathyarchaeales > Bathycorpusculaceae > JASEJA01. The sequence continues at coordinate 1,315 of JAVZJY010000047.1, read as the reverse complement.
AAGATCTGCAAGCCCACAGGGGAAAGCTAACCCGAAACGGATACTTCTACTGGATCTTCAAAAACGGCTCAACTGTTGGAAGGAAAAAGCGCAGTTGACCCAAACAGTCGTGACTCCAGGCTTGGCCCTACAAGACATAATTTTTGAGCAGACAGACACAGGCGTCTACATAGTCTACGATAGGCATGAACAAAAATTTTTGGTGGCAGACAACCCATGGAACACCTTCACCCACAACGATACGCGTTATGTCCCATTAAAGCGTGTTCCATGGCCAACAGCCCACATTCCAAAAGATTATGAAAGCGAAGAAGCCCTCTTCAACCGAGTTAAAACATTCTTTATCGAACACCTGGACGTGGCAAACGAGCTCATGTATGATGTTTACGCTGCCTTCGTCTTGGCTTCTTGGCTTCCAGAGAACTTCACAGTTGTTCCATACCTCTTCTTTTTGGGGCCTATGGCCAGCGGAAAAACTCGTGCCCTAGAATGTTTCCACAGGCTCTGTTATCGCAGCATTATGGCGACGAGCATGAGCGCTGCCTCCCTTTTTCGTGCCTTGGAAGCTTGGCATCCAACCATAATGCTAGACGAGACAGAAATCTACAATAGAAAGGAGATGGTTGAAGTCCTAGCCATACTTAACAGCGGCTACCGTCGTGGGCAATATGCTATACGAATAGAAAAAGTCCAGAACAATATTCCTCAAATTGCGGTTTTTGACACCTTCGGCTTCAAAGTCTTAGCTGGAACACAGGAATTGGCGGACACTCTTCAAAGCAGATGCATAATAACAAAGATGAGTAAAGCCGTCCGCCCGGTAAGGCTTTTCATAGACGAGGAAGAAGCCCAAGAAATCCGAAATCAACTCTTGATGTACCGATTCAAAAACCTCAACTCAAACACTCCACAAATAAATTGCCTAGAAAACGGTGGCGACTGCCAAGGAAATGCTCGCGTCCTTGAACTCTTCATAAGCCTATTCCAAGTGGCGCCGTCCCAAGCAATAAAAGATAACCTAGAACAAGCCATGAAACAAATAATCCAAACAAGGCTAAACGAGGAGCAGACAAGCATAGAAGCCCGGGTTTTAGACGCCATCCTAAAATGCGAGGAAAAGGTAGAAAACGGAAAATTAGCCATTCAAACGGTGACTGAAGTCTACAACGAAGGTCTGCCTGAAAAAGAGCAGATTACAAGCCGCCTATTAGGAAGGATAGTAACACGTTTAGGCTTCGAAAAATGCAGAACAGGCCAAAAGGGACTGGCGGGCTTCTACTGGGACACCAAAACCATAGAACGCCTAAAAATGCGC
>JAVZJY010000046.1:0-9313 GCA_038872535.1 Bathyarchaeia archaeon | reverse complement strand
GAAGGTGGGTTTAAATATTGACCGTTACATTCGCTATGGATATTTAACGCAGGATGAGAATGAACAGTTGTATTTGGATTGGAGAACACGAGCAGAAGTAGACCAAAAAGCTCTCATAGACATGCTTTTGTCAAAATAGAACAGTGGGTTTCTTCAACGCTTGACACCAGAATCTTCTCTTTCTGAAAATTACTTTTTACTTAAATAAAGAAACACTATAAGAGCTATGCCGAATAACCACACTTTCCAAGCCAAATAAATTAGCCAAAGTTCTTGGGGCATTATGCTAAGAGCTAAGGGTATCGTTGCTATTCCCATTCCAATACTAGAGGCAATAATCAATATTTGTCTTAACTTCATGGGGCTATCTTCTAATCCTTGTTCAATTATCCTTCTTCCTTTCCAACAATAAACAAGATTTAACGCAGTAAATAAATCTGCATAGAATACTCTTCTAGTTTTAGTGAAAACTTACAAGTTTCTTAAAATACAAAAGGGGTAAAAAGCTAAGCATCTTATTTTCTTATCTTATGGTAGATGAAGGCTATTAAGTCGATAATGATGAAGGTTGTAAGAATTAAGAGTGGACTGCCAATAAATTGGTCTATGAACTCCATACTCAAACACCTAAGTTATACTGACGTTTTGGATTTGGAAGTATCTTTTGGCTAAAAAGCGTAGGCGTTCGGCGTTTCTTCCATTTTTGCCTATTGCTACACCTTTGTCTCTTGGATTAACTGAGACTACGGCTATGGTTTTTCCGTCAGGTCTTTCTGTAAGGCGAATCTCTTTGACGGTTGCTGGTTTTAGGGCGTTCTTTATGAATTGGGCTGGGTCTTCTGAATACTCTATTATCTCATGTTTTTTCCCAGTCATTCTTTCTAATGTGCGTATGTTTCTTCCGCCTTTTCCTATGGCTACGCCAACTTGACCTTCATTAACTATGAAAATCACGCGTCCCTGTTCCTCGTCGACTATGCAGTCTTTGACGCTTGCGCCTGTTATGCTTTCAAACAATGCAATGTAACGCATTTCTGTGCTTGTGAATTTTATTCCGCTTGTCATTCGTTTCCTCCGCTGGTTTCCTCTGACTCTGCGCTTTGTGTTAGTTCAAGAATTTCTGAGTCGCCGGGTTCTCTTATACTTAACGCTGAAATTGTGAAGGGTTTACCGCAAACAGAAGCCAAATCCATTGATGAACCCTTATATGTTATTAAGGGAACATTTGAAAGCTTACAATAATATTCTATATCCTCACGCAGTGTTGTGGGGCAGTTCGAAGCTAAAATTATCATTTTCGCCTTTCCTGTTTTTGCATTTTGGAGGGCAGCATTTGCTCCGAAGGATACTTTGCCAGTTTTCACAGCGGTTGCAATGGCCTTATCTACATCTATCATTTGTTCTCCCTTCCCAAATCTATGGTTGACATGAATAATTCAACCAACCCAGTGCCAATAGGTATAGATTGTCCAACAATAACGTTTTCGGTTACCCCTTCCAACGGGTCGCTCTCGCCCTTTATGGCTGCGTCAACAATGTTTGGAACCGTTATTTCGAAGGCAGCCCTAGCCAAAACGCTTGACTTCTTGCCGCTTATACCATGACGCCCTATCTGTTGCACTTCGCCTGTGGATGTCATCATGTCAGCGACAAGCATGACGTGGCGGATGTCAACATCTAAACCTTGATCTTCCAGAACGCTTTTAGATTCGTGGATTAAGGCGTTTCTTGCAGCTTCTATTCCTAAGGTTTTGGCTATTTCATGAACATTGTTCGTCGTTGTTCTTGACGTGTCCACGCCGTAAACTTCTAAGACTTTGGGCAGGTTTGAACCGTCAGTTCTTATAACCCATTCGCCATGCTCTTCTGTGATTAAAACTCGCTTTATGCCGGGAACCCCTTTAATGTAAAATGATGAAACCTTGTCTAACATTTTTTTGAGAAGTTCAGCTTTTTTAGGCTTTATATGTATGCTGTTGCCCCTTACTTTTATTGTGCAGTTTTGTATCTGCAGTTTTTCCTTCAACTCTTGAAGCGAAACTCCCCTATCCTCCATCATTGATTTGTTAAGCTCAACAACTATTTCCTCATGCATAGGGTCTTCGTAAACTGTTTCAGCCAAATCCTCCAAAGTTGTGTAATATATGTTACGCGCAATTTTCACTGCTGCCTCTCTGCTTTTCTTGTGTTCTCCAGTTAGGTAAATTGTCATTATCGGCGTGGATGGAATTCTCCGCGCATCAACAATTTCTATCAATCTTGGCAAACCCAGAGTTACGTTCTGCTCCCTAACTCCAGCGTAATGGAATGTTCTAAGAGTCATCTGTGTGCCAGGTTCACCAATAGACTGGGCTGCGACTATGCCTACTGCTTCGCCGGGCTCCATTAATGCACGCTTATAATGCTCAACAGTTAATTTGATGGCTTTGTCAACGCCTGCTTTGCTCAGTTTCGCCTTGATTAGACTTTGTTCAAGTTCTTCTATGAGCACTGGCGTAAGTTGGTCTTCAACTTCTTTCAGCTGTTTTTTGATGTATTCTTCTGAGGCCGGTCTACCTCTCTCTTCTGCGATTTTGAACTGTTCAACTAGGCGGCTTACGTTAACGGCTTTTCCATGGTCGCTTTTTGCTGGGTCAACGCCGTCTTCTCCGTATTTAAATTGGATTATGTCTCCTGCTGAATTTCTAACAGTTCCATCGTATTCTAAGCGTATATGCTCCAATGCGTTAATGAGTCTCCTTTGCATGTAACCGCTCTGTTGTGTTCTAACAGCAGTGTCTACCAAGCCTTCCCTTCCACCCATGGCGTGGAAGAAAAATTCAATGGCGTCCAATCCTGTCTGATATGAAGAATAAACGAAACCCCTTGCCTTTGGACTTGGGTCGCCAGACTTGAAGTGGGGTAAGGCTCTGCCAACATATCCACGAAGTATTCTTTTTCCACGCACTGACTGTTGCCCTATGCATGCGCTCATTTGTCCAATGTTTAGGCTTGAACCCCTTGCACCCGTTCTTGTCATTACTATGCCTGCATTTTCTATTGTGAAATCTTCATCAGCTATCTTTCCAGCGTCATCCCTGGCTTTGGCGAGTTCGTTCATTACGTAAATTTCGAAAGAATCTTCCAAGGTTTGTCCTGGAAGCCTTGGTAACGTGCCATTGCGGTAGCTTTCTATAAGCTCCTCCACTCTTTTCTGAACTCTTTCCATGGTTTTGTTTATTTTGCTTTCAGCTTTGGAAGATAGGACAAGCTGGTCGTAAGAGTAAGTGAACCCTCGCATTGTGATGAAAAGCTTCAACAGTCTTGTTATCTTGTTTAAGAATTCACGTCCAGCTTGGGTTCCATAATCTTTTATTATTCTATGGAGGAGACTTTCTGACTGTTCGGCGCCTATTGAACGCCTATCTATAACGCCGCTTATAAGTTCACCATTTTTAACAACAACATAAGCATCATACTTGCAGTCTTCTTCCTCGCATTTTGCGCATCCTTGGCAAATGTTCGCCTTCAAAACATAATTCATATCTTTTGGCAAGAAAAGACTGAAAATCTGCTTACCAGTCCACAACGGCTGCGGCTCTTTAATTTTAGGCTCTGGTAAAGGTCCTTCATAACCGGCAGCCATCAGCAACCTGCTGACTTCTTCTTTCGTTACGTAGTTTGTTCTTCTTGTGAATAGGTATGCTGCTGTTATAAAGTCTCGAATTGCCCCGATTATTGGACCTCCAAATCTGGGTGAGAGAATTTGGTCTTGAACTTGCATTAGTAGAAGCGCTTCTGTTCGGGCTTCTTCGCTTTGCGGTATGTGAAGGTTCATTTCGTCTCCGTCAAAATCCGCATTATAAGGTGGACAAACGCACAAGTGCAAGCGGAAGGTTTTATAGGGCAAAACGCGGACACGATGAGCCATTATTGACATACGGTGCAGTGAAGGTTGACGATTAAATATGGCTATGTCCCCATTTTTAAGGTGCCTTTCAACAATGAAACCTGGCATTAAAGCCTCAGCAATCTTCTCCCTGTCAGTGACAAACTCAAGTCTTATTCGTTTGCCGTCGGGTCTTATGATGTAGAGGGCGCCAGGATACTTTTCAGGTCCATTTATTACAAGTTGCCGCATCTCTTCAAGGTTCCATTCCGTAACCTTTTCTGGCACAGATAAGCGCATAGCAACTTCTATTGGAACGCCAACCTCACTTATGTCAAGGTTTGGATCTGGAGAAACAACTGTTCGAGCTGAAAAGTCAACCCTTTTTCCAGAAAGGTTGCTTCTGAATCTTCCCTCCTTTCCCTTCAATCTTTGAGAAAGTGTTTTTAATGCTCTTCCAGAGCGATGTCTTGCTGGCGGTATCCCTGAGGCTTCATTGTTAAAGTATGTTGTCACATGATATTGCAGAAGCTCCGACAAGTCTTGAATTATAAGCGTTGGAGCGCCAGCATCCATGTTTTCCTTAAGCCTTTGATTAATGCGAATTATGTCCACAAGTTTGTGGGTTAAATCATCCTCTGAACGAATGCCAGATTCCAATGTGATTGAGGGACGCACGTAAACTGGTGGAACTGGTAAAACTTGCAGAATCATCCATTCTGGACGGGCAGCTTTTGGATTAAAACCTAAAAGTTCAAGGTCTTCGTCAGGTATGCGTTCCATCCTTTCCCTAATCATGCTTGGCGTTAAGGGTTCTGAACCACTTTCAGGAATTTGTTCACTGAACTTCGTTGGCTTTTCAAAAACTATCTTATATTGAACTGCTCCACAGTGGGGACACTGTTTCGCCTTTATTTCCTGCGTAATAGATTTGTAAACTTCGTCTGGAACCAATCCCAAGAGTTGACGGCTCTTGTCAATTCTGGCTCTGGCCCTCTTTATGGTTTCGTCTGGAAGCAAAATGCGCCCACAGTTTCTGCATGTGGATTTTAAAAGTTCATAGATTAATTTTGTGAATTCAATGTGAACTATTGGAACTGCAAGTTCAATGTGACCGAAATGGCCTGGACAACGGATGGCTGTATTTCCACATGTTTTGCACCTTTGCCTCGGTTCAAGGGTTCCAAGTCTGCCATCCATGAGTCCAGCTGTTATTGGGGCTCCGTCCTCATCGTAAGTGTCTGGAGTTTGAATTTCTACAACAGAGAGTTTGCGCACATCTTGTGGCGAGAACAAGCTGAAGTGGATACCGTCTATGACTTTGTGGACTACTTCTTCAGCAGCCATTTTAAGCCCTCTCCTTAAGCTTCAATTTTGGAGCTATGCAAAGGCTCATCAATTCTTGAAGGAGAAGTTTGAAAGCGTAGGAAACTACTACTGGAGAGATTTTTGCTTTGTCTCCGCATATTCTGCAAACGTATTTTCTCTGTTTCATGTCATAGTAGGCTATGTAACCACAGTTTTCACAAACGTAAAGTGTATACTTATCCGATTCTTCCAAAAGCCTATCCCTCAAGAGCATGGCAGCTCCATGCCCAATTAGGCAGTCGCGCTCCATTTCACCGAACCTTAAGCCTCCGCCTCTAGCCCTTCCCTCTGTAGGCTGCCTAGTCAACATTTGCACTTGTCCTCTGGCTCTTGCATGGATTTTGTCAGCAACCATGTGATGCAACTTTTGATAATAAACAACGCCTACAAAAATGTCTGCAACGAATTTTTCGCCGGTAACTCCATTATAGAAAACTTCGCTGCCGGTGTGGCTGAAGCCCAATTTAATTAGAGCCTTTCTAAGCTCCTCTGATTTTTCGTTGGAGAATGGTGTTCCATCCACTGTTTTTCCTCTAGCAGCGGCAACTTTTCCAGCCAATGACTCCATAAAGTGTCCAATTGTCATTCTTGATGGAATAGCGTGCGGATTAATTATTATGTCTGGAACTATTCCGTCTTCTGTGAAGGGCATATCCTCTTGGGGAACAATTAATCCTATAACGCCCTTTTGTCCATGGCGAGAAGCAAATTTGTCGCCCAATTCTGGAATGCGTTGGTCTCTAACGCGGACCTTCACAAGTTTGCTTCCTTCCCCAGATTCCGTTAAGAAGACGGCGTCGACAATTCCAGTCTCTGAAGGACGCATATCCACCGATGTGTCCCGCATTGAAGGGCCTTTAACTTCAAATTCTTTGTATTCTTCAATGAACCTCGGCGGGCTTATTCTGCCAATTAGAACGTCTCCTCCAGAAACACTTGCCTCCAAACTTATTATGCCATCAGGTTCAAGAAGCCTATAATATTGTTCTCCCCTGAACCCGCGCGTTCCAGGCTCTGGAACAATGAACTTGTCCTTTAATCCACCCAAATACTGGCGACATTCTGCTTCATAAATTCTGTAAAAGGTTGAGCGCCCTAAGCCTCTTTCAATTGAAGCTTTGTTGAAGATTAAGGCGTCTTCCATGTTATAGCCTTCAAAGGATAAAACGGCAACTACACAGTTTTGCCCAGAAGGTCGAAGCTTATATCCCATAACATCCATTAACGCCGTTTCAACCAGCGGTGTTTGCGGATAATGCAGAATGTGAGACCTTGAGTCTACGCGTTGGTTAAAGTTTGTGGCGTAAATCCCTAAGGCTTGCTTCGCCATTGCCGCTTGATAAGAGTTGCGGGGTGACTGGTTATGTTCTGCGTAGGGTATTGTTGACGCACAAATGCCAAGAATCGTGTATGTTGCAATTTCCACATGCGTATGCTCGGGGGTGATTTTGTCAAGGCTTACGGCTACGTAGGCGTTTTCTTCTTCTTCGGCATCCAGATATTCGATTATGCCGTTTTTGACAAGGTCTTCCCATGACCATTCTCCGGAAGCCACTTTTTCCACGTGTTCCTGTTGAAGTTTTGGCATGCCGTCTTCAACTATTATGAGGGGTCTCCTAACTCTTCCTTCATCACAGTTTAAGTATACTTCATCCCTTTCTTCATGAACTTTTGAGAAGTAAGCGATGTTCACTTCTGTTGAAATTTCTCCCCTTCTTCTCCTATCCCTGAACTCTCGTGTTAATTCCTCTGGAGAGCTGCAGTATCCAATAAGATTTCCGTCAACGAAGACTTTAGCTCCAGAAAGTTTGATGGTTTCGTTTGCTTCATAAACTGGTATTACACCCATGCTGAATAATACTTGTTTTATCTTCTCAGGGTTGACGCCGACAGAAATGCACGCTGATAAGGCTAAATTTTTAACGAGACCGCAGTTTGAACCTTCCGGCGTTTCGTTTGGGCATAGGCGGCCCCAATGGGTTGGATGTAAGTCTCTTGCTTCAAAGTTTGGTTGACTCCGGCTTAATGGTGATTGAAGTCTGCGAAGGTGACTTAAGGCTGAAATGTGGTTTGTCCTGTCCAAAAGCTGGGTCACGCCAACTCTTCCCCTTCCCCAGTTTCCAGTTGCAAGCGCATGCTGAAGGCGTTCAGTTATTATTCCTGGGCGAACAGCCGCCGAAACCGTTATTATTGGTCCTTTCACGCCTATACGTTCAAGTTGGTATTTTATGTCTCTGATTAGGTTTCTGAAGGCTACTCTGAAAAGGTCTGCGAGGAGTGGCCCAGCAAGCCTTAAACGTTTGTTTTTGAAGTGGTCTTTGTCGTCTACTTTTCTTCTTCCAAGTTTCAGTTCGATTACTCTGCAAACCATTTCGCCTAGGAATAAAGCCTTGTCTCTTCTGCTTTGGTCTGTTCTGCCTATGTGGGGTAGAAAGTTTTTGTCAAGTATTGTTTCTGCTTTTTGTATGCGGTATTCTTCAACTTGACCGTGGGCGACACGGTTTCCAATGAAAATTATTGCATCTTTCACCGTGTCCACGCCTAAAGCCTTTTCAAAAGAGGATTCCAACTCCCGCTGTATTTCCTTATCCAGAGAAACGGCTTCAGCAATTTCCTTATCAGATTCTAAGCCTAAAGCCCGCATTACTACAACAATTGGGACTTCTGTGGGAACGCCTGGCATTGAAACGTATATTGCGCCGTCTGACTTCATTTTTAATTCTATTCTCGCTCTGAAACCCACCGTTGTGGAGAACATTTTCGCTTGATAAACAGGTGTTGCTCCTTTCTCGTCTATGTCCACTATTATGCGGTTCGGAGCTAAGTCCTCCATAGCCACTATCACACGTTCTGAACCGTTAACTATGAAGTAGCCGCCGGGATCATCGGGGTCTTCTCCACATGCTATTAATTCTTCTCTTGAAAGCTGTGACAAGAAGCAAAGTTTTGATTTCAGCATTACTGGAATGTTTCCAATGTAAACAAGCTCCGTGTCCTGTTCTCTGCCGTCGATGACTGGCGTCATTTCAAGAGCCACAGGCGCCGCATAGGTTAGGTTTCGAAGCCTTGCCTCCATTGGGTATATTTCATGTTTTGTTCCGTCCACTTCCGTTGTGTATGGACCTGTAATTCTGGTTTGTGGGTCTATTATCCAAACTTGTCCAAGCTTGACTTTGTATGGGCTTTCTGGAACATCTATTGGAATTTCGCCAACTTCATCTATAACCTCTTGTAAGCCATGGTCGATAAACTCGTTGAAAGAGTCTAAATGTTGGCGGACTAAGCCTTTCTCTTTAAAAAATGCTTTTAACAAAAGATTTGTGTGTTCTGTTGAAATTTCAGTCAATTTTAACAAACCCCCGCCGTTTTACCTTTAAACATGCGTGGATAGGATTATGTGGTGCGGGTTTTCTCAAACTTTCAATTTCCTCCAACAGTTGGTTCATCCAACCGAAAAATTGTCTCCAATTTTAAAGAGCTAAACACAGAAACCACACACCTCACTAATAAACTTTTTCATGCCATCTCCAACTTCTCTCTTGCACCACGCAAACTTTGGCCCATGATTTTAATCATTTATTGGACTGGTTCTATTCCAATATGGGCTCTACTCTCTAGGTTTTCCAGCGTCGGTAAGCTTAAATTTCCATTATCCAAAATGAAACATGGGCGGCGGTAGCCAAGCCAGGTCAAAGGCGGAGGACTCAAGATCAGGCGTTAAAGGCTAAACTCCTATGAGTCATCCTCTCCCGTAGGGGTTCGCCGGTTCGAATCCGGCCCGCCGCACTTTTTAGTAGGAATCGGCCTATCGTAATCTTTAATACACGCTACGAGGACTTTATCATATCTGGTGTTAGATGTTGGGTTTTATAGGGGATTTGGCTAAGGCTATACTTATCACGTGGGTTGTTTGGTGAATTATTGCATTGCTTTATTTCATTTTTAGTGGGCAGACTGGAATGGCATTGCTATTTCTTATCGGTTTGCTTATTCCTTTATCCATGATAGCATATGAGTATAGACAATACAAGAAAAAAGGCTAAAACAATATTCTTAGGGATTAGGTAATACTTCGAA
>JAVZJY010000045.1:0-9547 GCA_038872535.1 Bathyarchaeia archaeon | reverse complement strand
GATGAGTGTTGCTTCGCTTTTTAGGTCTCGCATGAATTTGGCGAAAAGTTCTGCGTTTTCAGTGTGCACTGGAAAAATTTTTGTTGCGTTCATTTCCTTAAGTATCTTTTTGAGTTGGAGGGGCATTATGTGTCCTGAAACATGCACATGATACTGCGGCAGTCCATAATGCCTGAGCCAGTTTAGGAGTCTTTCAAAGTCTATTTCCATCTCTTCATTAAAAGGTTCAGAAGCAGAGAGCACATAGCAGCTTCCAGCAGCGGGTTGAATTTCCACAAGTTCTTCTAAATCGTAGAGGGACATGGCTAATATGGCTTTGCACTGTTTCTTCGAAACTTCGAAGACGTCAACAATCTTGTCCTTATACTTTTCAATTATGCTGTTTTCCCATTTTTCATATCTTTTCTTCGACTTTCGAAAAATCAAAATGTTCTCATCGTTTAGTTTTGGAATGCTTAAACCCTTGTCCTTACGTAGTGCTTCCATCAAAAAGGCTTGCCTCAGTGAAACAGTAAGGCAGCGTCCAGTTTTCTTGGCAATTCGATAAAAAGAATTAAGCCTATCAACATCAGTGGAAGCAAAATCAGCCAACACGATGCCGCTTGCCTGCTGAACAATTTCATTTAACTTGCTTTCAACTTCACCTTCAGATGAGATGGATGCACCAGTCATGTTCGTGGCTTCACTAATAACAGCCAAAGGCTCACTTTCCTTCGCTTTCTCAACAAACTCACCTGTCATTTGTGGCTTTGCACCATGAGCCCTAAAATCGCCCGTATAAACAACAACGCCACTAGAAGTTTGAATTATGAAGCCATAAGCTCCTGGAACAGAATGATCAACGTGAATTGGCAAAATTTCCAAACCACCAACACATATTTTATGCCCAGTTCTGAAAGCCTCAAATTTTATGTCTTCAACATCAAACTCTAAATCGGCTCTGCGCATTTCACTCATGGCTTGCAAAATAATTTTTGTTGTTTCTCCACAGTAAACTGGAATTTCCCGTTTTATGAAGGATAGGTAGGCTGAATGGTCCATGTGCCCATGAGAAATGAAAACAGCATCCACTTCAGGCGCTTTATCGTCAAACTTGTAAATGCCATCAATTTTTGGCAAAATTCCCAAGGCTTGGAGGCTTTTCTCGCTTTTAGGTGAAAGAAAAGGCGGGGAATAAAATTGTCTCCGCATTGAGAAGGACATGCCGAAGTCGAAGAAAACTCTTGTGTCTCTGTCTTTCAATAGGATTTTGTTTCCGCCAACCTCGTTTACTCCGCCGTAAAAGGTTATGGTTGTTTCATCTTTAACCATGGCTTATCCCTTTCAGCTTTTCCGCTTTTCTACAAATGTTAGAAATAGCGAACATTACATGAGGAAGGGTGAATACGCTGAAAACCTTCGTGTATTTTGGGTTTCCAGCCGCCTTAACAGTTTTAATGTTTCCGCCAGCCCCAAAATAACCCTCAATGAAAGCCTCTGCAATAAGTTGGGCTGGGCGAACACCTACAAAAGGTGAAACATAATGCCCAGAATAATACAGGAATTCAGCCACATCCCAAACCTTGTCGCCACTTCGCGAAGCTTGCTCAAAATCTAAAATGTAAATCTCCCCATTTTTTCCAACTATCATGTTTTCAGGCTTTGTGTCGCCTAAAGCAATGCCCAAAGCATGAATTTTGGCGAATTCCCCTCCAACCCTCCGTATAACTTCCAAGTCCTTCTTAATGCTGTCAGCATTTTTTGAACCCAAAATTCTTTTCACCACCTTGCTGAGGCTTTCGCCTTCAATGTATTCCATGAAAATTAAGCGTTCGCTGTGGCTTACATGGAAAATCTTTGGAACAGCGAAGCCTTTAGAATGCAACAGTTGGCTTATGGCACACTCTCTCTCCAGTCTTGATAGTCCCAAAACGGCGAAGGTTCTTGTTCCAAAAGTCCATAATGTGAGGGGGAACCACTTAAAACTTGACCAATCCCTAAAACTTTTGACAACAACCTTCTTTTCAACACCATTCACTAGAGCCTTAACCAAATAAACATCATTCAAAACACCACCAACCTCCTCAACCTCAACTTTTGCATCCTCACCCGCACAGAGCACTTTCCTAGCAAAGGTTTCAACATCAATCTTGCTTGCCAACGGAACAAGACCACTGGCTGTAGGAACATACAGGTATTTTTGAGGCTCCTCAATTTGGTGAACACACTCAGAATTTTCTCTAGAAAACCGTTGCAGTTTGAAGAGGGCTTCTCTGTTTTGGGAAAGCAAGCTTAAGGTTTTTGGAAAAATTCCAAGCAAAGAAGTGAATAACGCCCTTTGAGCGGTTTTAAAGAGGCTTGTGAAGCGAACCTTCTGGCTTTTGGCTTTATCCACAAACTCTCTGGAGATTTTAACGTAACCGTCCGAAAAGTCAACTATGTTTTCACCTTCTAAATCCTTTAACGCCTCCAAAAACCCTTGCAGAGAACCTTCCACATTTTTCTTTTTAACATCCTTCCGCATAAAATTGAAAACATCATAAAGCATAGGTGGGAAAAGGCGGGCTCTGCTCAAAATTGTTTCGTAAAGAAAATATTCTGGTCTTATGTGAAGCTCGTAGGAAAGCTCTGGAAAAGCCAAAACAAGATTCTCTAAAAGCTCCAAGATTAAGCGCTTTTTCAATTTAACCTCTTGAAAATGAAGGTAATCGCCATTCATTAAGGCTATGTAAGGAAAAAGAAGACTGCCAGCCACAGCTTCGCCTAAAAACCCCCTTTCAACATCCATTTCAAAAACTCCTTGGTCAACAACCAAAACAACAACGCTTTTTTCGCCAAAAGCTTTCACATAATTCATAAGCTTCGGCTGAAAACCGTTAACTACGAGCAAAGTTTCAATCAAACTTTTTGCATCAGACAATCTTAAGGCGTAATCGCCACAAACGCACGCCGCAATTATTTGGTTAGTCCCAGCAACATGCCTACAAAAATCAAGAATTTCGCTAAGCAGTTTAGACTGCTGAATCTGAGTCAACTTTTCACCTAAATGAAGCAAGAGTAACCAAAAATAGAATTTGTAGTCTACATAATATAGTTAATGCTTTTCGACTATTTTGCCATATTCTCTCAAAACTTTTAGGGCTTTGACGGCTTTTTCAGGCAAATTATACAATGGAATATCCGTGTTGCCTAGAACCTTAAAAACTAAGGCAAAGTCTTCTCCGCCAGCCGGAACATCCACAACAGGCTTGCCCGGATACTTTTTCACCACTTTAGGGATTACTTTGGCGTCTTTTGGTTCAAAAAAGCAGGACTTAAGCATATTTATTATTAAGACGCCATCCACATTCTTGTCTGAAAGCACAAGCTCCAAAACCTTCTCGTACCTATCGGCTCTTGCATCAGCTATTATGTCTATGGGATTTGTTGCATCCACGCCAGGATAAGAACGTTCAATTTTCCTTTTCGTTTCTTCAGTTAAAGCTGCAAGTTTAAGATTATTTCTCACGACAGCATCGCCAGCCAAAATTGCTGGTCCGCCAACATTGCTTACTATTGCCACATTTTCTCCACGCATTGGAGGTTGTTTGGAAAGGGCTATGGCTGCATCCATTAGCTCTTCTACATCTTCAACTCTGATTATGCCAGCTTTTTTTAGGGCAGCATCAAATATTTCGTCTTTTCCAGCCATTGAAGCTGTATGCGATTTGGCTCTGTGTGCTGACTCTTCTGTTATTCCGCCTTTCAAGGCTAGGATTGGCTTTTCTTTGACGATTTTTCTTGAAGTTTCTATGAAAGTTCTTCCATTCTTTACGCCTTCCATGTATAAGCATATGACTTTTGTTTGTTTGTCTCTGCCAAAATACTGCAGTAAATCGACGTCATCCATGTCTATTTTGTCTCCCATGAAAGCGAATTTGCTTATCCCAACATTGTAGAAGCAAGCCCAGTCAAGGATGCAGGCGCCAACTCCGCCACTTTGAGATATGACAGCTATGTTTCCCTTTTTAGGCATAGTGTCTCTTTCAAAAGTTGTGTTTAACCCATTTGCAGTGTTTATAACACCCATAATGGTGTTTGGTCCCAAAATTCTAATTCCATACTTTTTCCTAATTTTGATAAGTTCTTCACGCTGAACGTCTTTGTATCCGCCAGTAATAATGATGATGGCTTTTACGCCCATTTTGGCGCATTCTTTAGCCATAAAAATTGATTGGCTTGAAGGAAGCATAATTACAGCAAGTTCAGGAACTTCAGGCAACCCTGTCAGACTTTTAGAGTTTGCACCTATGTCAAGAATGTGGGTTTTTCCGCGAAAGAATTTTTTCATGTTGTAAATGACGCTTTTAAAAAGTTGCGGGGAAGTCATGCCAACCTTTTCCTGAATGACTGTTGACCCTATGAGAACAACTGTTTTCGGCTCAAAGATAGCCTTCACTTCATTCATAGTTTAACCTTCAAACCGAATTTTAATGGGGAAGGAAAGAAAATACGCTTTTCATATTCATAAATTTAACCATGGTCACTTTTGAGTTACTTTCATATAAGCAAATGTTGCCAACAAAGTGAAAATTAACGCAAAAAAGCCTATGTCAACCAACATAATAGGCGTGAATGGCGGATTTCCTAATAGGAAAGCTCTCGAAAGGTCTGCACCACAGCTTAAAGGATTATACTGAGCTAATAGGGCTAATTGGGGCAGCGCAGCTTGTATGAGACTCATGGGATAAAATACTGTGCTGCAGAAGAAAAGCACATAGTAGACGACGCCTCTGGCTGTAATGTATTTTTCAAAGCTTGTTGTTGAAACGGCAAGGGCTATGCTTAAGCCAGAAGTTCCAATGGATATCAAAAATAAAGCAGCAACAATTGTCAAAAACTGAAGCGGATAAGGAAAAACGCCAGTGGAGACATAAGTTATTGCTAGGGTTGTAGCGAGAAGCGGAGCCATGTAAATGATTCCTCTAAGACCACCAGCTAAAACCCTTCCAATGGCTAACTCCCACCTTTTTATTGGCAAACTTAACATGTAATGGGAAATTTCCCGCCTAACCTCCATGTTAATTTCTCTTCCAATCATAAAAGCAGCAGCAAAAAGCGCTGTTATGGTTAAGCCTGGAGCGAAAAAGACAAAGTATGAAACAAATTCTTTTGTGATTGTTGGATTAACCATGTTTGTGTAAACTATTGCCATTATGAAAAGGTCGGCAAGGTTCATACTAAGCATCCCAGCAATCCACCACTTGTAACGGAAGAAATAGCTGAAGTCTCTCTGAATAACATGCAATATTGGTTTTACTGCCAACCCCCACCCTCCAATCTACGCTCATGCAAGAATATGCCGAGAAAAGTGAACATTGAAAAGAAGGCAACTATGCCAAACGCTGCCAAAAAAGGCGGCGTAAAAGCCGTTGATTCCATTCCTGCACCCCATCTGAACAGGTCAGCGGCAAAAGTTAAAGGATTAATTGATGCAACTCCAGCATAATATTGAGGCATATAAGCTATTGGATAAAGCGTTGTACTCAGCCTAACTATTAAGGCGTCTGTAACACCCATCAGTATATCGAACCTATCTGAAGATTTTATGCTAACAGCCAAAGTTATGCTAAAGCCAGCCACACCAAAAGTGAAAAGAAAAAGCGATAATAAAGCCACAAGAAGTTGCAGAACATTTGAAACACCTATCAGATATAAAACGAACAGCATCATTGGACCGACATATAAGAAACTTCTTAGGCCTCCGCCAATTGACCTTCCAAGAACCAATTCTTTACGGGAAACTGGGACGCTTAGAAGATATTCTATGACGCCATGGTCAGCCTCTTCATAAATGTCATATCCTATAAAAACCGCTGTTGAATACAGCATTGTTATTATTATTCCAGCAGCATAATAATTGAAGTAGCTGCCGCCAACAGCGCTCTGAACCTCTGGGTTAAACATTCTGTTGACGACCAAGCCGAAAAGCGCTATTTGAGAAACAAACCATATGGCACGCATTATCAAAAGAAACTTATAACGTAAAAACATCCGAATATCTCTTTCAGCAACAGTCCAAACCTTACGTAAACTTATCATTCCCTCTGAGCCTCTTCAATGGTTAAGCCCGTATAATGCGCAAAAACATCGTCAAGCGACGGCTCACTCATATGTATGGATTTTACTGACAATTGCGCTTCCATGAAGAACTCTGTTATTTTTGGTAGAACCTCCTCAGCTTGGTTTAAGTAAATTTTCAACTGATTCTGCTTTATTGCTAAAACATTCACCACGCGAGGAATTTCCTTCAACTTCGCAAGCACTGTGTTAGGAACATCTTTTTCCAAAGCTATTTCTACAACGTCTCCGCCTGGAATGCTATCCTTAAGTTTTTTGGGTTCATCGCAGACGAGGAGTTTGCCCTTGTGCATTATGGCAACCCTATCTGAAAGAACATCAGCCTCATAAAGTTCATTGGTTGCAAGCAGTATAGTTGAACCCTCATCTCTTAAGTCGCGGAGCATGTTCCAAATTCTATGTTTGCCAACGATGTCAATTTGGGCTGTTGGTTCGTCCACTATGGCTATTTTTGGTCTTTGAATTAGGATTTTGGCGATTTCAACCCTTTTACGCATCCCACCAGAAAAGGTGTGGACGCTCTTAAGTCGGTCATTCCACAATTCCACTTGCTCCAAAACCCAGCGAACCCTCTTTTTCCGCTCTTCAGCAGATAAACCGCAAACCTTTGCATGCCAATTAAGAATATCCCAAGGCGAATCAACCCACAAAAGCTTAGGCTCCTGAAACGCCATGCCAATAAGAGTCCTAGCCTTGTCAGGTTCCTTGCTAACATCATATGGGCCTACTAAAGCCGTTCCCTCGGTGGGCTTTATAACAGTTGTTAACATGAGCAAAGTTGTTGTTTTTCCTGCTCCGTTTGGACCGAGAATCCCGAGAATTTCGCCTTCCTCAACTTCAAGGTTTAGATGATCAACTGCCGTGAACTCTCCAAACTTTTTTGTTAGATTCACTATTCGAACTATTGGTGGCATTTTGAACCCAGATGCTGAAGCAAATAGAATAAACAAGCAAATAGATAAAATTAACTATCGATTATTTAGCAAGCAAATCTAAAGCCGTCTTTTCAGCTTCTCTGATTACGTTCGTCTCATCCAATGTCTTCACATGCCGATTTTCCATTATAATTTTTCCATCAACAATAACAGTGTCAACATCGCTTCCATGCGCAGAATAAACAATGCTCGCAAACACATCATGCGCTGGTTTTAAATGCGGTTTTGAAAAGTCAATTAGAATCAAGTCCGCTCTTTTTCCAATTTCAAGCGAACCAATTTTATCCGTTAACCCTAAGGCTTTGGCTCCATTTATTGTCGCCATCTTCAAAACTTCATAAGCAGATAAAACCGTTGGGTCTCTGTAAGTGAGTTTTTGAAGCAACGCCGCAAATTTCATGGTTTCAAACATGTCCAAAGCGTTATTGCTAGCTGCACCATCAGTTCCCAAACACACATTAACGCCTAAACTGATTAGGTCTTTTATTTTTGCTGCGCCTAAGCCGAGTTTCATGTTAGCCACTGGAACATGAGCCGCATGGACGCCTCTTTTAGAAATGATACGCATATCACTTTTTGATAGGTTTATGCAATGGGCAGCCAAAACATGACTTTCAAAAAAGCCTATTTCATCCAAAAATTCCACTTCGCTAAAATGTTCGAACATTGCTTTTGATTCAGCCAAATGAATGTGCACGCCAACTCCAAGCTCAGAAGCCTTTTCCCTTACTTCCACAAGCAAGTCTCGACTGCAACTGTAAGCTGCATGAGGTCCAAGTAAGGCTGTTATTCTGCCATCAGCTTGTCCATGAAACCTTTTGGCAAAATCTACGCTTTCGCTGAACATTTTTCTTCCCAACATTTTGTTTCCAGCTTCAATTATCCCCTGGGCTAATGCTGCTCTTATTCCGCTTTGCTCCACTGCCTTTGCAACCATCTCTTCGTGAAAATACATGTCGGCAAAACAGGTTGTTCCACTCTTAATCATTTCCAAACAACCTAAAAGGGCTCCAACATAAACATCTTCAGCCTTAAGCTTAGTCTCTAGAGGCCAAATAGTCTCTTTTAACCAAGCGTCTAACGGTTTGTCTTCGGCGATTCCACGAAATAGAGTCATGGGCGCGTGCGTGTGACAGTTAATTAAGCCTGGAATGGCAACCTTTCCTTTAGCGTCTATCTTGTTTTCAGCTTTTATACTGGTTGCAAGTGAGGCTTTGCCGATGAAAACGATTTTTCCATTTTTTATGGCTATGGCGCCATCTTCTATGAATTTTTTATCATTCATTGGCAAAATTGTGCAGCTGTGAATTAAAATGTCTGTTTTTTCCAAAAGTCCACCCATTTCTATTTGAATTAGAAATTGGCAATAAAAAGAATACGTTCACCTAACTTTTGTAACATTGAAAGTTAAAAGATTTTGGAGTATTTGGCAGTTAGAACACTGGTTTTTCTTCGATTTTCTTCAAGAAAGGACGCAAGGCTGACTGAGAAACATTTTCTTCGCCCAAACCGCCTTTTGGAAGCCCAGGCGTGCCAATCTTTCTGCATATGAAGTTAAGCGAATCCTCTGTGAAGTTCAGCAAGTTTTGTCCCTCAGATGTTAACTTGTAAACTTTCCTTGGCCTTTCGCTGTTCATGTTCCATTCACTTTTTACATAACCCTTCTTTTCTAAGGCGTTTAGGAGCGGGTAAATTGTGCTTGGTCCAAAATAGACTCCAAATGTTTTGCGCACTTTAGTTATTATTTGGTAGCCGTGCATGGGTTGTGAGCTTAGAAACTGTAGCACTATAAGGTCTAAGAGGCCCTTCATCAATTTGACCTGAACTTCTTTTGAGTTGTTAACCATTATTTTATCCTTCCTTGCATGTGTTTTTTTGCTCTACACATGTACAATATGTCCTTTTCTGGACATATCTCAAGACTCTATAAAGCCTAAACAAAAATATAAAGGTTCACGCTTACCACAAACATAAAAAAGCATAAAAAAACATACTAAACTATTCCAAATTCTACATAACCTAAATAAACCCAAACCCGAACAAGTCCAAAACAGAACAGCTCTAGAGCGTGAAAAATTGACAGAAAACTACAAAAAAGAAATTGTTCAACGCATAACCAGAAACCTACTAGACATACAAATACTAAGACTCCTAAGCACAGAACCAATGTGGGGATACAAAATAAAAAAACAAATAGAAACAAAATACGAAGTAAAACTACGCCACGGAGCCCTATACCCACTACTAAACACACTAGAACAAAAAGGATTCCTAAACAGCCAACAGCAACGCCAAGGAGGGAGAACAAGAAAAGTATACACAATAACAGAAAAAGGAAGGGGATACATAGAAGCCTATGATAGCATACTAAAAGAACAAATACAAAAACAAGACATAAAATAAAACGGGTAAAAATGGAAACTAACAAAAAGATGGAACAAACCAAAATAATCTTTACAAAATATGGACAAAAAGCCTTTGAAATGGCAAAAAACGCAGTTTTACAAGAAAAG
>JAVZJY010000044.1:0-10176 GCA_038872535.1 Bathyarchaeia archaeon | reverse complement strand
CTTTATTTTCGCTTCCTCTTCGCCAGCTTTTTCAACAACTCCTATAAAGTAAACTTCACCCATGCCAACACTTTCCATTTAGTTTCACAATTATATGTTGACTTGAACACCTTATAACACTCATGTTAAAATGCCAGAAAAGCTCTAAAATCATTATTTTGAATTCATCTTCTGAATTCATAAGTGTTTTAATGTTTCATGATTAACTAATGGCTTGCAGGGTGGAATTGCCTTGAACAGCCAAATCCTTCAGGCGTGCAAGGAATTAATTGACGACGCAAAAATGAGATGCGCCGACCTTGTTTTTAAGGAAATATGCCTAGACATTCTGTCGAGGGCACGCAACATTTTAACAGAAAAACAATTTAAGGTACTGGCTACATATGCCGCTGAAAGGATGAGAGAAAAAGTTCCTTTTGAAATCCAACAGGAATTAGTAGCCCCATAATTAAGAGCTTCTTCAAAATATTGGCAAAAACTGGCGTTAACGCCTAAATCCTTCCAATTCCACCCTGCGAAGCATTTTCAACCAAGCTTGTACCCTATTTTCCGCAGAAACTCCTTCCTAGCCTTGATATCGCTTTCTGTCTCTATCCCCCTACTTTTAAAGCCGTCAATGACGCCTATGATGCCTCTGCCCTGTTCCGTTTCTGCAACTACCACCTCTAAGGGATTGGCCGTAGCGGCATAGATTGTGCAGACTTCCGGCACCTTTTTAATCTTGTCTAAAACGTTTATTGGATAGGCGTTTTTAATGAAGATTATGAAACTGTGGCCGCAAGCAAGTTCAAAGGCTTTATTGGCGGCAAGCTGCCTCAATTCCTCGTCGTTTCCCTCGTATCTGACAAGGCATGGTCCAGAGCTTTCGCAGAAGCCTATCCCAAACTTTATGTTTGGAACAGCATTAACCAAAGCCTCATACAAATCTTCAACAGTTTTTATGAAGTGGGCTGTTCCCAAAATCACGTTGCATTCTTTTGGCACCTCAATCTTCACAATTTCAAGCCTAAGCATGCCAGTTTCAGCCTCCCTTTCCGGTTTTATGTTACGCGTTTAGTCTTCAAGAATTTTGTGGCGAAAATCACAGTGCCAGCCGCTACTATAGCTGATGATAGGTAAAAGGCGTTTATGAAAGCTGTGCGTTCCCGTAAACCTAACACTTTAGTTTGGATGTCTGCAAAGGGTCCACCTATAAGGATTCCTGCTGGCCCCCAGCTTAAGGCAATAACTGCATTGTAACGGCTTAAAAGTCTCCCCCTCTTATGTTCTGGAGTTAGGTCTCCCGCTAAAGCGAAGCCCACTGTTTGAATGCTCCAAAAAGCCACACCGTTTAATCCATAAATAAAAGCCATGATGAAAACATTAAACGCCAAACCATACAATATAGGGGTGACAACCGCCAAAATCAGCCCGAAGAGTATCACTTTATCTCTGCCAATTTTGTCTGCAAGTCTTCCGGATATGGCACTTGCAATCATGCCCCCGACAGTCCAAGCACTAATTATTAGGCTCATTTCATGGTCGCTTGCGTTTAAGCCGTCTTGAAGCTTTATGAAGAGATAGAATATCTGGTTTATTGAGGCTGCGCCCAAAACGATGATTATTAGGATGCCAAAAACCACTTGTACGCCCTTTCATTTCCCATAAGAATTTTCCCCGGCTCACATTTTGTCGCCGACTCTTCTTGTGTAGGTTTCACGCCTTCCTTGCCTATGCTTTTTGAAACAAAAGTCATTATGGCTACCCCAGTGAACAATAGCATGGTTACAATCCAGAAGAGCGTCCCTCTTCTGAAGCCCTCGCCACCAGCGTAAAGGAAGCCAGCAAATATTATCCCAACCATTCTTCCCAGAGAGGCGATGAAGTTTAGTGAACCAACAATTTTGCCACGGGAACTTGGAGTGGTGATGTCCGTTAGAAGCACGGCCCAGCCTACATCGGACATGGACCAGAAAAACTCTAAAATCGCCAGTCCAAAAATCATTGTCAATCCAGCGTCGAAACTTCTTCCAACGTCTATTAAAAATCTGTGAATGAAAAACACGATTATGTAAGTGAAGCTGCTATGCTTTCCCCAATTATAATAAGCTTGGTTCTAATTTTAAAATGGTCACATATCCTCCCCCAAAGGAGGTTTTGGCCCAGAGCGGAGGCAATCATGTCAAAAGTTCCCAGAGCCGCCGTCGAAGTAACAGTTTGCATGAGCGTGTAAAGGTAGTTTATCATAAAAGTGTAGAATATTCCCCTTCGAAGAAAGGTTAGAAATTGGAAAATGCCCAAATTAACTAAAATTTTTGTGAAAAGCGTCAAATTTGAAGCTTTCTCACAGCTTTCTTTCATCGAAACCGCTTTTTACCGCAAGGCTCTAGATAAGGAATTTTCCATTTTTGTAGATTAATTGTCCGTCGACGTAGATTTCGCCATCCTTTTTCATGTCCTTTAATATGTCCCAGTGAATCGCCGACTTGTTAAGCCCACCCGACTCGGGATATGAGTTCCCAAGAGCCAAATGTACTGTGCCACCCATTTTCTCGTCGAAGAGCATGTTTTTAGTGAACCTTGATATGGCGTAGTTTGTTCCTATGGCTATTTCCCCAATGCGCCGTGCGCCATCAATCTTCAACATTTCTTGCAGAAGCTCATTTCCCTTTGCAGCGGAAGCCTTAACAACCTCACCATCCTTAAAGGTGAGCGTTATATCCTCAACCTCCCTGCCTGAAACTATGCCTGGAAAAGTAAATCTTATTGTGCCGTTTGCAGAGTTCTCAATCGGTGCCGTGAAAACTTCGCCGTCCGGCATGTTCTCCTTTCCAGCGCAGTTTATCCACCTTCTCCCCTTAACATTGAAGGTTAGGTCCGTGTCCTCCCCAGCTATGCGCACCTCATTTCCGCTGTTCAGAAATGTGCAGATCCTCTCTTGTTCTTGGTGAACTCTTTTCCATTCCGCAATGGGGTCTTCTTTGTCGGCGAAACAGCTGGCATAGATAAAGTCTTCATACTCAGCAAGCGACATGGAAGCCTCTTGGGCCTGGGCATTTATCGGGTATGGCAGAAGGGTCCACCGCAACTTTTTCTCCGCAACACGTCTGTAGAAAATTTCTGACAACTCTCTTCTCGCCGCTGCATGTAGTCTTATCCGCGCTGGATCTATGTTTGTCAACCTTTTGGGGTTTGGCTCACAGTAAACGTTTATGTTCACGTCGACATTTTCAGCTATAAACTTTTCAATTGGTGAAACATAGCTAAGCTGCTTTTCGTTAGCATATTTAAAGAAAGTGTACTGCAAGTCGAGTCTCGGAATAACCATTGGATGCGCTCCAACCAACAAGCATTCCTTATAAATCTCGTTTATCAACGGGAAAGCCTCGCTGCTTCCCTGTATCAAAACTAATTCTCCAGGTTTCACTTCAACACTGTAATGAACGCAGATTTTTGCAAGCTTCTCTATTCTTGGGTCCACCATTTTCAATTCACCATTTTAGAACTCCAATAAAAGACGGGACTAATGTAAAAGCTTTTTGAGACACGTGCTGGGTTAGCTACGCCTTCTTCTTTATTAGAAGCCAGTTTTTGTCTCCCTTAAACATTATTAGGGCGTAGTCGCCCTTCAGCTTCTCGCCGTGCAATGTGAACTCTATTTTGTTGGTGCTTCTGCTTTTCAGCGTGTATGTGCCCTTGTCCCATATTTCCACTTTTCCAGCGCCGTACATTCCCTCTGGTATTGTGCCCTCAAAGTCTATGTAGCTTAGCGGGTGATCCTCAACCATTACGGCTAGCCTTCTAATGCCGGGTTGCACTGGCGGCTCTTTAGGAACAGCCCAGCTTTTTAGAACGCCGTCCATTTCCAGCCTAAAATCGTAATGCAAATGCGTTGCGTGATGACGTTGAACCACAAATCTTGGCATAACCCTCGCCAAACCGTTAACTTTACCTCACATAAGTAATTAACCTTAATTCTGGAGAAGCACGATTGAGCGAATCCGCAATTGTTAGGAGGCTTGTAGAGTTCCCATACTTGCCAAGCCCAGCATCCGTTATTGATGCAGCCCTAAACATGGTTGAAGTTAAACCAGACGAGGTTTTTGCAGACCTAGGATGCGGAGACGGTTCCGTGCTAATAAAGGCTGCCAAAAAATTCGAAGTTTACTGTGTAGGATTTGAAGTCAACCCAGCACTGGTTAAGCTTGCCCACAAAAAGGCGGAAATTGCTGGAGTTAAACATTTAATTGATGTTGTTAGCTCGGACTTGTTCACCATCGACTTTTCAAGGCTTAATGTGATCTACGTTTACCCATTTCCACCAATAATTCCAAAGCTTTCAGAAAAGATAATGAACGAATGCAAAAGGGGCACAAGGGTGCTAGTCCACGACCACAGCCTACATGGACTTCAACCAGCAAAAAGCATTGAAATATTTGAAAGGGGAATCCATGTTCATTCCGTTCAACTCTATGTCCTCTAAATTTTAAAAATGTGGATTTTGAATATAGATTTGCGATTCATAAGTTAGTTAAATATGCTTAGCCTATTTTGTTGCGTGAACTGGGAGGAAATAGCTTGAAGAGAGATTTAACCCCTAAACAAAGAAGGGAAATAAAAGCTAAAATGGCTAAGGCCCTCAAAGATAATATTAAGGGACTCTCTACAGATTTTCAAAAAATATTGATAGATGACTTGGTTACCGCGTTTCAAAATAGAATAAACGTGTTAATGCGAGTACAAGCGAAAAGGAGCTATTAATGGAGACTAAATAGGCAGAAGACGTAGTTTGAATCCATAAAAGCTTTATATAAAGAGGTTGAAAATATCGCCAAGAGGTTTGGATGATGAGACGTTCCAAACTTGAAATGTATATAGACATTCTTAAAGTGTTAGCCCACCGTGGTCCATTGAAGCTGACGCACATAATGTATAAGGCTAATGTTAACTGCAGCGTTTTAAAGGAATATTTAGATTTTCTGATAAAACAGAATTTGGTGGAAGAAAGAACAATTGGAAAGCGGAGAGTCGTTTACGCCATAACCCAGAGGGGCATAACTGTACTCAAATACTTTAGAGAGCTCAAACAGGTTCTGCCAATAGTGGAAGAAGCCAGAAACAGAATGCCAGTACCATACTAAATAATCCTATAACTTTTTAAAAGCTGAACTTCCTATTCGGTAATATTTTTCGGGATGAAACACATCTTTTATTCTATAACTTAATTCTAAGTCTAATGATTAAAATGTTTGAGCAAATGGCAGTTTTTGCTTCAGGATATGCGGCGGCGTTATTTGTCTTCCTGTTATTATTTATTGTGTTTTCGGGTGTTTTTTGGGTTAAAAGTGGTGTTTATTCTAAGTAGTCTGCGTTTATTTTGTGAATCATTATAAGTGTTTCGTAAGACTTAATAAATGCTGCTTTCTTAAAACTACTGTACACAAGTAAAACACTAAAAAGGGGACTTTGGTGGCTAAACAAGAAGTTTTCGGGAAAAAACCCCTTCAGATTTTAGAGAAAATTAGAGAAAATCTTGAGAGGCTAAACGAGAAGATAGAAGTCATGATTGAACTTCAGAAGCACACCAAAAAAGACGCCCAGTTGCTTCCAGAAGCGCCGCTTGATGTTATGACCTTGCTTTCCATGCCTGATCACCTTAGAAAGACAGCCATGACAGTTTGCAGACTTGGCAGAGCTACGGCAGAGGAAATTGCACAACAAACACATAGGGCTAGGGCTGTTGAAAGCGCTTACCTAAACCAGCTTGTTATTATGGGGTATTTGAAGAAGGAAAGGAAGGGGAGAAAAGCCTATTTCTATGTAGATAGGGAAAGTCAAGGGTGATAAACTTTGGGTAAGATAATAGCTGTTCATTCCTACAAGGGTGGAACGGGAAAAACCCTCCTTTCCTTGAACTTGGCCGCAACTTTTATCAAACGCGGCAAAAAAGTTTGTTTGTTAGATCTTGACTTTAGAGCCCCGAGCCTCGCAACAATTCTCAAAATTGAGAAGGCTGAGGGCTGGCTTAATGATTATTTGAACGGCACTTGCGGGATAGAGAAGGTTTTGGTAAATTTAAGCGAAAGATTTCAAAATAAAGGCGAATTTTTTGTTGGTTTAGCCAATCCGGCAACTGAAGCCATAAGAGACATTTCTGCTAAGGATAGAAAATGGGAAATGCGTGCCTTGGGGAGGCTTTTAGCTCTTAGAAATTCTCTCTTAAACGATAAGGGTTTTGACTACCTAATTTTTGACACCAGTCCTGGACTGCAATATTCATCCATAAATGCTATTGTAGGCGCCGATTTGGTTATTGTAGCAACAACTTTGGATAGGTCAGATGTCGAGGGAACAAAGCGTATGCTTAGCGAACTTTACGACTTATTTGAGAAGAAAACTGAGATCGTCTTAAACAAGGCTTTTTTGGATGTTTCTTCAAAGTCGAAGAGAGATGAGATTCAAGCAAAATTCCAGGAAATGTATGGCGCTCCACTTTTAGGAGTCATACCTTGCTTCTGTGATGTTTTGAGAGCTGAAGGAAACATTGTCTTTGTTCATGAAAGACCTGAGCATCCGCTTGCGAAAATTTTGGATGAAATAGCGGATAAAATAGATAATATGTGACCTGTTTTTATTGCGTTGCTATTCTGTTTATCAGTTGGTATACTTTGCAGTTTTTGCATTTTTCGTAATCTTTTTCGTCGCATTGTTTGCATATCATACGATTCAATTCTTTAATCTCTGAATTCATAAGCGTCTCCGACCTTCCTTGATGATTACTTTCTTAAAATGCAGTAATAGGTTGTATTCCATTTTCGTAATATTTCACGCATAAAACTTATAGAATAGAAGGCATTCCACTACGAGTAAAAACTGGAGAAACGCCATTATTGGAAAAATCAGCAGTAATCCTTGCTGGCGGATTTTCAAGAAGGTTCGGGCAAGATAAAGGATTGTTGCCTTTGGCAAATAAGACGCTCATAGAACACGTTTTAAATGCCATTAGCAAGATTGCGGATGAAAAAATAGTGGTCGTCAGCTCCGAAGCTCAAGTTGAAAGCTACGCAAAGGTTGTTGGTTCAAAAGTTAAAATTTTCGTTGACGAGGACAATGTGCAAAGTCCCTTGGTAGGTGCCTTAAAGGGCTTCAAAGAAGCATTGAACGAGTATGCGCTTCTCCTTCCATGCGACACACCCCTACTCTCTAAGGATATTCTTTCACTTCTGCTTGATTTATGCCCAAACAAAAACGCTGTTATTCCAAGATGGCCGAACGGTTACATAGAACCTTTACAAGCCGTTTACTGTACAAAACCAGCTTTGGACGCTGCAAAGAAGGCTTTGAGTGAAGGAAAAATGAATATGCAATCAATGGTGGATAAGCTTAGGGGCGTCCGCTACGTTTCAACACTTGTTCTGCGACAGTTAGACCCGGAGCTTAAGAGTTTTTTCAATGTGAATACGCCTATGGATTTGAGGAAGGCTGAAGCAATGTTAAAAAATGAAGTTAAAAAGTAGCGAGATAACGATTATTTTTATGCTACGCTCTTAGCGTATTTTTCGGTTTCTGAAAAAAGTTTTTCTATGTCGGCTTTGGTGTGAGCAGTGCTTAATGTCCCATTGTGTGTTGGGAGAAAGAATACGCCATTTGCAATTAGTTTTGAGTGGTAGTCTGCAAGTTTCTTTCTGTCAGCCCTAAAAACGGCATTAGCATCTTTCAACTCTTCTTTTGTGAAGTGAACATTGAAGATAGATCCTGTCCCTGCAACTTGCACGTCTATGCCTTTTGCCTCGAAAATTTCTCTTAATTGTTCTCTTATTTTGTCTCCAAGCCTGTTCAGCCTATTTATCAGTCTGCCGTCTTCCAAAATTTTCAGCGTTGCTAAACCGGCTGTCATTGTTATTGGGTTTGCAGCGAAGGTTCCGCCATGAAAGGAATATTGAGGTCTTTGATAACGAAGCGTATCCACTCTTTCCATTATTTCTGTTGGTCCGCAAAAGGCTCCTATTGGGAAGCCTCCTCCCAAAATTTTTCCAAGAACCGTTATATCTGGTTTCACACCAAAATATTGTTGGACTCCGCCTGGGGCTAACCGGAATCCAGTAATTACCTCATCCACAATTAGCAGTGTTCCTTTTTCATCGCATAATTCCCTAAGTTCTTTTAAGAATTCTTTTTCTGCGAAAACGCCTCCGCCAACGCCGAGGACTGGCTCAATTAAAATGGCAGCAACCTCTTCATTTTTCAGTTTCTCTCTTACTCCTTCAATGTTGTTGAATGGCAAAATTATGGTGTCTTGAAGCGCTCCTGGCGTTAGACCGGCAGATTCGGGAATGTTAAATGGTGGTTTAACAGCTACATGAAGTGCATCGTAGCCTCCATGCCATCCTCCCTCAAATTTTGCAATTTTGTTTCTGCCCGTATACGCTCTCGCCAAGCGCATGGCGTACATATTTGCTTCTGTTCCCGAGTTTGTGAAACGAACCATTTTTGCGCTTGGAATCATTTTTGTAACCTGTTCTGCCAAGGCTATTTCCTGTTCATGCGCTGTTCCGTAATGTGTGCCATTCTCCATTTGTTTTTTAACCGCTTTAACCACGGCTGGCGGACTGTGACCAAGTATGAGCGCTGTATGTCCAAGCCAAAAGTCGATGTAACTGTTTCCATCAACATCGTAAAGTTTGCTTCCTTTTGCTTTAGCAACATAAAAGGGGTATGGTTCAAAATATCTTATGGCGTATGAAACTCCTGCTGGAAGAACCCTTTTTGCCCGTTCGTAAAGGGCTTTAGATTTTGGAGTTTTTGAAGTGTAATCTTCAAACATTTTGGTTCTCCTTCAATTCGTGAAATTGTGTTATTTAGGTTTAGGTTTCAACAAGCCTTATTTAAACAGTTCAGTATGCGCCAATTAAATTTCATTTTAATCTTTTGGAATTGGCATTTTCCCTAAGGCAACTTTCACAGCAGTTTGAGCCAAAATTTGCACGGGGTCAACTACTGGTTTAGTTACGTCTCCATTCTTTAACACTAAGGAAGTTTCTGTGCATCCGCAAATTATTACTTCAGCGCCTAACTCAATTAAATGGTTAGCCACATCAACTACAATTTTCTTGCCTTCCAGAATTTTTCCAGCCTTTATATAATCATATATGGCTTCCATAACCTTCCTTTGAAAGGCTTTTGACGGATAAATCATTTCAACACCGAATTTGCCAAGGGATTTGTCGAACAATTTGCTTTTAACGGTTCCCGTTGTGCCTAAAAGACCAGCCTTTCTCGCTTTGGAGAAATTTTTGTTTATATTTTGCGCGGTTAATTCAATCATGTTTAATACTGGAATTTTCACGCTTTTCCTTAACTCTTCATAATAGTAATGGGCTGTTATACATGGCATTATTATGAAATTTGCCCCAGCCTTTTCCAAATTCTTAGCTGTCTTAACCATTTCTGGTAGTGGGCTAAAGCCTTCACCTAATATTGCTGCGGTTCTGTCAGGTATCTTTGGATTGTTATCTATAATTACCCTAAGGTGGTCTTGGTCTTTCTTGGCTGGAGTTTCCCTTATTATTCTAGTGAACAAGTCAGCAGTGGCTTCTGGACCCATTCCGCCTAATATTCCGATGACTTTTTCTTTCAAGTTTAACCCTTCAAACTTATGGAGAATTATCTTCCATTTGAGTCTTGCCTTACGTCTTAGGTTTTGCGGAAGTTTCTTATCATTGTTTTATATAAAATTCGAAAGGAGATTTGAAGATTATGGAAGCTTCAGAATTGCGGTTTTATCCTCTAACCTTTGAAAGGTGGACCGTTGTGGAGATTATAGAAAGACTTTTAAATACTGCTAAAATTGCTGATTTTTTTGTCTTTTTATTGTCTATTTTAGGAGGTTTTTAATTGAATATTGAAATCAATTTGATTATTTCTATTCTAAAATTGACTAAAAACGGTTCTGTTTCAAATGAAATATTGAAAAAAGATGCAAGAGTGCCATCGCAGATTGTTGAAAAATTGCTTGGAAAATTGCAAAATGAGGGTTTTCTTTATCTGAGAAAAAGCTTTGTAGATGCCGATAACATTCAGCGCCTCAGGTTGGCTGTTTATGCCATAGAGTTAGGCGCTGATTTTGAACGAGTATGCGGTTTTCTTGGTTGGAAAGAGTTTGAGGGCATGGCTGCCGTGATTCTTGAAAGGAACGGG
>JAVZJY010000043.1:0-10234 GCA_038872535.1 Bathyarchaeia archaeon | reverse complement strand
ACTTTGAAACTTTGCCGTAACTGTGATGGTAGAAGTCTGCATGTGGCCTATGCACAATCATGAATTGTTCAGGCTTTAAATCGTTAAGCGTTGGGCCGTCGTTCATCTCAATTATTTTCCAGCCTACGGGTCGCCATCCGCCTTCTCGTTCCCAATTTTCCCAGTATTTCTCGTCAATTTTCTGTTCCTTCAAAACTTTTTCTGGTCCAGGCTGCTTCATAGTTTACACCTCCAAAACCACGGCGCCTGCTTGGCAACCAGTTCCTCCATGTCCATGCACGAAACCCCTCTTTGGTTTGCTTAATTGTCTTCCTGGCGCACCCCATTTTTTGCCAATTTGGTTGCTTAATTGCCAATATACATCAACAACTTGAGCTATTGATGTTGAACCAACCGCATGTCCTTGCGCTGTTAAAGCGCCGCTGAGTTGGCATGGAAGCTCTCCATCTGGACCGATTACTCCTTCCCGCAATAGTTTCTTTCCTTCTCCTCTCTTGCAAAAGTCAAAATCCTCAAGCCCCGCCAAAACCACGCCAGCGTAGGGGTCAAAGATTTCAACAAGGCTTATTTCTTTTCTCGGATTCTTGATTCCAGCATCTTTGTAAGCCATTCGTGCTGCCACACGAAGCGAGCCAAAGTTTGTTAAATCTGGGTAAGGCGATAGTGGGCGAGGAATATCTTTAGGCCATATTTTCTCGTCTTCTGGATACAATCCCTTCCACGCTGGATTATCTGGACGGTCTCCAGGCCTCATAGTGTCTGTTCCAAAGCCAACACCAGTTATCCAGACGGGATTGTCTGTCAATTTCTTCGTCATCTCTTCATTCGCCAAAAGCAAAGCCGAAGCCCCCTCGCTTGTCATTGCACATTCAAGCAGCCTGTATGGCCAAGAGATTAATCGTGATTTGTAGACATCTTCCACTGTGATTTTGCTGAAGCCATGCTGTGCCGGCCACTGTGCGTATGGGTTGTCGAGAGAGTTGTTGTGGCAGAGAACGGCAACTTCAGCCAAGTCTTCTTCTGTCTCTCCGTAGACGTGCATGCGCCGAGTTTCAAGCGTGGCATAGAATGCGTTATATGTGAAACCTGAAACGAAGTCCCAATCAGTGTCGCCTGCAATTGCTATTGCTTCGTTGACTTTCTGTATTGGGAGTTCATTCATTTTTTCCCATCCAACAACAAGAACAACTGGGAACATGCCTGAGCGAATCCATAGGGCTGCGTTTACTATTGCGTCTATTGGGGTTGCTCCGCCAGATTCAACACGGAAGGCAGGCACAGCGCTTAAGCCAAGGTAATCGTGGATTATCCAGTGCATGCATTGTTGTTGCTCAAGTATGTCGCTGAAGTAGGAGTAGCAGCATGCATACCCCTTCTTTATAAAGTCTCCAATTTCAAGTTCTGGAACATCATCCAATATCATTTTAACCGCTTCTGCGCACATTTCTTCCTGCAGCGTATGCCTTGGATTGTCGAATCTTGATATGCTTCCTGCGACTATTCCAACTTTTTTCGGCAAGTTTTCCACCTCGTTTGTGAAGGGAAGCTATTCAGTTAGGTGACTATAAGATTTTTGTGGAAAAATAAGCCAAAAACCATGTAACATCTCAAGAATCTTTTTATAACATCTCATGCCAATTTCAATGCATGCAAATACTAAAGTTAGCCACCGCCATACCAAGAAACGAGTATTCAACAGAAAAACTTTTAGAAACGTTTCCATGCCAACTCCCGGAAGGCGTCAGACAAAATGTGCTTAACTTGGGAGTTCTAAAGCGCTATCTCATCAAAAACGCCAATTCAGAAACTGAACTGGTTGACCTTTGCACGGAGGCTTGCCAAAAAGCCATCCAAAAAGTTGGCATACCAATAAAAAAAATTGGATTTTTCATAGCTGCTTATGATGCAGATCCCTTCTTAAGTCCAGGTTTAAGCCAGCTTCTTGTTCGCAGTATAGGTTTTAACCCTTACATTAAACATGTTAATGTTCAAGGAATAGCCAGCACAGCCTTTCCGAAAACATTAGAAATTGCAGAAAATTTTCTTGCTGCCCATCCTAAAGATTATGTGTTAATATGTGTTTCTGGGGTAAGCTCATACTGGTTCCAAAATCAGGTAAGAGGCATAAAGGATGTTATGGAAATTAGCCAAATACGCGAAATAAAAGATGAAGCCAAACAGCAAATGGAACTGCGGAAATGGATTGCAGTTATGGAGTATTTCCTTTTCGGAGACGGCTTAGCCGCCGCAGTTGTAGCGAATGGCATTGAAGGCTTGTCTTTCAAGAAAAACGTTGAAGTCACGAACTTGAGCAAAAGGGATTATTTAGAGGGTTACGCTAGAATTTCAGCATTAAATGAACCCTTCAAGTTTGGTTTCCATTCATATTTAGGGAAGGAAATCCCCCAACTTGGAGTCAAATATACTGGTTTAGCTCTTAAGAAACTGTTTGGAAAAAATTTGAAAGAAACAATTAAAGCCGCAAAAAAATTGGCAGTTCACACAGGCAGCGAAAAAATTTTGAACGCTATGGCAGAGCACCATGGAATTGAGCGTGAAAAGCTGAAGGAATCCCATGACGTGCTTAGGGAATATGGCAACCTCGCCGGGGCAAGCTTACCCTTCATCCTTGAAAGGATAATTTCAGATAACAAATTTTCAAATGGTGACATCATTTTGATGTTAGGTTATGGATGGGGATTCTCGGCCACAGCCTCCCTATTAGAATTTTAAGAAAAGGTTCTCCTTGCTTCATAGAGCTTTATGGTTTTGAACCGATAAGAAAATATCTTTTTAGGTTTGATACAATATGTTAATTTAATCCAGCTTTAATAGCGGAGGCAAATTGAAGCAATGTTTGGAAAAGAAAAAGTTGATGAGATAAAGCGGGAGCGGGAACGCTGGGAAAAGACGACGCTGCCAAACTGGATAAAGCAATGCCCAGAATGCAAAAGCGAATTTAAGAATCACTCGGGCATACTCATAAAGCGGGTTTATACGCCAGAAGACATCCAAGGCTTAGATTACATGCAAGATTTGGGGTTTCCAGGCGAGTACCCCTTTACAAGAGGCTTACATGCAACAATGTATCGTGGGCGTTTATGGACTATGCGAATGTTTGCTGGATATGGCACGGCTGAAGACACGAATAAACGCTTTAAGTACTTGTTAAGCGAGGGCGAAACTGGCTTAAGCACAGCCTTTGATTATCCAACCATTATGGGCTACGACTCTGACCACCCCATGGCAAG
Source organism: Bathyarchaeia archaeon (assembly GCA_038872535.1). Classification (GTDB taxonomy): domain Archaea; phylum Thermoproteota; class Bathyarchaeia; order Bathyarchaeales; family Bathycorpusculaceae; genus JASEJA01. The sequence continues at coordinate 6,983 of JAVZJY010000043.1, read as the reverse complement.
GGGCGAAGTGGGCGTCTGCGGAGTAGCCATATCCTCACTGCAAGACATGGAAGTTCTCTTCAACGGCATACCATTAGACAAAGTTACAACTTCCATGACAATAAATGGACCAGCCCCAATACTGCTTTCCATGTACATCGCTGTGGGCGACAAGCAAGGCGTGCCAAGGGAAAAGCTTGGCGGAACAACACAGAACGATAATTTGAAGGAGTTTTTCGCCCAAAAATTGTGCATATTCCCACCAAAACCTTCTGTGAAACTTACAACGGATGTCATAGAATATTGTGCCAGACACTTGCCAAAGTGGAACCCAGTAAGCATAAGCGGCTACCACATCCGCGAGGCGGGCGCAACAGCCCTCCAAGAATTGGCTTTTACGCTTTATGATGGAATAGCCTACGTGGAATCAACCCTAGAAAGAGGATTGAAAGTGGACAATTTTGCCCATCGCCTAAGCTTCTTCTTCGCATCGCATAATGACTTTTTTGAAGAAATAGCCAAGTTTAGAGCAGCAAGACGCTTATGGGCGAGGATAATGAAGGAGCGATTCCACGCCAAAAATCCGAGGTCCATGTGGATGCGCATGCACGTTCAAACGTCTGGCTGCACCCTCACAGCACAACAACCACTAAACAATATTGTACGCACAACAATCCAAGCTTTAGCCGCTGTTTTAGGCGGAACCCAATCTTTGCATACAAACTCCTTTGATGAAGCCTTATGCTTGCCAACGGAAGAGGCTGTTCGTGTCGCATTAAGAACGCAGCAGATTATAGCCTATGAAAGCGGAGTAACAAACACCGTTGACCCATTGGGAGGTTCCTATTACGTTGAAGCCTTAACAAGGGAGATGGAAGAAAAAGCCATGGAATATATTCAAAAAATAGATGACATGGGCGGAGCCGTAGCCGCCATAGAAAAAGGATTCTTCCAGAAAGAAATTGCTGACAGCGCCTACAGGTATCAGAGGGAAGTAGACGAGAAAAAACGCATTTTAGTTGGCGTAAACGAATTCGCCATAGAAGAGGAAAAATGTCCAATAGAGCTTTTAAGGATAGACCCAAAAGTAGAAAAAGAACAAGTCGCAAGACTTCAAAAATTAAAAAGAGAACGCGACAACAGGAAGGTGAAGGAAATCCTCGAAAAACTCCATTATGCAGCAGAAAAAGAAGAAAACCTCATGCCAACAATAATCGAAGCAGTAAAAGCCTACGCAACCCTCGGCGAAATAACAGATGTATTGCGAAAGGTTTACGGAGAATATAAAGAATTGATAGTAATCTAAAATGGGGCAGAGAAAATGCAGAGTAAAAGAAAAATTAGAGTATTAATCGCAAAGCCAGGCTTAGACAGCCACGACAGAGGCGCTAAAGTTGTTGCCAGAGCCCTAAGGGATGCTGGAATGGAAGTAATCTACACGGGTTTAAGGCAGACGCCAGAACAAATAGTTGAAACAGCCCTTCAAGAAGACGTGGACGTCATAGGTTTAAGCATCCTTTCAGGAGCCCACAAAGCCCTCTTCCCAAGAATAATGGAACTCCTTAAAGAGAAAGGATTAACAGATGTCATGGTTTTCGCTGGAGGAATAATCCCAGACGAAGACGTTCCAGAAATGAAAAAGTTAGGCATAAAAGAAATATTTGGACCTGGAACCCCAACGGAAAAGATAATAGAGTTCATTTTGGAAAACGTGCCGAAAAGAACCTAAGATGTGCCGAAATTGTCGAAAATTGAAGAATTAGCTCAAGGCGTCTTAGCCGGAGACCGAAGAAGCATAGCAAAGGCAATAACAATCATAGAAAATGATGCCCCAGAAGCAAAAAGGCTCATTGCAAAAATTTACCCCCACACTGGAAAAGCGCATATTATAGGTTTGACAGGACCAGGCGGTTCCGGAAAAAGCACCTTAATCGAAAAAATTGTTAGAGAATATAGACAAAGGGGCAAAACCGTTGGCGTTGTAGCCGTGGACCCCACAAGCCCCTTCACTGGCGGAGCCTTCTTAGGCGACAGAATAAGAATGCAGGAACTAAGCACAGATGAAGGCGTCTTCATAAGGAGCATGGCAACCCGCAACTATCCAGGAGGAATAGCCAAAGCAACAAGGGATGCTGTTAAAATTTTGGATGCAGCAGGCAAAGACATAGTTGTTGTGGAAACTGTTGGCGCTGGACAATCAGAAGTCGAAATAATCAAAGTTGCAGAAACAACAGTCGTAATTCATGCACCAGGTTTGGGCGATGACATACAAGCCATAAAGGCTGGTTTGATGGAGATAGCCGACATCTTCGTTGTAAATAAGGCTGACCGTGAAAACGCAGAAAAAGCAGTAACAGACATACAAGCAATGCTGCAACTAAACACTAGAGAAAAAGCATGGAAGCCGCCAGTTCTAAAAACAGTAGCCCTAACAGGCGAAGGAGTCCCACAACTCATCGAAAAACTGGAAGAACACAGAAACTTCCTAAAGAAAGAAAAGGCTGGGGAAAAAAGCCTTTTAAGGGCGGAAACCGAACTTGTCGAAGCTATAAAAGAAAAAGCAGTAAACTCCATAATTGAAGAGTTGAAAAGGGAAGGAAAATTCCAAGAAGCCCTGCAAAAGATTATAGCTAAAAAAATGGACCCAGCTTCAGCCGCTGAAGAACTTTTACATTTAAAACTTAAGAAGGCAAAATAATGCCAAAACTTGAAAAGGGAATGGTTCAGGTTTACACAGGAAATGGGAAAGGAAAAACCTCAGCAGCTTTTGGTCTAGCCTTAAGAGCCCTAGGGAGAGGATTAAAAGTTTACATAATCCAATTTATTAAGGGTGGATTCGACTACGGCGAACTCTACATCGCAGATAAGCTTCCAAACTTAAAATTGAAGGCTTTCGGAAGGGGCAAATTTGTAACAGAAAAGCCGCCAAGCCAAGAAGACATCAAACTGGCAGAAGAAGCCTTAACATTGGCTGAAGAAGCTGCGAAAAGCGGCGAATATGACATAGTAATCCTAGACGAAATCAATGTGGCTTTAAACCTGAAGCTGATAAAAACTGAAAGAGTTATAGAGTTGATTAAGAAAAAGCCTAAACATGTTGAACTCATATTGACTGGACGGTATGCGCCAAACGAAATAATCGAAGCAGCAGATTTAGTGACAGAAATGAAGGAGATTAAACATCCATACAATAAGGGCTTCCAAGCAAGAAAAGGGATAGAATATTAGACAAATTATGGGTTACGTTTCTTTAAGAGATTTTTGAGGGCTTCTCTAACCTCTTTTAAGGGTTGAGGGATACGGTGAAATTCTGGTTTGAAGGGATGCATTTCGCTTTCAAGAAGCTCTCTTAAGCTGGCATAATAAGATTCAAACTCCTCGATGCTATTGCTTTTAAACTTGAAAATTGGAACATCACCAACTGGTTTTTGCCAACGCTTATCCCAAGCAGCAACAGCATTGGCGTCGCCGAACTTTTCAATGTTCCTTTCAATCAAAACGTCTCTATCCACATTTAACATTATAAGTAGGCAGTTCACACGTTTCCTTCTCGTTGTTAGCAAAAACTGGCGTGTGATATTGTCAGGTGCCGTTGAATCAATGACAACGCTGTAACCCTTCTCCAACAAGGCATCTCGCATGTCAGCAATCATGGAATATACGAGAAATTCGTTACGGCATGGAGGCGGTTCGTTGAAAAGCATTTCCCTCAACTCATCTACGCCTATTCTTGCAAAATATTGGCTTTCAGCAACCAACCTTTTGGCAAGCATTGTTTTGCCAGATCTTGGATAGCCGCTCAAAACAATATTCCATAAACCCTTAACAGCAACCCTCATTTAATCCACCTTGCTGAACAAATTTAGTGTTTCGTGTTTCGCTTTATTTTATTATTAGCTTGTAAACTTCTTTCGCAACATACTCCAAATACCTTTCCTTATCAGTCAAATTAAAAATCGTCACAGAAGCATCCCTTGTTATGCCAACAACATAGCCATACTCCCTAGCCCTCGCCACCACATACCACAAGTCGCCATGCTTACAATAATCTTCGAAAAGCGAAGTGTTTATCAAATCTGGACCGTAAAGCGAAAGCTTATTCACATTTGGAATATCAACATTGTCAAAAAACGTAATCTTCGTATCCTCAGGATTTTTTAAGTGAAACTCCCTTAGGGTTTCAGGTGGAATTCGTCCTTCAACAACGCCACCAACCTTTTCGAAAATGATTTCGCTAAGCTTATTGGCTATAAAATTGGCCAGACGCTTCTTCTCAACAATCGTCAAAAAAGTGGCATCATCATGCTGGGCAAAACTGAAAACAGCCTCAATAGTGCGTGGCAAAGGCGCCATCTTACCCCTATGAAAAACGTGAATAACATAATCATGCGAATAAACGCCCCTGAGCATATTCTCCTTTGGCTTTGGCAGAAGCCCAACAACCTCGCTTACAAGCGTAAACTTGTAATCGCCCTCCTCGTAGGCTTCTTCAGTGCGATAACCCTCAAGCCTAGAAGCAATTTCCGCAATGGAAAGCGGTTCAGAAAGCCTAAAAACCTTACCAGCAACAACCATAATTTTCACCAATCTTGAGTAGGGAATATCTGCTTAAGAAGTTTAAGGTTCAGTTTAGCTTCCAAATAGTCAAATTATTATCATAATTTGAGCTCAACTTTAATTATAAGTTGGCTAATTCTTTAATAAGAGAGTTTTCACCTCTATTATTTTACTGCAAAAAGAGGCTAAGGGCTTCAATGCTGATTAGTGAAGTAATCCTTGAAAACTTCATGAGTTACGAGTATGCTAGGGTACCATTTAAACATGGCGTAAACGTCATTTGCGGACCAAATGGTTCCGGAAAGTCTTCGCTTTTATTGGCTATTTCCGTAGCCCTTGGACAATCTTATACTGAACGTTCTAGAAAGCTTAGCGATTTAATTCGTTGGGGGAAAGACCAAGCCCGTGTCACATTAATATTGGATAACACGAAGAGGGGTGGAAGACGCCCTGTTCCAAAATTCAACAAAGACCAAATTTTCTTAACAAGGGTTTTGCGCAGAGATGGCAAATACTGGTTTGAATTGGAAAATAGGGCTGCCACGAAGACAGATGTGGAAAGGTTATTGTCCAAGTTGGGCGTTGACCCGGAAAATATGCTTATAATAATGCATCAGAACATGGTTGAACAGTTCACAGTGCTTTCTCAACAGGAAAAACTGCGCATGGTTGAGGCGGCTGTGGGGTTGGAGCCATACCGCCAAAATGTTTTGGAAGCTCAGAAAAAGCTAACGCGAATATTAAGCCAAGAAGATTCTGTAAACAAGCTTTTGGAGTCAGCTGAGCAGACGCTCAATTATTGGAGGGAACAGTACGAGAGATACCAAGCGAAGAAGCAATTGCAGACGAAGAGGAGATTTTTGGAGAGGGAACTTGCTTGGGCGGAGGTTTCAAAAAGAGAGGAAATTGTTAAGGTTTTAGAATCGGATAGAAAAAGAGAACTTGACGCCTTAAATCAGATTGAAGAAGAGACAAAAACAGTGAAGGAGCAACTGCAAACTCAACAGAGCGAACTTGAAAAACTAAAAAATGGGTGTAAAACCCTTTTCATGGAACGCTTAAGCCTTGAAAGAGAAAAAGCAAGAAACGAAGCAACCATTTCATTTTGCGAGCAAATTCTGAAAGAGACTGCAATCTTGGAGAAGGGAAATCCTTCAATCCAAACAAGCATAACAATTAAAGAGAACCCAGCTCAGTTCAAGTTTCTGAAAAGCGAAAACTTGAAGGAGCTTATGCAAAACTCTAACCAGCAAATTCTAAAGTTGAATGTAGAAATTGACGAGAACCAAAAGAGAACCAAGTTTTTGGAAGAAAATATGGAGAAGATTGGCAACCAAGTTGTGGACAGCCGCATCCAATTGGCTTTACTGCAGTACCGCAAAGAAAACATAACAGCCAACTTGGAAAGACTTGAAGGCGAGCTTAAAAGTGCAAAGGCAAATTTGAATGAGGCATTGGCGAAGGCTGAGCAAACTGGACCAAGAATTGCGGTTATAAAGGATGTTGGTGAAATTCTCGACGAAATACGCGTCACAGATGGACATTTGGCTGCGCTTGCAGATGTTTCAGAGGACATAGAACGCATGTATGAATCCTACTCAAAACTTTATTTAGAGTTGAAGGAGAAAGCACAGCAAGTTGCCGAAAACCGTGAGAAGGCTTTGGAAGAAGTCAAAGTGCGAATGCAGAATTGGCGAACAGTTATCCAAAGCCTCCTAGACCGCGTCAACTTGGAATATCAGAAGATTTTGGCTCAAGCCCAAGCCGTTGGAGAGGTTAAACTTGTTAATGGACATGATATAGAAGCTGCTGGATTGGAAATTGACGTTGGCTTTAAGGGCGGCAAACCCGTTCCACTTGATGCGTATACGCAAAGTGGTGGAGAAAGAACAACGGCAACCATGAGCTTCCTTTTGGCTTTGCAACAGCATGTTCGTTCGCCCTTCAGAGCCGTGGACGAATATGACATTCACATGGACCCAAAGAATCGTGAACTAATCGCTAAAATATTAATCTCAACCGTTAAAGACGCAAACGCCCAATACATCGTTATCACGCCAAGTCAAGTGACATTTGCAAAGGAAGAGGCAAACATAATAACCGTACAAAACATTGAAGGAAAATCCATAATCAGAGAGGTCGCTGCCTAATGCAATCGAAAAAAGAGCGCGTGAAATTTGGAAGGGAAAAGCTTCAACGCATAATAGAAATGTGCAAGTCAGTTGAAGAACGTTCATTAGACCCGTTTTTAATAAATGTTGAAGAAATCATCAGCATAATCAAAGAGTATTTTCCAGAATGGGAAAATCCAGAAGACCTTTGCTTAGACGCTGAAACAATACATCATTTGGCTTCAGTTATAAAACTTCAAAGCGAATGGGTTAAACATCGCTCAACATCCCTCTACACAGACCCTTTTCTGCTTGAAGAAAAGCTTGCACGCATAG
>JAVZJY010000042.1:0-10288 GCA_038872535.1 Bathyarchaeia archaeon | reverse complement strand
GATGTGAATTCATTTCATTGCATAAGTGTTTAGCGAACGACTCATCGACCCTCAAACTCAAAAAAATAGGTGCTTAGGAAAAAATAGATATTTGCGTAATATTTTAAATTGGTGTTTTCTTTATTGTGCAGTAGAAAAGGCGTTGAAATAGGCGTGTTCAAGTGAAGATTGTAGATTTGCCAATTCCAGAGTCTGTTAAGGAAATTCTAATCAAGTCTGGAATTGTGGAGCTTTATCCACCACAAGAAGAAGCAATAAAAGCCGGCGCCCTCGAAGGACGAAACCTTGTTTTAGCAAGTCCCACCGCTTCTGGAAAAACTTTGGTGGCTGAATTCTGCGCTTTGAAGCATATTCTGGAGAAAAATGGAAAAGTCATTTACTTAACGCCTTTAAGGGCTTTGGCTAACGAAAAATTTGACGAATTCAAAAAATACACTTCTATAAAAAAGGATGATGGCAGACGCTTGAGAGTGGGCATAAGCACGGGCGATTTTGACAGCAGCGACCCATGGCTAGAGCGCTATGACATAATCATAACCACAAACGAGAAAGCTGATTCGCTTTTGAGGCACAGAGCCAAATGGATGGATGAAATTTCGCTTGTGGTAGCTGATGAAGTGCACTTGCTAAATGATGCTGAGCGCGGTCCAACTTTGGAGGTGGTTTTGGCAAGGCTTATGCAAATTAATCCAGACATACAAGTTTTGGCTTTAAGCGCCACAATAAACAACGTCCAAGAAATTGCAGAGTGGCTTAAGGCAGACTATGTCACAACAGAGTGGAGACCAATACTTCTAAAAGAAGGCATCCTCCTACACGAGGAAATCCAGTTTAGGGATGGAGACGCCCGCAAAATAGAAAAAGAAACTAGAAATCCAGCCATAAACTTGGCATTAAACACCGTAAAGTCTGGCGGTCAAGCATTAATTTTTGCAGCAACCCGCAAGAACGCAGTTATGCTAGCCAAAAAAGTTGCGGGCGAAATCGAACAGGTTTTGTCTAAACCAATAAAGCGTGCTTTGGAACATGAAGCAGAGAGAATTTTGGCGGCAGGCGAAAAAACCAGAATAAGCGAATTACTCGCCGAACTCGTTAAGCGGGGCACAGCCTTCCATCATGCTGGTTTAGGTGGAACGCATCGCAAATTGATAGAGGATTCCTTCCGCGAAGGAAAAATTAAAGTTTTAACTGCAACACCAACATTGGCTTTCGGCGTGAACCTTCCAGCCAGAACCGTTGTAATCCAAGATTATAGACGCTATGAGCCAGGATATGGCTACTACCCCATCAGCGTTTTAGAATACAAGCAAATGGCTGGCAGAGCTGGAAGACCAAAATACGACAAGGTCGGCGAAGCCATACTCATAGCCAAAACCGCAGATGAATCAGACTATTTAATGGAAAGCTACATCCTAGCAAAACCAGAACGCATATGGTCAAGGCTAGCGGTTGAAAGAATCTTGAGGTCTCACGTTTTAGCCACAATAGCCGCAGACTTCGCCCACACAGAACGTGGAATCTATGACTTTTTTGGAAGAACCTTTTACGCATATCAATATGAGACAAGCGCCATTAAGGGCATAATAGCAAAAATCCTCAAATACCTTTACGATGAGGAAATGATTGACGTTAGCGGAGAAAACATTTACGCAACAAATTTTGGAAAACGAGTAAGCGAATTATACATAGACCCAGTTTCAGCCGTCATAATAAGAAACGCCATAAGAAGAAAACCCGCATACATAACAGACTTAAGCTTACTCCACATGATTGCCCACACGCCAGACATGGGTCCAATAATGAGACCCTACTCCCGCGAATTAGATGCAATAGCCCTTTTCATGGAAGAACACAAACCAGAGTTTCTAGTGGAAGTGCCAAACGAATGGGAAGACCGCATAACCTACGAGCAATTCTTAGGAGAAGTAAAAACAGCCATGGTTTTGAACGGATGGATTGAAGAAATGACAGAAGACGAAATAATCGAAAGATTCAGAACACAACCCGGCGACCTATACAGAACCATTGAAAACGCCAAATGGCTCCTTTACGCAACAAATGAATTAGCATCGCTTTTCGACAACAAAGAAATCCTTCCAAAAACAGCTGAACTCATGGAAAGAGTTGAAAAAGGAGTGAAAAAAGAACTGCTGCCCATAGTTAAACTTGAAGGGGTTGGCAGAGTCCGTGGACGCATACTATACAATTCGGGATACAAAACAATAGAAGACATAAAACTCGCAGCCATAGAAAATTTAATGAATTTGCCGCTGATAGGACCTAAACTGGCAAAGAAAATTAAAGAACAAGTTGGCGGTTTCGTGAAGAAAGAAACATGGGAAAAACTTGAAAAAGAAGAAATTTGGAAACAGAAAGCCCTAACAGAATATTAGGCTAAACCCCTAGCCTTACGCTCCTTTAATGTTTTTTTAACCATCAAATCTACTTGCTTTTTGGCGGTTCCCAAATAATTCTTCGGCTTCAAAGCCTCAGCAATTTCTTTCTCGCTTAATTTACTGCGCACAATTTTGTCGTCTAAGAGAACATCTTTAAAGCGTCGCTTCTCAGCTTCGCTTTTTATCGTTAATTTTCTTAGAAGCTCATGGGCTTCTTGGCGGTCCATGCCCTTCTTTGCTAATGTCATCATCACAGCCTCGGACATGGCACGCCCTTGCGTTAATTCAATGTTTTTCAGCATTCTTTCTTCATCAACACGCAAATTAGCCACAATATTAGTCATTAAGAAAAGCATGTAATCCACCAAAATGCATGCTTCTGGAATTATGAAGCGCTCGGCGGAAGACTGCGTTAAATCCCTCTCATGCCAAGTTACAACATTCTCCAAGGCTGGAATAACAAGGCTTCTAACAACTCTTGATAAACCGCAAACTCTTTCGCATGTTTCAGGGTTCCGTTTATGAGGCATGGTTGAACTGCCAACTTGTTTTTCCACTTCAAACGGCTCAAAAAGCTCTCCGATTTCTGGTCTTTGAAGCTCTCGAATTTCTGTGGCAAAATTCTCGAGGGATGAAGCAATTAAGGCTAACAAGCAAATGAGTTCTGCGTGGCGGTCCCTCTGCACAATCTGCGTTGAAATGTCAGCAGCTTTTAACCCCAAACGTTGCATAACAAGTTCCTGAATTCTCATGGCGTTGGCACCCAAACCAGCTTGAGTCCCAACAGCCCCACTCATTTTCCCAGCCAAAACCCGCTCCCTACATTGCCTAATCCTTTGGATGTGCCTAGAAATTTCACGCATCCAAACCGCAAACTTGAAGCCTAAAGTTATAGGCAACGCGTGTTGACCATGAGTTCTACCCATCATCAAAGTATTCTTATACTGCAAAGCTTTTTCCATCAAAACCCTTTCAAACTCATTTAATCTCTTCTCAATTAATTCCAACGCATCTTTCAACTGAAGGGCTATTGCCGTGTCAACAATATCATAACTTGTAGCCCCAAGGTGAACATAAGCTCCGCTTGGTCCGCATGCTTCTGCTAAGGCTCTAACCAAGGCTGCAACATCATGCTTTATTTCACGTTCAATCTCTTTTATCCTACTTAATTTGACATGTTCCAAGGAAGCCATAGCCGCAATTTTCTCAGCATCCACTTTCGGTACGTTTCCAACATCAGCATGCGCCAAAGCCAACGCTGCTTCCACATCAAGCATCTTTTGAACACGTGTTTCTTCTTCAAAGATTCTCTTCATCTCAGCAGTTCCGTAACGACCAGTGTCGATGGGGAGAACTGGCAAATTCTTTATCCCTCACAAAGAAATAAGCGATTAGAGAATAAATGCCTTACCAAGCAACATGACATAACACAAATTGAAGGACTATTGGCATGGGAGCAATAATAGCGGTAATAAATAAGAAGAAGGGTAATGCGACCGATGCAGCAGTTGCTATGCTTAAAATGTTAAAACATAACGGTGCCGAAGCTTTTGGAATCGCATCACCAAACAACGTAGAAATAGAAAAATCCGTTGAAGCTTTGCAGGAAAAAAAGATAAAATCGTCCATAATAATTGGGTATGTTTTCTCAAAAATTTTGAACTCGGATCAGCCCCAACCAGTAACGTTGAAAAATGCAACTTTTGCCTTTGATGGAAGGCTCTACCAGAATATTGCTGATGTTTCTGATGCAGAAATTGTTGCTGAAAAACTCCGGAAAAAGCGTGAAGAAAACATTAAAACCCTAATTCAAATAGCGGAAGGAGATTTTGCTTTCGTTGTAGCTGAACCTAGAAGGCTTATTGCTGGAAGAGACGCATTGGGTCTTCGTCCACTTTATTATGGTGATAGCGTAGATTATGCTGCTTTAGCTTCTGAACGCAAAGCCTTATGGAAAATCGGAATAAAAAACGTAGCCTCTTTCCCGCCTGGACATATGGCATTTATCAACAAAAACGGTTTCAAATTTAAACCAGCAAAAACACTTGTCCGCTCAAAGACAAGCCCAATTTCCATGCAAGAAGCACTCAAAAAACTTGAGGCCTTATTGCAAAAATCGGTTGAGAAAAAAGTTTCGGGATTAAAGGAATTCGCAATAGCCTTCTCAGGAGGATTGGACAGCAGCATAATCGCCCTTCTAGCCAAAAATTCGGGAGTAAACGTTAAGTTGATTCATGTAAGCCTAAAAAACCAACCGGAAACAAGGCATGCAAAAGAGGCGGCAGAAGCGCTGGAGCTTCCAATTTACAGCTATCTTTATGAAGAGAAAGCAGTGGCGGAAACCCTTCCAAAAGTTCTTTGGCTCATTGAAGAACCAGACTCCTTAAAGGTGAGTATAAGCATTCCTTTTTATTGGGTGGCAGAAAACACTGCAAAAATGAAGTTGAAGATATTATTGGCTGGACAAGGCGCAGATGAACTTTTCGGAGGCTATAAACGTTATGTAGACAATTATTCACGATATGGCAGCGAAAGAGTACAAAAAGAAATCTTTAAAGACATTGCCAAGATGCATGAAAACAATTTTGAAAGAGATTTTAAAATCTGCAACTTCCATGATGTTGAGTTGCGTTTGCCGTTTGCAACATATTCGATAGCGAAATTGGCCATAGCCTTACCGATAGAACTAAAGATTAAGTTGATGGATGCGGAAATGCGAAAAATTGTGCTAAGACGGTTGGGCGAAAAAATTGGGCTTCCACCATTCATAGTGAACAGACAAAAAAGAGCCATACAATACGCAACTGGCGTAAACAAAACCCTCAAAAAATTAGCTAAGAATGAGGGATTGCCTCAAAGAGACTACATAGAGCGAATGTTCCAAACTATTCTAAAAAGATGATGAAACATGCATAAGACTGCAGTTATATTTTCGCCAAAATACTACCAGCATAATCCAGGCAGAAGCCACCCGGAATCGGCAAGACGCCTTAAAGCAATAGTCAATGAATTGAAGAAAGGACAACTCTCCAGAAGCAAAAATTGGCAGTTTGTGGAACCGGAAAAAGCCAGCATAGAGAATGTTAAATTAGTTCACGATATAGAATACATCAGATTTATTGATGCTGTTTGCGAATCTGGAGGGGGTCTTTTAGATTCAGAAGACACTGTTGCTTCAGGGAAAAGTTTTGAGGTTGCACTTTACGCCGTTGGCGGAACATTGAAGGCAGTTAACCTCGTCATGGAGGGCAAGTGTGAAAATGCTTTTGCTGTGGTTCGCCCTCCTGGCCATCATGCTGAAAGGTTTCGTGCTTTTGGTTTTTGCATATTCAACAATGTTTCCATAGCTGCAAAATACTTGCTCAAAAAATTCAGTCTGAAAAGAATCTTAATTTTAGATATAGATGCACATCATGGAAATGGCACGCAAGAAATTTTCTACGGAACAGACGAAGTCCTATACATAAGTTTGCACCAAGATCCCCGCATTTTTCCAGGGACAGGGTTTATAGATGAAATTGGAGAAGGCAAAGGCTTAGGCTACAATGTAAATGTTCCACTTCCATTCCGAACCGGCGACCACGTATATTTGAGAGCTATAAGAGAGATTGTTACGCCAATAATAAGAGAATATAAGCCACAATTCATGCTTGTGTCTGCTGGTTTAGACGGACACTACGCAGATCCCATTGGCAATCTCTCCCTGTCAACGTTGTGTTATCAAGAAATTTACGAAACAACAGTTAACTTGGCATCAAAACTATGCAGAGGGAAGCTTGTATCAGTTTTAGAAGGAGGTTACAATCCCAAGTTTGTTGGAAAAATAGCTGCGGCAATCGTTGCGAAAATGAGCGGATCTCCTTACATTATAAATGAAAAGGTTCTACCAACCAGCAAATATCATGAAAGGAAAAGTGAGAAAATCATAAGAGAAGTGAAAAAAGTTCAGAGAAACTTTTGGCATATAAATTAAAAAATTTAAATGAACATGTTAGAAAGCAGGTATGTCTTATTCTATCACTTGTATTGCATTTTCTGGGCATTGAGCTTCGCATGCTCTACATACCAAGCATTCTTCAGGTTTAACTGGAACAGATTTTCCATCTTTTATTTCGTAAACTCCTACAGGACACGTGTCTACGCAGGTGCCGCAACCCGTGCATTTATGATTGTCAACTACTATTTTCACCATGCGTGCTCCTCCTCTCTAGCTAGATTTTCATTGAATGCCAACCAGTAGAATAAAAAAGTTGCGATAAAACTAAACCAATCGTAACATTCAACTGCTCACCGTTGAGATTAAGCACAGAATTATTCCTATAAGATTTTTACTCTAAAGTTATCACAACCTTTTGAAGGGAAAGATAATATCCTTCCGCAATATTTGGGTAAATACCCAGTTAATTTCTAATATTACCTCCTGCAGAATAGATTTGGCGCCATTGCATGGATTCCCTTGAAGAAAGAATACGGCGACTTGATGAAGTTTTCAAGCTTTCCCTAACTATCTTAACTATTTCGTTATCTTTTGGAATATCCTTTTTCGGTAATTTGGGAGCCCAGTTTTTCGCCTCAATTTTTACAACCTTTCTAATATCCCTATCTATTTGGGCAATTGGGCATCTTCGAGGAGGGGAACTAGGACTTTTCTTTAAATTAATATCTTGGTGGTTTTTCAGCCAAATAACTCCCGCCATTCTTGTAATCTACTTAATTCCAATAAGACCTACCCCACCATATATTGGTGTCCCTATTCTATTTGTCGGTTTTCTTATTTACTTAGCTATTCATCGCTACCTTAGAAACGGATTGGAAGAACGAACAAGAAAAATGACAATATACATTCCTTTTGTTTTTGTAATTATTTATTCATTATTGGGCATTTATGATTGGTGTTGTAACCATCAAACTTTACTTTTCTTATTTGCCACCTTCAAAGTCATTTGAAATAAAAGCATTTTGTGTTATCTAGTGGTTTCTTCACGTAATCTTAATAGAATTCCGTTAATGGTGGTTTCAGCTTTCTCTTTTCTGTGTTGATAATCAGCTAGAAGTTTTCGGTAAGCCTCCAGCGAAAGTTCACCTCGGCTGTGGCGAGCCTCAATGCTTCTGCTGCTGGTTTCAACCTCATTTATTTCGGTTTCTGCAACCTCAAGCTGCCGCATTAAATCTGCATATAAACCGCCGGCTGCACGCATCCTTTCTTTATATTCTGTCAAACTTTTAGACAAGCTGTTTAGACGTGTTTCTAAAGTTTTTCTCTGCACCTTATACCGACGTCGAGGAATCTTCCCTCTACGTACTCTATTTTCAAGGGACCCTAAATCCGAAACTATTTTTCTCTTTTCCTCATAAGCGTTTACGAAGGATTTAATGTCTTCTGGACGAACCCTTACAGCTGCAGCGGGCAAAGGTGCAGCAACTCGAACAGCAGCTTTGGGTCTTCTCCAAACAACGACAACCGCCAATCCGAAGACTGCCAAAGCCCACATTATCAACGTGGGACGAAAGGCTAACCATAAAGGATTAAATTCATAACGAATTTGCAAAGCATTCTCTGAAGGAAGAACGCTTTCTAGATAGGTAACGCCTTGTTCATTTGTTGTCACAGTCTCTTGGAAAACGCTTCTTGATATGTAGCAGCAACTACCAATTAAGATATTTTCAGAATTTAAGATTCTTGCACCTTCTGGCAATGTAAGACTTACCGAAGCAACCTCGACGTAACAATTTACATCTTTGAATAAAAGGGATGAAGCATTGAAACTATAACCCGCCTCTTGCGCATTAATGTAAACTTGGCTAGGCAAAGAGTATTTTAAAGAAAACCTTGTTGACGTATAGCTCTCTAATGGCAAAGAAAAAGTGACTTTATAAAGATTCTTTTCCACATTAACCACTCCAACATCCGGCATTTTCCTTCCAAATTGGTCTTCCGCAATTGGATTAGAAGCGTTTGGGGGCAAGACCACTTCAACATAGCCTATGTTATCAGGTGATTTGCTTGATATGTAATAACTGTCTGCGCCATCTATTTCGCCTAAACCGCTTATTTTAACTTCACGTTTCAACTCTTTTACATCAAACAATCGCAGCTTATCACCAGTATAAGAGAAAGTTACATTTGCAGGCGCATAAACAAAGGCAGAAAGTTCTCTGGAATAAGTTGATGCGTTGACAACCCCATCGTCTTTTATGACTAATACCTTACTTGCACCATCCGGCAGAACAATTTCAACGCTACAGTTGCCTACGTTTTCTGTTAAAGCAGGGTATGCTGGAAAATCCAAGGTATATTCCGATTGCGAAACTGTGAAGAGATCATTTGAGAGCACAAAAACAACAGTGAATACTTGCGGTGGTCCTTGTGTAAGGTTTACTTCGACACCGTAAAATCCAATCTTATTGTCTAGGGGCACGTTAAGTTTTACGGGAAAAATGCTATTTGAGTCATAGGCTGCACATTTGAGGATATGTGAACCGTATTTATATGGAAATCCTATGAGAAAATTGTTAGGCGCTTGTCCAGCAAATTCGATGGTGTCATTTATCAAAATATAACCATTATACAAAATTTCAACCCTATGATTGACACCTGCTATACTGCTACCAGTTTGAGCAAACGCCAATTTAATGTTCAACGAAAAAAAAGCAATAAAAATTAAAATAGCTGTTATCGCAAGTGCCGAAGATATCTTCTTCAAACGATTTCCTCCGCAATGTTCCAAGTTTTTAGGCTTTTATTTAATAATAAGCCTATTTATTTACTTTTACGGATGATATCACTTTTGCTACGTGCATTTACATCGTGCATAAAGAGAAAGAGCATGCTTGAGTTGAGGAGGAGGCTTAATATTGCTATACGACCCTATTAAAAGGCATTTAGCCATTGAAAAAATAGTAACTCAAGACGGTTTGCATGGTCAAGAGAAGAAGTACTATCGTATCAGACCAGCAAGGTGGTATGGCGGAATAGTCACGGCTGACTGTGTTGGTTGTGGTTTATTATGCAAGTTTTGTTGGGTGCAAGACAAGATAATGTTTCATCCATCCGACGTTGGAAGATTCTACTCACCGACAAAAATCGCAGACAATTTGGTTACCTTAGCCCAGAAGTACAGATTGAATCTATTGAGGGTTAGCGGTGGAGAACCTACATTAGGAAAACAGCATTTACTTCAGTTTCTTGATGCTCTTAGAGGTAAGGGTTTCCGTTTTATACTGGAAACTAATGGAGTGCTCATAGCATATGATGAAAAGTATTCCGCAAGCCTTTCAAAATATGATTTTGTTCACGTGAGAGTTTCGTTAAAGGGATGCAATGAAGAAGAGTTTGCCATGCTGACTGGTGCCAAACCCGAAGGATTCAAATTACAGTTAAAAGCCTTGCAAAAGCTAACGGATGCAAGAGTTAGTTGCCACCCTTCAGTTATGGCATCATTCTCGCCGAAGAAAAATCTCCAACGCTTAATACAAAGACTTAAACAAATCAGTTCAAATGTGGCTGAAGAATTAGAAATTGAAGAGTTAATTCTATATCCTCACGTAATCAGAAGAGTGCGTCTGCATAAACTAAAATATTATACTGCTTACACGCCGGATAACGTTCCACCAGAAGAAGTTTGAAGGGTTATCGTTGTTCACCATGTTTGAAGTAGTAGTTTTCCTCTTTTTTGGGTCCAAAACTTCTTACGCCTTTCTCTCTTAGCTGTCGTCTCAGTTTTTTGGCGTATTGTTTTTCTATTTCGCCCCTCTTCTCCATGTAATCTATTATCTCTTTTGCTTGTTCTTCCGTATCGCATCGCCTAATGAAGTCTATTACGTCGGGCATGTAATGGGCGAATCTTTCAGTAGAAGCGTTTTCTCCAGTTTTAATGTCTGTTCGCACAGAG
>JAVZJY010000041.1:0-10338 GCA_038872535.1 Bathyarchaeia archaeon | reverse complement strand
TGTTTTTATGCTGCTCCATTCGGCGTTATTCCGTTGGAACTTGATGAAGTTTATCCTCTTTCGCAGCATGAAACTGTTCTTCCATTTGACAAAGAAACTGTGGAGTATGTGGCAAATCAGGTGGCTGAATACATTGGCGGCATGAATTATGAAGCGGTTTTTCTGTTTAACGACCCAGAAAATTGGAATCAAACTGTTCTCAAAAGTTGCAGGAAGGTGTGTTCGAAAAAGAATATTGGTTTTAAATGTTTCGACATTAAAAAAGAACGAAGTGAAGCCATTTTAACAAAATTAGAGAAAATTCTTAGGAGTAACTGTGAGAAATAATGATTAATGTTGATTTGCATGTTCACACAACTTATTCCTTCGACTCCTCAATTCAGCCCAAAACTATAGTTGAACAACTCTATGTGCACCCATTCATCAAAGCTGTCGCTGTCACCGACCACAATCGAGTTGATGGTTATATTAAAGTTAAGCAATTGGCTTCTGCTTATTCGGATATTTTAATAATTCCAGGAGTTGAAATAGCCACGTTTGATGGTGACCTAATAGTTTTGGGAGTTGCAGAGTTGCCGTCTCAACCATGGACTGTTGAGAATGTGATAGACTTTGCAAAGGAAAGAGGCGGCATAGTTATTGTTGCTCATCCATACAGAGCTTATGGTCTTGGAGATTTGGCGAAAAATTATGATGTTGACGCCATAGAAGTTTTAAATGGTGCCTTATCATCACAGCTTAATAAAATGGCTGAAAACTTGGCTAAAGAGATGGGTTTGCCTGGTGTTGCCGGCAGCGATGCTCATAATGCTGATGAGTTGTGGAGTGTTTACACTGAAGTTCAAGCTTCTTCTGATGTGGATGAAATTTTGAAAGCCATTAAAAAGGGACTTGTTAGGGTTTTTCCAGCCAGAAAGTCAATACGTTTTTAAAATAGCATAGAGCATGATTATTGCGTTAGCGGTTGAAAAACATGAGTTCATTAAAAATTGGCTTTCTAGGCGGAACCCAAGAAGTTGGCAGAATAGCCATCACAGTAAAAACTGAGAAAACACAAGTTTTGCTTGATTATGGCGTCATGTTAAATCATGAGCCAGGATTTCCCATGCATGTGCCTCCGAAAGATGTGGATGCAGTAATCTTAACCCACAGTCACCTTGACCATTCTGGAGCTGTTCCGATTTTTTACATTCACGAAAAAAAGCCATTATACACTAATAGATTAAATTTGGAACTGACACAAATACTGATTTCTGATTTCATTCACCTTTCCAGTTACTATTTGCCATACGAATACCTTGAACTAAAATCAATGATGAGAAATAACAAGCATGTGGATTTCGGCGTCGAAGAAAAAATTGGAGACATACAATTCCAACTCTTCAGCGCCGGACACATTCCAGGAAGCGCACAAATACTAGTTGAAGCTGAAGGAAAACGCGTGCTTTACACGGGCGACTTCAACACGACTGACACGAGGCTTTTGGAAGGTGCAAAAATGGAATATGGCGACTTGGACGCCGTGATAATTGAAAGCACATACGCAGACGAAGACCATACGGAACGCTTGGAACTGGAGAAACGCTTCGTTGATGAAGTGACGGATGTTGTTGAAAGGGGAGGTTCAGTTCTTGTTCCAGCTTTTGGAGTTGGAAGATCCCAAGAAATCGCATGCGTTTTAGCAGTTCACCATTTTGAATATCCAATTACCATGGATGGGATGGCGCGGGAAGCAAGCAGAATCATTATGAACTATAAGGATTTTCTCAAAGACCCAAGGCTTTTCATGGATGCCATGCATTCTGTTGATTGGGTTGAGGGTTGGAGGGACAGAAGAAAAGCAATTAAAACGCCTGGTGTGATAATTTCTCCGGCTGGAATGCTTAAGGGTGGTCCGGCGGTTTTTTACACTTCAAAGATTGGGAAAAAGGCGCATAACGCCATATTCTTGGTCAGTTATCAAATTCCTGGAACGCCTGGAAGGGAATTGCTGGAGAAGGGCGTATGCCTTATTGATGGAAAAATGAGGAAGGTTAAGGCGCGGGTTGAACATTTTGATTTTTCATCCCATTGCGGCGCAAGTCAGCTTAAAGACGCGGTGAAGAATCTTGGTGGAAAACCTAAGGTTTATGTGGTTCATGGCGCAGAAGGGAACTGTGAATTGTTCGCAAAATGGATAAGGAATGAATTAGGTTTAGAGGCTATTGCTCCAAGGGCTGGCGACATGTTTGAAGTTTAAGGTGGAAACATGAAAATTGGAATTTTACAAATTGGACAAATAAATTCTGATATAATCCAAAGGATTCAGGAAAACCTAAGAATAATTTTTCCAAAAACAAAATGCATTATTATCGCTGAAAAACTGCCAATTCCAGAAGAAGCCTTTGACAAAACAAGAAATCAATTTTTTTCTGGAGCCATATTGCGTAAGATTCAAGAGTATGCAGAAAAAGAAGAAGCCTTAAACAGATTTTTGGGTATAGCAGACATTGACATTTTTGTTCCAGAGTTAAACTTCGTTTTTGGAGAAGCAGAATGCCCAGGAAAAGCGGCTTTAATTTCTTTGTGGAGGCTTAAGCCAGAATTTTATGGCGAACGCCCAAACATGGAGCTTTTTCTGGAGAGAAGCACAAAAGAGGCTGTTCATGAGCTTGGACACACTTTGGGTTTGAGGCATTGCTCTAACCCATTTTGTGTTATGTACTTCTCCAATTCCATATTCGACACGGACAGAAAGCAAAGTTTATTCTGTAACAAGTGCTACTTGAATGTTGAAAGAATTATTGACAAGTTAGGGTAAGAGCCTTGAATGGCAAAATAAATTTGGGACTTATACGTTTGACGCCTATTTTGGCAAGTTTGTTATTTGGAGTTTTTTGCGCCTTCTTAATTTGGGCATCCTCCATTGAAACTTATGCAGTAACTCCATTTCCAGAGGGCGTTGGGTCGGTTGGCAACGCTTTTTATTTTGTCATTCTTGTTGGTTTGGGAGCGTCAATGTTATATTTGCTTTTGAAAAAGAGAAACCATAGGCTAATCAATTTGATTATTGGTTTTGCTCTGACAACTGCTGTTTTTTTGCTTTCAGTAATTTACTTGAGCGCTGCATTTTCGCTATTTATCGTCCCATATGTGGAAACTTTAATTTTGACCTTGTCCGTATTCATAACGGCAATTGTTGATTTCATAATTTTTAAGACACGCAGCAAATTTTGCGATGTGGTAATTCTTTGTTTAGGAGGGGGGTTAGGTGCTTTTTTAGGCTTTTCTATTCCAACCTTAAGTGCTTTTTTGATTCTGAGTTTTTTGGCGGTTTATGATGCCTTTGCTGTTTATCGTGGACCTGTTGGAAAAATAGCGCATAGTGGACTTGAGCAGCTTCGGGGTTTAAGCTTCTCTTTTAAGGACATTCAAATGGGGTTGGGAGATTTAACTTTTTATTCTATGCTTTCTGGACACATGCTTCTCTATTTTGGCTTCTTTCCATGTTTAGCCTCTTTGATTGGCATTTTAATCGGATGCCTTTTAGCTTTTAAAATGTTGCATAAAAGGGGTATGTTTCCTGGTTTGCCTTTTCCGATACTGTTTGGTTTGACAGCGGGCTTTCTTGTTTCGTTGATTGGATTCTAACCTTTTACGGTTGATAGGACGAGGCGGGTTGTGTTCACGTCAACTTCTACTATTCTGCAGTTTCTAAACTCCTTAGATTTTCCAAGAACATCTTTGACTATTACGTTGTTGCTTTCTGTTTTGGCGTATATTACGTCTTTAAATACTGTTTTTCCGTCAAGGATTACTTTAAACTCGCACATTTCATATTCAACCAGAAACTAATAAGATAGAGGTGAGTTATAAACTTCAAGCTTTAACGCATTCTTAATGCATATTTGGGATAAGTAATTATAATCCATGAGCATTATACGAGTTAAATCTGTAATGGATTAAAAAGAGGAAGCCAATGCCCAAAAAGCACAATTCCACCAAGCCTTCAAGTGTTGATATATTCCAAACTTTAATGGAAACTGCCGAAAAGGAGAAGAAAAAACGCAGAGAAGCGCTTTTGGCGCCGCTGGGCGTGAAGGAGTTTTTTGTTGAAGGAAGCGTAACAATTAACAAGAGAATATGCGAAGGCGTTGAATGTAAACTGTGCATAAAAGCTTGTCCAACTAATGCGTTATTTTGGAAGGCCGGGGAGGTTGGGCTTATTGAAGAGCTTTGCATATATTGTGGCGCCTGCGTCTTAAGTTGCATAGTGGATGACTGCATAAAGGTAACACGGAAAAGAGAAAATGGCGAAATAGAAAAGTTTAGTAAATCAAGAGACTTCGCTGTTCTTCAGCATAGTATAAATGTAAAGAAGCGTTTCGAAAGAGTCAAAAGTGTCTTTCCGAAACCAGAAGATTACATTAAAAGATATGGATTAAAAATGTAAAAGTCAATTTTATGGCTTGAGCACGGCGTAAATTGGATACCCTCTCTAGGTTTTTGGTTTTGATTGATAGACTCCCCTAGGATTCTTATAGCCCCTTCCCCTCTAGATTTTCGGTTTTCTTTAAATAAAAAGGGTTTAAGCCTACTTTTGCCATTTTTCTTGTAGGAATTTTGGTATGTCTGATGAATCGCGTGGTCCAACAAGCACTTGCCAACCGCTTAGTTCTTCAATTTCTCCGCTTAGGCGGGCTGCCTTTCCTGGAATTATTAGTTTTCTATGTTTAACCTTGCCTTCTATTCCTGACGCTTTTAATGCTTCGGCTACTTTTTCTGCTGTTAGTTTTCTTCCGGCTACTGCGCTGTCTACGGCTATTCCTTCAGTGTCCACCACCAGCAAATATGTGCTTATTTTTGCATTTTCAATGTCTGAAGCCACGGTGTAGTATGTTAGTGCGAAGTTTGTTGTGAACATTACTGGCGAGTTTTCGTCTGGCGTTCCAAACACTTTTAAGCCTGGTTCCACAGCTACTGGCTTGCGCGGGTCTGTGTAGATGTTTTGGCGTAGTATGACTGGTGGCAGAAGCGCCCAACCATTCACATTATGCATTATTATGATATCTGCATAGCGGACAATGAGCATAGCTGCTAAATAGGCTTCTCTCCACTTGGCAATTTCCTCTGGAGCCTCGCCTCTCTCCATCCAAGCAACCATGGGCACGCCAATTAACGGAAAACCTAAAAGTTCGTCGCCCTTCTTGCACGCAACTCTCCGAATCATAACAAAATTGTTAAGCGTATCCGCTAAGCCTTCGCCTTGGAAAGTGCCAGGGTCCAAAACCAAGTCTTCAACGCCATAATCAAGCAGAGTCTTCGTTAATGATTTTAGCAGTTTCAGATTGTTTGGTGCAAAAACTGTTAGTGGACACTGATATGCAATGGCGAGTTCAGCCATATCCTTCCAGTTCTCTTTTGTTGCTGCGTACAAAAGTGGTTTCGATTTTGGAATAGCCGCTAATCCTGCTTCTAGAACTTTCGCGTTTAATGAGCACAATATTAATGGTAAGCGTGTGTTTTCAGCTACTTTTTCAACTGTTGCCTTAAATTTTTCTGGGTTGTTTGATGTTGAGCGTAGGGCTATCATGTCAAGTTTTAATTTTTGTCCAATGTATTCGAAGCTGAAATTTTCAGTTTTCTTAATTCTATCTAAAATTTCTTCTTCAGCCATTTCATCGGTTACGTCTATGGCTATTGCTGTGGGGTTGAAGTATGTGAATTCATGGCGGTACATGACAAGTTTGCCGCCGATTTTTACGGCTTTGTCTCCAACGCCAACAACAACTTCTTTTATGGCTGGCTTCAGCATCTCTTTTAGCTGTCGGTAAGCCTTTTCGTACTCTTTCGTTAAGAGCGGCGGACACTTTTCAACTACAACTTCGCGGTTTACAACTTTTGTTGCGAAAGCCATACAGTTTTCTTCGCCGCATTCCTTACAGTTTGTTTTTGGAAGAAGCTTGTAAACATCTATTGGGCTTAACTCTCTTATGCCAACTTTCCCCTTAATTTCCCTCTCACTCATACGCTTAAACGCTCCAACCCTAAATTTTCATGGAAACCCATTCCATAAGCCTCTCAGCATTACCCGAACCACCACTCAACAGCTGATTTACTATGTCTTTTATGGTTTTCACAGCGGCTGGATGCATCATCATAAATAAGTCTACACCAGCAAGCAACAATGTCAAAGCAGTAGTAACTTCCCATAATGGTCCTCTTAACTCTCGGGGTTCCCATTCTGGCGCCATCTCCAACCATGCTTCTCTTGCAGCCCAAGCGTTTGTTGTTCCAGAAGACATGGGATGGGCTAATTCTGGGTCTCCCATTAAGGCTGCAAGCCTAGCCCTTTCCATATTAGTGAACGCATAATCAAGACCGTAACCAAGGGCTGCAGTGGTTAAATCCATAACTATGTCCTCTTTTGGCAGAAAATCGTAAAGGCGGCGGTTAAGCTCTCTGGCAAGGTTCAAGTCCATTGGGGTGAAGGATAATGCCACATGCCCATATTTCTTTACAAATTTTGCGCATCTTTCCACATCCATGTCCCTTGTTATGGAGCTTATGAGGAATCTTTCTCCAGCAAACGTTTCAGCCACAGCCTCAAAAACATCAGCATCCTTAACGGGGTCTCCGCAACCGCCAATTATAAGGGGAACATCCACGGCTTGGGCAACCTCTTCTATGGTTTTCACGGCTTCTTTTGGCGAGGCATTTTTAATGAGGGGGTCTATGCTTATCAAATGCACAGTTAAGAGGTCTGCTCCAAACTTTTCAACAGCCAATTTAGCCCAAGCCGCTGGGTCTTCCATAACGTCTTTCACGTGCATTTTCACAGCCTTTGGCAATGGAACTTTCATGTCAAAAACGTCCACGGCTATAACTGGAGGATGTGGCATTGGTCTTTCAAAAGTGTAGAAGGCTGGGGTTGTTTCGCCTCCAATAATTATGGATTTTCCGCGGGTTCCGCCGTCACTTTTTGTGGCTCCAAGCTTAACTTCAACAACCTTGCCAGGATAAGTTTCAACGGGTGGTATGAACTCTGTTTCGATTATTTCTGTTGGTTTAGCTTTGGCTGGTGGAGCAATTTTTGGCAAAGCAACAGTTGGGGCTGCCACGGCGCCTGGTTGTATCCAAATTTCTAAGTCGCCAACACTCATTTCAAAATCGTCAAGTTCAATTTCCTGAAACTTTGCAAGAAGCTCTAATAAGCGTGGGCTCAGTTTTATTCCTAAAGCTTCTTCCTTCTCTTTTTTCGCCAAAGTTTTCACCTTTTCTCGGTTTTTTCGCTTTTCATGGAACGGACAATGACTTTTTTGGCGTAGATTTTGGCATCCTTCAATATTATTTTGAAGCCTCCAGCAGTTATGGGCAGAGTGCTTGCTGTAACAACTGGCATTGGAGCCGCTTCTTCCTTGGCTTCGGCTGGTACAGCCTCTTCAACAGCTACAATCTCTTCTTTCCATCTTTCCACAACTGGGTGATTATGCTCTTTCAGAAAAGTTTTAAGCGCATCAATTGTTTTTGCTTCCTCTTCTGTGGCAATCTTGTCGGCGAGTTCTGCTGGAATGAAGTCCTTCACTCTTTCCTTGACTTCTTTGGGCAGCCAAACAACACGGTTCCATCCTCCGTCTGCTTGCAGAAACTTTGGAGAACGCATGTATTCTATGGATATTCCGTGGAATCCATCAACTTGACGTCCTCCAGCCGTTGAATCAGCAAGCGTTGAAAAGCCTAAACCGTTTACAGCTATATCTCTATAGCCTCTGTGGACTATGCCAAAACCGTCAACCTCTGGAATGTAGAAGGCTACAGCCTCAAAGCAACCGCAACTTGTGTGGGGATAACCAAAGGCTGTGTAAAGCCAAACCCGCGTGATTTCTCCCAAAGACTTTTTCTTTACGGCTTCATTTACGCCTGAAAACTCTCCCTTAACTGGGTCAAGCAGTTCGCCCTTTTCAATAGTGAAAACTGGTCCTTTAGGGTCTATGTTTGCTGCTGCCCTACCATCAAACCAGCTTATGGCACCGCAGTTTGAATATCTTTGGGGCGTTATTACGCAGACGTGTGTTGGGGCGAAGGATTGGCATAGTATGCATCCGTAAAATTTGTCAACCTCTTCGTCTTTTAGTCCCCTAGCTCTGGCGTCTCTTGCCTCATAAATTTGTATTGCTTCAGTGTATAGTTCTTTCACTTTGTCTGGGTCTGTTATGAAAGTTATTTGAATCTTTTCTATTATTGGCAGTTCGCTTTTGAAAAGCCTTTGCAAAACTTTCCCAATATATTGGAATGAGTTTAAGCCTTTCTGGAAGGATTTCTTGTTAAGCCTAAGCCAAATGTCATAGCGCTGGTTTAAGTGCATAAAACCTTCAATGTAGTTGCAGTATGCGTGAATGCGCCTTTCTATTACGCCTTCCAGTTCTGGTTCAAGGGTTGGTCCAGCAACTTCTATGAGGATGCCGAATGCGTAGGTTTTTCCTTCCTCCATGTCCTTCAAGTCTGGTCCTATGATAGTTATTTTTTCATCTTCAATTTCTTCTGGTTTTTTCACCCTTGCAAGTTCAAATTTTTCTTTGACTTTTGGTCCGCCCAGCTCTACATACATGTCTTCTTTGCGGATTCTTTCGCCTTCGTAAATTACGCCCACATCGACTGGTATGTCCTTAAACATTGACATTTTATTCTCCTCCAACTTTTTTAATTATAACCTTAAGATTTTCTATCCAATCCTTAATTGACATGTTTGGGAAAGACCAGCTTGCATGAGGCTGATAATAATTATCCAAAGTTATGGTTTTGAGGTTTGGAGCAAAGTGTTTCAGTCCGGAAAGGATTGTCCACTCCATGTAATATGGGAGCCCCACAAACAGGGCTAAATCATACTGTCCTTTTCCGTCAAGCCCCTTCCACGCAGCATCTGTTAGTCTGTTTCCAATGTCTACGGCTGGCATCCAATCCGCTGGTTGATAACCTCTTTTTAAAAACTCGTTTACCACGTGGGCCGTGGCTACTATTGGAATGTTTGCATTTTTCGCCATTTCAATGGTATAATCTATCAGCTTCTTGTCTTCCAATTCTGTTTCTGCAGCCTTATGCCCCACTATTAAAATTGGACGTTTCGCCTTTTTTATCATTGCAGCCACCACATCTGGTTTCGGAATTACTAAAGCCTTTTTTGGTCCTGGAATTTCTGCTGTTTGCCAAGGTTCAGCTGTCGCCATAGCTTTTCACTCCTTCCTCTTTCTAATTAATCTTGGCAGAAGGGTTGGGTCTGGAATTACGGTTTCTTTCCACCCCTTCTCTTCTAGAATTTTCACTATTTCGTCCTTCATTGTTATTGGTATGTCGCCTAAATTGCGCACAAACAAGTGTATATCTTTTGGCGTTGTTCCAAACAATCTTTTGTGCAAATCAATGTAATGTGTCAATTTTATTGCTCTTCCCTTAGTAGTGTCGTTTGGACGCATACAAAGTTTAGCAATCATAACCATGGCTTCCTCCTTGGTTTCAGCAGCATAAAACAGATGCTCTGGCGCTGGACCAGCATACACTCTTTCGCCTGTTCTTGCGTCATAAACATACCAGTCTTCCTCGCGGTCTGCTCTTCCCAAAAGCATTCGCCTATACTTTACGCCATGAGGACCAACAATTACTGGAACGCCTAAACGCCAGAATCCGCTTGCTATTGAAGCTGCTTTCTGTGACATAGCGCCCCATGCCACGCCTACGGCGCCCACACGGTTTAGTATGTAATCTGCTATTTCTTCATAATTAGCCCTTAAATTGCGTTTGGCGAATATGCTCGCAATTTTTATTGCAGCTCCTGCAATGTGAGAATTTGAAACGCAAGAGCCAACATTAACGATTCCGCCAGCGGCAAATTCCCCTGTAAATGCCTCATAGGGTGTTTTTCCTTCCTCGTCCTTATACATGCCAGCTGACATGGCAGCGCAGCCAGAAGTGACTACTATGTAGCGTCTGTTGGCGAATTCGCGGCAGATTTCAGCCACTTCCAACCCGCCTTTAGGATAGTTGGCGCATCCCACAACGGCAACCACGCCTGGAATTTCGCCGAGCACTATGGGGCTTCCAACGTTCCTTATTTCAACGTCTTGGATGGCGCCTCTTCCAGCCCTTATTTTGTAGGTTTCTTCTTTCAGCTTTTTCTCTCCAGCTTTCACAATGAAGCTGTGAATTGGCAAGCCAACTGGGCATGCTTCTTCGCATCGTCCACAACCCACACAAAATTCATATAAATCCGTAAATAGTGTTAGGTTTCCTTCTGCTGCCGCTTTCATGGCTTCTGGAATGTGTAAGTCTTGGGGACAAGCTCTTCTACAGTCGTTGCATTGTCTG
>JAVZJY010000040.1:0-10588 GCA_038872535.1 Bathyarchaeia archaeon | reverse complement strand
CTAGTCAATTTATATGCGCCTTTAATAAGTGAAATAATTGGCATACCCTTAGCTTCTGACTTGATTTCAGGCGTTCTTGGAGCTTCTGGAGCAATTTCTGGAGTTTTGGGAGCATATTTTATTCTTTTTCCAAGAGCAAAAATTCTTTCTTTAGTTTTTTATTTAATATTGCCTATTCCAGCTTTCATATTTTTGGGTGTTTGGTTTTTGCTGCAACTGGTTTACTGGGTTACGGACATTTTTAGTGGAGTTGCTTATTTTGCACATATTGGTGGCTTTGTTGCTGGAATGTTTTTGGCTTTGGTTTTTGGTTTGAGACGGAAGAAGGTTCGGGAAGCTCGTTTGCGTTTATAATTGCTGGCGGTTTTTGGGGTCTGTCCGTCATGAGTTCCTCATCTGCATAAATCAGACTGGGACGGCTACATCATCCCCCAAAGTTTACAACATTACCCGCACTTAAATGAGTTACTATTTCATGGGTTGAATCCCTTTTTATGTTAACGTCTCCAATTTCGTGTACAGCGCTTTTATTGTTCCAGAAACTGCCAGCACATGGATGCTTACTGGTTTGTCGCCGATTCTTGTTATCGTCGCCAATGACGCCCTAACCATCTTTAGGGCTGCGTGTGAAACGCGTATAATCGCCAACTGCTTCTCATCGTCATAATCGATTAGGGCTAAGCCTGTTTGGCTTGCGCCATATTCTCCATAAAGTTTTGAAACTGTACCCCAAACAGCATCTATAAAATCTTTCGAGCTGAGAGCTTCATCGGAATCTATTTTTAATGCTAAGTAACGCCTTTTAACCCTTTTCAACAATCCTTCCCCTTACGAATTATCTTTATTCCAGGCGCAACAAACCTTTGGCTGAGATTTTCTCTGTTCCTTTTAACGATTTGCATTGGATTTTTTGAAACCGCCTCTATTGCTGAAAATTCATCCAAGTCGAAAAGCGCAGCCAAAGCAGCCATATCCCTTGGCTTTCGCATGAGGAATTTTTCTGAAACTCCGCTTGAGATGACTATTGGAACATGAAATTTTTGAGCAGTTGCCGTTTCTTTCCGTAAACTTGAAAGAAGCCTAACCCTTGCTGGACCTTCTAAGGTGACGAGTGGTTTTATGTCAATTTCAAATGAAGCCAAAGCTTTTGAAGCCAATTCAGCCTCTGCGGCGTCAAAGAATCTTCCATGTGGATTGATGGATGAAAAGTTTAGGAGGTCTACACGGCGGTCTTTTGCCGCTTGCCTTGCCACAGTTTTGGATTCGCATATTACAGCAATTATTTCGAATTTTCTCCTCAGTTTTCTCAGATTGTAAATTAGCTCCTTCGGAGTTCTCGGTTTTAAATCCACTCTAGAAGCCAAATCTATTTTGGATTCTTTGCTGATGTTTCGTATTTTATCGATTTCTTCTTCCTTTGCGTTTGGTGGGAAAGTTATGGCTATTAGACGATATCCAAGCGTTGAAGCTTTGTTTATCATGATGGAAACTTGTTCTAGGTCTCTAAGGTTTGGACATAAATGTAGGTCAGCATAAGTTTTTTTCATGGGAGCAACCCGAATTTTCTGCAAATTTCTATTATTTCTTCTGGATTATGTTTTTGGAAGTGTATTCTGAAGTGTATTGGGTCTGTTGTGCACAGTTTAACTTCATTTAGGTATGCTGATTGTTTATCAAGCCTAATGTAGAGGTTTCCTCCATCCAAATGTTGCTTAATCTCGTTTTTTAATAGTTCTTTGTCCAATGGGCTTAGACTGGAGGCTAATTTCTTGAAAACTGTTTGAACGGCGTTTTTCTCTTTAACTCTTGCTTCTAAAAGGATGATTGGGTTTCCATGGTGCCCAGTTAAATTTGTTTTTTTGAATGTAATCGTGTCAGCTAATTCCGCCGGAAGAGTGTTGCGAACTGCATTTAAAATTTTGTCCACTTCCTCTGTGGCGTGAGCAAAGACCCGTATATCAATGTATCCTATTGGAATTTTAGAAGACAAAACCTTATCACTGCATCTTATTAAAGCAGTTTAACTTTTAGATTTTGCCTTAGGTTTAGGCTTAGCTTTCTCTTTTTCCATAAAAGCCTTAACAGCTTCAATGTTTTCGTTGTGGATTGTTCTTCGTCTAAAGTCCACTGGAATGCCCAACTTTAGGGCTTCTTTTAGGTTTATTCCAGCTTTTTTCAGTTCTTCGCGGCTGAAACCTTTTCCGCAGCGTTGTTTTCCGCCTTTCTTGAAAACTTTTGCTTTGAGAGTAATCATGGATGTTACTTTTCTCCTCTAGCAGCTTTTTTGCTTGGCCTAAGTTTTTCCGCGCCCCATCCTTTCCTTCTTAGGCCTCTAACTTTTTTGCCTGCGCTTGTTAAACCTCTGAAAACTCTTCTTTTGTGCTGTTTTTGGCTTATCCAGTTAATGTCTTTGTCAGCTGTGATTGCTGGGTGGTTGGGGTCAACCATTATGATTTCGAACCATTTTGAACGTCCATCTTCGCCTACCCAGTAAGAGTTTAAAACTTCAAGGTTTGGAAATTTTCTTGCTGCTCTTTCCTCGGCTATTAATCGCATGCTTTTGGCTGGTTTAAACTTTTTCACACCCATGCGCTTGGGTCTTCTTCCAGCCTTAGGTCTCTGCTTTCTTAATCCACCTCTTCTAACGCGAACGCGAACTATGATGAAGCCTTGTTTTGCTTTGTAACCCAATTTTCTGGCTCTGTCAAGTCTTGTTGGTTTTTCCACGCGCGTTATTGCTGGTTGTCTGCGCCATTCTATTAGCCTTTGGCGCATTAACTCATCTACGAAGGATTTTTCAGGGTTCGTCCATGCTTCGGCAATATATTTATACGCCATATTTTCACCTCTCAATTAGTTTATGGTTCAGCCTTTTTGTAGGCTACATCCCAGCGGACGATTTATCCGCCAGTGCTTCTGTTTCATAGCACTTTCGCGTGAAATAAACTTTTCCAATAGAATATTAAGGCCTAGCTTAAAAAATGTGGTTATCTCCAAAATAAAATTTGGAAAATAGAAACTATTTTTTGCGGATTACTGTTTTTCCTTCTTCCAGTTCCTTTACGCGGGTTTCTATAAATTCTGTGACTTTCTCTTGACTATACTTTTTCTCTTCTTCTTGCTTCTTCAGTTGCTCCTTAATTGTCGCCAGAACTTTGTCCATGTCAAAAGGTTTCACTATGTAGGCGTCTGCTCCTTGGTTTACTGCTTCTATAGCGTTCTGTATTGAAGGATAACCAGTGATGATTATTTTCCGCATTTTTGGCACTGTGTCTTTGATTCTTTTCAGAAGTTTAATGCCTGCCATGTCTGGAAGTTTAATGTCTATTAAAGCCAAGTTGTAGAATTTTCTGTGGGATTTTATGATTGCTTCCTTTCCGCTGGCAGCCGTGTCAGCGCTGTATCCTTCATCTTCCAATATGGTTTTTAGGACTTTTCTTATGTCTTCGTCGTCGTCGATGATGAGGATTCTGGCGCGTTTATCCATATTTTTTCACCTCCTTCCACAATTTTTGTTTCTATAGGAATAACGATGGTAACTGTTGTGCCTTCTCCAACTTTGCTTTCCGCTGAGATTTTGCCGCCATGGGCTTCCACTAGACGTTTGCAGATTGGCAAACCTAAACCCATGCCCTTTGATTTGGTTGTGAAAAATGGTGTCCAAATTTTCTCCAAAACATCTTTTGATATGCCCACTCCAGTGTCGGTGAAGGCTATTTCAACATTGCCGTTTTTTTCCTTACTTGTTATTGTGATTTTGCCACCTTTTGGCATGGCATCTACTGCATTTTTTATTATGTTGCTGAAAACTCTTTTCATTTTGTTAATGTCAACTTTTATTTTTGGATTGTCCTGGGTTAAATCTAAAATTTGTATTCTTTCTGGAACTTCAACTGTCAGCAGCGCTTCCTCTATCACCGCTTTTGGAGTTGTTTCTGTAAGCTCCAATTTTATTTCTCGTGAATACTCCATAAGGTCTGAAACTATGTTATTTGCGTATTCCACATTCCCTTCAATAAGCTTCAGCATTTCCCTAACATTTTCATCCACATGTGAACCTAACTTATTTTTTAGATAGTAAACTGCACCTTTTATGCTAGTTAATGGATTGCGAAGGTCATGTCCAACCATGGCTGCAACTTGTCCAATAGTGGCAAGCCTTTCAGATTTCATGAGTTGCTCTTGGGCCTCTTTAAGTGCTTTAGTTCTCTGCTCAACAAGTTCCTCAAGGTGCTGCGCATATTCTTCAAGCTTCTTTTGCATTTGCTTTCTTTCTGTTATGTCTCTTGCAATGCCTATAATCTCAATTTTTCCACCGCTAGTTATCGGGATGGCGGATATTTCAGCAAAAATTTTTCCGCCATCTTTCCTTATTAGTTCGAATTCGTCTGGTCCATATTTTTCTCCTCGTATGTTCTTTTCAATTGCTTCTTTAACTTTTGGCAAGCATTTTTCCGAGTATATTCCAGTTTCAAGTATGTTTCTTCCGATGAGTTCTTCCTTTTTATAGCCGATTAAAGCCTCTGCTTGTTTGTTACCATCTATAAAGTTGCCGTTTACATCGTTAATGTAAATTGCGTCAGGAGCATATTCTATTAAGCGTTTAAACCTCTCCTCGGATTCTTTGAGTTTTTCCTCCATCTTTCTACGTTCAGTAACATCCATTATGATGCTTATGGCGCCCATGTATCCGCCCTTCTCATTCAAGAGGGGCGATGCGGAAACTTGGATAATGCGTGGTCTGCCATCTCTATGGTATAGAACGATTTCGTAACGGCTGGTCTTGCCTCGTTTTCTAATTTCCGTTTGTTTCTTTATAATTTTGAAGCTTTCTTTGTCAACAAATCTTCGCAGATTTACCCCTATCAGCTCACGTTCATTGTAACCAAGTATTTCCGCAAAAGCCCTATTCACAAAAGTGATGTTTTCATTTTCATCTACTGTCATTATGCCTTCCGAAGCTGTTTCAAAAATTGTCTCAAGCCTTCTGTTGGTCTCCATTAACTTCTTTTCAATATTCTTAAGTCTAGTTATATCCACTATTATTGCTTGAAACCCAACAGTTTTGCCATTAACCATAAAACGTGTTGGTTTTGACCATAAATGCAGGATTGCGCCGTCTTTACGTAAAGCTCGAAACTCTAAATCTCTGGGCTGCCTCCGCAGTATGACAATTCTGAGGAATAAACGAGTTACTATGGCTTTGTCTTCTGGATGCAAGAAAAATTTGAATGGGCGACCAAACATCTCTTCAGCAGAATAACCCAACAAATCGGTCATCGCCTTATTAACATATATAAATCGTCCCCTAGTATCCGTAATACCCACAGCTACTGCTGCATTATCAATTAAACTGCGGAAACCCTGCTCAGACATCAAAAACTCTGTAAACTCGGTTGCGGCATTAGCTCCTTTTGGCATTCTGGCACTTCCGCTATTATTTTGAATGATTTAAGTGAATTTTCGAGTTTTCGGCATTTAACTTGTATGAATGTGGAGTCTAAATTAGGAGTAAATATACATATTCAGAAGCAGAATCGGATTATGAACAAAATTAGGGTTATAAGAAAGAAATCATCAAATATGAAAGTTCAATTAGAGATTCAGCTGGATACACAATGCAGGAACCAAAAATTGGCTTGTCCACGCTTCACTGTTTAAGTGAACCATTCAAAAAAATGACCAATAAAATACTTGAAGCTAGGACGAACTACATAGAAGTTGTTGACGATGGTCTTCATACGCTGAACAAGCGAAGAGTTCTAAAATTGAAAGAGATAGGCGAATCTCATAACTTGAAATATTCTGTTCACGCACCATTTGCAGACATAAACATCGCTTCACCCTCAAAATCTATGTTGAATGCCATGCTCAAAAGACTGGAAAAATCAATGGCTTATGCAAACGCCCTAAACGCTTCTGTTTGGGTCTTCCACCCAGGGCTAAAAACAGGTGTTAGCATGTTTTATCCAGACATGGATTGGCTTCAAAACTTGAAAACAACACGCTTACTGCTTAGAAAAGCAGAGGATTACGGCGTTAAAATATCCATGGAAAATGTGCCAGAACCATATCCGTTCCTTATGAAAAGTGTTCAAGATTTCGCAAAGTTTTATGAAGAAATTAGCGAGGAAATAGGCTTGGCTTTTGATGTTGGACATGCCAACCTGAATGGGCAAATAGAGAATTTCCTAACAACTTTCAGGGATAAGATTGTGCATGTGCATTTGCATGATAATGATGGAAAAGCAGACCTGCATTTGGGAATAGGCTACGGCATAATCGATTGGGAAAACGTTGCAAAATTGTTTAAGCAAATTTCTTATAACAAGATTCTAATCGTTGAATCAGTTGAGCATGTTAAAGAAAGCGTGGAAAAATTAAGAAAATTATTCTGTTAAACGTCTAAAAGCGGAATCTCTATTCTCATAAAATCCTCAGCCACTCTCGTGTTTTTGAAAATTTTCTTTGCTTGCTCAAAAAGTATACTTGCATCGTCATATCTTGCACTCACATGCGTTAGAATCAACTGTTTCA
This sequence comes from Bathyarchaeia archaeon, assembly GCA_038872535.1. Classification (GTDB taxonomy): domain Archaea; phylum Thermoproteota; class Bathyarchaeia; order Bathyarchaeales; family Bathycorpusculaceae; genus JASEJA01. The sequence continues at coordinate 4,051 of JAVZJY010000040.1, read as the reverse complement.
CCTTCGATTTTTTGGCGTTTCTCGCCGCTTGCTCGGGCGTCGAGTGTCCATCCTCTTCAGCCCTTTCAGCCATCTCATCGCCTAATGTAGCGTCGTGAATGAGCAAATCTGCGCCAAAAGCAAATTTCGTAAAACTTTTAAACGGTCGCGTGTCGCCAGTGTAAACGATTTTTCTTCCAGGTCTAGGCGGTCCGGTAACATCTTCGGGTTTGACAACTCGTCCATTGGATAGCTTAACCTTTTTCCCATGCTGCAGCTTTGACCATAAGGGACCTTCCGGAACGCCCAAGGCTTTTGCTTTTTCTGGGTAAAATTTTCCCGGGCGGGGTTTTTCTATTAGGGCGTATGCCAAACTTGGGATTACATGGTTTGCCCAAACGGCTTGAACAAAATATTCTTCCTCTTCGCAAATAATACCAGCCTTCTCTATTTCGTGAACCTCAACTGGAAAAGTTAAGACGAACTGTACGGTTTCCCTAATGCCCTCCAAGAAATGTTTTATTCCTGGCGGTCCGTAAACGTCAAGCCTTTTTTCTCTGTCAAGTAAAGCCATAGTTTGCAGTAGCCCGGGCAATCCCAGAACGTGGTCGCCATGCATGTGCGTTATGAAAATTTTCATTTTTTTGTGGAATCCAGCTTTAGCCTTTATCATTTGTCTTTGTACGCCTTCGCCGCAATCGAACATTATTTGTTCGCCTTTCCGCTGTATGAGGATGGATGGTAGGCTTCTTTTTGGTGTTGGAACGCTTCCAGCTGTGCCTAAGAAAGTTATGTGTAAGCTCATGTGTTTACACCTTTTCGAATACTGCTATTTCTCTTGTTAGGCTTCTGTGAACATAAACAAAATGGGATTCTAAATGTTTATAGCCCAAAATTGTGCCTGTTCTTCCGATGTTTAATGTTTTTGGGGCAGCCATGCAAACCCTTTTTCCTTGATCGAGCATGCTGTAAACAGCAATTAAGGCTTCCTCAACTATTTGTTTTGTTGTTCGTTTAAGAGTTGACGCAGATTTTCCATACGGCGGGTCTGTTACTACACAGTCAACTTTTCTTATAGGCGGGTTTTTGGCATCAGCAAGTATGACGCTTTCTGGTTTAATGTTTAAGTACGCCATATTTTTTAAGGCACCTCTTACCATGCGCCTTTGAATATCCAAACCTAAGACACGACAGCCAATAAGCGCTGCTTCTATGAGCATGCTTCCCGTGCCACAAAATGGGTCAAAAACCAATTCGCCAACTTTTGGTTTAGCCAAGTTAACCATGCATCTTGCAAGTTTTGCTGGCATGGCTGAGGGATGAAAGAAGGGTTTTTTCTTTGGGCGTCTATCCATAAAGGGTGTTGGCGAAATTTCAGCCAGTTTTACGCCGAAAAGAAATTTCTTGTCCGTTAATATTCCAGTAAAAGTTTTTTCGGGATTTTTTAGGTTTACTTTGGCTTTTGCTTTTTTGTTGAGGATGAGTTCTCCAATTTTTCTTTCAAGAACCATGCTGCCAATGTTCGGAGCGTGATTCTTTATGCGTTTTACGCGAACAGCAAAACTTTCGTCATTCTTCAAAATCTCGCTAAAGTTTGCAGAGCTTACAGCCTTAACTATTTGGCTTGTCTCTGCTTCGCAGTTGAATAGCTCTAATCCGCAAAGTCTTGTGAGGGCTGCTCTGCGTTTTAAAGCGTCTACACAGTTTGGTTCTGCTTCAAGCCTTAAAACTTGGTCAAGTTTCTCTAATATTTTAAAAGCATAGCCTTCTGCTTCAAGAATTGTTTTTAACTCTGAAACTGGTAGGGTTTCATGTTCGCCTGATAAGAGAAAGAATAGTTTAGCCACTTTTATGCTCCCGAATTTCATTACTTATTAATGGCGCGATGGAAACTTTACTCACGTGGCTTGGAACAGTATCGGTGCCAACAATTTCTTCAACTCCAGCTTCGAAGATTCGCTTTTCAGCATCCCCGATTAGAAGCGAGTGAACACAAGCGGCATACACCTTTTCAGCTCCAAGTTCCTTCAAAACTTTAGAAGCAGCAACAATTGTGCCACCAGTGCTTATAATATCGTCAAAAATTATTGCAATCTTTCCTCTAACATCGAATGTTTTCTTTTCAACGCTAATCTGTCCAGTGTAACGGTCCCTTTGTTTTTCTAAGTAGCCGCATTCTCCGCCCAAAACTGTTTTTGCTTCTTCAGCGATGTGCATGGCGCCTTTGTCTGGTGCAAGCGCAAAAGCTCCAGCATATCCTTTATTTTTGAAATGTTCTGCTAAAAGCGGGATTGCTGAAACACTTTTTGCTGGAAACGGAAATTTCGCTAACACTTTTTCTTGATGAACGTTCACTGTTATGAGGCTGTCAATTCCAGCCGCCTTTAGCATTCGTGCGATTGTTTCGATGCTTATGGCTTCGCCTTGCAGAAAAACCTTGTCTTGGCGGGCATAAGCCAAGTAAGGCACGATGGCGGTTACTTTTTTTGCTCCGTTTCTTTTAGCTGCATCTGCGATGAAGGCTAACTGTAAAATTTTGGCGTCTTGTGGCGGACTTGTGGTTTGCACTATGAAGACTTCTTCGTTTTGTACTTTGCCTTCTAATCTTGTATAGGATTCGCCGTCTGGAAATGTTTTGAAAACTACTGGCACTGTTTCCGCCTTTAAAAGCTCTGCTATTTTTTCGCCTAATTCTTTTGAAGCTGGTCCAGGTATTATTTTCATTTTCTCGCCGCAGTTAAATGCGTCAAATTTTATTTGAGTTTTCCAGTAGCCTTATACTGTTCTATGAGTTCTTTGGCTCTGTCCATGCGGATTTTTCTTTCTTCAACCATTTTTTCGGCAACCAAATCTACTAGCTCATCTGTGGCGCCTGCGGCTATGGCTATGTTTCGTGCGTGAAGCGACATGTGTCCGCGTTGTATTCCTTCATGGGCTAAGGCTCTTAAGGCGCCTAAGTTTTGGGCTAAGCCCACAGCGGCTAAAACTTCTGCGAGTTCGTTGGCTGTTTTTACGCCTAAGATTTTTAGGGCTATGCGTGCTATTGGGTGGGTTTTTACGGCTCCGCCTATTAGGCCGACTGCCATTGGTAGTTCTATTGAGCCTATTAGGTCGCCGTTTTCGTTTTTCTCCCATGTTGAAAGCGTGGTGTAGTGTCCGTTTTTGGCTGCGTAGGCGTGGGCTCCTGCTTCGATGGCGCGGTGGTCGTTGCATGTCGCGATTATTACGGCTATTATGCCATTCATTATTCCTTTATTATGTGTAGCTGCTCTGTATGGGTCTGCGGCTGCGAAAGCCCAAGCGTTTACAATGCCGTCGACTACTTCTTCTCCGCCAACTGATTCTTTTGGCACGGTGCACCATGCTCTTGCTAAACGTTTGACAGCCAAATTAGAAATTATTCGTAAGTAAACACGTCCGCCTGTTATGCGTTCTATTAGGGGTGCGACTGCTTCTGCCATGGTGTTTACGGCGTTGGCGCCCATGGCGTCTCGGCAGTCCACGTGCAATTCTGTTATTAGCATTGGTCCTTGGGTTGTTTGGATTACTTTTGCTTCTAGGTCTTTGGCTCCGCCGCCAACCGAAACCAGTACTGGGTCTTGGTCGTTAGCTTTTTTTAGGATTTCTTCTTTTGCTTGGATTATGCGCATTTTGGCTGCGTATGGGTCTTTTATGCCTATGGCTTGGATTTGTCCAATCATTATTGGCGGTGTGCTGCTTGTGTGGAAGCCTCCGCCGTCTCTTGCCATTTTTGCAGCATAACTTGCCGCAGCTACGACGGATGGTTCTTCAATAGCCATTGGAATTAAATAATCACGTTTGTTTATGAGAAAGTTTACTGCAATGCCTAATGGTATGGGGATGGCGCCGACAACATTTTCTATCATGCGGTCAGCTAAATCTAAGGGTAAAGAACCAGTATTCTGCAATAAAGCGGCTTCTTCATCCGTTAAATTAGCAAATTCCTTAACAAAATCTAAACGCTCTTTTGGGCTAAGCTTATAGAAACCCGAAACCAAAGACGACTTGTTCATTTATATCACTTCACATTTTTGATAATTTCGAGTAACAG
>JAVZJY010000039.1:0-11267 GCA_038872535.1 Bathyarchaeia archaeon | reverse complement strand
ATAATGGTTTATGAGAAGGGAGCAAAAACAGTAGATGCACGAATCATCCTTGAATAAATACAAAGCCTTGTCTAAACATGAAACCTTTTCAAAAACATACATTCCGCCGGAAACCCCATTTTTCCTGCGATTAGACGGATGGAAATTTAGAAAACTTTCAGAAGCCATAAACGCTGAGAAACCCTTTGACAAGAGATTTGCAAAATGTCTCGTTTCTTCTGGAAGAACTCTTTTTATAGAAGGGTTTAACCCAGCTTTAGTTTATGTTGCCAGCGATGAGATAAACATTTTATTCCTTAATGCTGCGCCTTTCCGCAGAAGAATTGAAAAATTGGATTCCATCCCAGCCAGCTTAATCTCAAGCGCCTTCACAATATGCCTTAAAAAGTCTTTTAAAAGAGAAAAGCCTGCTGTTGCCTTTGATTCCCGCATTGTTGTGGCTTCAAGCGACGAGAAAATAATTGAATATTTAGCTTGGAGGCAGTTGAATGCTTGGAGGAACCACAACAACGCTTATGCTTATTGGGTTCTCCGAAAAATTGGATGTGCGCCATCTGAAATTTCTAAAAAGCTTAAGGGACTAAAAACCCAAGAACTTCACCAGTTAATGTTTGAGCATGGCGTAAACCTAGCTAGGACTCCTCAGTGGCAGAGGAGGGGAATTCTGTTATACAAACAGCCTTTCATGAGAAAAAGTGGTGACCAAGTTGTGAAAAGGTGGAGGATAAAGGAAGAGTGGGATTTGCCGCTTTTCACGTCAAGGGATGGAATAAAACTAATCAAGGAGATTTTTAAATTGGCAAGGCAGAAGAGGAAAAGGTAATTGTTGGAACAAGAGAGAATTCAAAATTTAAATCAGAGGCTTTCTGCGTTAGAAGAACGAAAAAGCGAGTTTATGGCAAAAGCTGAGGAATTGGCGGAAAAAAGAAACAAGTTAAATGAGCAGTTTAAGAACCTGCGAAATGAAATAATTGAGCTAAAAAATGAAAGGGACAAACTAAACGAAAAGGTCAAGGAACTGAAAAAGCAAAGAGAAGAAACCAAAGCGGAAATCAGAGAAAAAATCGCTGAGATAAAGAAAACAAACCAAGAAATTAAAGCCTTAAACGACAAAAAGCCTCCAAAAAGTCTTCAAATATTACAAAGGGAATTTGACAGTATAGAGTGGAAGATTCAAACAACGCCATTAAACCTAAACGAAGAGCGAAACCTCATTGAACAGGTCAAAAAATTGGAAACTCAAATAAACATTCATAAAAAAATCGAACAGCTAAACCAAAAAGTTGTTGAAATGAAAGCCGAACTTAAGGCGCTTCAAACAAAGAGTAAAATTTTTCATGAAAAATTAACCGAAACAGCGGAGGAAAGCCAGAAAATTCACGAGAAGATGCTGAAAAAAATTGGTGAATCAAAGAAAGTTAAAATGGAGGCTGACGAATTGCATAAACTCTTTTTGCAAGAAAAGGAAAAAGCAAAGCCCATCCAAGATGAAATTTCAAAAATTGTTAATGAGATAAAAATGTTGAGAGAGGAAACTCGAAGAAGAGAAGCGGAAGAAAAGAAGAAAACAGAGGAAAATCTTCGCGAAAAAATTGAAAAAGAGGCGAGGGAAAAGCTGAAGCGTGGGGAAAAACTGACATGGGAGGAGTTTCAACTTCTTGCGGAGAAGGGAATGGGAGCATAAGATTAAAGTGAGCCTACATAAATAATAGTGGGGAACAGAGGGCTGTATGGATAAAGAGGAAACAGCAGAGAAACAAGAAAAGCGAATCCTCATTTTATGCGTGGACAGAGACGGCGATTTAGGGACAAAGGCCGGAGTCAAAACCCCAGTTGTTGGTAGAGAACAGAACCTAAACGCTGCAGTGGCCTTAGCCCTAAGAGACCCGGAAGAATCAGACGCAAATGCAATGTTTGAGGCAGTCCGCGTGTATGACCGACTAAAAAATGAAGGAAAACCAGAAGAGGTTTTTGAGATAGCAACAATATCTGGTTCTGAACTTGGCGGTGTTGGGGCAGATAGAAAAATAGTGGCTGAACTTAGCGAACTATTGGGTTCTTTTTCAGCTAATGAAGTTATTCTGGTTACTGATGGCTATTCTGATGAGGCTGTTTTGCCCCTTGTAGAGTCAAGGGTTCCAGTTTCCTCTGTTAGAAGGATCGTTGTAAAACACAGCGAATCCATAGAGGAGACAGCTGCCATTTTTACGAGATATTTAAAAATGATAATGGAAAATCCACGCTATTCCCGCATAGCCTTGGGCTTGCCTGGACTCCTCCTACTAATCTTAGGAGTTCTCTCAATCTTCAATTTGCTATATTATTATTGGGTAGCCTTCATTTTTGTCTTAAGCGTTTTTCTACTCGTTAAGGGCTTTGGAGTTGACAAAGCCGCTAAGGACTTTTATCACTGGCTGAAAGAATATTCTCCACCACCTCTTCAAGTGCAAATCTCGAATTATTCAACAATTGCCGGAGCTTTATGCATACTTGTTGGCATATACTTAGGATGGATAAGCGTCTCGATAAGCATTCCGGCGCAAGCAGATTTGACGGCTTGGCTTAGCATTTTACCGCAAATTGTAGGCTATTTCATTAGGGGTTCTATGGACCTTATGATTGTGGGCATCTGTGTGGCTTTGTTGGGTAGAGCCATAAGATGGTATATGGAACGTGACGCCAGATTGTTGCGAAATGCGGCTTTAATAGTTACTATTGCATGGTCAAGATGGATTCTTGAAGGAACATCCGCTGTATTAATCAAACCTGAAATGGGATATGAGAGGCTCATTTTCTCCATAATTGTAGGCATTCTGATAGGCATAGCCTCCGTTTTAGTTATATTTGTTGTCCATAGGACTGCAAGGGGATTCTTTAAAGAAACGAAAGAGCAGGCTGAAGAGTTTGGAGAAAGCTAAAATCGCAGTTATTGGCGGAACAGGCTTCGAAAAAATGTTTAAGGATGCAGAACAAATACGTTTAGGAACACCATACGGCGTTGCCCCGCCAATATTCGTTGGGAAAATAGGCGATAAAGAAGTGGTTTTTCTTCCAAGGCATGGTCCAGACCATTCTTTGCCTCCGCATAAAATCAATTATAGGGCGAATGTTTACGCATTATACGAGTTGAATGTGCAGAGAATCATCGCGGTAAATGCTGTTGGCGCCATAAACCGTGATTTCAAGCCAGGCGACATTATTATACCTCACGACTTTATTGACTTTACAAAGCTTCGTATAACAACATTTTACGATGAAGCCCCAGTAACGCATATTGATGTTTCTCAACCATACTGCCCAGCAATACGCAAATTCTTAATCGAAAATGCAAGAAAGTTTAGGCGTCGTATCTGGGATAAGGCTGTTTTGGTTTGCACTGAAGGTCCACGTTTTGAAACTCCAGCGGAAATTGAAATGTTTAGACGTTTGGGCTGTGATGTTGTTGGGATGACTGGGGTTCCAGAGGCTGTTTTGGCTAGGGAACTGGAAATGTGTTATGCGACTGTTTGTTTTGTTTCAAACATGGCTGCTGGCATGCAAGAGCGGTTAACTCCTCTTGAAGTTTCAAATGTTTCTAAGGAAATTACACCTATAATAGAGCAAGTTTTAATTGAAACCGTTAGGGCTTTGCCTCTTCAGCGTGATAGCAACTGTCCATGTGCTAATGCGCTTAAAAATGCGAGGCTTAAGGGATGATTAAAACTTTCCTCTCAATAATTGGAGCTTACAAGGCTTATGAGAAGTGGCTCTGGCATCAAGTCAAGAACGGCGACAAACCAGAACACATAGCAATAATTTTGGATGGAAACAGGCGATGGGCTTCTGAAAAGGCTCTTCAACCATGGTTCGGCCATGAAAAGGGCGCGGAAAAGGTTGAGCAACTCCTTGACTGGTGCTTGAAATTAAACGTTAAATCCATAACTCTATACGCTTTTTCCACAGAAAACTTCAACCGTTCAAAAGCTGAAGTTGAAGAAATAATGCGAATCGCAGAAGAAGAATTTCGCAGAATCTTAACTGACGAGCGCATACACAAAAACAAGGTGAGAGTAAAAGTAATCGGCAGATTAAGCTTACTGCCTGAAAGCCTACAGCAACTCGTAAATGATGTTGAAGAGGCAACAAGAGATTATAATGAGCATTTTCTGAACATTGCTTTTGCTTATGGAGGAAGAGCTGAAATTGTTGACGCTGCAAGACAAATTGCGGAAAACGTGCAAACAGGCAAGTTGGATGTCAAAAGCATTGATGAAGACTTGTTTGAAAAATACCTTTACACTTCACACATGCCAAAGCAGGACCCAGACCTTATCATTAGAACTTCTGGCGAGGAAAGATTGAGCGGTTTCTTATTGTGGCAGTCAGCCTACAGCGAACTCTGCTTCTTAGATGTTTATTGGCCTGATTTCCGCTTGATAGACCTTTTGCGGGCTGTCAGAACCTTTCAGAAACGTAAGCGGCGTTTTGGCGCATAAAAGAAGTATTAGGCTCTTTTTTTGGCGCTGACTATTGAGAGAACATCCCTATCTTTAAGGACGTAGTCTTCTCCAACCCGTTTTTTTTCTCTTGCTTCTACCGCGTAAATGAAGCTTTCTCCGAGTTCTGTGTGGATTAGGTAGGCGAGTTGGCGGGCTGTTGTTCCGTAAGGCACGAGGTATGCGTCTGGCAGAACCCTTCCGTTATGGTCTGATAGGTGTTCTAGGTCTTCTACGGGATAGACGGTTATCATGTTTAAGAGCTTTGAGTAAGCCATATTTATGGCTTCTTGGACCCCTGTCGATCCATATTTTAGGAGTATTTTCTCTCTTATGGTTTCTAATGCTTTGATTTGGCTTTCTGTTAGTTTTTCTGGATGCGTTATTTTGAAGTTGCAGTCTCCAGGCGTGTAGTCTATTAATTGTTTTTCTGCTGCCCTTCTTAGGGCTAGTTCTGCTTCTGCGCAGCATGGAACAACCATATAATTTAGTTTTTTCAGTTTTTCCAAGTTTTCTTCGGCTTGGGGGATGTCTATTTTGTTTGCTGCTATTAGCATGGGTTTGGCAATCTGCCTAAGCGTGTCCACAAATTTTATGAAGTCTTCTTCGCTCCATTGGGTTGGTTTTTCAGCGTTTAACCCAGCCTTTCTTACGGCTTCGAAAATTTGGCTTCTTTTTATGGCTAAACCGCTCAGTCTTTCTTCCAACATTGCGTATAGGTCTTTTGTTTCCGATTCTGCTGTTCTGGCAATTTTTGGCCAATCTCGCTTTAGGATGTTTGCCATCCACATGGTTATTTCCCGCTCTAAGAAGCGCACATCTTCTATTGGGTCATGTTCTCCTGGTTTGCAGAGTCTTCCTTCAGGGTCTGTTCCTCCGGAAGCATCAACGATATGGATTAGGGCGTCTGCCTTCCTAATCTCATCTAAAAACTGGTTTCCTAAGCCTCTTCCTTGCCATGCTCCTGGCACGAGACCAGCACAGTCTATGAATTCCACTGGGATTAGGCGTACTCCGTTTAGGCATATGGAATTAACTGGATTATCTTGAACTCCGAATTCTTCATGAACGCATGGCGTACGCACATAACCAACACCTCTATTAGGCTTTATCGTCGTGAAAGGATAATTCGCAATCTCAGCCGGCGCAAGAGTCGCAGCGCTGAAAAATGTGGATTTTCCAGTGTTAGGCTTTCCAACAATACCCAACAAACGTGAATAGGATTTCTGCATTTCTAACTCCTTGATAAATATCTATTAGGTATGTTTCTATATGGTTTGTGTTGCTGTAGATGAAATTATGTTTTCATGAATGGTAAAATAATATAAAAGTGTCAATGTGTATATGAAATGAACCGCTTAGTAAGAGGACCGGAATCTGATGTTAAATCTTGCGAAAGAGAAGCTTACAGAAATGTTTAGGAAGATGCTTGAAATTCGCTTTTTCGAGGAGAAGGTCTTCGATTTATATGCTCAAAACCTTGTTCCAGGCACAATTCATCTTTATGCTGGGGAGGAGGCTGTTGCTGTTGGCGTTTGCAGCGCACTGCGAAAGGATGATTATATTACGAGTACTCATAGGGGTCATGGTCATTGTATCGCCAAAGGCGCTGACTTGAAGCGAACTATGGCTGAGATTTTGGGTAAGAAAAGTGGCTACTGTAAGGGTAAGGGCGGTTCCATGCACATTGCAGACTTCAGCATTGGCATGTTGGGCGCTACTGCTGTTGTTGGTGCTGGAATACCAATCGCAGTTGGCGCAGCCCTATCCATAAAACTCAGAAAAACAAGCCAAGTGGTAGCATGCTTCTTCGGCGAGGGCGCCTCAAACCAAGGAACATTTCACGAAGGCATTAACATAGCTTCTGTTTGGCGGCTCCCAGTAATCTTTGTTTGCGAAAACAATCTTTATGCCATGGGAACCCGCCAATCCAGAGTCATGAACATTGAAAACATTGCAGACAGAGCCATAGCCTATGGAATTCCAGGAGTAGTCGTTGACGGAAATGATGTTTTAGCAGTTTACGAAGCCACTGTGAAGGCTGTGGAAAGGGCGAGAAACGGCGAGGGACCAACCCTTATTGAATGCAAAACTTATAGGCATAAAGGTCATTCCCGCGTTGACCCAGCACGGTATAGACCGAAAGCAGAAGTGGAAGAGTGGCTTGCTAAAGACCCAATTAAACGTTTTAGAGAAAAGCTTCTGCAGACAAAAGCCTTAACAGAAGCCGAAATCCAACAAATTGAAAGAGAAGTTGCGGCTGAAATCGAAGAAGCGGTCAAATTTGCCATGGAAAGCCCATATCCAGAGCCAGAAGAAGCCTTAGAAGACGTTTACGCCTAAACGAGGTATGATGCTATGAGAAAAATAAGTTATAGGGAAGCCCTCCGAGAAGCCTTACGCGAAGAAATGCGCCGAGACCCAACAGTCTTCCTTTTAGGAGAGGACATTGGCAAGTATTGGGGTGGAGCCTTCAAGGTCACGGAAGGCTTAGCGGAAGAATTCGGTGAAGAAAGGGTTAGAGACACACCCATATCAGAGTCAGCCATAATCGGCATTGGTGTAGGCGCAGCCATAACTGGAATGCGCCCAGTGGCAGAAATCATGTTTGGCGATTTAACGGCTTTAGCCATGGACCAAATTGCAAATCAAGCTGCAAAAATTCGCTACATGTTCGGCGGACAAGCAAAATGCCCACTTGTAATTCGAACACCCTTCGGGGCTGGCGTAAACATCGCCTCGCACCATTCGCAAAGCCTTGAAGCGTGGTTTATGCATGTGCCAGGCTTGTACGTGGCTGTTCCATCAACACCATACGACGCAAAAGGACTTTTGAAATCAGCCATTAGGGGTAACAATCCAGTCATGTTTTGTGAACACAAGCTTTTGTATCCAATTGAAGAAGAAGTTCCAGAAGAAGAGTGCACGGTTCCGTTCGGGGTGGCTGACATAAAACGCGAAGGCGAAGACGCAACAATAGTAGCCACCTTATACATGGTTCACAAAGCCCTAAACGCTGCAGAAACCCTTGAAAAGGAGAGCATAAGCGTTGAAGTTGTTGACCCGAGAACATTAACGCCCTTAGACAAGCAAACAATAATAAGGTCTGTCAGAAAAACTGGAAGAATAGTCATAGTAAGCGAAGACTGCAAAACCGCAGGCGTAAGCGCAGAAATAGCCGCAATAATAGCCGAAGAAGCCATAGACTATTTGGACGCTCCAATAAAACGAATCGCTGAACCAGATACACCTATACCCTTCAGTCCACCCTTAGAGCAATATGTGATTCCAGATGAGAAGGCTATAATTAAAGCCGTAAAAGAAGTTGTTTAATAACTATGATTTTATGTTGCACAGAACTCTGATAATCTATACGTGTCCTATACAAAGTTGGTATGTGACGATGTTTAATTTTTTGCCCCACGTGGCTTCTATTGTGGCTTCCTTTATAATTTTGAAGCCATTTTTCTCGTAAAATCGTCTAGCGTGAATTTCTTCTTTTTCTGTGCTCACAAATAAATTTTTTACTCCATTTTGTTCTAACTCTAAGAGGATATGTTTCAGCAGCAGGGTGCCGATTCCTTTTCTTTCATATGGCGGAAAGATTATGATTCGATCTAATTCTGTAGTGCTTTCATCTTGTTGTATGGTTTGGGCGAATCCTATTATATCGTTGTTTTCAAATGCAAGGTAAAATACTGCTTTGCCTTTTGTAATTGCTTTTTGTAATGTTTCTTCTGCAAAAGCTTTTTCGACATACTCATCTGGAATGCCAAATTTAACAACATTATCTAGATAGATTTTGCTTTTCTTGTCTTTCAAGAGTGATAGAAGTTTTCTACTGAGGGCTTTAATGTCTTTACTGTCTGCTCTTCTTATAATGACCATGCTTAGAGAGGCAGCCTCCAATTAGCCAAATTTTATCAGGGACAGATAGCAGATACAAGGGCGTTCATAAAAAGATTTTGTGAAATTAAAACTGTTCTAAAATATATGTATGAATAGACTTTGCTGTTTTGTAAGCGAAAATGAAATAAGAGACAAAAAGGACATGACAACGACGGCGAATTAACATGGTTACGAAGGTTGTTATGCCAAAACTCAGCCTTACAATGAAGGAGGGCACGGTGGGCAAATGGTATAAGCGTGAAGGCGAATCTGTCGAAAAGGGCGAACCAATAGTGGAAGTGCTTTCAGAAAAAGCCACTTACGATTTAGAAGCTCCAGCCTCTGGCATTTTAAGAAAAATCTTTGTCGAAGAAGGTGTTGACGCTGAGGTTAACGCTGTTCTAGCCGTTATAACGGCTCCAGATGAACCATTTTCAGAAACAGAAATTCTCCAACCACCAGCGGAAGAGAAGGAAAAGCATGTTTTGGCTTCGCCAGCAGCAAAACGCCTAGCAAAAGAGTATGGCATAGACTTGGCGCTTGTTAAGGGCACTGGTCCAGAGGGAAGAATTGTGGAAGAAGACGTTAAGCAATATATTGAAGGAACAAGCCTTGCTAAGCCAAGAGTGAAGGAAATAATTCCGCTAACTGGTTTTAGGAAAACCTCTGCCGAAAGAGTCTCCACAAGCTTCAAGACAGCACCCCACAGCACCATAGTAATGGAAGTGGACGCTTCACAGGCTAAAGAAGCCTATGAGAAGTTTCATGTTTCATACACAGCCATAATCGTTGCTGCTGTAGCCAAAGCCTTGCGGGAACATCCCATAATAAATTCGACTTTGGAAGGGGACAGAATAAAAATTTTTGAAGACATAAATTTGGGCGTGGCAGTTGCCACCGAACAGGGTTTAGTTGTTCCAGTCATACATAATGCTGATGGAAAATCCTTGAAAGAAATTGATGCAGCCATTAACGATTTGACCGAGAAGGCGAGGCATGGAAAACTTGCTAAAGAGGATGTTAGCGGAGGCACATTTACGATAACAAACCTTGGCATGTACGGCGTAGAATTTTTCACTCCGATAATTAATCCTCCAGAAGCGGCAATCCTCGGCGTTGGAAGGATAAAAGAAAAGCTTGTTGCGGTTGATGAAAAAATATGCGCAAAACCCTACATTATGCTAAGCCTTTCCTACGACCATAGAATAGTTGATGGCGCTCCAGCAGCCGAATTTTTGGGCAAAGTGAAAGAAAAAATTGAAAAAGGCTTATTTTAGGATTCTTTAGCTTTTTTTGCTGTTTCAACAGCTTCTTTTACGCTTTTGCTGACAAGTTTCAATTTAGTCTCCTTAATCATTGCTACGCCGCGGCTGGTGATTATTGAGCCTGCCCAGACGATTATGATGAAGATGAAGAAGAAGACGCAAACGTTGCTGAAAACCGCCATTGCATTAACAAATTCGCTGGCGCCTTCTGGGGTTGGGACAAATTGTGGAATTTGCGTTTGGTTGAGGAATGTGATGATGGCGAGGATTGCTGGAATTATTATCAGGATTAAGCCCAATGCAAGCAACACATAGCCAACAATTTTTTCCGCTTTATTTTCTGGCTTCATAAAGGCAATTGCCTCTTCATTTTATAAAAGGTTTATTCCAAAAATCATCAGATCTTCTTTTGGAAAGTCTTAAGTGTTCAGCTATAGAAAAACAGTTGAGTTAAAATGAAGGTTGCCATGTATTACAGCCAAAAGGATATAAGAATTGAAGATTTGCCCATTCCCAAAATTGGCGAGAACGAAGCCCTTGTGGAAATGAAGGCTTGTGGATTATGCGGTTCTGACATGATGGATTGGTATTTGAAGAGGCGGGCTCCGCTCGTACTTGGTCATGAACCCGCTGGCATAATAGCCAAAAAAGGAAGCAAAGTTAAAGATTTTAGCGTTGGCGACAGGGTTTTTGTGCATCATCATGTTGCTTGCCTAAAATGCCACTATTGCATACGTGGCGATTACACTTTATGCGAACAATTCCATAACACGCATATTGAACCTGGCGGCTTCGCAGAATATTTCCGAGTGCCAGCGCCGAACCTTGAAATTGACACTTTGAAAATTCCAGAAAATTTAACGTTTGAAGAGGCAACATTCATAGAGCCGGTTGGCTGCTGTTTAAGAGCTATAAACAAGTGTAAGGTGCAGGCTGGCGATTCCATTGCCGTAATTGGCTCTGGAAACATTGGAATAATCCACATAGCCCTATCAAAAATTTATGGCGCCACAAAAATAATCGCTAGCGACATAATTGATTTTAGGCTTGGCATGGCTGAAAAGTTTGGAGCAGACGTTACCGTTAACTCCCAAAAAGAAGATTTAGTAAGCGTTGTCAAGAGTGAAACTGATGGACGTGGGGTGGATGTGGCTTTTGTTACAGCTCCAAGCTTGGAAGCTTATGAAGTTGGTTTGAAAATTTGCCGAAAAGGCGGAAAACTCTGCGTTTTCGCTCCAACCCATCCTGCACAAACTCTAGAGATAAGCCCAAAAGAATTGTTCTTTTCAGAAATCCAAATAATCTCATCCTATTCAACTTCGCATTTGGAAACACGATTGGCTTTGGAACTAATAAAGTCTGGAAGACTGAATTTGAAGGGTTTAATAACGCATCGTTTTAGGCTTGAAGAGACGGCTGAAGCCTTCAAAACAGCCTTAGAAAATAAAGAAAGCCTAAAAATCATAATCCACAACTAATCTTATGAGGATGCTAAAATATTCGAAAGCTTCTTTTAATGTTTAGGATGCTGTAGAAAGTATAGTTAGGATTTATTATATGGAGTTTTTGTTCATAAGTTTTTAGAATATGCTTTAGTAAGAAATACTATAAAATCAGGGAGCGAACGCAGCATGTCAAA
>JAVZJY010000038.1:0-12020 GCA_038872535.1 Bathyarchaeia archaeon | reverse complement strand
TTTTCTTTCCATTCTGGGTCTGAATAGTTTAGGAACCACTGGTCCTGTAAGACTTTGACTATGCATGGCGTTAGACAGCGGCAAACAACTGGCTGCGGTAGATCATACATTGTGTCTACGATTCCACGGTTTTTGAAATCTTTTATTAATGTTTCTTTGATTTCCCTAACCATTTTTCCAGAGTATTCCATGCAGTTATCTTTTAGGATTCCGCCGTGGAATTCCTTCTTGTACAGCAGTTTTGTTGCTTCTTCCGCTTTTGGGTCATGCTGGTTTTTGGCGCCTAACTGTTCCACGATTTCTATGGCTGGATACTCGCCGAATCCTTCCACTTTGATGAGGGATATTGGCTTTATTTTCTTCACAGTTTCTGGGTCTATGCCGAATTCTCGCAATGTTTCTGGTTTTTCTTGTAAGTCTTTTAGGGCTAGCCAATCGTAGGGTGCATGTGCTGGGACGCTGTAGACAACTCCTGTTGCTTGTTTTGGGTTGACAAACCATCCTGGAAGTATGGGGAATCTTTCTTTTGTAACTGGGTTTTGGAAGGTTTTTCCTATTAGCTCTCTTCCTTTTAGTGTTCGCTTTATTTTCACGCTTCTTCCTTGTTCTTTCATTTTTTGGGCTGCTTCTTCGCTTATTATCCATGTTTCATTGTCTACAAGGGCTTCGACGTAGGTTGCGTCTGGGTTTATCCACATATTTGTGACGCCGTAAATTGTTTCGGGACGGAAGGTTGCTGCTGGAAGAATTGTTTCATGGTTTAGTTTGAACTTTATTAGCGTATATTCTTCTGGTGTTACGCCTTCTCCAACTTGGCGGTCATGGTCTCCTGTTGGGCTTTGGCATTTCGGGCACCATACAACTGGATGTGTTCCCATGGAAACGTAGCCTTTTGCTTTGAGGTTTTCGTATTGCCATTCAATGAATTTTTGGTATGTTGGCATTATGGTGTTGAATTCTCTTCTCCAATCAATCGAGAAGCCAGCTTTTTTTGCGGCTGTTCGACCATCATTTGTGTAGTATGTTGCCATACAAATTGGGTCACTGAATTTTTTCAGTTCTTCCTCTGGAACGCCGTCCACTTCTCTTAAAACTTTTATGAATTCTTCATCGCCCTTTGCCACACGTTCGCTTGCACCTAAAAGCGGCTGGCCTGTCCAATGCCATGCCCATGGCCAAAGCACATTGTAGCCTTGCATTCGCTTGAATCGTGCGTATGCGTCTACGCGTGAGGCTGTGAAGCCGTGGCCTACGTGGAGTGGTCCGTTCATGTATGGGTATGGGAAGGTTATGAAGAATTTCTTTTTGTTTGGGTCTGGGTTTGCCTCGAAGATTTTAGCGTTTTCCCAGCGTTTTTGCCATTTTTCCTCGATTTTCTTTAAAAATTCCATAAAACTTTCTGAATTGGTTTGAGGGATATTAAATGTTTTGTTTTCACGGACAGAGAACGCTATTCCTCACGTTTAAACACCACATTAAGCATGGCGGAACTCACATTAATCCTTTACTCTTTTTCCCTAATTATTCGGGTTTTAACTGTTTTTTCAAAGTTTCTTCTGCTTTCTTGATTGCTTCTTGTAGTTTTTCGATTTTTGTTCCTCCGCCTTGGGCGAAGTTTGGTTTTCCACCGCCCCCGCCGCCGATTATTGCTGAGGCTTCTTTTACTATTTCGTTAGCGTTTACACCTTTTTCAAGGGCTTTTTTACCAGCCATGACCATGATTCTTGCATTTTTTACATCATTTCCATAAAATATTGCAACCGCTGCGTCGTCTTTTTTGATTGTTTCGTTGGCTGTTTGAACCATGCGGTCAACATCAACAGAATCTCTAAAATCACGTATTACCACTCTGACACCACTGATTTCTTTAGTTTTTTCAGTCGGTTTTGCTCCTAAACCTATACTTTCGCGTTCTGCTAATTCTTTTATTAGCTTTCTTCTTTCGGCGAGGGCTTCCTTGTATTCTTTTACGAGTTTTTCGGCTGTTTTATCCAGTTTTTCCATTGGAGCGTTTAAAATTTCCGACAATCTCCATAACAGCCTTTCCTTTTCTTGTACTGTTTTTAATGCTGGAATCCCAATGGAATAGACTAGCCTTTCAACGCCGTCTTGAATTCTTTCCGTGTGAATTATTTTTATGAAGCCAATTTCGCCTGTATTTTTTAGGTGGGTTCCAGCGCACGCTTCAACATCCCAGTCTCCAGTTTTTACCACACGAATTTCTTTTCCTGGAACTGCTCCGCCTTGGTATAGTCTAAAGCCATATCGGTTTTCCGCTTCGTTTCTTGGCATCCAAACAGTTTCCACCGGCATATTCTTCAGAATTGCTTGGTTCGCCAAAGTTTCTATCTTGTACATCTCTTCTAATGTTATTCTGCGATAATGGGATATGTCCAGTCTTGAGGTTTCAACGCCCTTTTGCGTTCCAAACTGCCAAACATGCTGTCCCAAAACTCGTCTTGCAGCGCCGTTGACGAGGTGAGTTGCCGTATGAGCCTTCATTAAACTGTACCGCTTTTCCCAATCAATAACGCCTTTTACGATGCTGCCCTCTTTTGGGACAGTTTCGCCTTTAATTTTGTGAATTATTACTTTGCCAACTTTTTTTACGTCAACAACCTCAACCTTTTTTCCATCGAATAGGAAATAGCCTGTGTCTGCTGGTTGTCCTCCGCCCTCTGGATAAAAGCATGTCTCATCAAGAACCACATACTCTTTGTCTATTACTTTGAGAACGGTTGCCTCAAACTCTTTCATGTACTGATCTTGATAATATAACGGTAATGTTTGAGGCAGTTCCGAAACTTCTTTCTCAAGCCACCCTTCAGGCTTAACTTCTTCTTCCACTGGTTTGGTTGTTTGCATATGCCTTTCTGCTATTAGGGCGTAGAAGTTTTCTGGAATGTTCACTTTTAACCCTTCTTCTTCTGCAAATTGCTTGACAATTTCTGGTGGAAGCCCATGAGAATCATAAAGCTCTGTCAAAGTTTCCACAGGAATTTCATGCGCCTTTTTTGTTTTTAATTCGCTGGATATTCGCTTAACCAGTCCCGCGCCCCTCTTGATTGTTTCCTCGAATTTTTCGTTTTCTACGGAAAGCATTTCCATTATTTCGTCTCTCATTTCCCCAAGGTGAGGGTAATCCTTAGACCAGAAGTTAATCTGCATGTCCATAATGTCTGGCAGTTTTTCGGGAGCGTCCAGCATTTTTAGCAATCGGTAAATTCTTCGGAAAAGCAGTCTTGCCAAGTATCCCTCTTGAATGTTTGATGGAACCACACCTTCTGAGAGTATGAAACTTAAGCATTTTGTGTGGTCTGCCACAGCAAAAGCGTTTTCTATCGGAGTAAGAAAAGCATCTAGCTCAT
Organism: Bathyarchaeia archaeon; assembly: GCA_038872535.1. Taxonomy (GTDB): domain Archaea; phylum Thermoproteota; class Bathyarchaeia; order Bathyarchaeales; family Bathycorpusculaceae; genus JASEJA01. The sequence continues at coordinate 8,652 of JAVZJY010000038.1, read as the reverse complement.
CCGGTTTTATTTTAACAATTTCTGCAACTTTCCTTCTAACTTCCCACATGCTCGCTGTTTTATCTAAACTCACCAAGCCAGAAACTCTTGCCACTTCTGCTAACAAATCCTTGTCGATGCTGGTTATTCCAACGGTTTCAAAAATTTTTTCAAGCAATTCTCCATAAACTGCGTGAAAACCGCTTGGCGCACCTTGAGAAATCCATGTGAAACGGTCAATTCCATAGCCAGTATCAACGGTTTTTATGGGCAACCTAACAAATTCGTTGTTGACAACTTTGAATTGCATGAAAACAAGGGTGGCAAGCTCCAATCCTCGAACAATAGTTTCTAAACATGGACCGGCATTTCCACCGCCAGACCAAACCTCTTCTTTGTAAACAATCTCTTCAGGTTTAACGCCCAATTCTTTCGTAACAAAGTCGTGGTGATACCTTACTGTCTGGTCTTTCCAGTAAACCTCTTTTTCTGGATAATTAAATGCGTGATGCCCACCCATTTCAAAAATTGTTTCATACTTTCCAAAAGTTGGACCAGTATTGGCAATGTCTACCAAACGAATGCAGGGCTGAGCAATCACAAGTGGGTTTGCTGGTGGAGGAGCTATTCCCTCGGTTACGTAGGGCTGAAAATCGATGATACTTGCATGTGTTAGATAAATGTCTTCTCTCCATCGGGCTACAACTGGATAAGGCTTTATGCGTGTATGCCCATGCTTCTCAAAAAATGATAGGAAAGCCTCTCGCATCTCACGGAAATTGTAGCTTCTTTTTGTTGGCGGATCACCTATAAAAGTGTAAGTGGCGCAGCCTTCCTTTCTTGCTTCTCCACAAGTCTCTCGTTCTGGATTTTGCGTCCAAAAATAATCGCCACATTTTGGACAAAGCTTCCTAACATAACCCATTTCCTTAAAGAATGGAACACTATACTCCTCTGCTGGAAACTTCTTTTCCATCTACCAAACACCCGATAAGCCTATAGGATCAAGTTTTCAAAAGATTAATGAACCACGCACATTTAAACTGTTCCTTCAGTAGCGTATTCTTCCCAGTAGCCTGCCACCTTCTTAGATACGAAGCCATCAATAAAACAGTAGATTACGAAGACAATTATTGATGTAACCAAATCTGGTGCAATAATGTTTATGATGAATGATGGAATGCCCACTATAAGTAACGCAATAAACAAAACAAAACCATGAGCTAACAAGCTTTTCCAATCTGATCTTACCGAAATATTCCAAATAAAATCCGTTAATAAAACATTAAGTCCACCAATAATAAATAAAAGCACTATCGCTCCTATTATAAGACCTATAAACAACCCTACGACTATCAACACAGTAAGAATAACGGCCCACACGATTCCCAAAACTAGAAACAATCCAGAAAATAAAATTCCATGCAAAAAATATTTGAATAACAGAGAAGCCAGTGAGGATTTTTCCATTTTTACCCGTAGTTTAATATTAGGTTTTTAAATATAAATAATTTTAAGGAGAGTTTACTTTTAAATTGTAAATCAAGTTTCTATCCAAGTTTTAAGCCTAATAGAAAACCTACCACGAAACTTCCCATGAAGGGCAGTAATGATATTAAGCCAATAAACCATTCTGCTGCTTGACCCGCAAAACCCAAAGCATTTTTTAAAGAATCAAATAATCTCTCATAATTTATGCTTAATATTCCTTGTGTGCTTAGATAGATTAGTGCTATTATGAATAAGCCTATCAAAATGGCTATTAGCTTGCTTAGCTTTTTCACAGCAAATCCAACTATGAAACCGCCTATGCCGCCTAACCCCAATTGGTATACAAGCGGCGAAATAAGTTCGCTCATAGAGGCATCTCTATTTTGAAGTGCTATAGCAAGTTTGATTTAAATGTATCTTGCTAATAAAATGGAAAAGGAGGTGAAAAGTCACGGATTTACTAGACATATACATATTAAATCTTATAGTTACATTAGGCATGTTTGCCGTGTTAATTTTTAGGGCTTGGATTGAACAGAAACATTATCGTATGATGTGGCAAGAATTAGAATGGAGGCGAACATACCAAACTATGGGAAGATTACTAAAAGCAGAAAAAGACTTGTTCTCAAAGGTTGAGGGCGGCGATGAACTTTATCAAATGCTATGTGAAATCTTCAAAGTTAACGAAGACAGAAAGGGCTAGGGAAAATGCCAACCATCAATCAGCTTCACAATTGTTTTACCATTCTTTTCCATTCCATAACGTCTAAAAGGCTTAGTTAAGTGTCTCTGAGACCTAGTTGAAGTTATGTAAAGCCCTCTTTTTATTTCCCGTTTCATTTTAACCTCAACTTTTCCGATGTTGGCATATCTTGAACCACATTTTTCACATCTGAAGCCCTTATCCTTTCCCATTGACTTCAATCTTTTCCCGCATTTAACGCAAACTGGATTTTGATGACCAATCTTTGGCGCCAACTTCAACAAGCGAATCTTTTCAAGGTTTATAGTTAAAGGATTCTTCTTTGAAGGCGCCCGCACACCGCCGTAAACTTCAATGTAATCTCCAACCAGCAATTTCATTGCAACATGACGAAGAGTACCTGTGGGCTCGTAGGCTGCGCAATCAACCTGAGCGCTTTCATCTTTAATGGAGAAAATCACGTGTCTTCGAGGAATTATCTTTGAATTTGTTGCCACGGTTCCCTTGGCTACAACTGGATGATAAGGCTTAATCTCGTTCAGTTTTTCAACCTTTTTCAGATGCGCATCTGTTCCCTGATTTGTGCGGAAAATAACCCATCTCTCTACAGGCTCCAGAGGCTTAACAATAGCGAAAGCCTTTTTCACAATTTCTGCAGTTTCCCCTCTAATTCCGAAAAGGATGGGGTCGGGTCCTCTTGGCGTGATGATTACCCTGCGCTTTTCTTGGTCAACATTATTGAATGTGTAGGGTGCAGTAGCCTTGTCCATTTCAAAAATTGAAGCGGAATCCACTTTTCTTTTTGAACCGTAATTTTCTGGAACACGATACACAAGTATTTCATAAGTATAATCGCCAGAAAGAGTTTCGCCAACTGCTGCCAAACCGCCAATTATGCCTCTACCCTTTTTGAAGCCAACCGCCTCAGCTCTAAACTTTTTTAGAAGTTTCAATGCCTCTTTTAGGCTTACAATTCCGGTGATAGTGTTTTTAGCAAAAATTTTGACCTCTTTCGGGATCCTTACTCCTTTAAAGAAGACGATGCCCGGGTCTGTGTCTCTAAATTCTAAATCTGCATTTTCCTCAACTGTGCTTATGGTTGTTTCCTTAATTTCCTCTTCTACATTCTCGTTGTATCGCATTCTTATGCATAGGGCTCCGTTTCCCCTAGTTTTCCACGGCACATTTGGATTCAGCCTAATCAAGTTTGGATAATCAATGAAGTTAACATTCAATTTTTGTAGCCTTTCCACTAAGAGGGCGGCAATATAAGTTGTGCATCCTCTTCTCACGGAATCTGTGTCGTCGAATCCTATGTGCATGATTTGTCTTGTCATTTATGGTGTCCCGTTCTTGATGAATAAAGGGGTTTGTGTGAATAAAAAAGAGGAAGTTTTTGTTATTTCGACTCTTCCACAACTATCATTGTTAAAGTTGACCTAACCTTGTCAAGTCTTCTTATTCGCCAAGTTACAATTTCCTTAAGCTTATCCATAGTGTCTGCCTTAACCCTTGCAACAATGTCGTATACTCCGTAAACAGCGCACACATCATCTACTCCCTCAACTTTCTTCAGTTCTTTCAGCACATCGCTTTCTGAGCCTATTTCAGTGTTTATCAACACAAATGCTGTTGGCATGAAATTCTCCTCACTTAATGTTTTATCTTTATGCATTAAAATATTTTACTACAAAACAACTAAAAGGTTGCAACTTTCCACGTTTTACTCCATCAATCCTTCGCTATCATGCGCTCTTGGGGAAAATGCTTTAACTAGTGCGAAGAAAGAAAAAACTGGGGAACATAGCGGGTTTCTAAGAATTTGGAAAACGCCTAAGAATAAAATGTTAAATCTATTGGTTTCCAAGTTTTGCCTACTCTAGGTTCATATTGTTCCTCTATATTTTAATTTCATAATTGTTATCGGTTTCATCGTTTGAAGCATCCTTTATGGCTTCGACTCAAAATCCACTAGCTCATCTGATCCTTATTACAGCTTTATTCACAATTCTTATTCAATCAGCAAAGGCAACCTCAACAAGCTTCACTGTGCACAGCGGCGAGGAAATAACCAAAGTTTTAAGGCTTACAATCGAAGACCATGTCTTCATAAAGTTCACCGTTGTCGGAGTTTCCGAAAACACCATACATTTCTATATGACATATCCAAATGAAACCACGAAGGATTTTAATAACATAGGCGATTTTCGTTACACTTTTGTGTGCGATGCTGAGGGCGATTATGTTCTGCACTTCTCTAACGCTGGTTCTTCTGTGGAAAAACTCGTAACTTTAGATTATGAAGTTGAACATTACATTTTCGGCGTCCCTCAAATGCTTTTCCTCACAATAATTGTTGCAATAATCTGCATAATTGCAGTAGCAACCTTCATTTTCCTAAGCAAAACGCATTAATCACGCATCCATCGAATTCTAATTTTAACTCCATATACGAAATCTTGTTTCAAAAAATGTAAATCATTTATATTAATCCATAATTAATATCAATCCGCAGTGAAAATCCATGCTTGTAACAAATAAAGACTTATTATTACCAGCTAAACGTGGAGCTTATGCAGTAGGCGCCTTTAACATTCAAAACCTTGAAAGCCTATTAGCCGTTGTTGAAGCAGCCGTTGAGGAAAAGTCTCCAGTAATAGTTGCTGTTACGCCAAGCGCCATAAAATACGGCGGCCTAACCTACCTATCAAAAATTGCCAAGACAGCAGCCGAATCCGTTTCCATTCCCATGTCCCTTCACCTGGATCATGGGGAAGATTTTGAAACTGTTTCAAAATGTGTGAAGGCTGGTTTTACTTCTGTTATGATTGACGGCTCCTTCCTAAAGTTTGAAGATAACATTGCCATTACAAAGCGTGTTGTTGATTTTGCCCATTCTAAAGGCGTCTCTGTTGAAGCTGAGCTTGGAAGACTTGCTGGTGTTGAAGAGAAAACAGTTGAAGAGAAGGAAACTGTTTTAACAGACCCCGATGCGGCTAGGGATTTTGTCAAGCGAACAGGTGTTGATGCTCTTGCAGTAGCTATAGGAACTTCTCATGGCGCTTACAAGTTTAAAGGAGAACCAAAGCTAGACTTTGAAAGACTAAAGAGCATAAGCGAAAAGGTTGACGTGCCACTCGTCTTGCATGGAGCCTCAAGCGTTCCGCAATGGATTATTAAAAAAGCCCAAAAGTACGGCGCTGAACTTGCAGGCGCTAGGGGCATACCTGAAGAACACGTTAAAAAGGCAATATTACTTGGCATTACTAAGATAAACATCGACACAGACTTGCGGCTTGCGTTCACAGCAACTGTACGCGAGGTTTTGGCAAAATCACCCAAAGAGTTTGACCCGAGAAAAATTTTGGGTCCAGCAAAAGAAACTATGAAAGAAGTTGTTAAAGGCAAGATGCGGTTATTTGGAAGTTCTGGTAAAGCCTAGTTTAAGGCGAAACAAATGAAGATTGGAATCCTAAGCGGTGGCGGAGACGCTCCGGGAATAAACGCTGTCATCCGAGCAGTGGTAAGAAAAGGAATTCAACATTATGGTTATGAAGTTATAGGCATAAAAGACGGATGGCGTGGGCTTCTTGAAGGCGAATTTTTGCCTCTAGACTTAAAATCTGTTTCTGGGATTCTTCCACGAGGAGGTTCAATTTTAGGCACTTCTAGGACAAATCCGTTTAAACATGAAAAGGGACCTGAAAAAATATTGGAAAACGCTAGAAAGGCTGGGATAGAGGCTGTTATTGTCATCGGCGGCGACGACACGTTGAGCGTAGCCCAAAAAATGGGTGAATTTGAATTAAAATGTGTTGGCGTTCCAAAAACAATAGACAACGACTTAAGCGGCACCGATTACACTTTCGGTTTTAACACGGCCGTATCTATAGCAACAGAAGCCCTTGACAGACTTCACACAACAGCCGAAACACACCGTAGGGTCATGATTCTCGAAGTTATGGGAAGATACACGGGATGGATTGCATTAGAGGCTGGAATTGCAGGAGGCGCAGATGTCATATTAATACCTGAAAAACCCTTTGATGTGGAAGAAGTTTGCGAATACATCAAACGCAGACACGAGAGAGGACGAAACTTTAGCATAATCGTTGTTGCAGAAGGCGCCAAACCAAAAGGTGGAAGAGAAATTGTTTACAGCGAAACCATTGACGAGTTTGGACACATACGCCTTGGAGGAATAGGCTATTACCTTGGAAAAGAAATTGAAAAGCGTCTAAACATTGAAACTCGTGTGGTGATTTTGGGACATATTCAACGGGGTGGTTCGCCAACGGCCTTTGATAGGATTTTAGCCACACGTTTTGGAATAGCAGCAGTGGACTTTGTTAATGAAAAAAAGTTTGGGCATATGGTTGCTCTTCAAGGAAACAAGATAGTTTCCGTTCCCTTGAAAGATGTTGTTGGAAAAAGAAAAACAGTTGACTTGGGGCTTTACGAAATAGCAAAAGTTTTCTTCGGCTAAAAGGTGCAACTAAGTTGCAAGAACCTTAGCCAATCTCAGAAGATTTAAATCTAAAGGCTTTTCTTTGGTGCATGATTCTTCAAGTTCTATACTTGTTATTTTCCCATTCTGCAGTCCGACAATTCTGCTTCCCTTTTCCTTCAGTAGAAGTTCAACTGCATGGTTTACGAAGAGGCTGGCTAAAAGTCTGCTTCTGGCCGTGGGGTTTCCGCCTCTTTGTGCATAGCCTAAAATGCTAAGTCTAACTTCTGCACCAGTGTGCCTTTGAATTTCCTTTGCAATTTTATGAGTGTCGCCGATGCCTTCTGCTGCCACAATTATGCCTGAACGTTTGCCTTTTGCGCTATTTTCTTTGATGATTTCGAAAATTTCTTCTAAGCCCATTTTTTCTTCTGGAACCAAAATCACTTCTGCACCCACCGTTAAGCCAACAGTCGCCGCTAAAAATCCTCTTGTTCTTCCCATAACTTCCACTATGAAAATCCTTTCATGGGATATGGCTGTGTCTCGAATTTTGTCAATTTCAGAAACCGCCGTGTTCACTGCAGTGTCGAAGCCTATGGTTTCTTCTGTTCCATAAACGTCGTTGTCTATGGTTGCTGGGACTCCAATTATCAGCGTTTTTGTTTCTCGGCTCAATTCTAAAGCGCCTTTAAAGGAGCCGTTGCCGCCAACAACAATTAAACCATCAATCTTGTTTAATGCGAGAGTTTCAGCAGCCCTCTTTAACCCCTCTCTTTTCCTGAATTGTGGGCATCTCGAAGTGCGGAGGATTGTGCCTCCCAACTGGATTATGCCGCCCACTGAACGAGGAGTAAGCTCCGCAAAAGTATTTGTTAATAAGCCTTCCCATCCCCTCTCAAAACCAAAAACCCTTAAATTATTCGCATAGGCAATGCGCACAATGGCGCGGATAGCAGCGTTCATTCCAGGCGCATCTCCACCACTCGTAACAACACCTATCCTTTTCAAATCCGTCCATCTCCAATTTAATACCTTTTAAACACAATTTGTTGTTACGGTAAAAATAATTTGTCCCCCTTTTCACAAATGCTTTGGAAGGTGAAAGCTCTTGGAAAAAGATTACGTAATTGTCTTGGTGACGACTGCAAATAGGAAAGAGGCTGAAAAAATTTCGAAAGCTTTGCTTAATGAAAGATTGATTGCATGCGCCAACATAATTGGTCCAATCTCATCGCTTTTCTGGTGGCGTGAAAAAATCGAAGGTGCAGAAGAATATGTGCTCTTAATGAAAACTCGCTTTGACATGTTTGAAAAGCTTACTGAAAAAGTCAAAGTCCTACATAGTTACGAGGTTCCAGAAATAATAGCCATACCAATCATCCAAGGATTCAAACCCTACTTAGAATGGCTTAACGCTTCCGTAAGGTAAAGTTTTATAGGTTTTGTTGTTCATGAATGTTTTGGCGGTGGGTCTTAGGCGGGGGGTTAGGGGTCCCCTGCACCGTAAACCCTCTATACGACGGGCCGAAAGCTGAGGCTGAGGCTTCCGTGGCCGCCTAAACCCTTCACGCCGAAGCAAAGACTACCCGTCCCTTGGGGCTGACGGTCGTTGGGCTGCTTCTGTAGGGAAGCTGTCTCCAACGTTTACCAGGTGAACCTGGCCAGGACCGGGAGGGAGCAACCTAAGTCTGGACGTTTAGCGCTCGAGGGGGTGCGGGTACGAGTGTAGGTTTGAGGGGTTCGGTGGATTCTGGATGTCGACCCTCAGTGACCCACCGCCTCTTCAAAAGCTTTTCTGAGAAACATAACTTATGTTTGTTTTATATGTGGAAGTGATAATAGTTGTTGAGGATGCTGTTGGGCTTTCCTAAAAAATTCCTTTGGGGAGTTTCTGCAAGCGGTTTCCAATTTGAAATGGGAGATTTAGCTGGAAAAAACTTAGACCCAAATACTGATTGGTATGCTTGGGTGCATGATGCTCAAAACATAAGGAAGGGCTTGGTGAGTGGCGACTTACCAGAGCATG
>JAVZJY010000037.1:0-12969 GCA_038872535.1 Bathyarchaeia archaeon | reverse complement strand
AGGTCCAGCGACCCTTTATTATTGGGCAAATGCCACAAACCTTTCTGGAGACCCAGAACCTACATGGACCAGGAATTGGTCGTTCCTTTGTGTGGATATGAGCTATAATGGCGACGAAGTTATAGCTGGCACTGCCCCAGTGGGTCCATGCGGTTTGCATTTTTGGGCTGGTGCTAGGGAACTTTCTGGCTATGACCAAGCTGAAGACTGGACAAGACGTGAAGGTGAAACTATATTGGATGTGGCTATAAGTGACAACGGCGGCATAATAGCTGGTGCTGCTCAAGCCCCAGATTGGTCTAACTCGGCTTACTTTTTCAAGTCTGATGGCACTATGATAGCGAATTTTTCCCTGCCCCAATTCAGCCCACTGATTTCCATGTCTGGAGACGGCATAATAACGGCTGTTGCTGGTCCAGGCTACGATAGCCTCTATGTGTTTCAAACGTTGGTGGATGTAACTCCGCCTTTGATAGAAAATGTGCATCAGCAACCAGCTAACGACAGTGTTTATCCAGAAGATGAGGTTATGGTTTACGCTAATGTTACCGACGACTTGAGCGGAGTAAAACAGGTAACGCTAAACTACACTTACACTAATGCCACTGGAACATGGAATGGAACAGTCATCATGGACAATCTTGAAGGAAACCTCTACAATGGCACAATACCCGCCCTTCCATACTGCACAAACGTAACCTACATAATCATAGCCGAAGACAACCTCAACAACATGATAACAACCCAAGAAATGGGACAGGAATACAGATATCACGTGATTCCAGAATTCTCGACCCAGCTAATGTTTCCAATAATTGCAGCGTCCACGCTGTTGGCAATTCTAATTCGTAAAAGAAAACATTAATGGCGAACTAAATAGACGGCAAAGCATCCAATTTTTTATTTTATTGTTGTTTTGGTTCTTGCCACTTTTCAATGATGAGTTTGTCGTCTCCAAGCTTGAAACTCACTTTAACAGCTATGGAATCCGTGCCCCTCTTTGTTTTCTTATAATCTTTGAATGGAAACATGCTGTCTTGGGCTAAATCAAGCGGTAAATAAATCAAGTATTTGCCGTCTTTTCTTCTGAACAAGCGTCCTTTTCCCTCATTAACCATACCTTCTCACTCCGCTAACCATTTTGAACAGAAGTGGTTAGTATGGGCATTATTAAACCTTATTCTCTAATGAAAGCACAAGCAATGCTGCGTTTAAAGCCTATTCTGTTAAAAGACTTTAAAGCATTTGATGCCATAAGTTAATCCAAGTAAATTTTTAACTTGACATTAACAATATGATTACAGAGCATTATGATAAAAAAGTGCATTGTTCTTTTTTTGATATGCACTTTCCTGAGCGGATTAACAGTGACAACTGTCAACTTTACCGTGGTTTTCGGGTGGAGTAACGGCGGTTACAGCGATGACCCTTCTAATCCCGATTATGGAACACATGATTGGATTGCAGAACACGCTTTAGACTATTTGCCATTGGAAGAGAAACAGTTCATCCTTGACAACCTTGCAGTTTATTTGTATGGCACAGAATTGCCCGACAACAGTCAAGCTCCAGATGGAATAGGCGATACGGGTAAGCATCACGTTTACTATTTTGCTAACAGTTCTTTGCAGGAGGATGATGCTGCCGTTAGGGCTGAGGAAGAATATGAGGCTGCTGTTGCTTTTGTAAAGGCTGGTGATGTGGTTAATGCGGCTAAAAGGCTTGGCGTTATGAGCCATTACATTGCTGATGTCGCAGTTTTTGCCCATGTCATGGGTAGTGAAACTGATTGGGGAAGCGAAAACAAAACCCTCCATAGCAGTTACGAAAATTACGTTAATACACGAACAAACAGTTACACTGACGAATTCAACAGTTTCTTATCATTTGACGGCGAATTAACCGAAATTTCCGCTTATAACGCCACGCTGATGCTTGCTTATGATACAACCTTCGATGTGGATGGAAACCTAACATGCGTTTGGATGAACCAAAACTATGACTGGAACAATCAAACATTTAGAAACAGATGCGGAGAATCACTTAACTTAGCAGTGAACCTACTGGCAGATGTTTTACACACTTTCTACATTAAAGAAGTGATTCCAGAATACGGACCAAATCCAACACTGCTGATGTTGACAATCCTAATAATCATCGCTGCTGCTGTCGTCATCTCCAAAAACTATTATTCTAAAAAACATATGAATTAAGCATTTTTTCAAAAATAGACAAAAAACATGCTTTTTTATCGTGAAAATTGTTTAAATTTTGCTTCTTTACATTTTCTGTTTGAGGTTTGAGGTGTTTGGCAACTGTAACGCCAGATGATGTCCGCGACGTGCTGAATCTCAGTTCGGCTGATGTTCCAGACGCTAAGGTTTTTAAGATGATTAAGAGGGCTGAGGTTACTTTGGAGCTTGAGCTTGGAAGAGAAATTGACTATGAGGATTGCTCTGACGCGGAAAAGGAGTTCATAACGGTTTTGGCTGCTGTTTATGCCATTTGCTATTTGACTGGCGGCTCAGCGGTTGGCTTAAGCTTCAGCCTCGGAGACCAAAACATAAGCGTGTTAAGCAAGGCTCCGCCCTTGGATGTTTTGCAAAGTGAGCTTGAAAGGATTCTTCAAGGCTTAAAAGAGCCTCATGTGGGGTATGCCTAAATGTTCGATAATGCGTTAAGTGCTTATCTTCAGTTTGTTTTGGATAATGCGCCATACTTTTATTATGTGCCAGATTCCGGCGTTATTGGCGAGCGTGGGGTTGCAGCAGCCGCTTTCGCCATAGACTTCCTTTGCGAAGCCTATTCTGACGGTCGCTGCGCAGCCAAGAAGACTGAGATTTATGATAAGATTGTTTCTTTGGCTGATTGGATTTTAACCCAGCAATGCATTGATGACGCTAAACAAGCTTATGGCGGTTTCAGAAGCAGCGAAACAAGCGATTACTATTATGCCATAGATGCTTGCCGCACTATTCCTTCACTTTTGAAGGCTTATAGGCTTAAGAATAAAACTGATTATTTGAATTCTGCCAAGCTTGCGGGTTCCACTTTCTTAAAGACAATGCAGGATAGGCAAGGTTACGGCGGTTTTGCAAGGGCTGTTACTGTTAATGGTGATTGGCTTCTGCAGATGGACATTGAATGCCTTTATGGACTTTTGGGCTTGAAAATGCTCGCTGAAACCTACGACAATGATAAAGCCAACATCTATCAAGAAATCATGGTTAAACTTGTGGATTTTCTGCGAAGTGGTTTCGAAAACCTTTGGCTATACTATGAACCTTCAGACAATGCATGGCGTAGGGTGGGCGCAGAAGAAAGCCAGATTTACGACGACTGTTTTGCCTATGCACTATTGGGACTTTATGCTTATGAGGGCTGGAGCCAAACAGTTCAAAGGGTTTATGAAACTTTAAACGCCATTGGACCAAGCGCCGATTATGCTGGATACAATCCAAGCGTTTGTTGGGCGGGCTACATAGACGTTGTTAGGCGGAAGGCTGCATGCGACTACTATGATAGCGTTACATGCGGCATCTTGCATGACATTCGCGCAGCAAAAGATAAGCCAAGCCTTGAGTTGAGTGTTCAGATTTTGGATGGGCATCATTCTGATTTCATGTTTTGGGGAGTCAAATTCAAAGATTGGAGTCACGTTGAGAATAGGCAGAGTATCATAACGGTTTCTTGGCTTGGGTTACTGCTTCTGCGTTATATGCCTAAGCATGCTCCTTTTAAGGCTATTTTGGAAAAGTTCGGCGAAAACATAACTCTATACCCACTCATTGAAGCCAGTGAAACCGTTTCTTATGGTGAAGAAATTAATCTTAAAGCCATGGTCAGGGTTGAAACTCCAACAGAAATCGTTATCGAGCCAGGCTATGCAATAACAGACTACATCATCATTCAAACTTTTCTGCCCATCAGAACCCGCGACAAGATTAGGCGCGGCGGCATTGACTTTGAAGTTGGTCCAGTTAAGGTCTACCGTTGGATGGGCGAACCAGCATATTATCAAGCAACTTGTAGGAGGCTTATCACGCAATGACGGCTATGGAGAATCCTGTTTTAACGCTTATTCGATTGCTTAAAAGATATTTAGCAGTCGTTAAAGATGACGGCGCATTAGCCAACATCCACGTTGGGCAAGAATGGTTAGACCGTGAACTTCTGAAAAGCTTTGATGGACAAATAACTGTTGGGCTTGATAGGGGCGAGGACGACAAGCTAAGTTTTGATGGAAGCCTTAGGCGTCTCTGCTTGTTTATGCGTGTTAATGCTTGGGCTTTTGATAGAAGCATTCGCGAAAAGATGCGCAGCGAAATTAACCGTGTCATTCATGGAAAACGCACCACGCCAAACCATGCGGATTACAGTTTTTGCGGCGTCGGCATAGCTTCCGCAACCCATAAAGCCTATCACTGCGCTTCGGCGAATGAATTGTCACCTAACGATTATGGCTGGAGAGAGTTCACCGATGGGGAATACCAGAAAATCTGGTATAGCGACGACAACCGATTCAGCAAATCAGTTTTAGAGGGTGGAAAATTTGCCTTCATGCTTTTCCGCTTTAAAATCGACGCCGAAGAAAACGTTCTTAAACAGATGATTTTGAAGTTTGAAGGATACGGCTTTGCTCCAGCTGGAAATGGCGTTACAATTAAGGTTTGGAATCATGTGGCAAGCGCTTGGGAGAATGCTGTTTCTGGCAGCGGAGAAAGTGATGAAATTTTAACGATAAGTTTGACGTCTGCCCTGCCGAATTATGTTGATTCAGACGGCTATGCGTATTTGCTTGCCAAAACAAGTTTTCCAAGCAACGGCGCAGCGCAAGCTATTCTTTACTGCGATTATGTTAAGGTTGAGTTTACTGTTAATGGTATAACGCATGTGGACATTATGAGTTTTCGGGATGCGGATGAAGTGCGAGTTAAACCCTTCTTATTGCGCACCGAATTCATCGTGAAGTCATGGTCTTTTGAAAATGTTTCAGAAATAATGGAGGAATGAAAAGAATGAGTATGCCATTTGGAGCGCATGAAGCAAAAATCTATTACGTGGAAGAAACCAACTATGGCGAAACACCATCAAACCCTTCGATGCTTGGCTTAAAAGCTGAAAGCGTTGAACCAATTTTGAATCCAAGTTTGATTAAGGTTCGCGGAGTTGGAAGCCGAGATTTACAAGCAGTTAAAAAGGGCTTGAGAGATGCTGGCTTAAAAATTGTTTATCCGCTGCCAAGCGATGCTCCAATAAACTTTCTACAGCACATAGCTACGTTGAACTCCTTAAGTATTGAAATATTTTATGAAAAGCCTTCTGGAATCATTGACCTGCTCCTTAAAGGGTGCAGAATGGATAAGGCTGTTGTAGAATGCGGTGTCGAAGATGTTGTTAAGGCAACTATGGAGCTTATTGGACAAAATGTGATTGTTGGAAATTCAAAGATAAGTGGGGCCACATATGCGGATTATGCTGGTGTTGTTCCATACTATGAAAGTTTTGTCCAACGTGGAGCAGCAGACGGTTCAGGCTTAACTGCAGTAGAGCGCATAACAGAATGGAAATTCTCTATAGAAAACAACTTAAAACAAGTGCCCGTAATCCGCTCAACAAACGGCGAAATCCTCAAGTTTCTGCCAGCCCGCCACCGCAACTTAACTGGGGAGTTAATTTTCGAGTTTGAAAGTAAACAAGAATATGACGATGTGGTAAACGACGGCGAATTCAGCTTAAAATTTGGTTTAGGCGGAACAAACAGCGCCCTATTCAAATATTGCAAATGGGAGAACGTGAGCACACCGACAAAAATTGAAGACCTTGTCAGCCTCAAGGCATCTTTTGTCGCGAGGGATGTGGTGATAAGCTGATGCGAACAGAAAAGGTTATAATAGGCGAAGAATTTGGCAAGGAATACTCTGGGCGTTATGTTTTTAGCGAAATATCATGGGCTAAACGCAACCGTATAATCCAAAAATACACACAATATAGCCAACACACTGGGCAAGTTATCGCAAGCGATTATGTGGCTATCCAAGCAGAAACAATAATGGCTTCACTTAAGGAGCAGCCGCCAAACAAGCCCATAACATTGGAGAAGCTGCTCAGCGAAGAAAACGGCGTTCCAATAGGCTTGGGCGAACTTTTCAGCCAAATAGTGAACAGGCTTAACAGCATTAGCGTTGAGGAGACGGCTTTTTTATCAGAGCCATCAGACGCCAAAAGCCAAACACAACCCTCACAGAGTTTAGGCTCTGCAAAGAGTTCGGGTGGACACCAAGGCAACTCGCCAAACAGCCAGCAAAAACTGTCCAACAATTCATCGTCATCCTCAACGAGTTAGACCATCAAATGGAGGAAGAAAAGCAGAGGGCGGAACGTGAGGCAAGATGGCGGTTGAAATGACATGCAACATGGAAGGTGTTGAGGAGTTTAAGCAAGCTATGCAGCAGTTTGACTTGGCAATGCAGACGCAAGTGCATGAACAGTTGGAAATGTGGGCAATAGAAGTTAAAGAATATGCCAAATCATTGGCTCCCTTTAGAACAGGGCTTCTGCGAAACTCAATATACTCGAAGATAAACGAGTGGGTTGCCGAAGTAGGCGCTGAAGCCACTTACGCTTTATTTGTTGAGTTTGGCACACGCTACATGCAAGCCCGCCCATTCCTTTACCCGGCTATGCAGGAATATTTGCCAAGGCTTGAGCAGATAATCTGCGAGGCTATTGACGTAGCTAAATTGGAGGCTGGTTTACAATGAGTTTTAGGGAAATAGCCATCACAATTCGTGCTGTTAATCGTGCAAGCCACGAATTTACGAGAATCCAAACTGACGCTGAAGCCTTAAGTGTTCGCATAAAAAGCCTTGGTTCGGCTATTGCTGGTTTAGGCGCAACTGGCACAGCCATTGGACACATTGCCCACCAGTTTGGCTTATTAAATGATGAGCAGGCTCGTGTTTTCAACAGCGCCATGATGGTTATCAGCGTTTTAGGAATGTTTATGCGCACAAGCTGGGGCGTCGCTATAGCCCAAAAAGTTTATGCTGCTGCTTGTTGGATTGCCACTGCAGCCCAGAACGCTTTGAACATTAGCTATGCCACGTTTTTGGCTTTAACTGGCGTAGGAATAGCCGTCATTATTGGAGCGGCTGCAGCCATGGCATATTTTGCTTCACAAATGAACGCAGCCACAGATTCTGTTAAGGAATATAATGCTGCTGTCGCTGAAACGTCTACGCACACGCGTTCGATAACTCGCGCTGGAGAAGAAGAGTTTTACCGCAGAGGTGTCGAGAAATGAGCGTTGACATTCCGAAAATTGCCGTTGCCTTCGGTTCTGTTACTCCGCCTCAAGGCGATGTTATCCAGTGTCGTGTGCATTTAGGCTGCACAAAAGAGGTTAGCAGCTTCGAAGTGTTGTTGCAGAATTGGGATAAAAAGTATAGCCCAAGCGGTTCTTATCCCATAAATGTTGGAATGGATGGGAGCGTAAGCATTGGAAGAGGCGTAAACTGTCCACAAATCATAACTTGCCGTGTTGAATCCGTAAAGTATGAATCTACGCCAACGGAAAACTATGTGCGTGTTAGTGGGCGGTGCTGGGGAGAACGCCTCTTTCGAAGAGTTTTCACAGGCACCTTTGAAAACATGAAGGGCGAAGACATAATTAAACATCTGCTCGATTATTATGTTGGTTTAAGCCATAATCGTGGCGGAACAGAACTTGTTGAAAACACTGATACAACATACACAAAACTGGAATATGAAAACACACCAGTCTTCGACATTCTCCAATACGTGGCAGAGTCAGCAGACAAACAAGGCGTAATAGGCTACGATTTCCGCATAGCGCCAGACGGCAAATTCGAGTTTTTCCCACGCAATAGCAAGACAAGCGCCGTAAGCCTAAGCGAGAAAATTGAGGAAAGCGAATACCAAAAAGACATTCATAACATTCGCAACAAAATTACCGTTTACGGTGCTGCTGACAAAAGTGTGCCAAGCGATAAAGATGCTTGGACTGAAAGCCTAACGCCTTCAGATGGAAGCTGGAGCGCAGCAGCCGGCGAAGTAAGTTTTGACACTGGAAACAAGGTTAAGGGCAGCGGAAGCATCAAAACTTATGGAGCAAACCAGTATTGGATAGGCTGCATCTTCACGCTAAACAGCGGAAAAGAAGTTAACGCAAACCTCTACCCACTATTAAGCTTCTGGGCATACCGTGAAGCAGCCTTTGACGGAAACTTAATTGTTATACTCTATGACACTTCAAGTAAGGCTGCAAGCCACACCTTTCAAGTTGGACCCGACAAGTGGGTTCAAATACAAGTTAAAGCTGGCAAAGAAAATGTGGACTTGTGGAATGTTGAAAGCGGTTTTGATTGGACGCAAATAAAGAAATTGCGTTTTGACTGTTGGTTTACTGGTGTTGGCACTGGCAGCTTCTGGGTTGACGGCTTATTCTTCGGCGGACGCAGATACAACAGCACACAAGAAGACGCTAACAGCCAAAACGCTTACGGCCTAAGGGAATTAACAGACACGGATGAGGAGCTTTACAGCGACAACGAATGCGCCTTGCGAGCAAAAGCCTTACTTAACCATTACAAAAACCCAGCAGAATACTTAACCATAAAAAGCACAGTGATAGACTATGGCAATACGCCGCTTTTGCCAGGAGACAAAATCCATGCGGCATTGCCAAACGAGAATGTTGACGCTGACTTTCGAATTGAAAGCCTTGAATACCGTGTTGACGCAAAAACGCAAACATTAGAAATCACCTTGGAGCTCGGACGAGAACAACCGCTTTTAGCAGATTATCTCTATGCCCTAAGAAGCAAGACAGACCACATCAGCAGACACAAAATTGCGAGGTTACTATAAATGAGCAGCAATGTTTCCTATGGACGTTACGAAGAGGCTTATAGGGCGATTCACAGTGCCTTAAGCGGAATTATGGCTCCACCTGCGGGAAAAAAGATAACAAGGCTAATTTTCATATGGAACGCTGATGGCACAATAGCCACATTAAAAGCCTATGAAGGCGATAATGAAATTTTCACGCTAAACTTCGTTTGGAACGTTGACGGCACTTTAAAGGAGGTCAACCGCTCAAATGCCTGACAAAGCCTTGGTCATCCGAGACGACAAAGAAAAGTTTAAGGATATAGGCGACGTTTTAGCCGTAGCCCGAGCTGAAGGCAAAAAACTCTTCAAAACCCATGAGAACATTTTGGTTGTCCGCGTTTACTATGATGTTGAGGTTGGCTGGATAGCGGTTGTTCGCCGTCCAAAAGCTGAAGCTGGATGTTCAAATCTTGCTGGTGTAAGCGGGGGAGAAAAGTTGAGAAATGAGTTTGAAAAATAAATCTGGAATAATAGCTGGAATGTGCAGGCGCATTGAAATATGGCGAAACGGCAAACTGATTGACATGGATGAGAAAGAGCTTGACTTCAACGATTTAGTGGTTGACGCTGGATTAAACGCTTTGTGTGGTCAAGCCTTTGATGGCAGTGGTAGCCGTCCAGCAGTTTTCAATTACGTGGCTATTGGCACCGACGGCACAGCTCCAGCAGCTACGCAGACTGCTTTAGGCGCTGAAGTTATGCGTGTTCAAGGAACATACAGCAAAGACGCTAATGTGGGCGAGTGCAGCATGGATGCAACTTTCAACATAACAAACACTTATGCCCTAAACGAATGCGGTTTATTCAATGCTTCTTCTGGTGGAACAATGTATTGCAGAGACACTTACACGACAAAGAACGTAGTTAACGGCGATCAAGTGAAAATTTACTATACTCCAAAGTTTCAGAGACCAGCTTAAAAGGAGCGTTGATAACGCATGGCTGTTGGAGATGTTAAAAGCGGAATCTCAAGCATAGCGGCTGGGGCTTACTTGGACATTCAACCACCAAGCGCAGAAGAATGGGTTATACACAACATTTACCACGAAAGCGACGTTCAATTAGAATTTTACGACGGAACAAACAGCCTAATCTTTGACACAGACGCAGGAGCAGGAGTTTATGCAAAATATGCTTTCCATGTCACTAATAGCATTCGCATTAGAGTTAAAAATACCGCAGCAGCAGCAAAATTAATCGGCTTTGACGGTGTGCAAACCAAATGACAAGGTTAACGCCTTTACTAACAAGTCTCAAAACTTTAAACATTACTTATCAAACTCCACAGGAAACTCTTTTAGGCACTCCTGAAACTTTACCAACAAGCGAACCCGCCACTCCACAAATAGGTTATACCGTTCAGAGTAGCGATTTACCCAGCTTAAGTTTCAATGTTTATAGTAAAAAATGGGTTGCGCTTGTGATTGGCGCTGGAAAGTTCGTTACTGCTGGAAATATATATTGGCGAATGAAGAAGAACGGGTCAAGCGTTTACTACAACTACGCAAGTATTCCAGCCAACAGTTATTATACTGTGAGGGCATATTTTTTGGATGTTGCAGTGAATGACATTCTTGAGTTAGCTTTATGGTCAAACGTTTCAGACAGTAACTGGGATTACAAAGCATATCAAATACATATCACACAAATTGTCCCCTTCAGAAAACCAACAATACTTAAACCATGCAACTTTGCAAGCCTAACCTCTGTGCCGAATCTGACTTTGGGAAACCCGTATGGTTCAGGCACGCAGGGGTTATATCCTGTTTCAGATGACCTTGTCCTTCAAAATATTATTGCTGCTAAAAATTTTAATGTTCTTTACGCTGCATTAACCTATGGGATTTGTAGAATACATTACGGAGATTACAGTTATGCCAATCAAGCCACTAACTTATCCTCTTCATCTTACCGTCCATATTATTACAAGCATTATGTTCCAACACAAATTATCATACGAGGCTTAAAAATTGACTGACATCACAGAATACGGTGACATAATGGTTAACGCCACCATTGATGAGTGGGGTAGAAGGCGGATAGGCGGTTTGCTGGAAGATGGAACAAAAATAATTGTCGTTGCTGTTGGTGCAACTTATGAAATAAGCGTTGACGCTGTTTGCCATTCGCTTGCCACGCTTCAAACGCAAGCCACATACAATATAAGCAAGGATGCAGCCATAGCCAGCCAAAGCCTAACCGCTCAAGAATCAACTTTTAACATAAACCAAGACGCAGTTATCCAAACACTCGCAGAAGTCCTCGTTGAATTAATCCATGTGGGAATTTATGAAATCTACATAGACGCAGCAGTCCAAGCTTCAGCCACAATAAACACTGCAAGCACGTTAAGTCTAGTCAAAGATGCGATAACACAGGCAACGGCAACATCACTAATCCAATCCGAGTTCGGCATAAGCCCAGAAGCCACAGTGCGTGTGCTTGCAGAAGTCACCGTATTGAAGCCGACAGAAGTGAAAGTAACAAGGCTTTTCCTAATTTTTGGCGATTTGGCCATTCAAATCCAAGGCATTTAGGAGCATAGCTTATTTTGGATAAAAACGCTAAAAGAACTGTTGTTGAAATTCGCGATGATTTGCATAGGGAACTGCGTAAACTTGCTTTGTTGAATGATTTGCGGATTTATGTGGTGGCAAACGCCATAATAGAAGATTTCCTAAAAGACCAAGAGCGTGTGAAAAATCTAATTAGAAGGTTGAAGCTTTAAAGGAATAATTGCTAATTTATGGTTTGGTGCTTATGCATTGAATAAGGATATGGAAAGGCTTGGGCGTCTCAAACCCGAAGAGAAGGTTAATTTGGCTATTGACATGTCAAGTGCTACAGTGCGTATATGCGCTGAAGGTATTAAAGCGCAAAATCCAAACATAAGCGATGAGGAGCTTATTGAAAAGCTGCGAGAAAGACTGGAGTGGAGCAAACGCTGGCGCAAAAGAGGCGTTTAAGTTGGAAGTTTTTTATGATTTTGTTAAGCGTCTCATAAAGGGTTTTGAGAAAGCTGGTTTGGATTATGCTTTTACTGGCGCTTTGGCTGCTAGCTTTTATGGTGTTCCGCGAACTACTGTGGATGTTGATGTTTTGGTTTATGTTTCAGAAGGAAAACAAAAGGCAAGGCTTGTCGCTGCTTTGCGATGGGCAGAATTAACTGTTGATGAAGGGGAAATTGAAAAAGCCTTAAAGTCTGGTTATAGAATAGCCACTTTTAAGGATTGTAAGACGCCCTACAGTGTTGACGTGATAATTTCAAACAAGAAATTTGAGAAAAAAGCAGGAAAAATAGCGGGGTTAAAAACATTTTTTCAGACGCCTGAAGATTTGGTTTTGGCTAAACTGCGAATGATTAAGGCAACAATACCACGAGAAAGAGCCTTAAAGGATATGGATGATGTTAGGGCTATTTTAAAATTCACAAGAGTGGATTTGGGAATGCTGAAAAAAAGGGCGAGAAAGGAGAATACGCTTTCAACTCTTGAGACTTTGATGGAACAGTAAAAGAGTTAAGTTTCGCCTATCCATAATGTTTTTAAAGTGTTTGTTAATTATGGTTTTCACCGCGGTCTTTTTCTGTGAAGGGCTTTATTTTATTCTTGTCTATACCGAAAACTTCGAGTTCTTTCTTTATTTCTAGTATTTCCTTTTTTAGGTTAGCGATTTCTTGTGTGGCGACTTTCCATGTTAGTTCTAGGTCTACGCCGAAGTATCCATGTATGAGGATGTCTCTCATTCCTGCTATTCTTTTCTTCGGATTACGGCGTCTTGGATTTGGCTTGAGTTTAGGAATTCTTTTTTGTTTATGTTTTTTGTGTACTCTTCTATTTTCTCTATGCTTTCCAGTTTGTGTTGAATGAAGATTTTTGGGTCTTTTTTCATAGGATCACTTTTTGTTCTTTTAGGATTTTGTCTTTTAAGAGTGGATGTAGCGAATTGTAGGTTAGTACGTCAACTTTTTTTCCTAAAATTTCTTCCAGTTCTATTTTTAATCCTGCTAAGTCTAGGAGGCTTTTTTCTCCTTTAAATTCTACGAGGATGTCT
>JAVZJY010000036.1:0-13079 GCA_038872535.1 Bathyarchaeia archaeon | reverse complement strand
CCAATTTACAATTGGATAAGCAGAACAAAAATGAAAGTTAAACTTCGATTAAAAACTAAATAAAAAACTCCATGCAAACCAGAAAGTTATAATAAACAAGTTCAGCATTAACTTATTTTATGAAGGCTTTAGTTCTAAGCGGTGGCAAAGGCACCAGACTCAGACCCCTAACTTTCACCACTGCTAAACAGCTTATTCCAGTGGCTAACAAGCCAATCTTAGGCTACGTTTTAGACCATGTAGCCAAAACAGGCATTAAAGACGTAGGCGTAATAATAGCCCCAGAAACCGGGCAAGACGTCAAAAACTACGTAAAAGATGGAGCGGCATGGAACATTAAAGTAACCTACATACCCCAAGAACCGCTGGGTTTAGCACATGCGGTAAAAACGGCGCAGAATTTTCTCGGCAAAGAAGGTTTCATAATGTGCTTAGGCGACAATCTAATAGGAAAAGGCTTCAACACGCTAATACAAAAATTTGAAAACGAAAACCTAGACGCCCTAATCCTACTAAAAGAAGTTGAAGACCCAACAAGATTCGGCATCGCAGTGCTAGACAAAAAAGACAATATCATAAAACTCATTGAAAAACCGAAGACCCCACCTAGCAATTTAGCCCTAGTAGGCGTATACATATTTTCAAACAAAATCCACAAAGCCATAGACCGCATAAAACCTTCTTGGCGAGGAGAACTTGAAATAACAGACGCCATACAAGAAATGATAAACCAAGGCTACAAAGTGAAAGCAGAAAAACTCGACACATGGTGGCTAGATACAGGCAAAAAAGATGACATATTATACGCAAACGCCAAAATCCTAGACGAATACATAAAACAAGAAATAAAAGGAGAAACAATCGAAAGCAAAGTTGAAGGAAGAGTCACAATACAAAAAGGCGCAAAAATAATAAACAGCACAATAAGAGGACCCGTCATAATAGGCGAAAACTGTCTAGTAGAAAACTCCTTCATAGGACCATACACAAGCATAGGAAACAACACAAAAATAACAGAAAGCAACATCGAATACAGCGTAATACTAGAAAACACCTCAATAAATGGCGTTGAAAGACTAGAAGAAAGCTTGATAGGAAGAAACACCAAAATTATAAAAAACCAAAAACACAAAACCCTAAAACTCAACATAGGAGACTACTCAGAGGTAGAAATATGAAGGAATATCCGCTAAAAGGAGTAAAAGTTCAAGAAATAAACATAATACCAGACGAAAGAGGCTTCTTCGCAGAAGCCCTAAGACAAGACTGGAAAGACCTAATAGAAGAAGAATGGATAACACAAGCAAACATGAGCTATAGCTATCCCAACATTGTCAGAGCATGGCACAAACACGAAAGAGGACAAGTAGATTATTTCCTCGTTTTAAAAGGAGCCATGAAAATCTGCGCTTACGAAGAGGAAACCGGACGAATGGTTGAAATCATAGCTAGTGAGGAAAAACCGTCAATAGTACGGATACCTGGAAAATATTTGCATGGAACCAAAACTGTCAGCGATACGCCATCATTAACGGTTTATTTTGTAACAAAACTTTACGATTACAAGAACCCAGATGAAAAACGCAGACCATGGAACGACACAAAAATAATTCCAACAGAGATAAACGGCAAAAAAGACGACCCAAGAGTAGGCAAACCATGGGATTGGTTCCAACCGCCACACAAGTAGGAGAAAGTGCGCATTGAAAGTGTTAGTAACTGGCGGAGCAGGTTACATTGGTTCTATTCTTTCTCGACTTCTACTTGAGAAAGGCTACGATGTAACGTGTTTAGATAGACTCTTTTTCGGAACAGACCCGATAAAAGACATAATTGATAAAATAAAATTAATCAAAGATGACGTTAGATGGTTTAAGCCTGAAATCCTAAAGGGCATAGACGCAGTGTTTGATTTGGCTTCTCTTTCAAACGACCCAAGCGGAGAACTTGACCCCCAAAAAACTTTGGAAATAAACTATAAGGGAAGAGTGCGAGTAGCCAAGCTTTCGAAAAAATATGGAGTAGCCAGATATGTTTTAGCCAGCACATGCAGCGTTTACGGGTTCCAAGAAGGCATCCTAACAGAGGAATCTAAGCTTAATCCGCTAACAACATATGCAAAGGCTAACGCACTCGCAGAAAAGGAAATCCTACCATTAGCAAGCAATTCTTTTACAGTAACAGCCCTAAGACAAGCCACAGTTTATGGTTTTTCTCCAAGAATGAGGTTTGATTTGGCGATAAACGGAATGGTTCTTGGCTTCTTCAAAAATGGTAAAATACCAATAATGAGAGATGGAAAACAATGGCGCCCCTTCATTCATGTAAAAGACACATCAAACGCCTTCATCACCGTTTTGGAAGCAGACAGAGACCTTGTCAACAACCAAATTTTTAATGTAGGCAGTAACGAACAAAACGTCCAAATCTTTGACTTAGCAAAACTGGTGGCGGAATCCATTAACTTGCCATTTAATTATGAATGGTACGGTTCACCAGACACCAGAAGCTACAGAGTGAACTTCAACAAAATAAAGGAAACATTAAACTTCAAGCCTCAATACACACCGAAACATGGAGCAAAAGAAGTTTTCGACGCCCTAAAAGAAGGAAAATTAAACGCTGACGATCCAAGAACAATAACGGTCAAATGGTACAAGCATTTACTCGAAACTCATGCATTCATAAAGAACATCGAGATTAAAGGAGCAATCTTATGAAAATAGTTGTCATAGGCTCAACAGGACAACTTGGCACAGACCTCATGAAAACGTTAAAACATGAACATGAAACGATAGGCTTAACACACCACGAGATAGAAGTGACTGATTACAATTCTTGCCAAATCCTGAAGAATTATCGCCCAGACGTTATTATAAATACGGCTGCATTCCACAAAACCGACCAATGCGAAGAAGACCCAATAAAAACCTTTACAGTAAACGCCATAGGAGCAAAAAACATAGCCACCTTATCAAAAGAAATTGAAGCAACAACCATATTCATAAGCACAGACTATGTCTTCGACGGCTCCAAAAACGAACCATACACTGAAGAAGATATCCCAAACCCAATCAACACTTATGGGATTTCGAAACTGGCAGGTGAACTCTACACAAAACAAAACCCTAAACATTACATTATCAGAGTTGCAAGCTTATTTGGTGTGGCTGGAGCCAGCGGCAAAGGCGGAAACTTTATCGAAACAATGATAACCAAAGCCAAAAAGAATGAAACCATAAGCGTTGTAGACGACATGTGGATGAGCCCAACATACACAAAAGACGCAGCCTTAACCATAAAAAAGATAATAGAGACACCGCTTCCTTTCGGGATATACCATGCAACAAATCAAGGCTACTGTACATGGTTCCAATTCGCCCAAGAAATATTCAAAATCACAAGCCTAAAACCAACTTTAACACCTATCAAAACGAACCAACTTCAAATGAAAGCTAAGAGACCACAATTTTCACCATTAAAAAGCATAAAGCTTCCAAAATACGGCATAAAAATGAGAGATTGGAAAGAAGCCCTCTATGATTACTTAGTTGAGAAAGGTCATATAAGCGCAAAGTGAATAACTATTTCATGTAAGGTGAAAACAAGTTGCACATTGCCCAAATCGGAACAGGCCGAGTAGGACGCCCCACAGCCTATACTATCATGTGCGCAGAACTCGCAGATACCATAACGGTATGTGATACGAAACCTGGACTTGCCGCAGCCTTCGCTGAAGAGCTAAAGCATGTCACAGCAAGCTTAGGGTTGGATGTTGAAATAAACGCTTGCGAAAAAGACGAGGAAGTTACGGGAGCCGACATTATTCTAATATCAGCTGGAGAACCCAGAATTCCAGGAGTCAAAATGAGTAGGCGAGACTTGGCAGTGCAAAACGCAAAAATAGTGAAGCATATTGCCGAAGCTACATCTTCAAGAAACCCAAGTGCAAAATACATTGTGATAACGAATCCTGTTGATGCAATGGCGATGGTTTGTAAAAAATATTCAAAGGCTCAGTTCGTAATAAGCACTGGAACAAACCTTGAATCTCTAAGATTTCGATCTAAATTGGCAGCAACATTAGAAGCGCCAGTGTCCAAGGTTCAGGGGTGGGTTGGAGGGGAACACGGAGACGCTGCAGTTATCCTTTGGACGACAACAAAAGTGGATGGTCTCCCAGTAGAGAGATATGCTAAGTCAAAAAACAAAATTTTGCGCAAAGACGAGATAGAGTCTTACATGAAGGCTATATCAAAGTTTGTGGTCGACAATATTGGAGGCACAGAATATGGTCCAGCAGCTTCCTTCAGAGACATTGTTAGGGCTATAGTAAAAAATACAAGGGAAATAGTTTCGGTGGCAACTCCCATGAAGTTTGAGGGGATACCTGAACCAGTTTTTGTTGGAACACCTTTAAAGCTTGGACATTCCATCGGTCCTTCTTTGTATGATATTCTTTCAAACGAAGAAAAGAAGGGGATAGAAGAAGCGGCAAAGGCAATTTATCAAACATACCAAATCGCAATGGAGGACATAGAATAAACTATACTATTACCATCACTTTTTAGTTGCTAGTTTTTATTGAATGTGAAGTGTTTTGAAATATCTGCTTTTCATATAATATTAAATACCAAAAAATAGTATCCATGAACCAGCAAATAAAGGTGAATAATTGACAAAAAATGAAATAAAACTGGAATACACGGGTTTCGTCATATTTGCTGCTCAATTGCTCAGCGTAGGGACAGGTTTTCTTTTCCAACTCATGATAACCCGTGTAACCACTCCAGCTGAATATGGCGTATGGTCCAATGTCAGTAAGGATGTATTACCATATTTTACATTGATGGCTGGAGTGCTTCCTTTTTGGGCGTTAAGGTTTACAGCGAGGGGAAAAGAGGGTGCAGTGAAAACGGGAATTGTTGCAAACTTGACCATTTCATTGATTGCTGCCTCTGTGTACGCCCTATTGGTTCCGTTTATTGTTTCTATGCTTAATGTTGAAGAACACTTTTTCCTATACTTTGTAGCCACTACACAAATAGTGGAAATTTATGCCATAAACGCCTTTGAACAATGTCTTCAAGCGAAGAAACCACATGTAATAGGATATGGAGTGCTTTTAAGAGAGTCGTCCAAGGTTTCTTTGGGTTATATTTTAATAAATAGGCTTTACCTTCACGACCCCCTTTTTGGAGCCATGCTCAGCCTTATACTAGCTTACACTATCCAGTCAATTTATTATTTTAGGCTGTTGTCAAATGACTTAAAGCAGAAATTTCAGTGGAACTACTTGAAAGAGTGGCTGAAAGGTTCCGTCGTAAACATATATAACGCTGTCGGCAACCAAATCGCATCCTTCATATTCATAATGTTATTTGTTTATGGCGGAGATATAGCGCGAGGTGATTACGGCGCCGCCTCAATAATAGCGACAATAATTAATTACTCTTCCTATCTGGCTTTTGCACTGTATCCGAAGTTGCTTGCTGAAGGAAAACATGAACATGTAACCGCAGCAATGAAAATTGTTTTAATGTTTGCCTTACCCATGGCTGCGGGCGCAATAACGCTTTCGGATTCCTATTTAACGATTCTAGGTTCTGATTATAGTGTAGCCACGCCAGTTTTGGTTGTGCTCGCAATAGATGCGCTAGTAGCGACTATATCGGGAATATACAGTACTGTGCTTATTGGATTTGAAAAAGTTGATGAAAAAGCGAAAATTTCATTCAAAGAATTGTTAAAAAGTCGCCTTTTCTTAGCATTTTCTTTGCCCTATCTTCATTCAGCCATAACTATTCCAACAACATTTTATACGCTGACAACATACGTTCAAAATGACCCGTTACAAGCTGCACTTTATGTGAGCATCATTAATTCTGCTGCTCGTTTCGCCATGTTTCTCATACAATACGTCATTGTCCGCAGAATTGTTAGAATAAAAGTTCCATGGCAGAACATCGCAAAATACATTTTTGCTTCAGCTTTGATGGCGATAGCCCTGTTTTTGCTTCCACACCCAACAACTATAATGTTAACTTTTGTTGTGACAGCGATCGGTGGAATACTTTACTTAGGAGTGTTAACGGCTATTGATAGAGAAGCAAGAATTCTGGTTTCAAGAATATTACAGATGATTAAAATTAAAGGTTAAGCGTTGTTGTTCCAAAGTTCGATGAAAAGAGTTTTTAAGGCTTTTACAAAAGCTTCGTAGTTTGTCCATAAGGCGGCTACCTTCTTTTTCCCGTTGTCCTTTCTGATAAGCAAAAGAAGTTGGTCGTCTACGAGTATAAAAGTTGGCAGTTCTTCAGAGTTAGAAAGGGAGTACTTAGACTTTTTCACCTTCACTTTCTCGATGAAAAAGCAGCTTTTTGGAGAATAATTGGTCAATAAGTGCACGTTTATGTTTTCTTTTGACATGGTTTCAAGTTTATCCAGAAGCCCTGAATGGTAAAAGTTTGCAATATCATGCTCAGAGGTGAAGACGAAAACTTCCTTTTCAGCATTATTGAGTATTTCATCCGCTTTCAAATTGATTTGTTCTTCGCCTTCCAACACTTGGAATACTTCTTTTCTTTCGCATTCTGTTTCTGGTTTTGGAAGAGAAAGCCAAAGGTCAACCAAGTTTCCCTTTTTCTTTTCCAGAAGACTTATTTTCATTTTTTTAGTTTCAATAAGTATGTCCAATGCCTTTTCGAAGGGTGTGGCAATAAATTTTAAAGGTTTCTCAAAAACTGAGGAGATTAACCCCTTTTTCTCTAAGTCACGCAAAATTCTGTAAGTTTCAGTTCTATGAAGGGACAGTGCCTCAGAAATTTCACTTGCTTTATGTTCGTTTGTTCTTGCAAGATAAATGTAAACTTTTATCTCGTTCTTCGATAATCCAAGCCTATAAAGTGCCTTCTCAATAGTTTCTAAGGATTTTGGCGGTCCAGTATCTGCTTTTACGAACCGCCACATCCCTGAATTTTCATCATATAGTTTTACGATGTTTTGGGGTTTGTCAACAGACAGTTCCATTTTGACCCTCTAGCAGCCTTGCTCCTTATTCAGACTCCGAGTTAGAATCGTTCTACTCAAGCGCTATATTTTATACTTCTGAATTCAAAATCTGAATCCAAAATCAGCATTTCAAAGCTTTTAAGCAACAAAACATAAACCAATAAAACAGCAGACACATCTATTCCATGAGGGGAAGGGAGATTGCAAAGTAAACAAGGCTCTGCATTATGCTTCAAACATCTTCTATTACCCAGAAAAAACCATTGGCTAAAAAGAACAGCATTACTTTTTGCCTTTATAATGTTCGATTATTTAGTAACACTTGCCTATTGCCGCATCCCTCAAGAAGAAGCCAATCCGTATGCAAGAGCGTTTATGGAAAATTTCGGCATACCCTTTGGATTGACACTTTTTGTTTTGGCGGCTAACTTGCCAATTTTCATGATTTTAAGCCTAGATTCTCATGTTATAAGGTTTCCATTTAAAATGGCTGTCGCCATTGAAACTTTGGTTGACGTTGTGTTCGCATGGTTTGTTGCTGGACTGCATTTTAGTGGCGGTTCAAGTTGGGTTTGGTTCGCTCCAGATTGGACACGTCAGATTTCTGGCGCTCTTTTGTATTTAATCATGGCTTTCCTAATTGTTAAACCTCATAAACCAGCCTACACTGTCTAATAACTGGTTAGTGTGTAACAGTTCACAACATACTAACTCTATTATCTTTTAACATTTGATTACTCTGCAGAGTTCATTATCGAAGAACATGGGAGATTCTATATGGAAGCCAAAAACGTTAAACCTAAAACAAGTACAGAACAAGCGCAGGCGCCACCGCCAAAACAAGAAAGCCAAAGTGAGGTTGTTGAAGAAACATACTTTTTCCATCCTGTCCAGTTATCAGAAGAAAGCGAAGAAATTTTAGACGAGAAGGAAATAGAAAAGTCTAAAGTTGAAATTGAACAAAAACTTCAGGAATTTCTGAAGAGCATAAGTGAAGAGACGTTACAGCTAAGCGAGTTTCTGATTGAAGAAAAGACCCTCATCAATGAGCTTTGCGTTTCTATTAAGCACATTCTTAAAAAACTTAATGTTTCCTTTAACATTCCTCCACAAAACATACCCTTCAGAAAGAAGGTTAAAAAAGTAATTTTGAATGAAGAGGGACACTTAATACTTGTTCATGAAAAGGGCGAAGTTAACTCGGCTTTTCTGGCAGAGTACCCGCCTGAAATCGTTATGGCTGTACTATGGGTTATACTGCCAGAACTGGCAAAAGTAATAATGCTGTATAGGAAGAAAATAAGCACAAGAGTCAACTTCTTTGGAAAACTAAAGAAAGAACTTAAAGGCGTTGCAAAGGCTATAGTTGGAGGCAAAGAGGAAACAGCCACTTCAAGCGAAGAACACACAATGGATGTTGTAAAAGAATCCGTGACGACAGAAAATCAAAGCTAAACTCTTTGCTGGTGCTGTTTTTGGATGGATTTTTAACTGAAATCCGAACTTTTTATTCGCTTAAAGAAATAAGAGAAATGGTAGAAGCTGGAATAAGCCAACATAAGTTATTGCTTGAGGACTACAGTCAATGGTTAGGAAGCCTTCTAAGAAATCCCGAATCATCAAAGAATCAAGAACAGACGAAAAAAATTGCTGAACTGCAAAAGGTTCTGAAGGCGGGCAGCAGAAAAGGAAGCAGAAAGGAAGAGAAAAAAACTGGCGTTTCCACAGAATGGGTCCAGTTTAAAGATATTATGCTCTCTGCAGATGCGTTAGGAGAGGCTGAAGTTCTCTTCGAAGCCATTGAAGAGTTAAAAAACAAGATTGATAAGTTGGAGAAAGCGAAAAACTCAATAATCGATTTAGAACGCTATGGTTTGGGAAAAGATTTGCTTTACATAGCCTTCATACATGATGGAGTGCCAGAGAAAATAGTTTTCAAACCAAAGAAGGGTTTTGGTGTTACCGAAAAATTCGAGTTCGAAGCAGACTTCTCAGTTGCAGAACAAACTTCCTAGAAAAGGTTCACACACCACATTCTAACCGACACTGTATTCTATAAACGCCTTAGTGAATTTCTTCATCAAATCATAAGGACTTTCCACAACACAATTTGTGCGAATGTATTCTTTAACAGCGCGGCTTTGCACACCAATGCCTATTACACCGACGCCCATACGTTCAATTTTTTTAATATTCTCCCTTAACTTTTCTTCAGCGCCTTCATATCCCGATGGGAAAAAGTCCGAGACGACAACCAGAACTCTCGCCTCTTCTAACCGTTTAGTTAAAGCTTGAGCAGCAAGTAAAACAGCGTCTGGAAGATATGTCAAGCCTCCATGGGTTAATCCACCTATTCTCGCTTTAACTTGTGCATTAAATCTTTCAGAGAAGTCCTTAATGACGTAAAATTTGTTGTTGAAAGCATACATGCCCCAAGAGTTCTGGTTGAGTATTAGCATTTTTGCAACTTCGGCCAAGCATAGGGCTATACCGCGAACTTCGCCTTTAAACATGTTTAGGCTGTGGCTTGCATCTATAAGTATGGACCAGGCATCTTCTCTTGTTTGAAGTTCTTCTCGAAGAAAAATATCGGTTCGCTGGCTTTTGCTGGCGATAACTTGTATTGCTTCCTGCAAATCCACAAATCCGCTCTCTTGTCTAAAATCTTCGCCCCCAACATTTTTTAAAAGCCTTAACTGATACATTATACGCCTTATAGGACCGCCTAAAATTTCTCTTCTTCTTTGAAACTCTGCATAATCTTCAGCTGGAAACTCGAAATCCTCAAATGGGGAATCCTTTCCAATTTGAGCATAATCCTTTAAAATTTTCAACTTAGAATTTTCCTGCTCTTGCCATGTCATCAAAACTTGATTGGCTTCGCTTTCCTTCAAACTTTGTAGAACGGTTTCATTTTTAATTTCAGAGTTAAGGGTATTTAATGCGTTGGTTAGAATTGGCTGTATTTCCTCCTCTTTTGGTATGTGATGCTCATAGAAAAAGTCGTTTGTTCCGTGGCATTCTACATATAAAAGCGAGGGAACCTCAAAAGTTTCTCCATAAACAGCTAAGGCATTGTAAATTTTGTTGGCAGCATCTATTCGGCTATCAACTGTCGGATTATCGCCTATCCCATGAAGAATGGATGTTATGGCATTAACATCTGTAAGCATATCATCCGACAATTTTCCCTTAACTTTTCCAACAGTACATTCTTGAAGTATTGAAGCCATAATCCTTGAAGTTTTGTTTGGAAGTTTATCAACATCCCTCATAAAAAGAAAGGAGACGGCATTAGCATATGCTATTTCTGGAACCATCCATTCAAATGACCGTTTAAAATGCTCATTCACTACGGCATCTTCGATTAAGCTAATAACAAAAGTTGATAAATTATGAGACTTTCCTTTCGCCCACTTTGAATATACCGAAAAGTCTGACAAATGCGAATGCATAGCCAAATGGTAAACTGACGATTTAAATAAATACCAAACGATTTTTTTATGTGTTGAATTTTGAAAATTAAATTTTAACCCTTGAAAATAAACGCATTTTTCGCTTAACTTTTTTGGTTTAACTAAGTGAAGAACAAATCCCCTGCTGTCTTTTCCCAAGTAGGGATATCTGAGATCGTCATGTAAAAGAATTTTCATTTCACCATGTGTCTTTTTTGTTATCTGAGAAGCAGCAGACCATGCAAAATCAAAAAAGTTCAATGCACAACCCATACTTTTATTATGAACCAAAAACAGACTCGACAATCCGTTTAACTGCAGCCTGCACTTCTACATCATCGCTTGTTGTTCCAACTATTGTTTCAACAGCTGCCTCTATGGGTCCGCATCCATCAGCAATTAAAGTTGCCCAGTTGATCAAATCTCCAGGCGATGGCCCATAGGGTAAATCGCCGTTTTTGTATTGTCTTCTAAGCTCTGCGCCTACTTGAACTATTTTTTTGGATGTCTTTTCGTCTAAGCCGCTTCTTTTCATGATTAGTTCAACTTCGTCTGAGGAGATTTTTTCGCCTACACTTAGGTAGTCAAAGTTTATCCAAACAGACATGCGTCGCCTTAAAGCTGCATTTAATGGTTTTGTTCCAACGAATTCGGCTGAAAAGGGGTTCATTGAAATTACTAGGTAACCGTAAGGATGCCTATTCACTATTTCGTTGTCTTTTTCCGTTAAAACAATATGTCCTCTCGTGTCCAGAACTGGGTTTAACCTTGAGGCTATGTCCTGTTTCATCATGTTTGCTTCGTCTAGGTAAAGTAAGCCGCCGTGTCTGCACCACATGACTATTTGTCCGTCAATCCAGTTTTCCTTTCCAAGACCAATGTATCTTCCGAACAAATCATAAGCTGAAGTCTGCAAACCGCAGTTTATCTCCCACATTGGTAATCCACAAAGTTCTGCAATCAAATATACAACGTGAGTTTTGCCAGTTCCGCTGGGTCCAATTAGAGCGCATTGCTTAAAATAGTAGAGGGCTCTAACTATTCTTTCAACGTAGTTGAAGCCTCTGTCTATGTATTCGGGAGTGTTTCGCGGTATAAGTGAGCGTACAGATTCTGGAAATAAGAATCCAGGATGTAAGTCATACTTTTCTATTCTATATTTTTTTCGAAGCTCTGTATGTGTATGGGAGCTTACGTTAGCTGTTTTTGTTATTGAAACTGATAAGCGTGTGTCTTTAACTTCTGTTTTTATTTGCTCTTCTACAACATAGGCAGTTTCGCCTTTCTGTTTTTTTCCACCTTGGAATCCGAATCCGACAGCTTCTGCCACGATTGGCTTGTCTTTTAACTTTTGTTTTGAGTCTACCAGAATGGTTCCTCCGGAGGAGTCTTCTATGAAGGTTATTTGGCAAGTTTTGATTTAAATCTTACTACTCATGATTCAATACATTGGATTCTTCCTAACAATTACAATAAAAGATCAGTCAAAACACTTTGCAGCACACTTTTATCCTTCAAATTTCTAAAAATAGCCTTTCCAGTCCCATAAAGACGAAAAGAGACATCTTTAAATTTTAATTCGAAAATTATGGTTGAAATTGACTTTTCTATTTTTGCTTTCTTTAGAATTTTGTTTATGGCTTCCTCCTTTTTGTCATACTTTAATATGACTATGAAATCTTTTTCTTCGCCGCATGTTTCTTCAATTCTAGCAACGTAATCGTCTAATGCGACCATTAAATCTGTCCTATCTCCTTCAAAACTTCAACAAATCTGTCAATTTCTTCGCGGGTGTTATAGATGTAAAAGCTTGCCCTAGCGGAAGATTTCAGCTTTAACAGTTCGTGTAAGGGTTGGGCGCAGTGGAAACCGCTTCTAACCATGATGCCATAATTGTCCAAAAACAAGGCAACATCATGCGAGCTTAGACCATCAACACCGAAAGGAATTATCCCACATTTTTTAGAGACTTGTTCTGGCCCATAAATCTCGACTTTCCTGCATTCTGCCATTTTTTGCATGGCATATTCCGTTAATATCTCCTCATGCGCCTTCACATTTTCCATGCCTATTCTCCTCAGATATTTTATGGCTTCCATCAGCCCGACGCCCCCGCAAACGTTGGGTGTTCCAGCTTCAAACTTCCATGGCAGAACATTCCAGGTGATAGAACAACGTCTTTTGGTTGAGTTGAAGGAGACGTCTCGGATCATTTCGCCTCCTCCCTGAAAGGGTTCCATACTTTCGAGGATTTCACGTTTACCGTACAAGACACCTATGCCTGTTGGTCCCAACATTTTGTGTCCAGAAAAGGCAAGGAAATCTATGTCTAAATCTTTAACATTGACTGGTAGATGGGGGACCGACTGGGCGCCGTCCACGAGGGTTAGGGCATTGTATTCATGGGCAAGTTGTGCAATTTTCTTTACGTCGTTCACGACGCCGCTCACGTTTGAAACATGGCTTACGCATACGATTTTTGTTTTCCTTGAAATTTTGTTTTCAAAATCGTCATAATCTAAAGTTCCATCCTTCTTCACGTTCACATAAACAACATTGAAGCCACGCAGTTTTGAAAGAAGTTCCCAAGGAACAAGATTACTGTGATGCTCCATC
>JAVZJY010000035.1:0-13207 GCA_038872535.1 Bathyarchaeia archaeon | reverse complement strand
GCTCTGCATGATTTCTTGAAACTTTCCATCCGGTGGGCCAATCCAAAATTGTGGCTATATCTGTGTTTATGTTTTCTTGGTAATGCACGATTTCGGCGGGGCTTATCTCTACGTCGCCATAAACGAGGATTTGGTATGCGCCAGAGTCGGTCATTATTACTTTGTCATAATCCAGAAACTTATGTAAGCCTTCTTCTACCGGTTGGTTTTTGAAACGTTTCTTCAAAATGTAAGCATTCGTTATCAAAGCCTCACAGCCAAATTCCTCCCGAATCTTTCGGGGCGGAATAGGCTGAATAACAGGGTTTATGACTGGAAAAAGCAAAGGAGTTTCCACAGTGCCGCTTTTGGTTTTAAGCTTTCCAATCCTCGCAAGCAAATCCTTCTCTCTAATTTCAAAACTCATTATCGAACCTAACAGAATCAGATAAACACGCTTATAAAAATGTGAGCAAGTATAGTTAACTTAAAATGTGGTCTTAAAATGAATTTGAATAAACTTGTCAAGGAGGAGCTTTCTGGCAATATCGCTAAATCTTTTGTTGAACAGATTACGCGTTTTCACAGAATTCAAGCTTCCACAATGTTCCATGAAGCAGCCGAATATGTTAGAAATGAGCTTCTAAAAATGGGATTAAAAGATGCAACAATCGAACAGTTCACAGCTGATGGCAAAACTAAATATTGGACTTACACCAGTCCAATTGGCTGGACTGTGAAAAGCGCTGAACTCTACCTTATAGAGCCGGAAGAAAAGCTCATTGTACGTTACGAGGATGTGCCAACTTGTTTGCACGCTTTCAGCAAGGCTACGCCACCTGAAGGTGTAATAGCAGAACTCGTCGATGTTGGTGCAGGAACAAAACCTAAAGACTACGAAGGAAAAGACGTAAAAGGCAAGTTTGTCCTAGCCACGGGAAGAGCCAAACAAGTTCACGAACAAGCAGTTTTAAAATATGGAGCAGTAGGCGTAATAACAGACACTTGCTGGGAATTCCCAAACGTCCGTGAAAGCTTAGACATACCAGATGCGCATGCATATCAAGGTATATGGCCAAAAGCCGAAGAGATAGATAAAATAACATTCGGCTTTTCTCTGAGCAAACGCCAAGGCAACCATTTGCGGACTTTACTCAAAAGCGGCAAACCCATAAAACTTAAAGCCAAAGTAGACGCCCAACTGTTCACTGGAAATTTAGATGTCGTCACTGCTACAATACGCGGCGTCTCAAGACCAGACGAAGAAGTTTTCCTAATCGCTCATTTATGCCACCCGAAACCAAGCGCAAACGACAACGCTTCCGGCAGCGGTCTACTATTAGAAATTGCCAGAACCATAAGAGCACTAATTGATTCTGGCAAGATTGAACCTCCAGCGAGGACTATACGCTTCATATGGGTTCCAGAAACCTTCGGTTCAGTAGCCTACTTATCCAGACACGAAGAACTATACTCAAAACTTGTTGCCGGCATAAACCTCGACATGGTTGGCCAAGACCAAGAAATATGCAAATCCACACTCACCCTTGACAACACACCAGATTCCCTGCCTTCATATCTTAACGACTACGTTTTCAGCCTAATTGAACAATCAGTAAGAGAATTTGACAGCCAAACAATGTTTGGCGGCTCATCAACATTCCGTTATCACGCTAGCACATTCAGCGGCGGAAGCGACCACGCAGAATTTAACAATTCCACAGTGGGAGTTCCATGCGTCATGCTACTCCAGTGGCCCGACTTATACTATCATACAAGCATGGACACTATTGACAAGGTTAGTGCTGACACGCTCAAAAGAATAGGATGGATAACAACAATCGCAGCATTGACGCTTGCAAACGCCACAGCAGAAACAGCCTTTCTTTTGGCAAGCCAGACAGCCAAGAAAGGAGTCGTAAGGATAGAAGAAGCCGGCAGAGAAGCCATAGAAGAATTATTCAGAAAAAGGGAAGACCCAAAACTTAAGGATAAACCAGAGGAGTTAACTAAAGAACTTACAAAAACAGCATGCCATTTTAAGAACAAGATAGAACACATCATCTGGCGCGAGCAAAAAGCAATCAAATCCGTGAAAAGACTCGGAGAAAATCCAGAATTAGACACTTTCCTGAACAAGTATTGCAATGACATCGAAAACTTAGGTCGAAAAGAAATTGCAATTTTCGAAGAAACTTTGAATTTCATTGCAAAAGCATTAAGCATAACTCTTCCAGCCAAACTGGAAGAAACAGAAACTGAAGCTGAGCTGAAGAGGCTGATTCCCAGAAGACTGTTTAAAGGTACGCTTGATACGGAAACCCTGAAGCAAGCATTAAGTGAAAAAGAATATGAATGGTATCAAGAAATTTGGGAGAAAGACCCGGGATTTGGAAAGAAAATGGAAGAAATTGTGAACTTTATTGATGGAAAACGAAGCGCTTATAACATTGTAATGGCTGTATCAGCAGAATACGACGAAACAAACCCGGGGCATGTCCTAAGATTCCTAAAAGATATGGAAAAAGCAAAACTTGTCATATTTGAATAACGTATAAAAATGTTGATCATCAAGATTTTTTCTTTGTCCTTGTCTCTTTTAGGAGAAGCGGTAGCAATGCGGATATTCCTATAGCGAAACCAGAAGTATAAAACGGCGCAAC
Source organism: Bathyarchaeia archaeon (assembly GCA_038872535.1). Taxonomy (GTDB): domain Archaea; phylum Thermoproteota; class Bathyarchaeia; order Bathyarchaeales; family Bathycorpusculaceae; genus JASEJA01. The sequence goes on along the minus strand of JAVZJY010000035.1, from coordinate 10,565 downwards.
TTGACCCCAAACTTCCCAAAGGATGCCGCTTAAAGCGTTCCCAACCATTAAGCCAATCCAGAAGGTTGTTGCTGAAATTCCATTCACGAGACCCCATTTTGAAGGTGGAGTGGCCTCCATCATAAGCGTTTGGAATGCAGGCCATGAAGCGTTCAATATAGCGTTTGAAAGAAACATGAAAATAACCAATTCCATTACGTTTCTTGAGTAAGCAAACAACAAGAAGAATGGAGAAGAAACCGCAAATGTTACAAACATAACCTTCCTTCTGTCAAATAAATCGCTACACTTGCCAGCTGGAACCTGTACAATTATGGAGGCAAATCCGAAACCTATAGCGTATAATATGCCTATGAACGTGTAGTCTACAGGAAAGTTTGATTCGACAAAAACTGGAATCACGGGGCTGGTTACGCCTATGCCGATTCCCTGAACTATATTGATCAAAGAGAATATGAGCACCACAAACATGTAGCCGTTGGCTACATTAACCTTTTCAGCTATTTCCTTCGAAGTCATGGCTTGCGGTTTTCTGCGGGTTTCTTGCATAACGAGCGTTAATGGGAAAACTGCAAAAATTAACGCTGAACAAGCAAAGAAAGGAAAGCGTATGCCAAAATAGTCAGCTGCGACTCCACCTAAGAAAGGCGCAACTGTAGACCCTATCAGCCAAGAAATGTTTGTCCAGCTATAAGCCGAAGCCATTGTTTTAGTTGAGGAAGCATCAGCAACTATAGCCCATCGAATTGGCAAGTATAAGCCCATAGCGAAACCAGAAAGCATAACCCAAGGCACCAAATCCACCCAATTATTGGCTAACGCATACATTAACGGTGGGAAAGCAGCCGTCAATGTGCCTAACGCATGCAGTCCTTTTCTGCCGTATCTGTCGGATAGGAACCCGCTGAGTATTTGCATGACCGCAGCGATGGCGTTTGATATGGAGAATACGAACCCGAGCTCGGTCATGGAGGCGTTAAGATAATCTTTTATGTATATGGGCCATATGGGACTAAACAAATTAGTGGCTAAGGAGCTCACTAAGAAAACGATGGAAAGGATTAGTATGTTTCTCCCATAGGCCATAAAGGGTTTCAATTTCTTTGCTCCTTGTCAAACTAACCAGCCATCACTCGAAAATGGCGGTCATCTATTTAAGAATTATCGGGGAAGCATAATTTTCGTTTTAGCCAAATACACTTATATTACATTTTTCATTAGGTTTATGCCGCGAAGGAACCTATGATGGTGTGCACCATAGAAATTCATGAAAAACCAAAACTTAACAATCCAATCTTAATTGAGGGCTTACCTGGAATAGGATTCGTAGCCAACATTGCAGCCCTACATTTAATCCACGAATTAAGGGCTAAGCTTTTCGCAGAAATCTTCTCAGACTCTTTCCAAGATTTAGCGGTTACAACAGAAACAGGTGGCGCACGTTCCCCAATAAATGAGTTGTACTATTATAAAGGCGGCAATAACAAGCGAGACTTAATAATATGGTATGGCAACACGCAAGCCTTAACAACCTTCGGACAGTATGAGCTTTGTGGACGCGTTTTAGACATCGCCAAGGAATTGGGTTGCCAATATGTTATAACTCTTGGCGGTTTCAAAAAAGACGAAGTGAAAACACCGCCGGAAATCTACTGTGCAGCCTCAGACACGGAAACATTAAACGAAGCCTTAAGCCTAGGCGCAAAAGTTATGATTGGACAAATATTTGGCGTCGCGGGTCTCTTAATAGGACTTGGCAAACTTAGAGGCTTTAAGGGCTTCTCACTCTTAGTTGAAACATTAGGGACATACCCAGATGCGAATGCAACAAAATATGCCATGTCAGCTTTAAACAAATTTTTGAACATGAACATAGACTTGTCAAATTTGAACGCTGCTACAGAGAAGACTGAAAAAATATTGGAATCCTTCGGTTTAATTAAAATAGGTGAAGAAGAAAAGAAAAAAGAAGAACAAAAATTCCGCTGGTTTGTTTAGCCCTCACACGCGTTATAAAAGTTATCAATTCTGCTAAGGATTTTGTCTATTCTCCAATGAGTTTTCATCTCGTGCTTCCATTCTCTTGGAAGTTTACGCTTGAATCTTCCAGCTGCACGCCCATCCATAATAATAATTGCACCTTTGTCTTCGGGACTGCGTAAAAGTCTCCCAGCAGATTGCGCAAGCGCGTTTAAACATGGAATATCATTTGCATATTCTATTGCTTTATCTCCAAACTTTTCTTTAAAATATTCGTAAACTGCAGCTTGAAGCTCTGTCTTTTTTGGATATGGCAAACCGACAACGATAACAGCTGACAACATGCTTTCTCCTCCAGTAGACATGTCAACTCCCTCACTTATCTTTCCCCGTGCCACTCCGAAAACCACACAGCGTTCATTGTCTTTCAGAAACTGAAGCACATCTAAAATTCCAGTTCCCCTCTGTTCCATGATGAAAGGCAAATCAAATTTTGCTATGTGTGCGATTTCTTGCATAACCTCATAAGAGGGAAAGTAAACAGCCACTCGTCCTTCAATTTTCTTGATTATTTGTTTAAGGTGCTCAGCGATTCGTTTCCATTGAATTTCGTTGCGTTTTTCAAACTTTGTTGTCACCGCCTTATCCACTAGGATAAGCCTATTTTGTTGTGGGAAGGGGCTTGGAAGTTCCATGGTTTCGCAGCGTTTCCGCTCAATTCCCAAAACATCTATGTAATAGTTCATGTGCCAAAGCGTTCCAGACATGAGAATGGCGGAACGAAGCCTATTAATGATGTCTGCAGCTAAGGCTGGGTCCAAGCAGCGAATTCCAATCCTTACGCTTTTCCTTCCATCCTTTTCAATTCCCACATTTGCGTAGTGCACATAACTTGAACCAGTTAGGCTAACCCAATCAGAAAGAAAACTTGCGCATCTTGACAAATAGGAAATTGGACTTTTACCCACCTCTGCTCTTTTATGTCTAATAGTTTCTCCTTTGTCTGAGAGTTCAGAAATTAACTCTATTAACTTGTCAGCATCAAGCTTTAACTCTTTCAATATTGAATCAATTATGATGTTCTTTCCAATAATGTGTTCAACATCAGCCCCATATTTTTTGTAAATCTTCTTTCCAAGTTTAACCATCACGTTATATAGAGCACCCAAGAAACCGAAATCGTCCAAACCAAAAGTTTCAACTTCCTTCAAAGCTCTTCTAACCGCAGTTGACGAAAGCTCGTCTGAAAATATGCCGGCAGCATAATAAGGCAGACTGTGGGCTTCGTCGAAAACGCAGTTAACATCTTTTATTCGCCATCCAGCCTTCCCTAAAATCGACCCTCGAACAGAATCCACTAGAAGGTAATTGTAATTGCCTATAATGATGTCAGCGTACTTTGCGAGAATTTTTGTAGCCTCGTAGGGACAAATTTCTTTATCACGGCAAATCACATAAACTTCATCTGGCATTAAGGGACCAGTTTCTCTAATCTTGTTAATGACGGCGTAAGCATGCCAACTTGGCTTCCATCCGCTGTAAGTTCGCTCATAATATTTGCATGTTTTCCCAAAGGAGCCATCTTTCAAGCTCTTGCAGTAATAAAGGAAATCTCTGTAACTGATATCCCTCAGTTTTGAGTCTTCCAAAGCGTAGGGGCACATTTCCTTTTTACTCTTAAAAATGGAGGCAACAAAACTGACATTGCAATGTTCTTTTATGCTTTTGAGTTCTCTGCAATAGATTTCAAGCTGGTTCTTTGTTCTGGTTAAAGCAAGAAACCTACCAACTGAATTGTTCCATTCTTTAGCCATGAAATAGGCTGTTAACACAGAAATGGACTTTCCAGTGCCACAGGGCGAAGATAATAAACCTATCTTTCCATTTCTAATAACGTTAAAGTTAAATTTTATAGCGTCAAGCTGGAAGGGACGAAAGGTTGGGTAAGGAAAGAATTTTTTAACAAACTTCTTAAAATCAGTTCCGTCTTCCACCTTTGCCTCTGACTTTGGCAAAGTGCCAGAAATTCTTGTTAGTAACGTTCCACATTTTTCACAAAAATGGCTTTCTTCATAATCTTCAATAGAGTAGGTTTCGCCGCATCGGCGACAAACGAATGCGTCTTTCAAAGATTTTTCAGTCATAGCTATCATTTAACCTCTTTTAATATGCCCAGCCGGAAGTTCCAACGTGAAATTCCAAACTTTTCACTAATCAGTCTTTTGCGTCGGTTACAAAAGAATTTTATTCTTTTCAGACTCGCCGAGAGCATCCTAAATTTAAACATGTTAAAAATTGAGCCCATCTCCGTAAAGGAATCAAGCGAAAAAACTATTAGAAAATTTGATTTTCTTCGCCGAATGCCTATAAAAAGAAGGAAAAGTTAGTTAACTCTTGACTTCACTGATGAACTGTTCGTAAACCTTTTGCACTCTTTCAGCAGCTGGACCAGAACCTTCCACTACGCCTTTTTCTGTTACTTTAACCTTGTCCATAACCCAAATGAAACCCTTATCCTCATAAAGTTTGACCATTGTTGGAAAAACCTTTTCAAGACGGTCAGCCAAAGCCTTAAGGTCGAAGGGTTTTTCCACGCTTAATATTTGTGCTACAACATTGCCATTTAGGAAAACTCTGTGCAAAATTTTTCCCTCTTCATCTTTTGCTTCTGCAAGGCATAGGCTTAAAGTGTCAGGATTGATGCCGATTAGAGTTCCGCTAAATGTTTTTCCAGTGGTGGTTGTAACAATCACGCTTTTATCCACCAGCGTTGCCACTTCTGTGAAAAACTTCCTCTGCGCCACTGACAATTTTCAACCTCCCTAAACTACCTTTAAGAGTTATGAAAACATGTATTTAGGATTTTAACAACTCAGACCGAACAGTTATTTTATTCTCTTTTTTCACATAGCATTTCTCATCCAAAAAAACAATTTTATTGGGTTCAAGATCTTCCTGCAAACAAACGCCAGCCCCCACAATGCTGTTTGGTCCAATTTTCACGCCAGGCAAAATGGAAGCGTTAATGCCCACTTTGCAGAAATCGCCAACTATAGCGCCAAGTTTGTTCCTGCCAGAATCTACTTTTTCGTCTTCCACATTAACTTTAACGTTTTTCTCGTCGAATCGGAAGTTTGCAGTTATTGCTCCAGCACCGAAGAGGCAGTTATCAGAAATTATGGAGTCGCCTATGTAATTCATGTGAAACCAACAGTTATCGCCTATCAAAGAATGCTTAATCTCGCTTGAAAAACCCACAACGCAGTTGTCACCAATGGAAGAGTAATCCCGAACCAAAGCATTATTTCCAATAATGCTGTTTGAACCAATGTAGCAAGGTCCTTTTATAGAGGCTCCACCAAAAATCTTAGTCCCCCGCCTAATCCAAACCTTTCCATCAACATTAGCTCTTTCAGAAATTTTCACGCCCTCTTCAACTATCTTTTCCTTTATTTGCTTATCCATCAAATGTGCATTTATGGTGAAGAGGTCCCAAGGGTACTTGTAACTGGTGAAGAATCCTTCATAGCTTACGGATGTAACCATATTTTTGTCTTCAATAAACTTTTGAATTGCATCCTCATATTGATGGTCTGAAACTGGGATTTTTTGAAAGTAACCGAAGATTTTTTTGGTCATTAAGTAAACGCCAATAACGGCTAAATTGCTTGGTTCAGTCCCCTTAGGCGGTTTTTCAACTAACTTTGTCACTTTATCGTTTTTGATTTGGATTATGCCAAACTTCCATGTTTCCTCGACTGGTTTGCATGAAAGCACGATTTCCGCTTTGCTTTTCTTGAATTTTTTAAGCATTTCCTTTATCATAGAACTTTCAAAAATATCATCAGCGTTAACAACAAAAAAATGGTCTTCAACCAAATCTTTTGCGGTTTCAAGGGCATTAGCCATTCCAAGAGGCTTTTTCTGAAGAGCATATTCAATGTTAACTCCAAATTTTTTCCCATCAGTTAAGTAATCTTTAATCAGCTTTCCATTTTTGCCTATAACAACCGTGAACTCTTTTAAGCCAGCCTCTTTCAAAGTTTCAATTACATGATGGATCAATGGTTTTCCTAAAATTTTAAACATGGGTTTTGGCTTCACAGCAGCTAACGGAAAAACCCTTCTTCCACTTCCACCTGCAAGAATAACTGTTTGCATTAAAACTCCTCCATAACCTTTTTTAATTCCTTCACAGCAAACTGGTAAAGCTCCTCAAGTTTTTCTTCAGTTTTTGCTTCGGCGGAAACCCTTATGAGAGGTTCAGTGTTGGAAGGTCTCAAAAGAACCCAACCATCCTTATCCAGCAATTTTATTCCATCCACGTCTAAAAACTTTAAACCATAATCCTTGAATTTGACTCCCAACTTTTTAATAACTGCAAACTTTATATTGTCTGGGCATTCAAAATTTCTCTCGTGAATGGAAGGATATTTGGGCAAAGAATCTACAATCTCCGAAAGCTTTTCATCACGTTTGGACAGTATTTCAGCCATTCTCAGGCTTGCAAAAATTGCATCATCCATCCCATGGCACTCTAAAAAATAAAAGTGACTGCTAGTTTCACCGCCTACCAAGGCTTTTTCACTAATCATTTTATCCATAATGAATACATGACCAATCCTTTCTACTATAGGAATTCCGCCGTGTTCTTTTACAAACTCTTCAACAGCCATAGAACACCCTAATTCATAAACTATTTTTCCGCCACCCTTTCTGTTTAGTGCATCCTCAGCAAAAATCATTAGGGCTAAGTCGCCAGAAATTATTCTCCCTTTATCGTCAACAAAAACGGCTCTATCTCCATCCCCATCGTAACCTACTCCAAAATCCGCCTTAGCCTTTACCACTTCCTTTTTTAATTCACTTAATGTCTCTTCCTTAGGCTCTGGCAAGTGCGCTGGAAATCTTCCATCAGGCTTCTCATTTAACGTCACAATTTTGCAGCCTAACCGTCTAAAGAGGGAGGGAACAAGCAATCCACAAACGCCATTGGCAGCATCAGCGACTATCTTGAGTTCCTTCCCCATTTGAATCTTATCTAAAACAAAACTCGTGTAATCTTCATAAATCCGTTCATATACCACTACTTTTCCATTTCTTTTTCCCAATTTTTTAAAATCAGCAGTCCTTGCCAACTCTTTTATTTTAACCATTTCATTGCCGTATATGCATCCCTTCTGCTTAAACAATTTAAAACCATTCCATTCCGGAGGGTTATGGGAAGCTGTAATCATTACTCCAGCATCCTTTTTGAGATGTTTAATTGCAAAATAGAGCAGAGGCGTCGGAATAACGCCCACATCTGTAACATCACAGTTGAAAACCAACCCAGAAACAATGGCATTTCTAAGAATTTCACCGCTTAATCTAACATCTCTGCCAATAACTACCTCTTTATTTCTACCCAAAAAAGCACCAAAAGCTGCTCCAATAGTGGAGGCAACATCCTCCGTTAACTGCTTGCCGAAAATTCCCCTAATATCATAGGCCCTAAAAATGTTTTCAAAATCGAATTGTTCACTTGCAGTCAATGGTGGCATCTCCACATCACGTTTTACTAATCCATTCGGCAGATATACTATTAATTACTTTTGCGTCAATTCTCATATAACATTAAAAAGAAAGAGAATCCCATGCATTCGTTTTGAGTTTTAATTTATCACAGAATTTTATCAGCTGCCTTCTGGTGGGATGCGTTTTGTTAGGATTTGAGATGTAGTAGGCTGCGACAGCGTTAGCCAATGTTAGTCGACAACCATCCGAAAGCTCATACGCGTCTCCCAAAATGTTTCCAGCATTCCAAGCATCGCCTGCCCCTGTTACTGTTCTGACGGGAACTTTGAAAGCTGGAATGATGGTTTCGCCTTTCTTTGTGAACGATGCCGAGAAACTTGTCGTGTGTAAGTCAACCCTCGCAGATAGATGCTTGGCTAAAATTCTTGCAGATTCCTTTGCCAATTCCTCAAATGATAAACTCTTTGCCCATGTTTTCACCTCATCCGTCAGATATGATGCGTAAAAGACTGCCTCATTTTCGTTTAAACTCAATATGTTAGTGTATCTGCTTTGCAAAACTTCCTTGATTAATCGAGAAATCTTTCGCCTGTTAGGCGTTGGATCCGCCGTATCATAATATGTTTTGCCCTTCCCCTTCGCTTTTACATAGCGAAAAACTGCTTTAGCCAATTCAGTTCCAAAACGTCTTGTTCCAGCCCAATTAAAAACGCAGACATAATCCGCAGTACCTATTGCTTCAAAATCGTCATCGTTCAGGTGGTGTGGTCCAAAACTTGCTAGCGCACCCACATCTCTAAGCATGACGTTGACTCTTCTGCTTTCAACTTCAAACTCTATGGCAGTTGTTATAGATGCTTTGTCAAAGATTTTGATGTGGGAAAAATCAATTTTTTCTGATTTGAGATAAAACTTCAACAATTGCAGCCCAAGAAAGTCTGTGCAAACTACGGGAGTAACTTTTACATCTAACGCTGCAAGTGCAGAAGCAGTATTAATAGCATTGCCACCCCTCAAATTCACCTGCTCTATCCCATCTATGCTCCCGCCTTTTCTTTGAGTGACCTTCCAGAGATTTTTGGAAAAGGTTTCAATGTCCCATTTTAGGCTTATTAGGCGGTCTAGGAAAAAATCGGGCATAACAACAACATTAATTTCTTTACTTTGACCTTTTAAGAAATCTTTCAGTTCTGTGAGAAAATCGGGCAAACTGTTTCACCAAAGATGAACTTGTTGCTTAATATTGATAACACTTTTTCATGAAAACTATTTTCAATCATACATTATCTTCCTTTTTGCGAAATATTTTTGGTTTTATCCAAGCAGAAAACGGACAAAAATCCATACAATATCGCCAAAGAATAAGGCTATGATTAAACCAACAGTGATGAAAATGAGCATTGGTAAGCCTGGGGTTGCCCAAACCATGTCTTGAATTTTTCCAGAATCTATGGCTTTGGCTAATCTTTCCACAATGGCATTTCTGCTTTCATCTTTTGGTATGAGAACAAGCTTTCTCTTAAATCCACCTTCGGAATCTTCCAAATCTTCCAATGGATAAAAATGCCATTTATCCTTCAAACTTTTCACGGAAACTTTATAACCAGTCATCAATACCAGAAGTTTTCTTCCAAAAGATTCTTTTTCGTGTCCTTCATTAAAGAGTTTTTTGCCAGTTTTTTTATGCCAAAATATATTGTGAAGAAGCATGTAAATGGCTGTTGCTGCCGCCAGCAGAATGGAGTTGCTGAAGACTGTTATTGGGAAAAAATTGCGTGCGATGAGTGAAGTTTCATTTGAAAGGGGCGTAAGCAGATTATTTGGATAGAATGGTAAGGCAAGGGCTAGACACATTAGGGCTTTTGCATCTGCTCCTCCAAAACCGCCTGAATAGAAGAGTATTATGGCGAAGGCTGCTGTTAGGCTGAAGCAGATTCCATAAGAAAGCAGCTGAGAAGGCTCGGTTAGGTATAGTTCCATAAAAGTTAATGTGAAGGCTGGTGGGGCGAAGAGTATCCATAGGCTGTTGCTTACTTCTCGAGTTTTGTAGTCGCTCCACGAAGCATAGAATAGAAAAGATAATGCTAAGGTTGTTCTTGCTAATGCAGTCAATGTTTGCAGTGGGAACATAATTAAGCCCAAAGAAAGTGTTTCAGATTTTCCTATTTAAAAGGTTTAGAAGTGTTTGGGTGATGCTTTGGTTTTAAAAAGAACAATTAAAGGAGAAATGTCTAACTGGTTGGTGCTTGTTCAGGGAATGGTAGTTCTTGACCTGTTTCTGTGATTACTTTGAAGTAATAATAATTTCCAGGCGTCCAATCACTTGCTGCAGCGTTTGGCCAATCTAATGTTATTGTGGCGGCTGATTTTGCGTTAAGCACGATTCCGCCGTCAATGTCTGTATTTGCTGTTACGTTTATTAGGTTGCCTTGTGATGTTCCAAGGTAAAGTCGGACTATTTTTGTGTTGCTTGTTCCAGAATTGCCTATGGTTATGTAAGTTTTATTTGCTGTTGAATTCCATGATATGTTTTCTTTGTATAGGATTACGCCTGCTTGTGTTCCTGCGCTGCTCATGTAGGTCATTATCCAGGCGTATGTGACTACTATAGCGGCTACGGCTATAACTATTAGTAAGAGTGTGGCGAGGATTGGGGATATAGCCTTTTTAGTTTTTAACAGTTTTTTAGCCATTTAGTTTTCACCTTTTGTTGTTTAGGAAATTTGGGTTTTTCTTATTTAACTTGTATGAACTTTGAATATGCATTTTGGATAAGTGTGTGCGCAATAGTGAATAGGGGTTAGTTTTCTGTGGTTACCGTTATTGTTGGCGGATACTCAACAAGAACCCATAGACCCGATTGGTTGGTGCTGTTGTATACTGGCGTTGTTGCATCGAAAGTGACAACAGCACCATACCAACATATGTCCAATGCGTCAGCAAAGTTTGTTACTTGTGTCATGTTGACTGGGAGAAGTTCTATTGCTCTTTCGGTGGAGGTGGAGTTTACTCTTAGAGCTCCAGTTTTGTTTGCGGCTTTTGTGTCAAAGAAGTATAGCATCTTGTTG
>JAVZJY010000034.1:0-13320 GCA_038872535.1 Bathyarchaeia archaeon | reverse complement strand
TGGGTGGGAGAGTTGGCGTGTCCCTGCATCTTTGGGTTCCCTTAGACTTGGCTGAGGCGGCTAAAAGGCTGTGCGTATCAAGGGGCACCTCTCTAAGTGCCGTGGTGGCCGACTTCCTTGAAAGGTGGGTAAGCCAGGCAGGCGAAGCAGTCGAAAGAGTTGAAGACTATGAGCTTTTGAAGAGGGAGTACCGCCGCCTATCACGCGAGTTTGAAAGGCTACGCGCCATCATGAGGAAAGTTGACCCAGAAGCCGAAATGCAGGAAGAAGCCCTAAAACTCGGACTAGACTTCAACACCCTCAACAACATGGAAGAAGTCATAGCCAAACTCCTAAAAGAACACAACCCACCCGACCAAAAACTCCACCACTTCATAAACTACCTCGAAACAGCCAAACACCTACTCCAAAAAGAACAACAACTCACAACCACAAGAAAACAAAAATACACACCCCAAGAAACAAACAGCCGTTAGACGTTACTAACAGAACATATTTGAACTATGGAAAACTCTTTCACCCAATTATCAGCTTGTTTGGTATGGCCTTTTGAAGAGCGATGGTATACGCTTTAATTTGATGTTACCTAAGCAGCCGAGCAACTAATAAGAGGTTTGTTTTAGCAGTAGGTATAATAGCGCTGCCGCCGTTAATGCACATGGTTCGGCGGAGTAAATGCTACTGCACCGTAGCAATATGTAGTTTATTCTGGAAGAAATGATTCCTCCGCATACAAGTCTTCAAGCACTCGGAAAACTCAGACCTGTCGAGCGTAACGTCTATTTTAGGTAGAAGAAAAAAGGGAGGTGTTTATGTACTTATGTTATCTGTCTACGTACTCTAGAGTATGCCAAGTTTATTGTTTATGCTGTCACAGATGTCCTTAATAGCTTCAAAATCGCCATTAGTTAATAGTTGCTGCTCACAGAATTTAATTGCTTCTCCGATTGTTTCAAGCGCGTATTGCTGATATACGAACTCGGTTGACTGGTCTAATCCCGTGTTCCAGAAAAATGCTTTCCGCGCTAAATTGAGCCATACAGCAAGAAGTTGTTGTTCTGACCGCATTTTCATGCTATTTGGACCTGTCGGTGTTCGTAAGATGTTGTAGATATTTTCTAATGTTTTCAGCTTGTTTATTGTCCCATCGTCGTGATATACGACGATTTTGTCTTTAAAGTACTCTGAATTGCTATCGATGAATGTTAAGTAATTGATTAGTTCTTCTTCTGGTATTTGTGCTGCCCCTACACCTTTCACTTTTACACCTATATTCTGCAGTTCGATGAAGTACCATACGTTTACTTGGTGTTTCCAGAATCCTATCGTCCTGACGTCGCCGTATACGGGGCTCGCTTCCCAGAGAGCTATTGCGGTTTTAGGGCTATTCATAATTATCGGATTGCTTATTAGCTCCCAGCCTGAAGCGTCGCCTGACCATCCAATGAATCCATAAGCAACTCCGTTAACATAATCCAACCCTGTCAACAACACTGCATACGCGGTGTCGCGTTCGTCGTACCAGCCTTCGCCTCCAGGCGTATCATATGGTGAAATCACAGTTAAGTAGTATTGTGTTTTCCATTGAGCAATGGCTGTTTTTGATGAGTTCATGTAGATGAAATCGCTTTGTGAATAGTTTGTTCCGGTTGCATCACCTGTCCATTGAACGAATAGATGTCTAGTTCCATCATACGTGACAATGTCAATATTTAGTCCAGCGTAAGCATATGTGCCCTCGTCATACCAACCCTCCCCACTTGGCGTGCCAAATGGTGAGATAACTTTTAGGTAATATTGTGTGAGGTAGTAGGCGATCGCTGTATGGTTTGTATCTATGGTAATTGTTATAGGATTTATTTCGTATGGTACTGCGTCGACTTCCCAATAATGGAACTTATATCTTTTACCTTCGTCAACCAGTACGATTTCAGGAGCTAGTAATGTGACATTTACGCCTTTATCATACCAGCCTTCTCCTGGAATTGCTGTTATATTTTCCGGATTTGTTTTGACCTTGAGGTAGTATCGAATTTGTGGTGTCAAATATGTTCCGGTTTTTAAAATAAGCACTAGACCTCGCTTAACATACAAGTTTTTCACGGTGTTCGTTTGAATGTCTTTAAAGTAGAAATTGCCCGGAAGCAATTCTATTCCATCTATAAAGTTGGCGGTTTGTCCGCCATATTGCCAATATATATCGCAACCGAATCCTCCATCGATAACCTTACCCGTTTGAAATACAACCGTGGTGTTTTGCGTAGGTCCAACTTGTTGGCTGCTTTTGTGAAAATCTTTGATCTTATATAGAAAACCAGCTCCAGAGGGCATAAGAAGATCCTTGCTCGCGATGCCATTTGTTAACGTTCCAAATTCTCTTTCTCCCTTGCCGTAAGGCCAATAGTAAACAACCGTCCCAGTTTCAGAAATTATATCGCCAATATGATTTCTTAGTTCCACCGTTACTTTGGTCATTTGGAATATGTAGAATGAGTTTGTTGTTGGATTTTGACGCTTAAATGGTGCGGTAGCGTCTTCAAAGGTTACATCAATTAGGACTTCGGTATGTTTGCCATCCATAACGCATAACAAAACACCGTTATTGTCTGTTGTGCCCTGTACTGGTTGTGCTGGTTTACCATAATCCCACCACTGAGCCGTGGCACCTTGTTGACCCGTAATTCCGTCACTTTTCAGCAATCTTATGTATGCGATGGTTTTCTCCACGAATTGCCCCGTTATGGCTATGGTAATGTTCGCCGGAGGATGTTGACTGTCTGAAAAGCTGAAGAGGTATTCACCTTCACTCATTGTCATGGTGGGCTTCATAAAAGTTTGCCAACGCGTTCCGTCATAATATTGAATTGTTCCGCTGAACCATAAAGTGACGGTAACACTTGGATTATTTTCTGCTTTGGCATGTCTTATGCCTATGCAAAAGATGAACAGAACCGCTGCAATCACGATCAATAATATAAAAGTTTTCCTCATCTTTCTCCCCCTTAATTAAACTTTCTAGTCAAAGTATTTAATCGACATCGCTTTTAAATGTTTTTGAAACTTAATTATAGAACATTTGTCTAACCATAAATGGATGAAAGACTTGCGTAGTGAATTTTTAATGTTTCCTTCCATTTTTTGCCGAACATAAAATTGTAGTGAGCAAAATAATTATTAAAATATACGCAGGTATAGCTAGCCAATTATTTTTATATAGAGAAATAGAATATCCGCCGACTGGAATGGATGAAGCCGTTACTTTGGCGGGGTCTGATTGGGCTGTGTTGCCTGCCGCATCCGTAACCTTCAGCACCACATAGTATGTGCCGGCTGCTGTTGGTGTGAACGTGAACGTGCTGGATGTTGCTCCTGGGACTGGCTGGTTGTTAACGTACCACTGATATGTGTATGGGGGTATCCCGCCGCTTACTGTGGATGTGAAGGTCACTTGCTGGCCTATCAGTATTGAGGCGGACATGGGACTTATTGAAACTGTTAATGGTGGAACTTGCCTGAAGAAGGCTTTTAGAACATAGTTGGCGTTCATTGTAACCGTGTAGGTTGTTGCCGTGCCAACGTTTGTGCCGTTGAGCTCCCAATGGTCGAAGACGTAGCCGCTGCTTGGAATTGCCGTAACTTCAACCTGTGAACCTGCAGCGTAACTGTATGCGCCCGGCATGGGATTTGTTGAGCCGCCGGGAGTTGTTTCGATTATAAGCGTGTAAGTTACCGCCACATAGTGAGCAGTGGCTGTTTTAGGCGTATTCACAACCACCGTTATTGGGTTTACGCCTGTTCCTTGTGACAAACCGTTGACATCCCAGTAGTTGAAGTTGTATCCTGATACTGTTTGAGCTGTCAGCGTAACTGATGTGTCAGCGTCATACCACCAGCTGTTTGGTGGGCCTGCTTCGCCTGTTGGGTTTCTTGTTGGCTGTGGGCTTAGGCCCGCCGGATCCGTAACTACAGTTAAGAGGTATTGGGTTTTCCAGTTGGCCACTGCTGTTTTTGGCGCATTCATTACTATTGGGTTGCTTTGGGCATAGTTTGTTCCTGAGGCGTCGCCTCCCCAGCTTACAAAAACTCTTCTGGTTCCGTTTCCATGGTCAACTAGGCCTGTATCCAGTGTTGCGTAGGCTGTTGCTCCGCTTTGATACCAGCCTTCACCGTCCACTGTGCCGAAGGGGGAGGTAACAGTCAAGTAATATTGGAGGACGTAGTGGGCGGTGGCTGTGTGATTAACATCCATAAAAACAGTTATTGGGTTAACACCTACGCCTTGAGGCTCGCCGTCAAGATCCCAGTAACTAAACTTGTAACGTGTGTTGTCTGAGATGAACACTATGTCAGGGGCGTTCAATTCCACGTATGTGTTTTTAACGTACCAGCCCTCCCTAGGAATTGTTGTCAAATTTTCAGGATCTGTTATGACAGTTAAGTAAAAATACTCTTCTGGAGGGGAGTAAGTTCCGGTTTGTAAGTTGAGTATTTGTCCCGCCTTCACTTGAAAGTTTTTAACGGTGTTGGTATCGATATCTTTGAAATAAAAGTTTCCAGGGAGTAGTTCAATTCCATCGTAGAAGGTTGCTGTTGGTCCGCCGTATTGCCAATATATGTCACAGCCGAAACCACCGTCTACCACCTTTCCAGTTCTAAAAACTACAGTGGTGTTTAATGTTGGTCCAATTTGCTGTCTGCTTTTCTGAAAGTCTTTGATTAAATATACAAAGCCTGGTGGGTTGGGCATGAGCAAATCTTTGCTTGCTCGGCCATTGCTTAGTATTCCGAAAATTCGTTCGGTGCCACCGTAGGGCCAATAATAGTTAACTGTTGAGTTGTCTGGAATTATGAACCCAGCATGATTTCTTAGTTCCACTGTTACTTTGGTCATTTGGAATATGTAGAATGAATTTGTTGTTGGATTCTGCCTCTTAAAAGGCGCTGTGGCATCCTCAAAAGTCATCTCGATAAGAACATCGGTGTGTTTACCATCCATGAGACATAAGAGGACTCCGTCATTATTAGTTTCTCCGGGGACATCCTGTTTTGGCTTACCATAATCCCACCATCTGGCAGTAGCCCCGGGCTGTCCGCTGACGCCATCGCTTTTCAACAATCTAATGTAAGCAACCGTCTTTTCTACCGATGGGGCGATTAAGGTTAAGTTGGTCTCTATTGATGGGCTAGTTTGGTCAGAAAATCGGAAGGTATACGTTCCCTCTAAAAATGTCATGGTTGGTTTTATAAACGGTTGCCAGGTTGCGCCGTCAAAGTATTCAATCGTTCCGCTAAACCATATAGTTACATTTACTTCAAGCGGATCGCCTTTTACAGGATACAATCTTAAACATAGAAGTAGAAGAGGAATAATTAAGAATAGCGCTGTAACAATTTTTCTTCCTATAGCTTCTCCCTTCCCTTTATAATTTTTCTTTGAAAGAATTTTTAAAATTTTCTGAATTTGATTATAGAAGATTTTTCTATTTAAAAAAGAGGGGGTTGAGTTGTTAAATTTTGGCTATTATGGTGTTGTATATTCTCCGGTTTTCAAGTTGAGGGTCTTTCCTGCATAAACGTAGTAGGATACCACCTTGCCTTCTGAGTCTTTGAAGAAGTATGTGCCGGGAAGTAGTTGTATTCCATCGGTAAATGGCATTCTCGGTCCGCCATATTGCCAGTATTCAACGCAGCCAAAACCACCATCCACGACTTTTCCAGTCTGGAACACAACAGTGTATGGGGCCCCTTCAGGTATATCGAATGGTCCTATCTGTTGTCCTCCTCCGTTGTAATTTTTGATTTGGAACAGGAATTTCCCGGGCAGAAGGTCTTTTGATACTCTTCCGGCTATCATGTTGCCGAAGACTCTTTCGGGTTTACCGTATGGCCAATAGTAAACTGTCGGTGTGGCATCGGTGATGATGTTGCCTTCGTTATTTCTGAGCTCGACTGTTACTTTAACCATGGTCCAAACGTAGAATGAATTTTTAGTAGGATCTCGTTGTTTGAAGGGAGCCGTGGCATCTTCGTATGTTACTTCAATTAGTACGTTGGTGTGTTTGCCGTCCATTAGGCATAATAAAACTCCTTGAGAGTTCGTTGTTCCCGGAACATCTTGCTTTTGACCACCCCAGTCCCACCATTTAGCTGTAACACCGCCCTGTCCAGTCTTTCCGTCGCTCTTTAAAACTCTAATGTAGGCAATTGTTTTCTCAAATAGTTGTCCGGGTGATAGGCTAAAGCTATACATAGTAGCTGGGTATCCAGGTGCATATACGTTGAGGAAGTGTGTGCCAGGAAGGACTTCAATAGGTCCTGTATAAGTGAGTCTTGGTTGCCCATACTGCCAATGCTCAACGGTTCCACTAAAGTATAGTTTAATACATGCAGTCTGGAAAACAACAACAGTGTTCTTTGTAGGACCTATTTGCTGGCTGCTTTTGTGGAAGTCTTTAATTTTATATAGGAATCCCATTGAGCTGGGCATTAACAAATCTTTGCTCACAACACCATTGGAGAATGTCCCGAATATCCTCTCAGGCTTTCCGTATGGCCAATAGTAAACGACAGTTTCACTGTCAGGTATTAACGCACCGGCATGGTCTCTAAGCTCAACAGTCACCCTAACCATTTGGAATATGTAGAATGAGTTTGTTGTTGGATTTTGACGCTTAAATGGTGCGGTAGCGTCTTCAAAGGTTACATCAATTAGAACGTCGGTATGTTTACCATCCATAACGCATAACAAAACTCCCTTATCGTTTGTGGTTCCTGGTACGTCATATCTCGGTCCACCGTAGTCATGCCAAGTTGCGGTAGCGCCGGGTTGACCAGTTCCGTCACTCTTTAGAAGTCTAATGTAAGCAATGGTTTTCTCGATATTGGTGCCTGAAACAGTTATTGTCTGAACAGCCGGCGGGTATCCTCTTGCACTGAATACGAATCTTATGTCGCCCGGAAGCATTTCCATGGTAGGCTTTGTAAACGTAAACAATGTGCCTGTGCTTGGATATCCATAATATTGGATGTCCCCACTGAACCATAATGTAACACTTGTGGTGGTAAACGTTACAACGGGATTAGCGCCTACATCTTGCTGTTTTTCAGTATAAGTTTGCCGATACTCAACACTAAACCAATATGTCCCCGAGAAGAGTTCTTTGCTAACGGTTCCGTCAGGACCTGTGGTGCCAAATTTAATCCATGTGCCCGGACTGATGGAACCTCTGTATTGGACGTTACCACCGCTAAGCCCAACACCAGTCGAACTTTTAAGCTCAACAATTATTTCACTTGTTTGGAAAGCTACGTTTACGGGCTCCGTTCCAACATACACATTTTTTGAATCTTTTGTATTCGCGTATCTAGCCTCAAAAGTATATTGACGATTGCTCGGCAACGAGTAACTAAGCTGACCGGTCTCGTTTGTAACACCAAGTTTATACCATGTGCCAGTGCTTGGGGGGATCCCTAGACCCCAAATTTCAACGCCCTGTATAGGGTTGCCTTTGCTGTCCGTAACGGTGAAATTGACAACCGTTTGTTCAGCGAATACAAAACTCAGTGTCAAAGCCAAAATAAGAATAGCAGAAACGCATGCCAATGCAGTGGCGTAAATTTTCCTATTCATTTTCAAAGCCTCCTCTCCCTCAGCATTCTAATAATTTAATTAAACCATTTATAAAACTTATGAAAATAACTTCTGCTGAAACCCTAAAATCTATATTGCTGAAAATCCATATTCCTTAGGGAGATCGGATGAGGGCCAAAAACTTACTCTTTTATTATCTGTTGTTTATAATGCTAACGTCAACATTTTTTTTAAACGATGCCCAAGATAAACAAATAGAAAAAAGAAAAGTAGAAAGAAGAATTAAACCACTAACTTTATCAGATTCATATGTAGTAAGTAACTCCTTTGTTAAATTTGAGTCAGATTCAGGATATGACGGTCAAGGTCCCTATACGATAGTTAACGGATTTAACTTATTGTATCCCAGTTTCAAAGATTTCATCTGGTATGGAGAATACGAATACGTATCATTAGACGGGGGATCCACATGGACACAACTTTCCACAGCCAACGGAATAACAAGAAACATTGTTGAAAATGAGCCAGGTAAAGATTATACCATTACTTTCTCATCGGTTAGTGGAGTTAACATACAAAAAAGAGTAAGTATAATGCATAACCCAGACAAGCCGCTCGCCAAAATCACATATACAATATCAAGTTCGACACCTAAACATGTTAAGTTCTATTATTCAATTGACTACTGCGATTATGAGAGTTCAGGCGATCCTAGAGATGACATATACACATGCTCAGGCACCCATGTTGAAACAGCTGGATGGCTAAATGGAATAAACGGATTAATTTTAGACACGCAAGGCTCAGGATATGGAATATTAATGACTTGGCCAAGTGTTAGCAGCTTCTACGCCGGATATTGGTACGACGCGCTCTACGCCTGGTGGGGCACAGGCTACACAATTACAAATGAGGATACAGGCATCGGCGTCATGCTTGATTTTGGCGTGGTCGGCCAATCTCAAGTTTCTAAAGATCTCTATATAGGATTAACAACAGGCCCTTGGGAATCACCACCCGCGGTTCCAAATTTTCCGCTGACTGCCACCTTCTATTATGAGCCAACAAGTCCGCAAGTTGGCCAAGTTGTCATATTTAATGCTACTCCCAGCATTTCCCCGAATACTAATATAATCAGATATTTTTGGGATTTCGGCGACTTTACAAATACAACAGAATCAGATCCCGTAACCACACATGTTTACACCTATCCAAGCGTTTATTGGGTGACCTTGATCATAACAAACAGTAATAACGTTAATGACACAGCGATCAAACAAATAAACATTTCAACCATTCCCACTTATGACGTAACAATAAAAGCCTACTGCAACGTTGAGCAAACTAATATCAACGTAGGCATAACGATGGATGGATCACCAACAGGACACACAACCCCACACACTTTCACAGAACTTACTGGAACCCACACCTTCACAGTTCCAGAAAACGACGCCAATGGACACCAATTCCGACAATGGAACACAGGCGAGACAAGCACTACGATAACAGTTAAAACAGGGGGGACTTACACAGCATACTACGATACAAAATATACATTAACAATCACAACAAGCCAAGGAGGTTCCACAAACCCGACGCCTGGAACCTATACATATTGGGCGGGCACAGAAGTCACCATAACAGCAATCCCGCAGGAAGGTTACGTTTTCGACCACTGGGAACTCAACAACGAAAATATTGGAAGCCAAAACCCCTTAAGTATAACAATGCACACAAACTACAATTTATATGCAGCATTCATTCCGTCACTTATTCATGATATCGCATTAACGAATATAACTTTTTCCAATAAATACCCTAAGGTAAACGAGACCATCGAAATCTCCGTCACTGTAGAAAACAGAGGAACACTAACAGAAACATTTGATGTATACGTCAATTATACTAGAGTCTTTGACCCCTTAATAGGAAAACAAACCATAATATTGCCACCGGGTCAGTTAATTACTCTTAACTTTACTTGGATTCCTAATGCTACGGGTCGATATGAAATAAAAGCCTATACAAGCCCTATTCTAGAAGACGTAAACCCACAAGACAATACAAGAATAGTTTACATTTATGTCATTGCATATACATCAGCCTCGTCTACGGACCAAAATGAATGGGAAAATACAAACGCGAGAAATGGAAGACTCCGCTACATGGCGTATACGCTCTAAAGAAAGTTCCGTTAGTGTCTCCTAATAGAAAACGTCTTTTCCTTTGTAATTCATGAATTAAGAAATAGAGATAGTAGGTATGAAGCTCTTGATAGAGGTATTAATTGTAGTATTCTTTTATTGTTGCACTCGTGATTTCAAGCTACTATTACCCTCAAATATACGAGTTCATTTCAGTCATTGTTAAAGACCCCTTGTGGGCAAGCGTCTTTGTTACTACAATATTGGTTGCAATAAATGCTTATTACGCATGGCAGGTGAGACAAACAATATACGAAATGGAAAAAGCACGAAAGGCTGAATTTCTCCCTTATGTTTGGGCCAAATTAAGTTGGTTAGGGGCTGTCTTTTTGGTTTTAAAGTTAACTAATTTTGGCAGAGGACCTGCTGTAAACATAGATGCTCAAATAACCTTTCTACCCTCAAACGAGAAAAGACTTTGGAACCAATCAATAATGTCGCCTAGCGAATCCATTCGTATTTTTCTGCCGGAAGGAAATATAGACAAAGTATGCGAATCATCTGCTCAAATATTAGTCGAGGGAAAATATAGAGATATTTTTGGTCAGATCTTTGAGATAAAGGATTCCATTGATACTATGGAGTTTATTTAAACAAGCCAGGCAACTTCAACAACTTGCAGAAAAAGATGTCCCAAGACTCATCGAAAATATTAAAGATGAATTAGCAAAAATTGGTCAGACGCTTAATAGAATTGAATATAACCAAAGATACGTAACGAGGCAAACAGAAGAAGAAAAACAGTAAGGTATTAGCTGGTTTTCATGAAGCATCCGAGAGCTCAAATTTCACTTTATAGAATTTCAGCTTGACTAAATCTCTTATTGCTTCGATCGCCCATTCAAGGTTTGAATCGCTTGAATGAGTTACAATTATTCCTCTGACTTTTGGTGCAAGATTCTTTTTAACCCAGACTACATAACGTAAGATTTGCCCAAAAAGGTAGGTAAAATCTACGAGAAGAGCGGAAACGAAACGCTGATGCAACTTGCAGGAGGCTACTACACAATGCGAGAAGAAGCCAAGTATTTATCTAAACTAGTTAAAAAACAACTGCAAGAATACAATCTAATGATACTTCAAAGCTCAGCAGTAATAACGGATTTTGCGCCTGGCTCATTTGAGTTTTGGCTTTGCACATTAATTGTTGATTGGATTTGTATGTACTTTGTGGGATGGGCTTGTGATACTGTTGCGGCAATGTTGGCTCCATCGATATGTGCAATAATATGCGGCGGGCCTTGGAATTTCTGGTGCTACAGAAAGTTGGCGTAATAACGGTTGCAGCGCAGGTAGCAGTTATATGTGCAGCAACATTTAAGAAAAACGTTTAAGAAAAGTGAGTGAATCAACACGATATATTAGAGAGGAGACTATGAGGTTGAGAAATTTTGTGATCTTTGATGTTTTATTTTCGGCAATAGTTGCGTTGATATTTACAATGTACAAAGGGTTTAGTTTTGGATTATTTGTTGCTGTGTTTGCAGGGCTTTCTCTTGGCTCCATATGTTACGCCCTTTATGGACGAAAGTCTGGATATAAACGCATAAGAGAGGCCCAAATTAGGATGATGGAACAATTTAAAGAGAGATTAGTAGAAGAGGGGGTAATAGATGAAACTGAGGATATTGCAAGAGCCAAAAGGATTCCATGGGTAAAAGAGAAGGACATTTTATTAATGATTAAAGATTTTGCAGAAATAGTGCATGTTGAAGGAAGGACATATGCTATCCATCGTGAAACATTAAATAAACTACTTAGCAAGTTTCCACTAAAAGACGAGGAGATCTCCCAACTAACTTGTGCAGAGCGCCGCGTCCTTGAAATAGCCCAAGCTGCAGGCATACTCCCGCGAGAAAAGAGAGACTCGTAGCATGCCCCTGGCCTCGGATTGTTCTGATTTGGCTTCCGACAATTTTTACATTATCAAAGCATGCCAAAAGCATGAGAGATCACATTATTTGGGATCTCTGCTTGGTTAATACTTTAAAACTTTTTATAAACATTAAAACATAAGGCGTAGAAATATGTTTTTGCGTGCAATAGGAAAATCTTTAATAATTTCGCAGTTTGATGATTACTGGGCATGTGTAGCCAGATGTTGGGTTTCTTTCTGTGGTGCATGTGGAATTTGTTTAGGCCCAGGTGGCTGCCTACTGTTTTCTTTGGTGTATTTTTGCTTCTGATGGTTAATTGGAGGATTTAAATTACGACGGGTTCAATGGTGAAATCGCGGGTGTGGGCGGTATATTCACTACATCTCCTGATATTTGGTTTGCTGTCTCTTATAATTGGACCCATTATATGGACTATACTAAAATTTGCAGACTTTTATGTGACAGTTGCTGTGCCTTGGCTTGTCCTCTGGTGTCTCTTCGCTCTTAGTATAGCATTTACAAGAATAGAACTTACAAGTGATGGAATTACTGTTCAACTGCCATTATCCAAGTTTCACTTTAAATACGCGGACATAAGCAGTTTTAACGCAAGAATAGGCAACCGAATCGTATATCTTGGTTTCCCCAACTGGGGTCCAAAAGGCTATTGGATTGTGTTTAAAGGGGGCAATATTCTGGTAGAAAACTTACGGGCATATACAGGTAGGGAGGTCGCCATAAAGGGTGAGGTATACTAACAGATATAGCCATCCTATTATTGCCAATATTGTTCATTAAAACGCTTGAAGTAGGCATTACTTCATTCATCTTTGTGGGCAGTAACCAGCAGTGTCACGGTTTTTTATTACACCTTCAAAAGAAGAGCTATATATCTGAGATTCGGTAAGCTTGGACGTTTTTCACAAGCTCTTTAATGCTAAGCTTAATAACCGGAATATTAATTTTCTACTTCACGTTAGCCTTATTTTCTGGAGCACATTAATTAGATGAAGGCTAAACCTTAGGTTCAATAATTTATCCCTTTAAGACTATGACGAAGCACAGAGTCGTGTAAGAATTAGATTTAAACAATAGAATATATAAAGAGAAACTGCCAGACAATAAAAAATACCTGAAATAGTCCAAGCTGAAGCTGAAAAAATCAAAGTAACACCCAAAAGCTTCTTTAAAAAATGCATAAGATGTGGAAAAGAAATACCCATAGCATCAGAACAATGTCCATACTGCAAACAAAAAATTAAACTTGTCAGCATCAGCTACATAAACATTCTTTTAATCATCGCTAACAGAACATTAAGGTTTGTTTTGAAAAATGTTGTCCGTTGGATTTTTAAACGAGATGTAGAAGGCAATTAGTAGGTTTTATTAGTTGGTGATTCTTCTAAAATTTTAAATGGGTTTGTGCTGAGGGATGTGGTAAAAATGGTGAAGAGGAGGGTTTGTTTTATGTGTGGTAGAGAGCTTTCTGAGGGTGAGGCTGTTCCCGTTTATAAGGAAGTTTTGGATCGTGAGTCTGGCGAGTTGAAGTCTGTTGTGGATTATTATTTGTGTAAATCTTGTTATGCTATTGTGAAGAAAAGAACCGTATAGTGTGGATGTGAAGTTAAACCGAGTCTTTTACTTT
>JAVZJY010000033.1:0-13740 GCA_038872535.1 Bathyarchaeia archaeon | reverse complement strand
TATAGTGCTGAACGGTTCCATTATGGCAACGATGGATGTAACGGCTATTAACGCAAATTCAACTATTCCCAATTATTTCAGCCAGCGTACAATTCAAGCGATCTTTACATATAAGGTTACTGAAAATTTTTGCATTTTCCCAGATTCAAGAGCTGCAAAAAACTTAAGAACTATTTACGTATAGCAAGTCAGCTGACAAGGTGTCACTCTATGTTTATGCCAATTTCAGAGGATCTTATAAAAAGACTAATGCTTTTCGGTTTAAGTAAAAACGAAGCAAAGATCTATCTTGCATTATTGCAACTTAAACAAGCGAGTGCCAGTGCAATAGCCAAGTTGTCTAATGTTCCACGCCAAGAAACTTATCGCGTGTTGCCCCGCCTCGAAAAATTAGGCATAGTAGAAGTAATTGTTAGCAAACCCACCAAATTCCTTGCGATTAATCCTGAAGAAGCACTCTCTGAATTAATTAATTACCAACAAGAAATTCTTGCTAATAAAATTTCTGAACTCCGCCGAGAAAAGAGCGCACTAGAAAATGAATTGAAAAAGTTAGAGGGCAAGTCTGCTGGATTGACGCTGTTTGAGCCAGTACATTACATTCTAATTTCTGGGCAGCATTTGGTAAACGAAAAAATTCAGGAGATGCTGCAAAAAGCGAAAAACGAGGTGCTTTGGATGGCCCCAAAACTAGAAATTAAGGTTGCCGTCATTTACGGCAGAGATGATATGCTTCGTCGATGCGCGAGAAGAAATGTCAAGGTTAGAATAATAACTGAAGTGGATGAAAAAAATGTTGATGACCTCATTAAATTGGACAAATTTTGTGAAATAAGACATGCCTCAAATGTAACATCCACTATAACTATTGTTGATGACAAAGAACTCATCATAGGCTCAGCAGTGCATTTCAGCGAAACTTTAAACAACGAAGAATTAAGGCATAAACTGTGGACCAATGATTTAAGCCACATTAATATCATGAGGGATTTCTTTGAGAAAGTTTGGAGCAGTTCTACTCCTGCAAAGTTAAAAATGGAACAGATAAAAAAGGGCGTCAGTTGATATAACTCGCATTGCACGAAGACAAAACAAGTCTTGTCATGTTGTCTAATGACTGACATACATTTAAATCAGAAAGAGTCAACGTTTAAAAATCGCTGAAGCCGACAGAAAAACAGTTTTTCACTCTCCTTTCTCCCCCAAATAGTTGTTGTCGACTTCAGCAAAATTAAGGATTTCGCGATAAAATGGATGCGCAATATACATTTGTAAGATTGTCGTATGACTGACATACATTTATGAGACTTCAACGCACCACAACAAGTTGTGGTGTGAATGATGAAAAAGGCATTAGCATTAAAATTGGAAGAAGAGGAGATGGAATTTTCAGAAAAATTGGCGATGGAAACAAATTCTGTGGGAGGATTTAAACTACTGTTTCTAAACGGAGATAAAAGTATTCATCAAGTAGAAGTCAGGAAAATCAACTTTCAGGATTTGATGCGCCATTTGCAGAAGGGAGAATCTGTTCTCATCACTCCAAAGCTTAAGGAAGACTTTTTAGCAATTAAGAAAACGCGTGAAGAACAGGCTCCGTGGTACTTTGCTCACCTTTGACAAATCCTTTCCTTGATTGGAATTTGTAATACCCTGCACTTTTTGTGTTTTAGCGAAGAGCCTTGGCTTTTTCGTAGGCATATGCTACACCTTCACTTGTTACCACACCTATAACCTTGCCGGGTGTTTCTCTTTCAACCACTGGCACTAGGTCGATTTTTTCGCGAAGCATTACTTTATAGGCTTCAAGTATTGATTCGTCAGAAAAAACCGAGATTTGCTTCATCGGTAACTGTTCCACCCGTAGCTGGTTTCTTTGCTCTTGCTTGACCTTCATGATTTCGTTCCATGTGACAATTCCTTGGAAGACGCCGTCTTTTTCAACCAAAACATCATGGTACCGTGCTTTAAACATAACTTCTAAAGCCTCTGAGAGAGTGGTTTCAGGTTTAACGGAAGCCACTTCAGAGTACATAACATCTTTGACTCGAACTCGCGCAATAGTTGTCGATACAATTGTTGATTCTGTTTCCTCAGTTGCGCCGATATAAATGAATATGCCTATTATAACAAGCCAAAGATTATACCAAATTCCAAAAAGCGCCATCAATATGCCCAGAATCTTGCCAATGAACGCGGCGTATTTTGTCGCATCAGAAAACTTCATCTTTTCAGCTAAAAAGGCTCTTAAAATTCTGCCGCCATCCATGGGGAAAGCTGGAATCAAATTGAAGCCGCCGAGAATCAAGTTCAAGATGGCTAAATCATAAATTAAACTTCGAGCTGTTGCGACAAATGGGAGAGCTTCTGCAAATGGCAGTTTGATTGGTATTAACTGGTCTATGACCAGTAAAAATAATCCTATTGCAAAACTAACTAGCGGGCCTGCTGCAGCCATTCTCCACTCAATTCCAGGTTTTTCAGGAATTTCCTCTATCTCTGAAACACCGCCTATGGGATAGAGAACAATTTTGCGAACTTTTATGTGGTAATGCTTTGCAACTACAGAATGGCTTAATTCATGGATGGTCACGAAGAAAAATAAGCAGACAATTAGAAGAAAATAATAGGCTGAGAAGAACGCAACGATAATCAACAACAATATAAAAGTTATGTGAAGCTCGACCGGAATTCCCCACACAGAACCAATTTTAAATGAATATTTCATAAGACAATATTAATATGCGACTACTTTTTAGCCTTTCTAAAAATTAATAAATCGCCACAGCCGAACAGTAAAACGCTATTGTGGTCTATTGGACGGAATATCAAAATGGAAACCAATCTTATTTTAGAGTTACTAAAGTTCTTGAAGAAAGAAAAAATTGAGATAAAACTGCGAAAAATATCCGATTTTGAATTTTGGCTTGAAAGCCCAGATAAATCCATTACAGCCAAATTTGTTGTAGACGATGATGCACGCGAAATTTTGTACGATATTTTCTCAGTTGAACATGATGCGCATTTGAAGGAGGAAAAAATTAGGGATGTAGAAAAAATAGATTTCATAGCTGAAGAACACAAAAAATGGAAACTTGTAGAGACCGTAGAGGACTTCTGGTTAATTCTGGACGAAATCAAAATTTGGGCACAAAAGAACAAGTATCAAGTTAAAGAAAAAGAAATGATATAAACAAAAATTGGCATGTTCTACTTTTCCGCTTTCTTCAGCAAATCAATAAGCATCGGTAATAGTTTAGTGCCCCGCTCCAAAATACCTAACCTTCCGTTTTTACATTCTTTTTCGGAGAATTTTGAAACATTATCACCCCTAATCTTATCACCTGATATTAGAAGTGGAACTGGATCATCGCTGTGAGCTTTAAGTTTGCAAGGTGTCGAATGATCTGCAGTAACGCAAATTATATGGTCTTCCAATTTTATTTTTTGCAAAAGTTTTCCGAAAAAGTGCTTATCGATTATAGATATAAGGTGCGCTTTAAGTTCGAATTTTCCGTCATGTCCAGGCTCGTCTGGACCTTTTATGTGTATGTAAAAACAATCATAAGAGGGAAGACAATCAATTAGCTTTTCCATTCGAAGTTCGCAGTCGCTTTTAAGATCGTATGAGGGGGGTGGAAGAATTACAGCATCCATGCCTGCCAATTTTGAAATTCCTCGTTCAACAGGCATATCGGTTAAGGAAACAAAACGTACCCCATAGTGTTTATTAATGTTGAAGAATTTTGGCAGTTTATGCCCGGCATCTCTTGTGAGTATAATGTTTGCCTTAAGTTTGCCTTCACTTTCGCGTTTTCTGTTAATCTCATGTTTATCTAGGACCTCATGGCTTTTTTTGACAAATTCGTTCACGAGATCTGCGGAAATTTTTGCTCCTTCACTACTGTCCATTGGCTCACATTTTTTGGGGAACATTCTAATTTTGGCTTCTGCTATTCCAAGCTCTTTTATTTTGGCGTAGCCTGGATCGGTATTTGTTATTCTGCTTGAAAGAGGTTTTTTACGGCTTCTTATGACTAAAACTCCTCTGTAACCTACTGTATTTTTAAACTCGAAATCAGCGGAATAAGATTCAAGTTTCACATTTCCATTAACGGCTTTGCATAACTCTGCGGCTTCTTCGGTGGTCAAGTTTCTTCCCGCTCGCCTATCAATTAGTTCACCTTTTTCACCTAAAGTTGCAAAGTTACATCTTAGAGCAAGATTACCATCTTTCACTTCAATGCCAGCGCCAACCGCTTCAAGGATCCCTCTGCCTGTGCCATACTTGAAAGGGTCATATCCCAAAATTGAAATTACAGCTACGTCGCTTTCTGGAGCTATGCCTTTCCTAACGGTGTACATTAACCCCGTTTTTCCATGCGCAGCAAGAAAGTCCATGTTAGGCGTGTCTGCGACCTCAAGCGGGGTTTTATTGCCTAATTCTTCAATGGGCAAGTCGCCCATTCCATCAATAACCACGTAAATCAGTTTTAGAATTTTATCCACCTCTTTTATAACTCGAAAGTTATTTCACTATTAACACTGGACAATGTGCCTCGTCTGCAACTCGGTCACTGACGCTTCCTAAGAAAAACTCTTTAATTTTCCCTAATCCTCTATGCCCCATGATTATGAAGTCAAAGTTTCCTTCTTTGGCAGTTTCAACAATGCTATCTGCTGGGCGGCCTTCCTTCAGCACGGTTGAAATTTTCAAGTTAGGTTTTAGTTCTTTAGCTCTTTTAAGAGCTTTAGACAGTATTTTTTCATGGGCGGCCTTCACTTCTTTAATAAAATCCGCATATGCAATGGGATAGGCAAAGGGTTCACCTAAATAGCCAACCATTGGTGCTTGAAAAACATTTATTATTGTGACAGTTGCGGAATATTTTTCCGCCAGATCAAGTGCAAAATCCAACGCTTTGTCCGCATGTTCAGAACCATCAATTGCCACCAAAATTTTTTTAATCAAATCCATCCCATCTATTCAGGTTCTTTCATTTTTCTAGCTCATAGATTTTTCGCATGTTCCTTTAAAAATCGTTCAACAGCTTTTCGATTTGGTAAGGCTCTGGCTCCAACTCTTGTTATCTTTAAATTAGCTGTGGCATTAGCAAACTCAACAGAGTCTTCCAGACTTTTTCCCTCCAATTGGGCAGTGATAAACCCGGCCGAAAATGCGTCGCCTGCTCCAGTTGTGTCAACAACCTTCACAGGATAAGCGGGAACGCTAAAACTTTTGGAGTGATTCATTGCAAATACGCCATTTGGACCCCTTTTGATTATGACTATTTTTGGTCCAGATACAATAAGAGTCTTCGCTGCTTTTTCAAGTTCAATTGCGCTTGTGAGCTCTTGGGCTTCTTCTTGATTCAGAAGAATTTGGTCAACATGATGTAGAAGGGGCAACAGCCTTTTCAGTCCCATTCTCGACATGAGTCTTCCAGGATCAAAGGAAACTGTAACATTTGCTTCCTTTGCTATTTTCGCGGCGGCTAGAGCGATGTCAAATGAAAGTCCAGTAATATGAACATGCTCGCTGGATGAAATATAATCCTTATCTAAATCGGATGGAAGTAGCTTGTCGCTTGCACCAGTATATCCAAACATAATTACTTGCCCCTTCTTGTTGATGGCGATTACTGTTAACCCTGAGCTTGTCGCTGTATCAACTTTAACGTGAGCTACGTCAACGCTTTCATGTTCAAGCTCTTCTAAAAGCACTCGACCGAATGTGTCAAAACCAATAGATCCTATGAATCCGGATTTCACGCCAAGTCGTGAAGCGCCTACGGCTACATTTGCAGCGGAGCCGCCGCCACCTAAACTCAGTCTATCCGTTTTTGCCTCTTCATCGGCTTTGGGGAATTCATCTACAAAAATGCGAATATCCATCAAGACATGTCCGATGGTAATAAGGTCTGGCAAGGCAAATACTCCCTATTTTCTTAACCATTAGAGGCTATCGCTTACATTTAGGATTTCCCTAATTTTCTGTTGAGTCTCTTGTGGAGAAGCAATGGTATTGACCAAATAAACGTTCGCTTGCTCAAAGTATCTGCGGAAAAAATCCTTTCGTAACTCAAGTTTTCGCCTGTCCTTCACAAGTTGATGTGGGTTACAAAAGTCGTTTTTAGTCACATATTGCAATGCCTCGTCCATACTCAAATTGGTGACTATCTTGCTGTCTGTTGGGTCTCTTTTTAGGAGAACTATATCCCTCATTGTAGTTAGGGGTATGACGCCTCCGCTTCCAACGATCCATCTGACGTTCACTACTGCCCTACCTTCTTTATCAAAGTGGGCCTTATCTACAAGCTGTTCATACTCGTTCCATATTTTTCCAATATCCGCCTCGATGTAACAATTCTTTTCTGAACCAAACGCGAGGGGTTCTCTGCTGGACAATCTGACAAAATACCAATCGTCAGAAACAAGCCTTGCATTCTTGAGGCGCAGCAATCCCCAAGAATGTGTTGTTTTACCTGTTCCGGAAGGCGCTATTAACGATATACCATGACCTCCGATGTCTATAGCCGCGCCATGAACAGAATAAATCCTATGCTCATCTTCTAGAACGTCTCCAGCAACAGCCAAGGCTATGCTTTTTATCCATCCATAATAGTCAACATTTACCAAAAAAGCTGTTTTAGTATAGGGATCATATTTTACTGTCATCTGTTGCTCAGGCTCCTCGATAACTATTAATCTTCCGTGAGACCTTACATCTTCGCTCATTGTGTAGAAGTTATCTTCCCATCGATCTTTAACATACTCAACTTCAGTAAGTAGTTTTATACAACAACCATATATTCCCGCTTTTGCCGTATATAAAAATCTGTCTTCATACTGTTGATAGAGTTCGTCTTTCTCTTCGGAGTCAATTAGCTGAACAGAATATCGCTTTCTGAATTTCATATTAAAACCTCTTCTTTATTTTAATTTGCATGTGCTACAGTAAAGGTTTGCTGCTTTCTCCGTAAACCTTGGATAAGAATAATATACTGTGACCGCAATTTAGGATTTAGGTGGTTAATGGTGGATTGGTTTGTTTTGGCTGTTTTGGATGCGTTTTTTGCGGCGCTTGTTGCAGTTTTTGCGAAGGTTGGGCTGCAAGGAGTTGATTCTAACGTTGCTACTGCCGTGAGAGCCATCATTATGACCGTTTTCATAGTTGGCTTCGTAGTGGCCATGGGCAAAGGTCCCCAATTGACACAGTTAACCAGCAAGGACATGATTTTCATAGTGCTTTCAGGAGTGGCTGGCGCAATATCATGGCTGCTGTACTTTGCCGCCCTAAAAATGGCTGACGCCTCAAAAGTTGCGCCAGTAGACAGAGCAAGCCTACTGTTCGTGCTGGTGTTATCTGCATTGCTTCTAGGCGAAAAAATAACACTTAAGACAGCGTTAGCCGGAACTCTAATCTTCATTGGAGTTCTATTACTTGCCATTTAGGAACGTAAAATGCGGAGCGTGCTTTAAACATGCAGCTAATGCTTGATGAACTTATTAATTGGCAAGTTTTAACTACTATAGACGTCTATCAGTTAAGGAAGTGATTGTTATGCCAGATGTCTCGTTAACTAAAGTTGAATTCTTGCCAAAACACGATTTAGACGAGTTAGAGAGAAATATTACTGAGCTACTGAAGGAATTTGAAAGGAAACACAAAGGAATATTCGTTTACGCTGAAATTGAGATAATAAAGAAATAGTCAATAATTTCAGATGGTGCCCTTGAAAAACTATGCTACGATTGTTCACTTAACACTTTGACAATAAGTCTCCTTCCTTCTTTTAATATGGCTTGCAATTTCTCGTTGTTAGTTGATTCTCCATATATTCGAATAAGTGGTTCTGTCCCAGACGGTCGAATAAGCAACCAACTTTCATCTTTTTAAAACTCGGAGCAAAACCTTTTCCTTAAACGTAAAGTGTAGATTCATTATGCCCCAACCTTTTCTGAGAGGTTCAATATTCAAGTTTTTTACTGCACTATAACTAAAGGTGAAGGTATGAGCATCCTTTAATACAAACCTAATTGCATTATAAACTTAAAGTGGGAGAGTAAGATGCGAATAGGGTTCTTTGTTTGGGAATACCCGCCTAAGCTTGTAGGCGGTTTAGGAACATATGCAGAATATATAACTCATGAGTTCGTTGAGTTAGGTCACGATGTCACGGTTTTTACGCTTAATCCTGGAGATTTGAATACACGGGAGATTTTTAAAGGAGTTGAAGTTCATCGGCCTCTAATTGCAGATGCAAGCAACGTTTTTCCAATGTTTGTTACGGAGGACTTGCGGAGATGGGGAACGAACATTCGCTTCTTTAACGACATCTTCATTTACAATGTTCTCAGCGCAACCAAATTTATTAATGGATTAATCAGGAAAGAAGGGTATAAATTTGATGTTGTCTGTGTGCATGACTGGTTAAGTAGCATAGCTGGTTTAATAATTAAAAATGAAACTAAAATCCCAGTTGTTTTCCACGTCCATAGCACAGAATGGGGACGAAGCGGTGGACAAGGCTCAGAGGTTGTTTCACATCTCGAGTCGGCGACTGCGCAGGCGGCGGATAGGATAATAACAGTTAGCCATGCAATGAAGGACGATTTGACGCGTCATGGTTGGCCTCAGCAAAAAATAAGCGTTGTATGGAATGGTGTGGACCCTATACGCTATAATCCACAAAACTGTAAACCTGAAGATGTTAAGAAGATTCGAGAGAAGTATGACATTTCAAACGGTTGGAAAGTGCTTCTTTTCCTTGGAAGATTAACTTGGGTAAAGGGTGTTAAGAATCTACTACAGGCAATGCCCACAGTTTTGAGGGATTATCCGCAGACGAAACTTGTGATTTTAGGCAAAGGCGAAGAAGAAGGGGACATAGCGGAAACAGCTGCTAGACTTGGAATAAAAGATAACGTTATTTGTCGTTTTGATTTTGTGCCGGAAGAAGAACGAATTCTACATTATGCCGCTGCAGATGTGTGTGTCTTTCCGTCAGTATACGAGCCATTCGGCATAGTAAGCTTAGAAGCAATGGCAATGGCGAAGCCCGTAGTCGTCGGCGCTCATGGAGTAGTGGGCTTCAGAGAACAAGTAGTTCCATTAGGTCTAGACCAAAACGGTATTCATGTCAACGGCGAAGACCCAGCTGACATTGCATGGGGAATAAAAGAAGCCCTCAAAGATATGCAAAGAGCCAAGACATGGGGGGAAAACGGACGGAAAAGAGTCTTGCAATACTTTACATGGAGAAAAACCGCAGAGCAAACACTCGAAATATATCAAACATTGATCCAGTAAATTTGTATGTAAATTTCGCTGAATCAGTTGGTTAAGAGCATGCGGATGGAGGTTGAGCGTTTAGCAAAGATGAGGGTCATCGAGTGTAGTCAATAGTGAAATGCGGTGCCAATCTCTTTGACTGGAAATGGCCTATGTTGAGAGTTTGTCAAAAAGTGCCGAGGGCCGGGTTTGAACCGGCGACAACCCGGTCTTCAGCCGGGCGCTCTCCCAGGCTGAGCTACCTCGGCTAGTTTTGGATTTGTTTTGGGGGTTTTTTAGTGTTTCGGGTGTTTTATGTTTTGTGTTGTGTGGGTTTTTGTTCTGGTTTTTTGGTCTAGATTATTGTTCCATGGGTGTTTATATGTGGTTGTTGTTAGACATATTGTTTGGTTAGGCAGTTTAGCCGGCTAGTTGTACTGTAATGGTTAGGCCGTGGCTTAGCCCGTGCCGAGTGTGGGGCACGTTAAAGATAACCCAAAAGAGGAGAAAAGGAGAGTGATAAAAAAATGAAGAATAAGATGGTTGGAATTTCTGCTGTTTTACTGATTGCTCTTATGCTTGCTGGAGTTAGCTATGCTTTGTGGAGCAAATATATATACATAGATGGTACGGTTCATACTGGCACTTTAGATGCAATATTTGAAGGACCATTCACTTGGACAGCCACATACAATGATAGCCAGTCTGTACCTCAAGAGAAGTTGACTGGGATAACTGTAACAGTGAATACTGCCGAAAATGACCCTGAAACTCTTTTAGTCACGATTGATGGGTTGTATCCATGTATAACGATTCACATAAACTATAACATAACGAATACAGGCACAACCCCATGGGTAGTTAACGATGTATCTGTTAGCCCTCAAGGCTTCCCAGGAACAGTAACTGTCACGCCCTCAAACCTTGTTGGAACACAAGTGGATGCTGGCAAGTCTATTGCAGCTGATTTAGAAGTACACCTCACCAACGATGCAGCCCAAAACACTGAATACACTTTCAGTGTGACAATTCATGTTGTTCAATGGAATGAATATCCAGTGTCATAGACGCTCTCTAACGCTTTAGGAGGAATCATAAATGAAAACAAAACTAACAGCAACATTTAGCATCCTACTAATCGCGCTAATGATAACAGGAATAGGTTACGCCCTATGGGACAAAAACCTACACATACACGGCACAGTAAACACAGGCAAGTTGGATGGAATAGTAACCTATTGGTTCAGCAACGACCCGCCGGGCACACTTGACCCTCGCCCTGAAGGGGCAACATATCCACCAAAGGATGTCGGAGAAACAATATGCACCATCGACGCAAAGGACCAAGAAATATGCTATGTAACCATAAACCATGGTTATCCATCCTACAACGTTCACTTCAGCATCACTATAAAGAACACTGGAAATGTAGCTTGGAAGATTCAAGGCTATACTGTGGATAGCACAATAGTGCCTGAGAACACATGGGTAAAAGTAGACCTTGACGGAGACGGAAAACCAGACATAGAATTCTACATCACAGACTCAATAGGAGAGCAAGTAGAGCCAGGACAGAGCAAAGAAACAAGCATGGACATCCACGTACTCCAAACAGCTACACCAGGGTCAACATACTACTTTACTTTCAAGATACAACTAGTCCAGTGGAACGAATACGTACCGCCGCCATAAAAATTCAATACCGTCAATCTTCATTCCCTTTTTTAGTATTTTATACGATACATGGAATAGGAAAAATGAAGTACATATTCGTAATTTCCGTTCTAATCTTAACCGTTTACCTACTCACAAATCTAATTGTTCCCTTCACCTTTAGAGGTGAAATGATTTTTATTGTAGACGCCATTTTATGGGCAACCATAATACCCGCAACATTGTTTATGGCTAAACATTCTCAAACCAACATTCTAAAAACAGATAAAACCCTAATCCAACTTGCCTCAATAATTGCAGTTTTCCAAATTTTCCTTTCAGTTTTTATGGCGTTCTTCATGGGCTTCGGCAAAAACGCCCTCACATGGACTCCCACCGCATTAGCCATATACTTCCCATTCTTGTTAACGCCTTTCTTGGCAACCGAAATCTCACGGGCTTACCTCGCCCAAACCATAAGCAAACACAAACCAACAATGACAATATTGCTCATAAGCCTATTCTACACGCTTTTAACACCAACAATACCCAACTACCTAGACTTAACAACACCACTCGCCATAACTGAATTCCTAATCCGCACACTAATCCCAACACTCGCCACAAGTCTATTAGCCACATACTTCGCCTACTTAGGCGCCTTACCAGCAAACCTAACGTATATGGCGGTTCCAGCCTTCTTCACATGGTTCAGCCCCATACTACCCAACATCCAATGGCAAACCCAATCAATACTAACAGTAACAGCCACAACAATAGGCTTCATAATCCTAGACACCACAGTAAAACCACTACCCACAACCGCCAAAGAACGCCGCCAAATACAACGCATACGCATAACCAAAAAAGCAAAAAACCAAACAATATACTGGACAGCCATAGCCCTAATAGGCGTAGTCGCCGTATGGTCAACAACAGGCTTACTGGGCTTTACGCCAACAATAATCGCAAGCGGAAGCATGACGCCAACACTTAATCCAGGCGACATCGCAATAGTAATAGCAACACCACCAGCCACAATAAAAATAGGCGACATAATCCAATACCAAACAACCGCAGAAGCCCCAATCATCCACCGCGTCATAGACAAATACACATCAGGCGGAACCCTATGGTTCGTAACCCAAGGCGACGCTAACAATGCGCCAGATGACCCAATAAACGAACGCCAAATAATGGGCAAAGTCCTTCTAACAATACCAAAACTGGGATGGGTTAGCATATACCTAAAAGAATTCTTCGCAAACGCCTACACATTCATAACCACAACCCTTCCAAACACCATAACAGAAGGCGCCACATTAGCCCTAAAAAACGGAGTATACATAACCACAGCCCTCACCCTAACCGCATACTCATACTTACTACTCACATATAAACAACAAAAAAAGGAGGAAAAAACATGAAAAAATTGCTAATAACGCTAGCCCTAATAATAATCACATTAACAGCAATAGGCTACAGCTACGCATGCACAAACGGCGGAATAAACATAAACTGCTACTGCAACTGCGACGTCAAATTCATAAGCGTAAAAACATGGGACAACGAAATAGAAAAAGACGTAGCAAACATAACCGCCAACATAATAGGCTGCACAAGCGACACAATAAAAGCCTACATAACAAACGCCTACCCATGCTATATGGCATACATAAACTACACAATCAAAAACACAGGCTGCAGACCAATCCACTTCGACAGCCTAACAATAACGAACCCCAACCCAGAAGCCCTCGAAATAACAACAACAAACCACACCTGCACATGGCTCCAACCATGCGAAAAAATAAACGGACTAACAACAGTCCACATACTCCAACCAGCAAAACAAAACTGGACATACACTTTCCAAATAAAAATAGGCTTAAAATGCCAAGAAGGCTACCCACGCACAATAGGCTTCTGGAAAGAACAATTCGACAAAGCCCTATGCAAAGGCGGCAAACCACAAGTACCAGCAGAAACCCTCGAACAATACCTAAACCAAATTAGCACTCAATCACCAATCTACGAATTCACAGGCACACGCACCCAAAAATTCCAAAACGCCTCAAAAATCCTCAGCCCACCATGGTACAACATGGAAGCAAAACTCAAAGCCCAACTATTGGCTTTATGGCTAAACTACGTAGCAGGATGGACAGAAGGCTACAAATACAAAGGCATGACCGCCTGGGAAATAATCCAAGGCTCAGAAAACGCCCTACTAAACAACCAAACAAACAAGTACGAATACTGGAAGAACATGTGCGACGGATTCAACAACCTAGGAGGATGATAAAATGAGAAGATATAGAAATATGCTAACCAACAAAACCGTAAGCATAACCTTCCTAACACTACTATTAGCCCTAGCAATAACAGGCTACAGCTACTCGCACTGGATGGAAACCATACACATCCAAGGAACAATAACAACAGCCAAAGCCCAACTAATCATAACATCAGACAAACTGCTAACACCAACAGGCGACTTCAACGACACACACCCAATCTATTACTACGTCACAGAGGACAACACCACACTAATAGCAAACTGCGAAAACGTCACCGGACAAGAATGGACAATAAAAATAGGACTAATCGTAAAAAACAACGGAACAATGCCCATATACCTAACAGAAACAGCGATAACATTCAACGTGTCTGAACCAATCTTCACAGCAACAACATACTACTATTACCCATTCGACACAGCAAAATGGGATTTAACATTCAACAATGTCCCACCAAGCGA
Source organism: Bathyarchaeia archaeon (assembly GCA_038872535.1). Lineage (GTDB taxonomy): Archaea > Thermoproteota > Bathyarchaeia > Bathyarchaeales > Bathycorpusculaceae > JASEJA01. The sequence goes on along the minus strand of JAVZJY010000033.1, from coordinate 52 downwards.
CAACATATCCACACCAATACAACTTGAACCAGACGAAAAAGCAATCACATGG
>JAVZJY010000032.1:0-13955 GCA_038872535.1 Bathyarchaeia archaeon | reverse complement strand
GTTTTTCCAGAACCTGTGGGTCCAACTATTGTGACGAACTGTTTTTCGCCAATTTCAAAGCTGATTTTATTAATTGCAATTATTTCCAATAAGCCCAAATTGTATGTCCTTGTTAAGTCCACAGTTTTGATTTTCATCAGTATTCAGCCTTCAAGATTTCGGAAATTCGAATTTTTGAAGCGTTTATTGCTGGAATTACGCCTCCAACACAGCATGAGGCAATTACCAGCACCATCACTTCAACCATATACAATGGCTGGACAATGACAAATATGCTTGAGAGGAACTGACCAATCGGGATTGCCGTGTAAAAACTTGCCAAAAAAGCAGCAACCACTATGCCAAAAACTATTCCTAAAATGCTTCCTACAAAACCAATTAAAGAATTTTCCAAGAGTATTATTCGAAAAATATGGCTGGAACCTGCGCCTATAGCATCCAAAGTTGCAAAATCCCTCCTTCTTTCTGAAACACTCATAATTCCAACAACGGCAGTTAAAACCATGCTTAAAGACAAGAGAACCACTTGAACCACAATTTTCCAACTTTCTACAAAATCAATAATGGGCTTTGTTAGAATGTTCCGCTCCTCATCAGTTAAAGCCATAACATAGCTTATTTTGTTTTCAATTTCACTTGCAATTTCATCTTGTACAGCGCCCTCCTCGGAATACACAACAGCCATATTTATCATCATGGGATATCTTAACACATCTTGGGCTTCTTCTAAACTCATAATTATCGAACGTACGAGAATGGCAGAAGGACCTTCGAGGATTCCGCAGACATGAAATTCCTTTCCTTTTATATTTATCTTTGAACCAACAGAGATGCCATACTGGTCGGCTATTGAACAGCCAACAACAACTTCGCTGGTAGAGTTGGGCATTTTTCCTTTTAGCGTTGCAGAACCTAATATTAGCAGCATTTCTTTAACTGGTAAGCCTATGGTTACGTTAATGGGCATTATCGCCGGATTTCCGCCAAGTTCAAATCCAAAATCAACTATCACCGGAACAACCTTTTCGACGCCATTCATCTTGCTTATGTTATAAATTGTATCTTGGGGGAAAGGACCTCCTCCAATTGGGAACCCCTGAATTATTATGGCACCCCTTGGGGCAACCACGATTTTTCCACGGAAAAACGTATTCATTTCAGTTATGATTTCCACATATCTGGAAGTTGTGGCGCCAACAGCGATTATGAAGCAGGTTGCTATGGCTACTCCAAAGATGCAGAGGGAAGCTCTAAGTTTTCTGTGGGTTAAGTTTCTTAGACAAATGGCAGTTAGGTGCATTTGGCTCTTCCTCTAATGATGCAGTATTCATTTATATTGATAAAGCATTTAAAGACATCATTATACAATGTATGCAAGGTGAAAAAACATTGAAAGGTTTTAAAATTTCCATAGAAAGAATCGGGGCAATTTGTTTAATAATTCTGATGATTTTAGGATTCATCTACATTCCAGCATATGCAACGCCTGACACTACACGCACAAATGCCGAAGTAAAGTTTATTGTCTATCCAGACGGTACAGTTGACATATCCGGCAGAGGCAACTTAACCGGTGAAAGTTCATCCACCAACAGCCCATCAATTGAATTGAATGCGCAATTTAGCAAAATCGTTGATAAGTACAATGCTTTATTAAATGCTAAATTAACAGTTCCGCCAGACCAAGCAACAACTTTTCCATTCAATGCAACAACCGCAACAGTAAATATGCAATGCGAAAATAACATAACAACTACTACGCTTGACGCTTCGCTAACCCTATGCGACTCATTTAGCGGAATTGACTTCAACAGTTTTCCATTTAATTCTACAGACTTGTCAATAAGTGGAAACTATGCAAATCAAGAATTCAATGGAACAATGACCATCCATTTGATTTCGGGTTTAACCCTCGGCGACATCCATGTGAATTTTGAAGGAAACCTCACTCAAGTCATAATTGACGATTCTGTAAGAGTTTATTATAACTGCACTCTGCCAATTGAGTTTCCACAAATAAACGAAACAACACTTAACGAATTTCTACTTATGCTAAACACAACAATTCCGGGAACTGGCGAAAATTCGCTTTATAACATGACTGGAGGCATGCTTACTTGCACAACATTCAACACAATAATAACGCCAATAGACAATAACTGTGCGGATGTCGGGTTCTTTGTTGTCATCGAAGCCACCGAAGGAGACTTCATCCAAATTATAACAAATATGCTCACTAGCCAAGGCATAAGCCTACCAAATCCATATTCGTTCATCAACGCCACCATCTACTGCATAGAAAACGGTGAATTTTCACTGTCTTACTCCAAATCTGCCAAAAACGTTGTTCTCCATTTGACTTTTACGCAGAATTTGACAGAATATTTGGGTGCAACCGCTGAATTTTTACCCGCCATGTATCCTGAATTGCAACCGTATATTGAATCACTGCTGAATACGACGTACGCATCAATTTACTCCTCTACAGAAACAATCACTTACTCTGACGGACAAGTTACATATAACGGAAACTACACTTTGTCGGGCGACTTAAATGCACAAGTTAACCATGCCAAAAACGTATATGTAGATATAATAAATGCGACAATGCCGGGACCAGAATGGTTGATAAACACCATAAAGGGCACCGACGTAGACATCACAAACCTAAAACTGGACATGAGCATGAACAGCACTTTTCAACAATGGAGCATGGAAGGCGTTAAGCTTGCACCACCCGTTAACTACATAAACTCTACGTCATTTAGGCTTGAAAACTTCTTTAATGTTACATCCAATCTGCCAGGGGGTGGTCCAGAACCTCCAACATCAAATGAAACACTTAAACTCATTGTCCAAGGAGGAAGCAACGGAACCCACACAGTTACATTACACATTGACCCAACATATCCTGATGGAGTGCCTGAACCAAATGAGTTCTTAAGCGAAAACACTATGGTATGGAATAATCAAAGCATAAGCAAACTCAAAAGCCTAATCTTCAAGATTTGGGAAGGAAAAGCTGAAACCATATATAATCCAACAGCGATTACCCCAAACAATCCATACACGATTGACACCAAACAAGAAACCAACTGCATATTAATCATAAACGGCATATCACAATCCACAACAATAAACATCAAAAACGCCACAGCACCAGATGCTGCATTGCCGGGAACATACAAGCTTTTAGGGACTTGCGTGCAAATTTCATCAAGCGAAAATATAACCTCCATTAATGCTACAATACGCATTTACTATACGCCAGAACAATTATCCGCGTTAGGACTCGATGAAAACAGCCTAAAAATATTCTATTTTGATGCCGCATCCAGCAAATGGGTAGAAGTGGAAACACAAATAAACACATCCGAGCATTACGCACAAGCAACAATTAACCACCTAAGCCTATGGGCACTCTTTGGACAACCCCTCACGCCATTATGGCAGGAATGGTGGTTCCTAGCAACAATAGCCATAATTGCAATTGTTGTAATAATCGTAGCTGCGCTTCTCTTAAAGAGAAAACAACCAAAGCCTAAATAGCCCCATCTCTTCTCTTTTTCCGTAAATTATAAAGGGATAACGGATAATCTTTGTATATGAGGTTAACAATTTGTTCCAGAAAATCTTAGTACCACTGGATGGTTCTGAACATTCCCTAAAAGCATTAGAAATCGCCATTCAAATTGCCAAAAAGTTTGGTGGAAAAATAACCTTAATTCACGTGTACTCTGTCACTGTCAGGCCCGTCATAGTTCCTGAACCAGCAACCCTAACTCCTTCAGGCTTTCCAGTAATGACCTCAACAGACGTTTCTAGAGTGGTGGAAGCTGCCCGCAAGAGTGGAAGCAGCATTTTAGCGGATGGTGAGCAAAGGGTTAAAGCTGAGGGCATTGAAGTAGAATCTTTGTTAAAGGAGGGCCACACGGTTCAGGAGATTGTTAAAACTGCTAGGGAAGGCATGTTTGATTTGATAGTTATAGGGGCTAGGGGTATAAGCAAGATAAGGGAGCTACTCTTAGGAAGCGTAACTGACGGAGTAATTCATCATGCCACGTGCCCAGTTTTGGTTGTTAAATTGGCTCAGCAATCAGAAGATTGTGCTTGTTCGCCACAATCCTAACCTTCAATTTGGCTCCAACAGGGATTTCCTCAGCGTTAACCAGAGTTAAGCTTCTGTCTCCTCTTTGCGTAACTGCAAGCTTCTCCTTTTTAAGCCAGCCAGGTCCAACGACCTTAACCTTTACTGTTTCATGTTTTCTGTATGGAATTGGAAGCATATCCCTTTTGTGGATTCCAAAATCCCTTGGACTTAGCACAAGTTTAACTTTAAAATGGCTTTCCCAAATCTTTAATTGTTCGTAAAATCTTTTCCATGAGAGAGGTTTGGCTTCCCTAACTTTTCTTCCATGTTTGTGAATTTCATATTTTTGGATTCCTAAAAAAGGAGATTTTGTTTTGCTCATGTCCTTTGTTAGGCGTATTATTTTTGGGATTTCCTCGTCGTTTACTCCTGGAATCCAAACGGGAGCAACCAGCAATTCGGTTTTGGTATTTGAAACTATGTGCTGCATTAATTCAACAATTTTTTCAACATCATACCATTCTGTGTCAGTTAATTTCTTAGCCAAAGCTTGATCTAAGGCGTCTAAGGAAAGGTTTACACGTTTCAAGCCAGCATCAGAAAGGGAATCCGTAAGTTCGGTGTTCAGTATGGAACCGTGCGTTTGCATGGAGACTGTTTCTACGCCATTTATATGGCTTAAGGATGAAACAAGCTCAACGATTTTTGGATGTGTAATTGGGTCTCCAACAGTGTCTATGTGTGCTTCAATGTGGCGTCTTCCTTTATAAGCTACAATCTTCTCGAATTCCTCGACTAAATACTCAAGGGGCACGATGTATTCTGTTTGGCGTATTTTTGATTTTGGACCAGCGTTTGTGGAGCAGAATATACATGAGAGAGGGCATGTTGATATTGGGCGCACTTGAATTACGTTTGTTCCTCTGTCGATTAGCCCAAAGGCTATACACCCAATTAACGGAATAGAATTTGAAACTTCAAACAGCCTTTTTTCCATTATATGCCATATTCTCCGAAAGGTTTATCTTAAACTTTTAAGGCAAAAATTTTGCTACAACTTGGAGGCAAGCCGACTAAATAATGTTCGCATATGAATTGGATGACGTATGCAGTTTGCAGATGGGAGGGAGCATACATGCCGAAATCTTCAGCACTGCTCCTTATAGCCTTAAGTACTTTAAACTCTTTAGGAGTCGGCTTGCTAGGTCCAGTATATCCAATATTTGTTGTTAACCGGTTTTCAGCGTCATTTGTTGACGTAGGCTTGTTGTATGCCGTTTTCTGTTTGGTTGCAGCATTTTTTAAGACTCCAGCTGGGAGACTTGTTGATGTCCATGGAGAGGAAAAAGTTCTCTTTGTGGGCGTTATGGTTGGCGCTGCATGCTCCTTAGCTTACATTATTGCTTCCAATTTGATGCAGCTGTATATTATCGAATTCTTCTTTGGAATCTCCTATGCCCTTCAGCGTCCCTCCCTTCTCGCATTGGTTAGTAATCTTGGTAAACAGAAAAAGGGTTTATTTTTTGGTATGTTTGAATCCTTTTATGATGTTGCTGAGGCTGTTGCCGCAGTGTTATCCACACTCATAGCAAGCAAGGTTGGATTTGAACCATTATTTTTAATATGCTCTGGATTTCAAGCAACAACTGGATTTTTTGTTTGGAAAATCAGAAAATAAGGCGTGCAGGTCTTTAAAACGCAAATTTTAGTGCAATTAACCTAAACGGGATTTGAATTTTCCTTTCACGAACGGAAAAACTTTTCTCTAATTAAAAGTAATTATGTTTGGTGTGAAAATTTAAAATGGAGAGAAATGATTTTCTTCAGGAACCAGTAAAACACATAAGAATCAATGGAAAAATAACTGTGGACCAGCTAATTCAACAGTTTAAAAATTCTGGTTCTTTTGGGGCTGGAAGACTTGCAACGGCATGCGACATATATGAGCGGATGCTGCGAGACAACGATTGCACAGTTTTCTTAGCTTTGGCTGGCGCTCTTGTTCCCGCTGGAATGCGCTCCATAATTGCTGATCTAATTCGAAAAAGACTTGTTGACGTGATTGTAAGCACTGGAGCTAATATGGTTCACGATGCAATAGAAGCTATGGGCGGACATCATTACAGGGGACACTGGAACGTGAACGATGAGCTGCTTTACAAATATCACATATACCGCATATACGATGTCTTTGTGCCAGAAGAGGATTTCACAAGAACAGATTACAGACTTGCAGAAATGTTTGAGGAAATAGCGGCTGAAAATTTTGGGAAAGCTCTTTCTTCAAGGGATTTTGCATGGGAGTTGGGAAAAAGGTTTAGCGATCCAAACTCTATTTTAAGGGCTGCCTATGAGGCGAAGGTGCCAATTTTTCTTCCAGCTGTTCGGGATTCAGAGTTTGGTTATGTGCATTGGCTTCATGCTTCAAAGGAAAAACGCCGAAACACGCTTTTGGTGGATGCCTTCAAAGATGTGCCACAAATAACTGAACTCTGTGTGCGCTCGCCCAGAAATGGCATGATAGTCCTAGGTGGAGGAGTACCCAGAAACACTGTTCAATCCGCTGCCCTTGCATCAAAAAGAGGCATGGACTACGCCATAATAATAACCATGGACCGACCAGAAACAGGTGGACTGTCAGGCTCAACTCTGGAAGAAACAGTAAGCTGGGGAAAAGTGAAAAGCAAAGCCAACAAGGTTATGGTTATAGGCGATGCCATGACTCTTTTTCCAATAATTGTCGCCTCCGTAATTGAAAGGCTAGGAGAGGATTTTAAGCGGGCACCATCCCAAAGCACAGAAGCGCTTATGCTGATGGAGGCACATTAAATGAAGACGAAACAAAAGTTTTGCGGAAACTGTGGCAATCACAACGCCTATGAATATCCAGAAAAAATCTTCTGTTCCAAACGCTTCTCAAAAAATGAGGACCCAATAGTGGATACTTTATGGTGCTGCCCAGAATGGAACCCAAGCAGTCAAGAATGCTACTGCGTAGAAGAAGCCCTTAAGAAGCAGAATAGAAAATAACCTCCCATTTTTTTGATTTAAACACTAAGGTTATTATGTAGATTTTAAGAGTTCATTAATGAAGCCCGGTGGTGTAGCGGTCAAGCATGGAGGCCTCTGGAGCCTCTGACGAGAGTTCGAATCTCTCCCGGGCTACTACAAGATTTTTATTTCATTTTAAAGCCAAGGAATTATTGTAGGGTTTGCAGAAAACTAGAGGATAAGGTCTGTATTGGTTTGGTTTTACCCAACAGTATGGAGATGCCTTTATGTTGGTTTTATTAGTTTTTTGCCGAAGGTGAATATTAGCCATGCAATGACGCCGTAGATTACTCCGTTAAAAATTGCTATCACTAAAACTGTGGCTGAGACTCCCAAAACTGGATAGTCGGTTTCTGGAACCCTCAAAAGTCCATAAAGCATTTCTCCCGGCGGAATATTTGGAACAGCTAATGTTGCCAATAGCAAAATTAAAAAGACTGTTATGAAGACTATGGCTCCTTGTCCCCTCATTAATAAACCACTTTATTCACTTAAAGGCGCATTTACCTCATATAAATCTTGCCAATTCTTAAGTTGTTGATTTTTCAATTTTCCATTTTACGCCTTGAGGCGTGTCCTCAATTGTTACGCCCATAGCTTTAAGCTGTTCCCTAATTTTGTCTGCTGTTTGCCAATCTTTGGCTTTTCTGGCTTCCTCTCTTTCACGGATTAGCTCTTCAACCTCCTTAGGCAGTTTCTCCTCCTTCTTAACTTCGCCGATAACCCCTAAAACTTTGTCAAACTTCATCATTAAACGGTAAACTTCCACCGCCTCATCCTTGCTGAGCACGTTATCATCCATAAGCTTGTTCACTTCGGATACAAAGTTGAATAGCGCAGCTAATGCAACACCAATATTCAAGTCGTCATCCATAGCATCTCCAAAATCCTTTTCCACACGTTGCATGAGCTCTTTTATCTTTTTTCCGCAACCCTTTCCATTCGCATCTAAAAGCCTATAAACAAAATTTGTTAGACGGTCAACAGCGCTTTTTGCTGCTTTTAGCCCTTCAAAAGTGAAGTTTAACTGTTGCCGATAATGGGTTGACATGAGCAAGTAGCGAACAGCCTTGGGGTCGTAGCCCATTTTGATTAAATCCCTCAAAGTGTAATAGTTTCCGAAGCGCTTTGCCATGCGCTTTCCTTCAACAAGCAAATGCTCATTGTGAAGCCAATAATTCACAAACTTTTTACCCGTTGCCGCTTCGCTTTGGGCGATTTCATTTTCATGATGTGGAAAAATTAGGTCAACCCCGCCGCTGTGGATGTCTATTGTTTCGCCAAGATATTTCATTGCCATAGTTGAGCATTCGATGTGCCATCCAGGTCTTCCCTTGCCAAGTTCTGTTTCCCAGAAAACATCGCCGTCCTCTTCATCCCAAGCCTTCCATAAAGCGAAATCGCAGGCTTCCTCTTTCGCATATTCTTGCACTTTCACTCTAGCGCCTGCTTTAAGCGCTTTAACCTTGAATTTTGAAAGTTTTCCATAATCCTTAAACTTTGAAATGTCATAATAAATTGAGCCATCTTCAGCTTTGTAGGCGTAACCCTTCGCTATCAGTTTTTTAATTAATGCAACCATTTCTGGAATGTGTTCCGTTGCTCTGGGATAATACTCTGCTTTTTCAATGTTTAGCGTTTTTATGTCTTCAAAAAAAGCTTGAATGTATTGTGCCGTGTGCTGTTTAAGCTGAATCCCAAGTTTACGTGAAGCCTCAATGGTCCGGTCATCCACGTCTGTAAGGTTCATGACTTGCGTTACCTTGAATCCACGATACTCCAGCCATCTCCTAAGCAGGTCTTCAAAGATGAAAGCCCTAAAGTTTCCTATGTGAGCAAAATCGTAAACTGTGGGTCCGCAAGTGTACATTTTAACCTTACCCTTTTCTAAAGGAATAAACTGCTCCTTTTTGCGGGTCAAAGTGTTAAAGAAATGTAAATTTTCAGCTGAGATGTTCATGGTTTTCCGTTTTTAAAAATGCTGATGCAAGATTTAAGGATTTTATCTGGATGGTTTAATCGTATTTTCTTAGTTTAATCATTTCTCTGAAGTTTTTAAGGTCTTTAGCCACATACCTAAGAAAGTGCAGCTCCTCCATCATCTTTGCAAATTTCACGAATTCTTCGTTGATTTTCTGGAGGTGATGTTCTTTTTCGCTCATCCATTTTCACCTTCATACGCTGGGAGTGAAGGGCTTTCATTGTTTTTTGGCTAAACCCGCAGCCATTTCCGTCATCGAGGAGAAAGGAGAAGGCTTCGAAAAACGGAAAAACAATTCTCGGCTGCTTGTGGCTTAGCCTTCAACCTCAGCCCTCCATACTGCATCGTAAGACTTAAGACGCTTTACGCCTATAAAAGCATTACTGAATAAAACGAACATACAAACATTACTGAATATATAATTTAGCCTATAGCCAAGATGCCTTCCAAAATCTTCTTCTCAGGAATTTCCAACTGCTTAGAAAGCCAAGTCTTCAGTAAAGCCGTAGGTTTTGGAAGTTCGCCACTGTAGGTTATAATTTGATTGTCCTTTAATGCATCAACTTGAAAGGTTTTTTCAGCTTCTCTGTAAAGGAAAGACAAAGTTTGAGCTTGATGAGCTAGGGTTTGGAAATCTTCCCACTGTTTGCAACGCAAGATCACTGGTGGTCCACGAATTTCCTTAACTTGTAATGTCTCAGATTTTTGTTCCTGCATTGTTGGCGATGGCGCTGGTAGTGACGGCGCTGCTGAGGCTTCGCGAGGAGTTGATAAATATGTTATTAAGCCCATTATTTCATTCTGTAATGATGTCAGCCTCTCTTCCACCTTCTCTATTTTACCGCTTAACTCGCCAGTGTCGCCCAACCTTTCGGTTATGTTTCCCAATTCATTTATTAGTCTGTCTAAGTCCTTCTCATGTTCTTTTAAGACGTTAACTATGAAATCTAGGGCTTCGAAAGCCTCGTCTTTCGATGGGGCTTTTTTAGACATGGTCTTTCTACCTTTCCTTCACCATATTAATGTCTTTCTTTATAAATAAGCATAGCGAATCCTTAAAACTTATCCACATGAAGACATATCCATACTTATTGAAAATTAAAACTATTACAGAGAGTTAAAATATCTGTTCTGAAATGAAATAAAGCACCTCGCAAACAGGGAGTTTTCCCATGCAAGGAACGTTAAATTTCACAGAAAAAGAAGAAATAGTCAATTTTGTTTCAGAAAAAGGCATAAAAATACTAAATTTATGCCATATTCCAGAGGATGGAAGGCTTAAAACTTTAAGCTTTTCCGCAACGGATAAGCGTAGGGTTTATGAAATTTTAGAGTTCGGCGAAAGAGTTGACGGTTCAAGTTTGTTCTCTTTTATCGAACCTGGAAAAAGTGACATTTACATAATGCCCCAGCCAAGTCGAGCTTTCATTAATCCCTTTTCCCAAATTCCTACGTTAAACATTTTATGCGATTACTTGAATGAGAACGGGGAATTATTGGAAGTTTCTCCAAAAAGCGTCTTGATTCGGGCTGAAGAAAAACTGCGCTCTTCAGCTGGCATTGTTCTAAAAGCTTTAGCTGAGCTTGAATTTTACATAATATCTAAGCAGAATAATCAAATATTATTTTCATGCGCACCTGACAAAAATTATCATGAGTCCACTCCTTTCACAAGGTTTGAAGATTTAAGAAATGAAATTTTGGCAGTGTTGACGGATGTTGGCATTGCCACAAAGTATGGGCACAGCGAAGTTGGTAAAGTGTTAACTAAAGACGACGTGCTTATGGAACAGCATGAAATTGAACTTATGCCCCAGAATTTGGTGGAAATGGCTGAAACAATCGCCATCACAAAGTGGATAATTCGAAATATTTGTGCAAAATACGGAGTTTCTGCTTCCTTCAGCCCCAAAATACTTTTGGAACATGCCGGAAATGGCATGCACATCCACTTGTGCGGATTAAAAAATGGCAAAAACATAATCACAAATAAAGACGGATCCTTAAGCACTGAAACCCTTAAAATGATTGGTGGAATACTAAGGTTTGCTTCAAGCCTCACAGCCTTTGGAAATCCCACACCAGCATCCTACCTTAGGTTTGCGGCACAGAAAGAGTCTCCAATGCATATTTGCTGGAGCTTCAGAAACCGCCTAGCTTTGATACGCATACCATTATGGTGGAGCTTCAGAAAGAAACCTGAGGAAATGGAAAGTTGTAGAGAAACCTTCGAATATAGAGGACCAGACTCTTTTGCAAACCCGCATTTGCTTTTTGCGGGAATAACGGTTGCCATAAACTACGGTTTCGAAAATCCAAAAGAAGCCCTAAAAACAGCTGAAGAGTTGCATGTAGAAGAAACTGGCAAGCGAAAAAGACTAAGAATTCTGCCACGCTCCTGCAACGAATCTGCAAAAAACCTTAGAAAAGAAAGAAAACTCTATGAAGCATATAATGTTTTTCCAAAAATTTTAATTGATAAGACAATAAACAAACTGAAAAATTATAAAGACAAAGATTTATGGAAAAACTTGGCTGACAAGCCAGAAAAAGTCGAAAATATTCTGAAGCAATTTTTACATAACGGCTAGCCAAGCTTGGACCATAAAATGCAAGGACATAAGACGCTATAATAGTCATTCTTTCCAAATGTTGAGAGGAGGCTTAAGGTCTGAAGGTATCGGCGGCACATATTTCTTATTGCCTATTCTTCTACGATGCTCCTCTTTTGCTTTCTCTAAAACATCCTTATCCTTTAAGAGTTCAATAGCTGTAGCAGCCATGACTTTCGCTGCAAATATCAGTGACTTATGTCCAATTCCAACACCGCTTTGAGCTACTGCTTGCCATGAGTGCGCAGGTGTGCCCAAAACCCAAGTTGCAGTGCCAAATTCCACAGTGGGCGTTTGCCAACTAACGTCGGCCACATCAGTACTACCATGACTCACTTCACCTTCTCCCCAAGGATCTGGAATTTCATCGTCAACTAGTCTATCCATGAGTTTTTCCCAGCCGGGACGTTTTGATTTCTTTAGTTGTGCAATTTTTGTTTCAGGTGTAATTGTTTTAGCAATTTCCTCAGCGAACTTTAAATCTTCCTTGTTGTACGAAGGAAGCCCGATTTCTCGCATATTCTTAACGATTAGTTCCGCTATTGTTCTGTTAGGAATAACATTGTAAAGTCCATCAATAAATTCCACTTTCAACTCGGTTTTCGTCATTATCGCAGCTCCTCTTGCTATGTCAAGAATCCAATTGTATATAAATTTCACCTGATCCCTTTCCGGGGCTCTCACATAGTACCAACTTCTAGCGTATGAGGGCACGATATTCGGCTGGTCTCCACCCTTTTCAATTATATAATGTACTCTTGCATCTTGGATTATGTGTTCTCTAAGGTAATTCACTCCAATATTCATTAATTCAACTGCATCTAATGCGCTTCTGCCATGCTCTGGAGAAGCTCCAGCATGAGATGCTATGCCATAAAAATGAAACTTTGCCGAGTTAATAGCTAAGCTGCTAAACATGGAAACATGGTACATGGAGTCTGGATGGTGACTAATTACTGCATCAACATCTTTGAAACATCCATCCCTAACCATGTATACTTTGCCAGAAAAATTCTCTTCAGCGGGACATCCAAAAAATTTGATAGTACCTTTTACTCTGAATTTTTCCATAGCCTCTTTCACCGCTATGGCGGCTGCCATACCGCTGCTTCCGTGAATATTATGTCCACATCCATGTCCAGGTTTGCTAGGTTCCAATGGTTCTTTCCATGGAGTTCTTTTTTGTGATAGCCCTGGCAAAGCGTCATATTCGCCCATTATTCCTATAACTGGTTTCCCATCTCCCCATGTAGCTATGAAGGCTGTGGGCATTTCCGCAATTCCTCTTTCAACCTTGAATCCATTTTTTTCCAATTTATCTGCTAAAAGTGAAGAAGATTTAAACTCCATCAAGCCTAACTCGGCAAATTCCCAAATTTTGTCGCTTATTTCGATTATTTGACTCTTCTTATTCTCAATCCATTCAAAGACATACTCCTTCTCAGTGGGCATAAATAACCACCTAGAATTAACAAATGAAATTGCGAATACTATTAAAAAGTTTATGTTCAATCCGCAGAACTCGGAGAGAACTGCTGAGGGGTAAGCTGAAGCGAAAATACTTGATTTATGGATGAATAACAGCAAATTAGTGGACCGGGCGGGATTCGAACCCGCGGCCTCCACGATGCCAACGTGGCGATCATTCCAGACTGATCTACCGGCCCTCGACAAAGTAAACAGAACAAAAAACTATTAAGTATTTTGCATAGCGTAGTAGATGAGAAAATATTTTGAAACATGATTAAAGCAATCGCCATGCACAAGCCTTTCAGCAAGTTCACCTTCAAAAATCGTCCAGACACCACATGAGCCCGACACCTCAGGCGGTTGGGGGCCGCAGGCTGAACCGGTCGGCCGAAGCCTTCCGGCTTACACCCCGGCTCCATCAAACCCATCTTCTATGGGAGCCCTCGTCCCCTCGGCGCGGGCTGTTGCCAGCCCAGCCATTTTGGGGATTGGCTGCCTATTTTCGGGAGAGGCTTCGGGCTTAGATGCTTTCAGCCCTTATCCTCAACGGCGTGGCTGCCCGGCGTTTGCCCTATCGGACAACCGGTAAACTAGAGGCCACAGCGTCCCGTTCCTCTCGTACTGGGGACCCTTTCCCCTCAGGCAGCCAGCACTCCCAGCAGATAAAGTCCGACCTGTCTCACGACGGTCTAAACCCAGCTCACGTTCCCTTTTAATAGGCGAGCAGCCTCACCCTTGGCCCCTTATGCAG
>JAVZJY010000031.1:0-14542 GCA_038872535.1 Bathyarchaeia archaeon | reverse complement strand
ATCACAATGGTTCTTATCCCATTCTCCAACGCTTCTAGGGCTGCGTCTGCAGCGAAGGGGGCTGGAACGAAGATTATTGAGGCGTTGGCTGAATGTTTTTCTTGGGCTTCTTCTACGGTGTCATAGACTGGAATTCCATGAATTTGGATTCCGCCTTTTCCAGGGGTTACTCCAGCCACTATTTTTGTTCCATACTCAAGCATAAGCTTAGTGTGGAAGCTTCCTTGGTTTCCTGTTATGCCTTGAACTATGGCTTTTGTGTTTTTTCCTATGATTATTCCCAAATTATTTCCCTCCATGTTTGGAGATTTCAACTGCTTTTTGTGCGGCTTCTTCCATGCTTTCTAAAACGTGGATTCCAGCTTCTTTCAGTATCCTTTTTCCTTCTTCTTCGTTTGTGCCTACGAGCCTAATAACCATGGGTTTTGTTACGCCAACTTTTTCTTTTGCTTCTAGGATTCCCTTTGCAACTTCGTCGCATCTTGTTATTCCGCCTAAAATGTTTATGAAAAGAGCCTTAACATTCTGGTCTGAAAGCACTATTTTTAGGGCTGTGGCTATTTTTTCTGCTGGTGCTCCCCCGCCTACGTCTAAGAAGTTTGCTGGTTTTCCGCCGTAATATTGTATTGTGTCCAAAGTTGCCATTACAAGGCCTGCTCCGTTTCCTATTACGCCTATATTTCCGTCCAGTTTGACGTAGGCTAAATCGTTTTTTATGGCCTCTATTTCTTCTGGTGTGAGTTCACCTTCACCTTCTAATAGTCTCTTTTTGTATTCTTGATGGCGGAATAAGGCGTTGTCATCAATCATTATGCGGGCGTCTGCTGCCACAAATTTTCCATCAACCGTTTCCACCAGCGGATTCATTTCGATTAATTCTGCGTCATAATTCATGCCAATAATGTATAGCATTTCAAAGATTTTTGCAATTTCTGAAAGTTGACTGCTGATATATCCCATTTTTCTTGCTATTTGTCTGGCGTGAAAAGAATGAAAGCCTTGTTGCGGATTTATCGGGAATTTTATGACTTTTTCTGGAGATTGTTGAGCTACTTCTTCTATTTCCATTCCGCCAACAGAAGAGGCGATTGCAATATAACTTTGACTAAATCTATCTGTTGTTATGCCAAAATATAATTCCCTTTTTATCTGTATCTGTTCCTCAATCCATACACGTTTTACTGGTATCCCTTTTATTTGCATGTTAAACAATTTCTCAGCAGCCTTCTCAACCCCTTCAATTGTGTCTGTGAAGAGGATTCCGCCGGCTTTTCCCCTTCCAGCAACCAATACTTGAGCTTTGACTGCGAATGGTGGTTTTATTTGGCTTGCCACTTCTCGGGCTTGGCTTGGGCTTGTGGCTAATCCCCCTTTTGGTGTCGGTATTCCGTATTTTGCGAGGATATTTTTTGCTTCATATTCAAATAGTTTCATTTTGGCTTTTCCCTCTCACTTTATGGCTTCTATTGTGACATAGGATTTTGTGTCTTGTATACCATCAATAGCAGACAGCTTTTTTAAAACTTCGTCAAGTTTTCCTTTGTCAACTATTAATAAGGCGTCAACATCGCCTGCTATTCTGAAGGCTCTTTGGAGTGTGAGTTCTTTAACTTTCTCGTAGGCGTACATTCGCTTGTGAGGTGAAACCTTAAGTAAAACAAATGCTGGATTTGATGATATTCCAAGCACGTCTAATCCTTTTTCAGTTACGTCTATGAAGCCTCTTCCAGTGCGTATATAATTCAAGTCTCTGAGCTTTCGAAGGTGAATGTTTAAGGCTTGTCTGCTTATTCCAAGCTGTTTTGCCAACTCATCCTGTTTCACGTGTAGAGTGTACGTGTTTGTGGATTTTCCTCTTTCATAAAGCATCCGCAATAATTGAACGGAACGTCTTGTGAGCGCTTCCAAAGATAATCCCTTCATTTTTAGTATTTTGTTAAGTTGAAGCTTTACAATAGTACCGCTTATTTAAAAGTTTAGCAAAAAGAAAGTGCAAAATTACATTATTTTTTGAGTTTTTGTTTTATTGAATAGAAGTAAAAACCGTAACATATTTATTTATCGATAAAAAAGGTTATGAAGCCATAGAAAATGTGAAAAATAGGAGTGAGGCGGTCCAAAATGTCAGAAAGCAACTCAGTGCTGATCGGGAGAAAGCCAGTAATGAACTATGTACTGGCTTGCATAACCCTCTTTCACGGCGGAGCAAAAGAAGTGAATATTAAAGCAAGGGGAAGAGCCATAAGCCGAGCAGTTGACGTCGTTGAAGTTGTCAGACGCCGATTTCTACCCGACGTGAAAATCAAGAAAGTTGGTGTGGGAACAGAGCAGGTGGCACCCAGAGAAGAGGGTGGCACGCCCACAAACGTTAGCACAATCGAGATAACGCTGGAACGCTAAATTCAGCGACTCTCAAAGCAAAGTTTGCAATGCTCCGCCGCCCCTCCTTTATTTGTGGAGGGCGCATTTCTAGGTGAAAACAGAATTATGCAGTTTCTGTTTAAAAAGCGGGATACTGTGCCAAAAGTGTTTAGCTAAAGTTAAGTCTGGCGAAATAACAGAATTAGATTTGAAAATTGCCCGTTTACTCTTGTCTTTAGAAGAGAAGTATCCTTCCCTTCAAAATGTTTATTTTCACAAAGCTGTTGATGCTGACAAAACTTTGGCAGTAATTGTTGGACCTGGAGATGTTCCTCGTCTTTTGGGTTATGGCGGCAAAATAATAAAGGCATTGGGCGAAGAAGTTGGTAGAAAAGTTCGTGTTTTGGAGTATGGGGTTGATGACAGAAAATTTTTGGAGGATTTGTTTGCTCCTCTGAGCATAGTGACCATTAATACTATTTGGCTGCCTGATGGAACCACTGAGACTAGAGTAATCCTAAAGAAGAGGCGTGGTTCGCAGCCTCCTTTTGATGTAAAAGCTTTAAAGGAGATTGCTCGTAAAGTTCGCAACATAACTTTGCGTGTTGAATTTGCAGATTAGAGGTTTGGCGATAAGCTATGAAGTTGGATTCCATTGGTGATTGGCGTAGGACGCATTATTCGGTTGATGTAAAGCCAGAAATGGATGGTTTGGAAGTTACGCTTTTCGGTTGGGTTCAAGAGATTAGGGATTTGGGTGGAATTCGCTTTATAATATTGCAGGATAGAGAAGGCACAATTCAGGTTACTATTCCACGAAAAAAGGTTGCAAGCGAAGTTTTATCGAAATCTGATGTTTTACAGAAAAGATATAGCATAGGCGTAAAGGGAACTGTGAAAAAAACTGAAGTAACTCCGAGAGGAGTCGAAGTTATACCTAAAGAGATTAAAATTTTTGGCACAGCTACTCCTCAATTACCCATCGACATTACTGGAAAGACGCCTGCAAGTTTGGAAACGCGGTTGGATGCCAGAGCCTTAGACCTGTGCCAAGACAAAAATTTGGCAGTTTTCAAAATTCAACACGCAGCAGTTGAAGCCATTCGAAATTTCCTATTTGAAAAAGGCTTCATAGAAGTGCACACGCCAAGGATTATTGCCTCCGCAACCGAAGGCGGCGCAGCTCTTTTCCCCGTGGATTATTTTGGAAGGAAAGCCTTTCTCGCCCAAAGTCCACAATTGTATAAAGAACAGCTTGTTATGAGCCTTGAAAAGGTTTTTGAAGTGGGTCCATTTTTTAGGGCTGAAGAATCCCACACACGATTTCATACCAGCGAGTTTGTTTCAATTGATATTGAACAGGCATTTGCGGATGCTGAAGATGTAATGCAATTGCTTGAAAGGTTAATGCAGCATGTTTGTAAAGTTGTAAATGAAAAATGCGGGAAAGAGTTGGCTTTGCTAAAGTATAAAATTGAGGTGCCAACGGTTCCGTTTAAACGTTTGACTTACGATGAGGTTCTTCAAGAATTAAAAAGTGAAGGAGTAAACATTTCATGGGGAGAAGACATTCCAACCCCAGCCTTGAGAACTCTCGGCAAAATCCACCCTTACTTTTATTTCATAATTGACTGGCCCACTCACTCCAAAGCCTTCTACATAAAACCTCGGGATGACAATCCAGAAATTTGCGAAGGCTTCGATTTGATGTGGCGTTGGCTTGAGCTTGTTTCTGGTGGGACAAGGATTGCAACAAAAGAGCTGTTAATAAAACGTTTAAAGGAGAAGGGGTTAAACCCAGAAGCGTTCAAGTATCATTTGCAAGCTTTTGATTATGGCATGCCGCCGCATGCTGGTTGGGCTATTGGTTTGGAGCGTTTAACGATGATGTTGACGGGTAAAAGGAACATTAGGGAAGTGACGCTTTATCCGAGAGACAAGTTTAGAGTAACCCCGTAAATTATTCATATTTTTGGCGCTGTTCCATTGCAATAGTGCCTACCCTCTCTAGGATTTTTCTGGTTTTATTTTATAGAAGTATGTTACAGAATGGATAAAGAGGGGTCTGCGAATTATTATGGTGGAGGAAGGAGAGTATATGAAGAAATATTTGTTGTCTCTTGCTATTGTTGCCTTATTTCTCACCATTAGCCTTTCAACTATACATTCAGAAGAAACGCAATGGCTTTGTTTTGCATGTGAAGATGGCGGCGGCGTTATTGACAAAACACCATGTGAAGCTTTCACTGTAAAAATAGCCTTCAAAAATACTGGAAAATGTGAAGGAACATGGTCTATAAACATAGCCTTCGAAGGCGAAACTTGGAGTTGGAGTGGAACGCCACAAACATTAACCCTTAAACCGTGCAAAACAAAAACTTTAACATGGAATGGCACCGTTCCATGTGATGCCCCAATAAACTCAATAGCACGCCTAATAGTCTATTACAATGACTCTTTTGCTGCGCTGAATTGGTGGATCCACGTCATTTCGGGGGCAGAGCTAACAATAACCTCAAGCACGGTGGAATAAAAAGAGGCAATTGGCATCCGTTCTGTAAATTTTAACATATTTTTTAGTTAAAAATGTCATAAAAACTGATAAACACCAACTTCTTAGTTCACAGCAAGAGGCGAAAAGCCAAAATGGGTTGTGGAGTATTTGGAGCAATAAACTTCGAAGAACAGCCCATATTCCCATACATTTACTGGGGAATGAGAGCCCAAAACCACAGGGGACATCAATCCCACGGCTTCCTAACATTCGATAACGGAAAATTCCATGCGCACAGAAACCTCGACCTGATACCAAAAATAAAGACAAGCGCCATCCAAGAATGGTTTGGACGTTTGCCTGGGCGCATGGGCATAGCAAACGTTAGATACACAACTTCTGGAAAATGCGACGAAAAATCCCTTATAAAGGGCACTCAACCAGTTACCGCTTCAAAAAATGGGTTTGCGTTGGCTGTTTCCTTTAATGGTAACGTCGTCAACACATTCCAAGTTAAAGAGGAAATAAGCAAATACTTCCCGAAATTTTCCTATGAATGCGACGCCGACCTCATCTCCCACAAACTCCTCATAGAATTATTAAAGAAAAAAGACATTATACCAGCAGCAAAAACATGCATGAAAGAAATTGAAGGCGCCTTCTCCGTGGCATGCATAACAAAAAACGGCGAATTCTTCGCCTTCAAAGACCCAAACGGAATAAGACCACTATGCGCTGGACACAGCCAAGACAAAACAACATATGCCTTCTCCTCAGAAACCGTGGGTTTAGACATAAACGGCTTCAAAAAATCCTTTGAAATTGAACCAGGCGAACTCGTAACCATTTCAAAGGATGGATTTCAAAAGGAGAAATTGGTGAATGGAGGTTGCAAGGCTTTCTGCGCTTTTGAATTTGCATATTTCGCCAGACCAGACTCATGTTTTGATGACAGATACGTTTACGAAGTCAGAGAAGAGTTTGGAAGAAACCTTGTTAGAGAAAACCCAGAAATAGCTAAAAACGCAGACATAGTCATATCCATTCCAGAAACTGGCGACGATGCAGCCTTCGGAGTTCATGAAGAGTCTGGTTTAAAATGGGAGAGGGCTTCTAGAAGGCATCGTTTTGTAACAGAAAGAGCCTTCATTCTGCTAAACAGAGAGCGTTATGCAACCATAGACAGGAAAATCAACATTATAGCCTCTAAAGTTAATGGAAAACGAGTTATAGTAACAGAAGACAGCATAGTACGCGGTGACACAACAAAAATCGTCATAGAGAAACTCCGCAAAATGGGAGCAAAAAAGGTTTATCTCTTCGTAACTTTTCCCCGCATAATTGGACCATGCTTCTATGGAATAGACATGGCAACTTATGGGCAACTAATAGGTTCAAGGCATACGGCGGAAGAGATAGCGAAAATAATAGGTGCAGATGCCGTCTGCTACCAGTCTATAGAAGGTTTTGTAAAAGCCACGGGATTCCGCCGTGACCAACTTTGTTTGGCATGCGTAACTGGTAAATATCCCACACCACTGGCACAGAAAATAGCAGATGAAATGAAAAAGAAATTCCTTGAAGGCTACGAGGAACCGGGAAGGCTTTACGAGATAGCTGAAGCCATCCAAAAAGCTTAGCGCCAAAAATAAAATAGGCTTCAAACTTATTTCCATAACTAAAGGGATGTAGAATGGAGAAAGTTGGCATACTCGTTGTTTCTTATGGTGCAAGAGAATCCGCCATGATAGACGCTTTCATGCATAGCACAAAATATGATGTGAAGGTTTTTGTTGTTGATAAACAACGCAACCCCTTTAATGTCAAAAAGGCAGTGAAGCACACGGTTGTTCCAGACTTAAATGTGGATGAAATTTGCAAATTTGTAGAAAATAACAAGGACGAAATTGACTTTGGCATAGTTGGACCTGAAAAACCCATAATCGATGGCGTCCGCGACCTCGTGGAAAAGCGGACCAGCATACCCATCATATGTCCAAAAAAAGAATACGCCATAGAAGCAAGCAAAGTGCAACAGCGCCTACTATTCCAAAAAATTGTGCCAGAAGTAAACCCACGCTTCAAAATTTTCAACCCAAAAGATTACAAAAGCCAAGAAGAATTGAAAAAAACTGTTTACAAATGGCTGGATGAGCTTGGGAATAGGGCTGTTGTCAAACCAGACCAGCCAGCAGCTGGAAAAGGCGTAGGCGTATGGGGAGACCATTTCACCACGCGAGAGCAGTTGTTTGAGCATTTTATGGCAAACTTCCAGCACGGTTCAGTAATAATTGAAGAAAAAATTGATGGCGAAGAATCAAGTTTTCAAGCCTTCTGTGACGGCAAACACTTAGTGCCCTTACCAGAAACAAGAGACTATAAGCGAGCCTTTGACGATGACAAGGGACCGAACACTGGTGGGATGGGTTCTTATAAGGATGTTGGTGATGTTTTGCCTTTTATGACTGATGCTGATAGGGCTAGGGAAGTGGAAATTGTTAGGCGAATTTTTGAAAAGTGGAATGTTAAAGATGGCGACAGCATAAAGGGAATCCCATTTTATGTGGCTTTTATGCACACGGGAAAGGAACCGAAAATTCTTGAAAACAACAGCAGACCAGGCGACCCGGAAATAATCAACATTTTACCAATTTTAAAAGATGATTTTGTGGATGTTTGCTTCAAAATTTTGGAGGGAACCCTAACAAGGATTGAATTAGAAAAAGCTGCAACAGTTGTCACATACAAGGTTCCGCCAAACTACGGTGGATACATAGATGTTTTTCCAAAACTTGTAGATAATAATGAAATTGGAACGCCAGTTGACCTAACAAAGGCTTACGAACTAGCCAAGAAATATGGCGAAAAAATCCGCATCTACCCAGCATCAATGGAACTCCGCAACAACGAAACTTACGCCCTCAAATCCAGAGCCGTGGGTGTTGTGGGCATAGGCGACAACATAGAAACTGCTAGAAAAATTTCCTTGGAAGGCATAAGAGCCATCAAAGGCGGAGCATTGTGGAATAGGAAAGACATAGCCTCTAAAAAGCATATAACTAAAAGCATTAGGCATATGGAGAGGCTGAGGCTCGGAAAGTGAAAAGAGTTTTCATATCAGACTGTGAAGGTCCAATTTCAAAAAATGATAATGCCTTTGAAATAACATGCCATTATGTTCCAAACGGTGACAAACTTTTCACGGTAATAAGCAAATATGACGATGTCTTGGCAGAAGTTCTCAAAAGACCAGATTATAAGGCTGGAGACACCTTAAAGCTTATTTTGCCTTTTCTAAAGGCTTATGATGTTACAGACGCTAAAATGCGGGATTTTTCTGCTAAAAGCCTACTTTTAATTGCTAATGTTAAGGATACTTTATCATATTTAAGAGATGTAGCCCACGCTTTCATTGTTAGCACAAGCTACCAGCATTACATAGAAGCTTTATGCCAAGCCATGAATTTTCCATACGAAAACACTTACTGCACAAAGCTACACCTCGACAAATACCCCATAACAGCAGAGGAAAGAAGCAAACTGAAAGAATTAGCAAAGGAAATTGCCCAAATGCCTTTGATTAAAATCCCTCCGAAGGCAAAATCCTTAAGCGATTTTTCCAAAAAAGACCAAGAGCTGATTGGTCGGCTGGATGAAATTTTCTGGAACATCATCGCCAAAATGGAAATTGGCAAAATATTTTCCGAAGTCAACCCAGTTGGGGGAAGCGAGAAAGCCGAAGCCGTGAAAGACGCAGCTAAAAAGGTTAATGCGAAACTGGCAGATGTTATGTATGTTGGCGACAGCATAACAGATGTTGAAGCCTTTAGGCTTGTGAAGGAAAATGGTGGCTTAGCAGTCTCTTTTAACGGTAACGAGTATGCCATAAGAAATGCTGAAATTGCCATTTTATCCGAAAACAGCATAACCACAGCAGTAATCGCAGAATTATTCAGCAAATTTGGAAAAGAACAAACACTAAACATAGTCCAAAATTGGAGCAGTGAAATACTAAAGAAAGCGCCCATAAACCCCACATTGCTTAACAAACTTTTTGGTTTGTATCCTGAAAAATTGCCTAAAGTTAAAATAATAACAAAAGAGAATATGGATGTTCTGATAAAAGAAAGTAGCGAATTCCGAAAAAAGGTTAGGGGTGAAGCCATAGGAAGGTTGGGATAGAATGGTAAAGAAAGCTGATGTGGAAGACACTTATGCAGAGGCTTTTGAAGGAATCTTCTCCAGAATAATCGTTACGGCTGATGACGAAGAAACACTGCGAAAAGCAGCCGAAGACGCCACGGCAACGCCATCCATAGTCATTGGCAGAGTTGAAGGCGGAATAGAAAAATGGTTAAGCAAAAAAGAAACTCCAGACAAGCGTGAAGGTGCTTTGCTCCAGTTTTGGGGTGGAATAGACCCAAAAAAGCCCTTTTCAGAATCCCTAAAGAAGTTTGAGGTTGAGCTTTCCTACAGAATTCGCCAAGACATTCTCGTTAAGCCTTTTACGGCAGTTTTTGACGCAACGCCAAAGGCAGAGGGAAAAATTGACATGATGGAGCGTGTTGGACACTGTGGAGACGGTTATGAGTGGGTTGAAAAACGTTTTGGGCGTGAGGTCATTGTTGTTCCAATAATGGTTCCAGACTTCATTATTGAACGCCATATAGGCTATGCGCATGGAGTTATGGGTGCAAATTTTTGGGTTATGTGCAAAACAAAAGAAGCCCTAAAAACGGCTGGAGAAAAAGCTTTAGAGGCAATTCACAAAATTGATGGTGTAATAACGCCTTTTGACGTGTGCAGTGCCGGTTCCAAGCCTGAAACAAGTTTTCCGTGGATTGGACCGACAACAAACCATCCCTACTGTTCATCCCTAAAAAAGAAGCTGAGCAAAGAGTCAAAGGTTCCAGAAGGCGTCAATTATATTCCAGAAATTGTAATTAACGGTGTTTCGCTTGAAGCTGTAAAAAGGGCTATGCGGGCTGGCATAGAAGCCGTATTAGGCATTGATGGTGTGGTGAAGGTTTCAGCTGGAAATTATGGCGGAAAATTGGGCAATTATAAAATTTATTTGCGTGAGCTGTTTTCATGAGCACCTTTGATGTGGTAGGCTTCGGCGCCTTAAACGTTGACAAACTGTTCAAAGTGAACAAAATAGCTGGGGCTGAAGAAGAAGGTTTCATTATAGACTGTCAAGAATGGTGTGGGGGCTCAGCGGCAAACACCACTGTTGGTTTGGCAAGGCTCGGCTGTAAAGTGGGTTTTATAGGAAAAGTAGCCAACGACAGGGAAGGAAAAATGCTGATTGAAGATTTTCGAAAGGAAGGCGTCGACACAAATGGCATAATCTATGCAAAAAATGGCAGAAGCGGAACAGTCATGGGTTTCGTAGATCAAAAGGGCGAACGAGCCTTATATGTGGATTCAGGCGTGAACGACACAATAGAGTTCAACGAAATAAGCAAGGATTACGCCTTCAACACGAAATTTTTGCATCTGACCTCTTTTGTTGGAGAAAAATCCTTCCAAACCCAAAAGAGGCTTGTTGAAATATTGCCAGAAAATGTTAAGGTAAGCCTTGACCCTGGAGAATTATACGCCCGAAAAGGATTAGTCGCATTAGAGCCCATAATAAAGCGCACTTTTGTTTTGATGCCAAACCAAAGAGAACTCGAACTCCTAACTAAAATAAAGGAGTATAAGAAAGGCGCTGAGTTGCTGCTTGAAAAGGGCGTTAAAATAATTGCTGTAAAGCTTGGCAGTAAGGGTTGTTATGTCACTGATGGAAAGGAAAGTCACCAAATAAACCGCTTTAACGTAAAAGTTGTGGATACAACAGGCGCTGGCGATGCCTTCTGTGCAGGCTTCCTATATGGCTTAATTAATGGTAAAAGTTTGTATGAGTGCGGAAGGCTCGGCAATTTTGTAGCGTCAAGGTGCATAATGAAAATGGGCGCCAGAACAGGGCTTCCGCATATTGAAGATTTAAAGTTTCTTGATTAAGTATTCAATTAAACTTTCGAAAATCAATTTTCCATCGCCGTATTGTGGCATTTGCTTTTGTCTTGTCCAGTCTGGCTGTTGCCACCAATAAAAGGCTCTTTCTGGATGCGGCATCAAACCAAAAATAGTCCCTTCTGGGTTGCATATTCCAGCTATATCATGGAAAGAACCGTTTGGGTTTGTTGGAAAACGTCCATCAGCATATTCGCCACTTTTATCACAATAGCGAAAGACCAACTGGTCATTTTCGTAAAGTCTTTCCAGAAACTCTTTTTCCTTTTCTTTTGCAAACATGAATCTGCCCTCTGAATGGGCAACGGGAATCCGCAAAACTTTTTCATGTGGAATGTTCCAAGTGAACGCACATTTTCCCTTATTTTCGTGCTTAATGTAAATCCAACGGCAATTATATCCTGGTGGAAAATTGGTTGCCAAAACCGCTTCTGGATATGGGCTTATCCCATCAAATCCCGGAAGAAAACCAGCCTCAACAAGCACTTGAAAGCCATTACAAATACCAAGGATTAAGCGGTTTTCGTCTACGAAGGCTTTAAGCTCCATGCCCAATTTTGCCATTATCCACTTTGCCCATATGGCACCTGCTCGCACATAATCCCCATAAGAGAAGCCTCCGGGAAAAACCAGAACATGATATTCCAAAAGGTTTCCACGTTTAACCAGCTCATTTGCATGTAAAATTTCAGCTTGAACACCCAACTCCTCAAAAGCTTGCTTCGTCTCTGCATCGCAGTTTGTTCCGCCAACCCTTAAAACGCAGACTTTAATCTCTTCCCGCCTCATGCTTAAACCCCGCTGCTTAGGGTTCTTTTCCAACTTGTCAACAAATCATTCAACGAAGCGTCCACAACAACTTCATCGTTTAATCCGTAAACACATAATCGTGGAGTTTTTGTGACTTTTCCTATTTCCGCATATGCCACGCCTTTAAACAATGCTTCAAACTCTTCCTTCGCCTTTTGCGAAACTTCCACTAAAAAGCGGCTGTTAGACTCTGAAAACAAAACAAAATCGTTACGGTTTAGATTTTCTTTTTGAACATTCTGCAAGTGCAATTCCATCCCATATCCTCCAGCAAAAGCCATCTCCGCCGCCGCCACACCCAAACCGCCCTCAGATAAATCATGACAAGCCTTAACCAAACCCAAATCCACAGCCTTAGTAACAGCCTTAAAAGTTTTCTTGGCTTGGTTTGCCCGCACTTTCGGCACAGCGTCCCCAACGAAACCCTTCAGCCTATAATATTCTGAACCGCCCAGCTCATTATAAGTTTGCCCAACAATGTAGATTAAGTCGCCAACTTCTTTAACATCCATGGACACAACCAAACGAACGTCTGGAACTATTCCTAAAGCCGTTATTAAAAGAGTCGGCGTAACCGTTCCAAGCGGAGACTCATTGTAGAGACTGTCCTTTCCAGAAATGAATGGCGTCTTAAAAGCGGTTGCAAAATCATAACATGCCTCACAAGCCCTAACAAGACTGCCAAGAATTTCTGGCTTTTCCGGATTGCCCCATGTGAAATTGTCAAGCAAGGCAATTCTTCTGCCGCCAACAGCCACATTATTCCTTATAGCTTCATCTATGGCTGAGGCAGCCATCCAATAAACATCAATCTTTCCATAATTCGGGTTCATCCCACATGAAATGGCTAAACCCTTCCACGAATCCGCCAATGGTTTAAGAACAGCAGCATCATTAGGCCCAGCAAACTCGCCATGCAATGGCTTAAGCAAAGTGTTCCCTCTCACTTCATGGTCGTAAGTGCGTATTACGCTTTCTTTGCTTGCAATGTTAGGCGATGACAAAAGCTGCATAAGCGTTTCAGTCAAGTTTTCTGGTTCTTGAAAGAATGGTTCCTCAAAAATTTTCGGTTTGTATTGGGCGGTTCTTATGACTTTGGGCGGTTCGAACAAGAATGGAATATCTATTTCAGCAACTTTTTCACCTTGATAATAAATCCTTAAAACCTCATCCGCCGTATATTTTCCAATAGCATTAGCCTCCACATCCTCGCTCCTAAAAACTTCCAAAACTTTCTCCAAATTTTCACGAGGCACGGTCAAAAGCATCCTCTCTTGGGATTCAGAAACGTAAATTTCCCAAGGCGCCAAACCATGATACTTTAATGGAACCTTATCCAACTCAACGACAGCGCCGCAACTAAACCGTTTTGCTGTTTCGCC
The DNA here is from genome assembly GCA_038872535.1 of Bathyarchaeia archaeon. Taxonomy (GTDB): domain Archaea; phylum Thermoproteota; class Bathyarchaeia; order Bathyarchaeales; family Bathycorpusculaceae; genus JASEJA01. The sequence goes on along the minus strand of JAVZJY010000031.1, from coordinate 1,477 downwards.
GACGGCTGATGATAAGCCTCCTCCACCTAGGTCTGTTATTGCCGAAGCAAGCTCCAAATCACGAATCCTAATTATCGCCCTCTTCAGCTTTTCCTCCTCGATGGGATTTGCGATTTGAACCGCTGGTCTCGAAACTTCCTCTGACTTTTCTGTTAATACGGCTGATGCAAATGTTACGCCGTGAATGCCATCCCGACCGGTTCTCCCTCCAGCCAAAACTATAACGTCATTTGGCTTAGCGTTTCTCCTAAACTTTCTCAACGGAAGCAATCCAACACATCCACAGTAAACAACCACGTTCCCAACATAACTTTCATCAAAATATATGGCACCGTTAACCGTTGGAATACCCATATTATTGCCATAACTTCCTATGCCAGCGACTACTCCCATATAAACATACTTTGGATGTTTAACGCCAGGCGGAAGCCTTTCATAATCAAAATCTAATGGACCAAAACCCAAAACATCCATACACGCTATTGGATCAGCCCAAACCCCCAAAATATCACGAATCACCCCACCAACACCAGTGGCTGCACCTCCAAAAGGTTCTACAGCAGATGGATGATTATGAGTTTCAACTTTAACCGCCACTCCATAACCCTTGTCAAAGCGGATTATGCCCGCGTTATCCTCAAAAATGGAAAAGCACCATTTTGGCTTAATCTCGTTGGTTGCCTTTGCAATATAAGTTCTAAAAAGGCTTTCAATCTCTTTCCCATCAAACTTTACTTTGCCCTTAAAGGTTTTGTGAAAGCAATGTTCAGACCATGTTTGTCCAATTGTTTGAAGTTCCACATCTGTTGGATTTCGCCCTTTTCGCCTAAAATGTTCTTGAACACTCTTCATTTCCTGCAAATTCAAGCCTATGCCAAGTTCGCGGCTTATTTCCAAGAGCTGCTGTTCAGAAGCCTCAAGAACGTTCACTTCAAAAAGTGGAAACGGAGTTTTTCTGCGAATGTAAAGGCTCCCACTCATCTTTCTTCCTCAACCACTATCACATAATCATCCTTTGTTGGATTTGCCAAAAGCCTCCTACACATCTCATCAGCCCTTGCCTTAGCTTCTTCCTTGGATTCAGCTTCAAGAATCACATAGTAAACCTTACTAACATTCACAGTTTCAACTCTATAACCAAGCTCCCTCAGCAAATATGCCGTAGTTTCTCCTTCCGGGTCGCTGTGCCCAGGCTTTAATTTTACTTCAATTTTTAAGCGGTATTTCATAGGCTAAGTTTAAATTTTAAGAGATTTAAACGCTTTTATCAGCAAGAAGGCAAAATTATTTCAAAACAATTTTCCTATCCTTATAAAGAATCCTTATTCCTTTAGAATCCGTTATATGACCTATCGGCTCAGCTTCTGCTCCATTCCTCTCTAAGACATCTAAAGCTTTGTCCACATCCTTTCTATCAACTATCATTGCGAAGCCCCAGCCCATGTTAAAAGTCTTAAACATTTCCTCATCCGTTATT
>JAVZJY010000030.1:0-14764 GCA_038872535.1 Bathyarchaeia archaeon | reverse complement strand
AAGGCTTTAAGAATATCCTCATAGCTTGTCACGTCAATTATGCTTGGCTCACCGTAATGGTACCACTTTAATTCGGTCTCTCCAGGCTCATATCCCTCTCTGGGGTTCCAATGGCGGTCATACCACCATATGACGTCCCAGATCAGCCTAGCTAACCCTCCCCATTCAACCAGCTCGTTTGACTGTTCTCCATATGGACACCTATACTTATTTCTTATATCACAGTTTTTTCCCTCGGCGAGGCCTAAATCCTCATAAAGCTTTAGCTCTACATACATCATTTTGTTCTCCCTTACAACATGAGGCTTCCTATAATAGGCGTACATTTCTTTCGTAATCTCTGATGCGGTGCCTTGCTTCACTTCTTCCTCGTTCTTTCGGATGGCTTCCTCCACTTTCTCTATTTTCTCTCTAAGGTTCACGGCGTCTGGAACAACACAATGCCAGCATGCCAGTTTCCCAAACCATTTAGAATCCTCTTCGAAGCCGTCGGCGTCAAAGCCTTTAAGGCTTATGTTTCTTTTCAAACATATAACCGTAAAACGTTCACATTCTTCCCTATAGGTTTTGGCGCCTTTTATAAAGTTTAAATCATCGCCGACAAACCCTTCCAAACTATAAGACTTATTCAACGTTTCAGGCCAAGGATCGCTGAAAAAGAAATCTGCGTACTTCTTCATCAATTCCAAGAATTCTTTAAAGATTTCTTCGGCTGGCCTTCCGTTTTCTTCGCCTAATTTTTGGCAGTATTCCGCCAGGTTTCTTGCAGCCTCTTTAGGAATTTTATGTTCTCCGCTCATTTCTTCTGTCCCCTTAAAGCGGATGAAAGTCTCTTCTTTTCAGCAGCCCAGTCTTTCACCACAATGTGATAAGCTGACACTCTAGCCGCCTTGGCTTTAGCTTTAACCTCGCTTTTCCGAGCCATATCTTTCAAAAGCTTGTCAACGTCAACAAATATGTCTTCCTTCTCAACTTTCTTTCGCTCACTTCTGGTTAAAGCCAAATCCTTCATTAAACCCCGCAACATATTATCCAAACTTGCAATATACTTGCCGAAAACAAGGGTTTCATCTGAAACACCAACATTCGCCTCATAAACCTCAACTCTTGCAATGCGAATCAAGTACATGGCAACCCTTCGAACCAAAATTTCATCAGCCAAACTCTCCAACCCATACTGCTTCATAAGCTCAGAAACAAGCCAGTCATGAACCTGCCTCTCAACAGCACATTCGCTTCCGGGAACAAAACTTTCACACCTAGTGTTTAAAACGCAACGGTCGCAAAGCATAAACCCCCTGCTGAAAAACCCATGCTTCAAAGCGCTCATGGAGCAACCTTCCTCCTAACCCATTCACCCTTATCGCCCTTCTTCAAAACCTCCACCAAAGCCAAGCGTACATAATCCCCATCATTAACGTCAAACAACTCCCTTAAACGCTTCGGAACCGTAACCTTGCCGCCCTTAAAAACCCTAGCCACAAACTCCTCCATGGCGACCACAAAAACAAAATAGCAATATAAATCACAAATAAAAATATCGACTTCCGCATTAATCCCGATGCTGACAATCATGCCAGATCAGAAAGTCAAACTTCAACGCTTCATGAACAGCCTAATTGAAAACAAACAGCCACCAAACAGACTAAACAAAAGTCTAGGGGCAATATAGAGGAAAGTTTTTAAGAAAGTTTGTTCCTCTTTAAAGTGGGAATTTAAAATGGAAATCAAAATTGGTAATAAAGGGAGAATAACCCTCCCTCTCAAAATAAGGATGATGCTGGGCATTAAAGAAGGCGACTCCTTAACTCTAGAAGTTACAAGCAGAGGAATATTACTCAAACCTAAAGGGCCGTCTGTGAAAGAAACATGGGGAATAGCCAAAATCGAAAAAGTTGAAATCGAAGAAATCGAAGAAGCCCTCGGCAAGGAATAGACATGCGCTTTGTAGATTCAAACGTGTTCGTTTACCATTTAGCCGCTGACCCAGCATACGGACAAAAAGCCAAGAACATCATCCAAAAAATTGAAGCTGGCGAAGAATCAGCTACCTCAACATTGGCAATCGCCCAAGTATGTAGCTACTTGAAGTGGAAGAAAAGAGAAAGCATAATACCTATATTCCTATCCCTTGTAAAAGGGCTGACAACCCTACAGAAAATCGAAACAACCATGCTTGACTTTGAAGAAGCCAGAGGCTTACAAACACAACTTAACCTACCATGGTTGATGTGGGACGACATTTTAATCGCTGCGCAAATGAAGAGACTAAACATAAAAGAGATCTACTCCAACGACAAAGACTTTGACAAAATACCATGGATCAAAAGAATATTTTAGATTACCAAAATCATGGACAATAACTTAATAGTCTGGTAATTTGTATTTTTTCTTGCGGAAGGTCAACAAAACCGCGTGCAGCATAAAACACTATTCAACAGCTAAAAGCCTTTTCAATCCGTTTTTTAAATCCACTTTCGGCCTGTATCCCAATTTTTCCCTTGCTTTAGAGATGTCTGCTACGCTATGCCTCACTTCCCCTTTTCTGGCTTCGCGATGCAAAATTTTCAAATCATTCCTATCGGCAAACTCTAAAAGCATGTGGGCCAACTGGTTGATGGAAGTGGACCCCTTTTATGCGATTTATAAACTGGGTTATAACACCGCTATAATCGCTGTAAGCCTGCTCCGGACCATAAACATTAAAACCTACCCACCACATGACTCCCAATAAACCCGCCCCACCAGTAACCCAAAACCCTCAAACCGCCAACAACAACCAAAAACAACAAAAAGCAACCAAAAACAACCAAACCCAAAGCAAATGTAAAATAATTACAACCCATCAAATACTTAAAACTGGAGATTAAAAAATGAACATTCAAAAGCTAGCCCTATCCATAACCGAAGCCTTAATAATTTACGGTCTCATAATCGTCGGATACGGAATATTAGCCATTCACATAACACAAACATGGTCTGGAGACTGGCCCGTCGATAGAAACATCCCCTGGCTAACCCTAGACACTTTTATAATAATCAGTTTCGCCCTATCCTTTTTCAGCTTCATTACTTGGAGATACTTAAAACACACAAAAGAAACAAAATAACCATAATCTTCAAGCATACCACCATCCTCCATACATAAAACAACCTCTTTTTACACCCCCCTGTGGACAGTTTTATCCCATTTCATACGCTGCTTTCTCCGCAATCTCCAAAAAAGAACTTCGAAAAAAGCCTTAGTACAGATAAAAACGTTAATAACAAAAGCCACCAACAGCAAAGGAATGTACTTGCAGAGGTGCCAACGCCCCTCTAGGATTACGCCGACAATCACCTCCGACAAGGGGGCAACATTCCCTGAAACAAAATAAACCAACGTTAAAGCTAAAGCCGCGCTTCCTGTTCCTAAACCATAACCTAAAGCGAAACTTAATTCTCCAATAAGCCACCCTAACATGACTTTGCACAGCTCCAACCCTTAAGTCAGAGAATGCACAGTTCATATTCTCTAGGCAATCAACATCAGGAACATAATCCGCATCAAAGAAATAAACAAATTCTCCACTGACATATCTTAAAGCCTCGTTCAAAGCAGCAGCCTTCCCAACAGCTGAGCTTCTATGCAAAGGCTTTATGAAACAATATCTTTCTGCAAACTCATCTATGATTTTTCCAGTGCTGTCAGTAGAGCCATCGTCGACCACCAAAACCTGCAGCCTTTCCTTAGGATATGTGAACTCGCAAATTCTTTTTAAAAGCCTTTCAATAACTTTCTCCTCGTTGTGGGCTGGAACAACAACAGAGACAAATGGTTTACAGTCTCCTCCACCGTTCAAACACCGCCTAGAACCTCTTCCATACATTAAGACAATAGCCGCAAAAACATAATGCCGAATAAGATAAACGATCATGACAACAGCCAAATGGAGGAGCAACCAATTGAACCAACCCATAAACTAACGTTAGATGAAAAGCAACGTATTTAAACATGTTCCATAAAAGCCTTAACCAACCATAAACCCAACCACAAACACTTAAAAGCTAACCAAAAACAGCAGACCAAAAATCTATAACAACTTGGAAATTTTCTATATCAGTCTTCCATATACGTTTATCTTTCTATTTTAACAATTAAAATGGGAGAAAGGAGAATCCGATGCAAACGTACGTTGTATCAGTGGTTATTCCCGCCTACAACGAAGAAAAAACAGTAGGCAACGTAATCGAAGAAACCGCCCAGATAATGGACGCCTTAGGAATGCCATACGAAATCATAGTTGTCGACGACGGATCAACAGACCGCACAAAGCAAATAGCCAGCAGATACAAAGCCACAGTGCTATCCAACGGAAAAAACCAAGGAAAAGGATACGCCTTAAGAAAAGGCTTCCAACATGCCCAAGGCGACATCATAATAACAATCGACGCGGACGGAGCCCACAAACCCAAAGAAATCCTAAACCTTATTAACCCGCTTTTAAACGGTGCAGACATTGCAGCAGGCTCACGATTTCTAGGTCAAAGCAGCGATCACACATCAAAGCTTCATGTAATTGGTAACCACCTTATCAACTTATCCATAATGATTTTAACAGGAAAAAAAATAACAGACAGCCAATCAGGACTAAGAGCCTTCAAAAGAGAATTCCTCAAAAAAATTTACCTAGAATCAAAGGGCTACGAAATCGAAACAGAAATAACTGTTAAAGGATTAAAAAATGGGTTCAAATTCCAAGAAATTCCGATAAATTGCAACAGAAGAAAATACAGTTTTTCAAAGCTTAGAATACTACCTGACGCCTTCAAAATCTTTAAAACAATTCTCAAGTCAGCAGCAAAAGGAAGCTATTAAGTTAAAAGGATATTGATTTAAGCAATTCTGATAATATTGCCAATTTTTGACCTCACTTCCATGATCTGAATTTTCTTGCGAACCAAGCGCTCAACACACCTTCAAACCCTATAATGACAGCAGTCCAAATACTTACAAGAGGGTTCTCAAAATTTTACCAACCTCACTATGCAGAACTGCAACACTTTATAAACTGCCTAATCCAAGACAAAACGCCGTCGCCAACAGGCGAAGACGGACTTAAAGACTTAATGGCAATAGAAAAAGCATACAAAAACCAAATACAATTAAATTAGAGATGAACAAAAGTTGCATACGTGATGACAATAATTATAACACCCCACGCAGAACAAAGAATGAAAGATCGAAGGATAACATCAGTTCAAATCGGCGTGATTTTGCAAGAACCAAAAGAAATCATACGAGTTAAATATGGCCGCCTAGCCGCATACGGCAACATCAGGAATAGAAAACTGGTAATCATATACGAAAAGAGAAACGAAAATATTAAGGTAATAACAGTATTATGGGTTGACAAGAGGAGGCTGAAAACACTTGGCTTCACTAGAATATGACGAAAGCTCTAATGCATTATACATAAGAATAAAAAGGGGGAAAGCTGCAGAAACAGAACCAATAACGGACAACCTCATCTTAGACTTAAACAAAAAAGGAGAAATAATAGGCATAGAAATTCTCGGCCCAACACAAATAGACATAAAAAGGTTTCCTCATCCGATAAAAATCCTGACTAGGAAATAAGCCTACTTAGGTTTTCATCGGATAAACACAACTCAGATCTATATTTTTGCTGCAATATACTTGCAAAACAAGGGCTTCATCAGGAATACCGACATTCGCCTCATAAACCCTAGCTGTAAACTCCTCTACAACAACCACGAACACAAAAAGCAATACCATAAATAAAAATATCGAAGCTGGCATAAACCATTCAATCTTTAGCCAAAACGTCTTTTTCCTCGTAGAATTGCCTTCTGGGAAGCTGCCTTCAAAAGCCCTATGGTAAAGTCCTCCAAAAACATTTTAGCAAAGATCCCAAAAACTCAATGAAATATATCAGCAAGTGAGTTCCTCAATTCGTCTCTCTATGAAAGCCAAACTTTTAAACAAAAACTCGGATTAAAGTAAAACAACCGAAGGAAAAGTTTTCTCCATTATTTTCTGGGCAATCGGACAATATCTTTTAATTGGTTAAAATGCTTGTCAAAGGAATAAATTTCCTTTAAACCATAGTTTTTCATAAATAAATATGCAAGTGCATCGTTTGCGCTAACACCACTTTCTTCGGCAATGGGCAATGCCTTCTCATAATGACCTAAACCCACAGAGTAAACCTCAATATTGTCCATAGTTAAAATCCAAGCCAAAAAACCCAAAGACTTTTCAATACCCAAACCAGATTCAACTATATTAACAATTTCCGAAAGATGCGCTGTTGACATTGCAACCTCTTCTCCCTCTTCAATTCTCTTCACTATCGCCTTAGCTTCATCCTTAACCCTTAACTCCTCCTGAGTCAGCTTTCTCCTTGGCCTAAGGAAGGCATGAAGAAAAACATTAGAATCCACAAACCTCAACCTATATGCCTCTCTAATAACGCCCTCCTCAAAGAATGCGAATCCGCAAAATCCGCATCACCAACTATTTCAATAGAATCAAACAAACTAGAAGGCGGAATAGGCTCCACAGGCGACAACTCAATCTTTCCGCCACGCCTAACCAGAATAACCTTACCAGACTTCCAACCACGCCTCCAAGCCGCTGGAATAGCAACACGACCCTGAGCATCAAGCTTCTTAACAACAACTTCCCCCAATTTAATCATCTCCACCAAAAATATAAAAAATGACAAATTTAACTTTTTCCCCAAAAAGTCAACTATACCCAATCACGATTCTTCAACGCCCAACAAAACAGAACTTCAACACTTCGTAAACAGCCTAATAAAAGACAAAACTTATCAACGCCAACCAATTTATGACAGGAGAAGTCAAATCCAACTCAACCACAGACTTATCTCCAATAAAACAACAAAAACCCTATAAAGCTCTCGCAAAATACCCGCAACCCGAACCCGCAAAACTCGGTAAAAAGTGAAATAAAATGGACAAAGCACTAGAAATAGGAAAAACTTCTGCAGTTGGAAGCTTTCAACTCTTCATAGGCGTGGCAGCATCCACTATAATCATGGCTGTAGGCACAATAATCCTTGCGAGGCTTATGACGCCAGAAGAGTATGGGTTGTACGCTATAGCCTTAATTCCGTCATACATGATAATCCTGTTCAGGGACTGGGGAGTAAACTCAGCTATAACAAAATACGCAGCAACTCTTAGGACACAAAACAAACAAGAGCGCGCAAGGGAAATAATCAAAACTGGCATACTTTTTGAAACGGCAACAGGACTAGCCCTATCAGTTGTCTTAATTCTCATATCCGGCTATGTTGCAACAGCGCTCTTCAATAGACCAGAATCCTCCCCTCTAATAGCATTAACATCCGTCACAATACTTTCAGGAGCCATCTTAGTAGCCTCCCAATCAGCTTTCATAGGCTTCGAAAGAATGGAATTCAACAGTTTAACAACCATCTGCCAAGCCATCGTTAAAAGCGTAGCATCTCCAGTGCTGGTTTTCATCGGGTACAGCGCCATGGGAGCGGTTTTAGGCTATACGATATCAACGGTATCTGCAGCCCTAATGGGCTTTTTAATATTATATTTGACAATCCTGAGAAGACTGAAAACACAAGGTCCACCAGAATCAAGCTCTTGGGAAACCTTAAGGGAAATGTTACATTACGGTATTCCCATCTCGATATCATCAATTCTTGGGGGTTTCCTCGCGCAGTTTTACGCTTTTTTGATGGCTATTTACTGTGCTGACGCCATGATAGGCAACTATCAGGCAGCAACCCAATTTGCCACCATATTAACATTCTTCACAACTCCAATATCGACAGTGCTGTTTCCAGCTTTTTCAAAAATTAACTTGCAAAACGAAAATGAGCTACTTCAAACAGTCTTTTCATCATCGGTTAAGTACACTGCCATGTTACTGGTTCCCGCGACGATGGCCATAATGGTTCTTTCAAAGCCGATGATAAGCACGTTATTTGGCGAAAAATGGACATACGCACCATTCTTTCTAACTCTATACGTCATAAGCAACCTATTCTCAATTTTCGGAAGCCTAAGTTTAGGAAGCTTACTGGCGGGAGTTGGAGAAACAAGGACTCTCATGAAGCTAAGCCTAATAACTCTTATATGCGGCGTTCCCATGGCTTCCATTCTGATACCCACCATAGGGATAGTTGGTCTAATACTGACAAGCATTTTAGCCGGGTTGCCAAGCATGTTTCTGGGGTTATACCTCATATGGAAACGCTACAAAGCCAGAGCAGATTTAAAGTCATCATCAAAAATACTTGCAGCTTCCGTCATCGCAGCCGCCATCACATTTTTAGTCCTAAATTTTGTCGCTTCTGCAGACTGGATAGAGTTGGCGGTTGGAGGAGTTGTGTTTCTCTTAACTTACTTGGTTGTCGCTCCCATTTTTGGTGCAGTCAACAAAAGCGACGTTAACAATCTTAGGGTTATGTTTTCTGGCTTGGGGATAATTTCAAAGGTGTTAAATATCCCATTAAACACGATGGAGAAACTGTTAAGAACGTTATAGAAGATAATTCCACAAAGTTTAAATCACTTAAAAGGCAATGAGCTTGGAGGAGAAGGGGAATCTGAAAAAACTATTGCAAGTCGCCTTATTCTTGACAATGTTGTTACCTTTCACAGTTTATTTTATGGTTCCAGTGAAAGCGTCAGAGCCTGGACTTGGTGAGGTTTTAAGCCATTTAGGATTCACAAACGTCGAAGAAGTTGCGACGCTTAATGTTACTTTTCCAGCTGGAATATACAAGGTCACGTTGTATGCTGAATTCGCCGGTTACCATGAGAAGAATAACTTGAGTTATTATGAAGTAGGCGGAAACGTTTACAGCTTAATTTTCGATGGTCCAGAGGGCGGTTTTGGATATTTATCGCCTCCAATAACAAAAACGATTGAAGTTGGCAGCAAATTCGGATTATCGATGTGTACTCCTGAAAATCACAGGTATTTTACAGAAAACAGCCTCAACCCAGATGGACAAATCCATTCCAAGGTGTACCTGAATAAAGACGACCCAACTATGTATTTGATAGGTTTTGAAAACCTGTATGGCGCGGGAGACAGAGACTACCAAGACATGGTTTTAGCGCTGCAGCTTCAGCCACCGCAAAACGTCGTTCCAGAGGTTCCTCTTGGCACAATTCTGTCTATGGCAAGTATGATTCTAGCCATGTTTGGTTTTGCGGCGTTTAAGCGTTTTAAATAAACCTTTTAGGTTTCCTCCACAATAATATTGCGGTAATGAAATTTGAAAATTCCATTGAATTCTCTGTTTCAATTTTTAAAGCGGTCAAAGAAAACAATATTGCTGATAATAATTGTTTCTGCGGCAACACTGCTCTTCAGCACAATGTTTTCCATGTGGCTAAGCAGGTTCCATAACCTACATCTTCCAAGCCTCGGCACGATACGGGTAATCGGAGTTGAAGCCTATGGAGGAAATATAACAACTGCTCAAGATGAAAAAATTATTGACTGGGGAACAGTTTATCCTGGAACCTTTACAAATCGTTCAGTATACATTAAGAGCATAAGTAATTTGCCAGTAACATTAAACCTTACGATTTCGAACATAGTATTCCAGAACTCAACAGGCCAAAACGTCGCGGAAAATCCGCCGATAGAAAATCCATTGAGCTTAACATGGGATTACAACAATACGTTGCTTTATCCGAATGATGAGATTTATGTAACCTTAACATTAATAATGTCTTCTGATTACAGTTTCGTTAATTACTTGATAAATAATGGTGTGGAGAAATTCGGCTTCGGCATAACCATAAAGGCGGTTCCAGCGGAGTAAAACTTTATTGGCGATCTTTAAAAATCTAGGCAATTGATATTTTGGAAATGCATATGTGCTGTGAAATTATGATGTTCGAAAAGAAGAGGGGAATAGAACTTTTTCAATTTTTTCTAGTTCTTTGTTCCATGCATATTTTTATACAGTGAAAGGAAATAATAACGAGTGAAACGTTGGGATTGACATATGATTACACGCCGCATTTGCAGTTTAGCTGTCGTGGCATGGTTATGCGTGATGATTCTTGCTGTTCCGCTAGCTATGGCTGATGAAACAACAGAATCCTTTATCGTGTACACTGATAAGCAAGAGTACTTGGTTGGGGAAGTTGTGCGAATCTATGTTAAAGCTGAGGCAATTGACCCTAACCAGACAATCACAGTAACAGACATCATTGTTTACGACCCTGCCAACAACACCGTTGCGGAATGGCATAATCTCTCGATAGTGTTAACCGACACGGAAACATCGGTTTACGTAGATTCCATTATAGCGGAGACTGAAGGAACTTACACTGTTTATGCAGAAGCAACGGGATGTCCGTGGAGATTGTGGTTTTTCTGGTGGTTCTTCTGTTGGCGAAAATGGCACCACAACGTTGTTCCTGAAGTCCCATTTGGAACAGTGATTGCTACAGTAGCGTTGTTAGGAGCAACAGGACTCTATATAAGGCAAAAGAAACATCCGAAAATAAGAATGGCATAAGATTCTGTTATGCATGTTCCTTTTTATGACTTTTTCAATGATGTTGCTGTCGCATCTTATTCTGTCAACTGTAGAAAACGTTTTGCAAACATAACATTTGGTTGCGCCTTACTGTAAAGGTGTTCTTCTATGCAATTGCATAAAGAGTTGCCTCAAAGACTAACCGGTGCGTTAAGAAAGTTTAGAACTTACGCTTTCCATGTTTTGTCAGCTTCCTTGATAATTCTTTTAATTTTCATAGTTTATTGGCGTGACCTAGAAATCCTTGCAAATGAAGCTTTGAACGCAGAGGCTCTTAGCCACATCCTCTTGATGCCTTTTTTCATCGGTTATCTTTTCTATCGGAGAAAAGACTTGGTTAGTGCTTCGCTTGCCTTGGAAAAGCTTCAGAAACGGTCTAAAGCTAAGTATGTGGATGAGTTTGTCGGGTTAAGCCTTTGTCTCGTCGCTTTTTTGCTTTACTGGTATGGTTCCTACACCTTTTATCCATTGGAATATCATTTGCTTTCTCTTCCAATATTTGTCGCAGGTGTTGTGCTGATTCTCTTTAACCTCAAAACTTTAAAAGTGCTGTTTTTCCCGATTTTGTTTTTGTTGTTTCTTGTGCCTTTGCCAACCGAAATTATGTACACATTAGGCGGGACATTGGCAAACTTTAACACTCAAGCCTCATATACGTTGTTGAAAATTTTTGGATTCCCAGTAACTTTATCCACATCTTATGGAGCCCCAACCATAAATCTTGGTGGTGCGCCTTTCACCATAGACTTGCCATGTTCTGGAATATACACTTTCATAGCTTTCTTAATGTTCGCCGCCTTTCTAGCCTTTATAATATCAGCTCCAGTTTGGAAAAAAATCGCGATATTTGCGCTTGGATTTTTCATATTTGAAATTCTAAACATTCTCCGTATAACAATAATAGTTTCAGCTGCGGCTTTTTTTGGCGAAGAAATTGCTATGCAAATTTTCCATACAGCAGCGGGAATGATTCTTATCTTTGTCGGAATGTTGCTTACACTTTTCGCTTCTGAGAAAATCTTGAAAATAAAATTTTTCTCCAAAACAAACGAAACGTTATCGTGTCCAAAATGTAAAACTACTATGCGAAAAGCCTTCGAAAATTTCTGTCTAAGCTGTGGAAAATTCTTTAATTCGATTAGAAAGAAGCCTTCACAAACATTTTGGGCAAAACTAATAATTTTGCTGCTGGGCTGCTCCATCATAGCTTTAAGCATTAACGCGCCCACTTTTGCCATTACCCAAGAAATAGAAGTTGCTTCAATATGGGAGAACACAACTAATATTCTTCCTCAAATCCCGCAATACGATTTAAGATACGGAGGTAGAGACACAAACTATGAACAGCTAGCAAAGCAAGATGCCGCACTCACATATTTTTACATTCCAACCAACATTTCGGCTCCCGTGGTTTACGTGTTGATTAACGTTGCAAATAGTATTTCAAACCTTCACAGTTGGGAAGTTTGCCTTATAACGTGGCGGACAGCCCAAGGGCAATATCCTCTCGTTTCAGTTTTAGACTCAAGGGATATACAACTGTTGGAAGGAGTTCCTATAGTAGCCCGTTACTTGGTTTTCCAAAATACTGAACTAAACTATACGCAAGTAACCCTTTACTGGTATGAGAGGGCGGCATTTAAAACTGGAATAACAGTGCAACAGAAATATGTCAGAATAAGCCTAATAATTTTAACAAGAAATCCAACAAGCTACCAAGAATATGAAAATCAACTGCTAAATTTTGGACAAGCCATAGCCTCTTATTGGGAGCCAATAAAAAGTCAATCGCTAATCTCCTTGGGAGTTCCAGCCCAACAAACGCTTCTAATCTTTTCAATAGTCTTCATAATAGCAACAAAAACGACACAGTACACCAGCGAATGGCGGAAGAGAACAAACAACCTCCAAATCTTCAATAACTTTGCCTCTTCAGAAGACAAACTGGTACTTCAAACGGTTACTGAATTAAGCCGAGAAAAGAAGATGATAACTACGAGGGACATAAGTTTAGCTATTAAGAGAAAGGTTGGAAAATTTATGAAATTTGAAGGGCTTGTGGAGAGGCTGAACCGTTTAGAGGAATATGGTTTTATAAAGAGGGACATAGCCTCTAACCACAACATGCCTGTGATGGTTTGGAAAAGTTTAGTGAACATCTAGAAACCTTAAATGAAGGCTAATACAATTTTTAACTGGAAAGCCCCCATGAGTCCAGAGAAAAAACAACAAGAATCAAAGGAAGAGGAAGATAAATCCTTGGAGTTGACAACCACACAGTATCTAATAGAAACAATAAAGCAGCTTCAAGCGGACAATGAAAACCTAAAACTTGAACTTAAAAGGGTGAAGGGCGTTCCAACAGGCAAAATAGGCATTGCCCTCATAATCCCAGGTGCATTGGCGCTAATTTTCTCCGTACTGAACAATTCTACCATTTTGGCTTTCATAGGTTTAGGCCTAACTTTTTGGGGAGCCCTCTTCTTCTTTATAAAACCCGTAAGGTATGTTCAAAGTAGCCTACTAGACTCGACGGCAATCTCAACATATACAACAATTGACAGAATAGTTAAAGACTTGAAATTCAAGGGTAAAAGCTATTACATACCACCATATCCAAAAGAAGTTTACTTGCCAGAATACCTTAAAGGACTTAAGGAAACAGTAGTCTTTATCTCCGCTGACACGGGCGGAATGCCTTCAATAGAAGAACTTGCAAAAAGCAAATTCTTCCTCGAAAATCCAAACGGGATATGCGTAGCCCCTCCTGGATTGGGATTGCTAACACGTTTCGAAAAGGAATTGAGGAAAGACTTTGCAAAGCTTCAACTGAATGAATTATGTGAAAGTCTTCCGCCCGTAATTGTTGAGGGTCTTCAGCTTGCGAAAGAGATGGAAATGAAGGTGGAAGATAATCAAGTTTACGTGAAAATGCTTGACTCCACATATAAAAACCTCTATGTAACGGAAGAAAATCTAAAGAGCATACATTCTTTGGGGTGCCCCCTCGTAAGCGCCGTAGCTTGTGCGGTTGCCAAAGCAACGGGAAAAATTGTTACAATTCAAAAGGACAATGTATCGTTGGATGGGCAAGCCATTGAAGTTTGGTATAAATTCGTAGAGGGCTAAGTCATGAATTTTCCAATGTCTATGTCGGACATAAGCCTTTGGCTGGCTGTTATGGCGATTATCCTTTTAATAACTTCTGAGCTTATATCTTCAGCAACAGAGTATTCGCGTAACATTGTAATTGAAAAAAGTCGCCTTAGACTAGTGGCGTTAGCTTTGGGAATAGGGTTTATGGCTACAGTGGTCATGCGCATATTCCAACCTTTCTGAATCACACTAGAACGCTGAGAAATATTGTCATTAAAGAAAAAGAGCGTTATTGTTCTGTTCCTGTTATAACTATGTTGAATGAGAAGCTTGTAATTCCGCTGATGTTTTGAGAAACATTTAAGGTTAAAGCTGCACAGATAACGGCGCCGGGGCTTAATACTTGGCCTGTGCAGTTCCAGTTTAGTGTGATGTAGTTTGTGGCGGTTGCAGGAGACCATTGTTCTGTTGTCATGCTTAATGTGACGGCTAAGGTGCCGTTGTTGTATACGTAAATCATCTTTGTTGCATTTTCTCCGGGGGCTATGTTTCCCCAATCTATGGCTGTGACTGGGCTTGTGCGGTTGCTATACCAATAAACGCTCACTCCAACGGCCCTAACAGTTGCAGTATTATTGAAGGTGTAAGATGCCATGAGCGCGCCTAAAGCGCTTGCTATGACGCCTACTGCGGCTATAGCCAACAAAGCCCCTAGACTGACTCTTTGCATGGCCATTTTTCTCACCGCCTTAATCGCAAATCGCGCGTCTTAATAAACATTATTGTAGACTTTATCAACACAAATACACAACACAAAACTTTTCCATACACACTCTAACTCTTCATTAAAACAATAAAAAATACGAAGCCAAATAAGAAAGCTAGAACTAAACAAGCAAAATCTGTTTAAAGATTTTTTGATGGTGTTGGCAGCTATTCTGTCCAGCAAGGGTCTGGCGGCTGCTAAACACTTCAAATGACAATATAAACTTATTAACCCAGCTGGTGTCATTAAGCGAAAAAGGAGGAAAACGAATCGTTCGCAGTTGGACACTTTGCCCTCGGATACATTCTAAGCAAGCTAACTGCGA
>JAVZJY010000029.1:0-15280 GCA_038872535.1 Bathyarchaeia archaeon | reverse complement strand
GCCAACGCTGCCAAGCCTACCAATAGAAATTCTTTCCATCAGCATCTCAGTTATAGTAGCAATAGCCATAGTGACAACAGCTGTAGTCTACACTAAACACCAAAGAAATTAAGTAAATCTGAAAAATCCAAATTCTATTTCCCTTTTTTATAACTCCTAAATCAAGGAGACAAAGTTCCCAAAAGAATCGCCTATTAAGAAAACTTCCATTAGTCATAGCTAAAAGTATTGAAGTAGCTTTATTCCAAATTCATAAGTATTATTTCGTTTTCATGTTCCAATACTGCTTGGTTAAATAGAGGTTTTGGGTAATTGCATAGAGAAGTGTTTTCTTGGAAGTTGCTTTTTGCTGCATTAATTCTCGTAGTGGTTGGCGTGTTTTTGATGTTTCAGAGTTCAAATATGCTTTTTGTAATGAATCCTCTCGCCATCGTTTTCATGTTATTGGCTGTGTTTTTCATTTTTTCTGGGATAATCCTAATCCTTTTGGGTTTTGCGGCTATGGCTTCTGTTTAAAAGGAAAATTCCATATAGTTTAGCCTACAATCTAAAAGCCAGTGATATGGATGAAAGCGGCAATGCTATATGGCATAAAAGACCTAAAAATTGAGGAAATACCAAAGCCAAAAGTGAATGCTGGCGAAGTCCTCGTAGAGGTTAAGGCAGCCACAACATGCGGCACAGACCTAAAAATCTTCCAAAGGGGCTATGTTGAAAAAGTGATTAAACTTCCAACAGTTTTTGGGCATGAGTGGGCTGGAGAAGTGGTGGAAGTAGGCGAAGGCTTAGAATGGCCGCGTAAAGGCATGCGAGTGCGTGCTGGAAATAGTGCTCCATGCCTGCGCTGTGTCATGTGTCAGAAGGGTAAGTATAATCTTTGTGAAAACATGATTTGGCTGTGGGGCGCCTATGCCGATTACATTAAGGTTCCAGCCCACATGGTTCAGGTGAATATGCAAGAAATTCCGCAGCATGTTTCTTATGAGGAGGCAGCCATAACAGAACCATTAGCCTGCGTTTTGCACGGCGTGGAAGAGGCTGGAGTAAAGTTGGGCGATACGGTTGCCATAATTGGCGCTGGACCAATAGGATTACTCCACCTACTAACTGTGAAAAAGTTGGGTGCAGAAAAAACCATAATCACAGACCTTATTGATGAAAGGCTTAGCTTTGCCGAAAAGCTCGGCGCGGATGAAACAGTTAATGCTGGAAAAGAGGATGTTACAGAAAAAGTTAGGCAAATAACGGGCGGTTACGGCGCAGACGTTGTTATTGAAGCCATAGGCTCACCCAAAACTTGGGAGCAAGCCCTAACGCTTGTCAGAAAAGGCGGAACAGTTCTTGAGTTCGGCGGATGCCCGCCTGGAACAGAGATTAAAATTAGCACTGAAATGCTTCATTATGGGGAAATCACAGTCCGAGGCGCTTTCCACACAACGCCATTGCATTTTAGGAAAGCCCTAAACCTAATAGCGTCAAGAACAATTGATGTTAGACCACTCATAACAAGAAAAATGGGGTTGAACGAAATTAAGGAAGCCTTCCAAATACTTGCCACATCAAAAAACGAAATAAAAATCGCAATAATCCCATAAACTGAACTATGTTAAAGTGTTATTAGGATATGCGCATAATTAAAGCGTGGTGTTGCATAAATGAAGTTTACATACACGGGAATCCGCGTCAGAAACTTGGAACGCTCAATAGAGTTCTACACAAAAACCATGAGAATGAAAGTCGTACAAAGGGGCGAAATGGAGGCAGGCGGCATATTCGTACAACTTAAAAGTGAAAAATCGCCACAAATTTTGGAATTAAACTATTATCCTCCAGGAACAAAGTTTTATGAAGAATATGTTGCGGGTTCAGAGCTGGATCACTTGGCATTTTGGTGTGGCGATGTTAGGAAAAGCTATGAAGAAGTTCTTGCTGGAGGCGCAACTTCTGCTGTTGAGCCATGGGACGAAGGTGGTTACACGTTAGGCTTTGTCAGAGACCCTGATGGAATTTGGATTGAACTTATTGGGAAAACTGTTAAACCACCGCGTAAAAAGAAATAAAAGTGTATCATGGTTAGGCTTAATGTCTGAAGCTGACGGTTACATTTTGAGAATAGCCACAAAAGAATGGGTTAACCAAGTGTTTGAAATGGCAATATATTACACTGGCTTCCGTAGAAAATGGAAGGTTGGGCAAATAATCCTCTTCGTTCATAAGACAGCTTTAGGCGACGCCTTCGTGGGTTATGGGGAAATTGGAAATGTTTATGGTTTGGATGAACTTTCTGAAGAGGAAAGGCGTGAATGCGAAAGGCGGGGATGGAAGAAAGCCATAGAATTCAAATATATAATACGTTTTGAAAAGCCTTTACCAATAAAAGAAACATTCCTCAAAGATTTAAAGATTCACGGTAGAACCCTTCATGGTTTTCCGCTAAGCAAAGAACAATTAAATTCCATTATAGGCTGTGCGGAAAGGCTGTAGCATTAAACATCTTAAAACGTTTAAACCACAACGCTTAAGTGTTAAAGGTAATGTTATTTTGTTGTCAAAAATGTAGGTGTTGAAAAGTTTGGCAGTTGAAGGTTTTTCAGGAAGTAGACAACCAGTAGACGTGAAAGTAAGTGAATTAACCCCAAATTCCAGAGCAGTAAACGTCACAGCAAAAGTTGTTTCAAAAAGCGAAATTAGAAACATAGCCACAGGAAGAGACGGCGCTCCACACCGTGTATGTGACGCTTTAGTCGGCGACGAAACAGGCTGCGTTTACCTAACCCTATGGGACGACAACATCGATAAAATAAATGAAGGTGACACAATAAAAGTTGGAAACGGTTACATAACCCTGTTTAGGGGTAACATGCGCTTAAACGTTGGCAGATACGGCAGCTTGGAAGTGGCAAAAGAAGCGTTAGCAGGCGAAGTGAACACTGAGAACAATTTGTCAAGCAAAGTTTACGAGCAAGAGCGAAGACCATTCAGAGGACGTGGCAGAAGAGATTTCGGCGGCGGAAGAGAAAGAAGGGGCGGCTACAGACAAAGAAGATATTAAACGCTCTTAACAGAACAATTTCCATTCACTTTCTTCCTTTCAACTTTATTTTAGCCTTAACCTTCAATAACGTTTTCTGCATCTCTTACATATGCCAAAAAGCTATAGCCCTTCTTTTCCTCATGCCTCATCCCAATTTTTGCATACAAGCTTTTGATTATGGCTTTTTCAATAACCGTAGCGCCTAAACCAAAAATTTTACGTAAACCATCAGCAAATTCCTCAAGTTTATCAGGAATTTCTTCTTTTTTAACACCATACAAATTTTGAAGGTGAAAGTATACTGCTTCTTTTCCGCTTTCTCCAAGCGTTAACAATCCCTCATCCACAGCCTCAAGCAAAACCCGTTTAAAAGTTTCTTTTTTGCTCAAGGCTTCCACCTTAAAGTTCTTTTGTGTGAATGTAAAAGGCTAATAGGAAGAAAATGTAACCGAAATGATAAAAAAGTTCCAGAAAATGCCCACTATAATAGGTTCCTTGCAAAGTTGTGTAGCTGAAGAGGATATCTCCACAAGCATCCATAAAAATTCCCAAGTTAATGAGAAGCCAAGATATCCCCAATTTCCCATTCATAAAAATTAACAGACCGAGAAAAGAAACAGAAAGCAAAGCAACATCAAGTAGTGGATAAGCAAAATCCACAGCTAAAGTGAGCATGTCCTTTTCTGAACCGACTATTGGAGTAATTAACGTAAAGGATGTTGCTAAAGCCAAAATAATTGCAAGCCCCAGGGTGGCAGCTAACATCTTCTTTGATAATGCTGAACCAAAGATTTTAACATAAAAGTATAGTGCAAAAAAGAAGGGAACATATCCCACAATCCAAAAAGCATCAGCGACAGATGGATATGGCACTTCCACGTTCCATACAAGCGTATAACCCATCCAGACAGATTCGCCCACAAACCAGAAGAACAAGCCGATTGTAAATAGAAGCCATATTATTGAGAAGCGTTCTTCACCTTTACGCCAATACTTCTGTAAAGAAACACCAGAAACAACAACGGCTGCGCCAGCAATCACTGGAGATAAAACATTAGAAAAGAATGACATGAAATCTGGATAATAACCTTGAAAAGCGTAAATCAGCGCCAAGCCAACCATCAGAGCTAAAGCAAGCTTATAAATGGTTAACATTGCCGCTGCCGCTCCTCATTTAATGTGAAAAAGAGCCTTTCTTTTACAACTATTTTAATGTTAAGAATAGAAAATACATATTCAGCATAACTAACCCTAAAGCCATTGAAGTTTTCTTCTAAAACATACCGCAACATTTTAAAACTCGAAATTTCACAGACACAACCATTCACATTGAAAGGAGATAAATAAAATGTCCAAGCCAAAAAAGGAAGAAAGAAAACCAACAGTTGAAGAGTTGTTGGCGAAAGCCAAAAAACCATCACAGTTGGCGCCTCCAATGCACAGGTTCTATGAAGGAAAAGTTCAAGTTATGCCAAAATGTGCCATAACAAGCCCAGACGACTTTGCAATATGGTATACGCCTGGCGTTGCCGCTCCATGCAAAGAAATTCAGGCAAATCCTGAAAAATCCTTTGAACTTACAAACCGATGGAATTATGTTGCTGTTGTTTCTGATGGAACACGTGTTTTGGGTTTAGGCGATATAGGACCAGAAGCAGCCATGCCAGTAATGGAAGGAAAAGCATTACTATTCAAATATTTAGGCGGAGTTGACGCTTTTCCCATATGCCTAAAAACAAAAGACCCAGAAGAAATCATTCGCGCATGCGAACTCATCGAACCATCCTTCGGCGGCATCAACCTGGAAGACATTGAAAAGCCAAAATGCTTCCACGTTCTGGAAAAAGCAAGAGAACGTTTACAGATTCCAGTTTGGCACGATGACCAGCAGGGAACAGCCACAGTAATACTGGCTGGATTAATAAACGCATTCAAAATAGTCGGCAAAAAACCAAAAGAAAGCATAATAACCCTTATCGGCGCAGGTTCAGCCAACATCAGAACAGCATACGTTCTAATAAGGTGGGGAATTAAGCCCGGCAACATAATAATGGTGGACACTAAAGGCATAATCCATGCGGGAAGAAAGGACATAACAAAAGAGGAAGACCCATGGAAATATGATTTAGCCCAAAAAACAAATGCTGAAGGCAGAACAGGTGACATAGCAGAAGCATTCAAAGGCGTGGACGCCGTAGTTGCAGCATCAAAACCTGGACCAGACACAATAAAGAAGGATTGGATACGCACAATGGCTGAAAACTCCATAATTTTCGCATGCGCAAACCCAATACCAGAAATCTGGCCATGGGAAGCAAAAGAAGCAGGAGCCCGCATTGTGGCAACTGGAAGAAGCGACTTTCCAAACCAAGTTAACAACAGCCTAGGCTTTCCAGCAATATTCAGAGGAGTCTTAGATGTAAAGGCAAAAACAGTGACTGACGACATGTGCATAGCAGCAGCCCAAGAACTTGCAAAATTCGCAGAGGAAAGGGGAATGCACGAGAATGATATTCTTCCAAGAATGGAGGAATGGGAAGTCTATCCGCGAGAGGCTGTGGCATGTGCACTGAAATCCATAGATGAGGGAGTGGCAAGAGTTAAACCAAGCAAAAAGGAACTTTATGAAAGGGCTGTTGCAATAATTCAAAACGCAAGAAAATCCACTGAAATCCTAATGAAACAAGGCTTAATAAAGCCGCCACCACCAGAAAAGGAGCTTCTGAAATAGGAAAGGCATAAAATAGCCATAACAGCACTA
The DNA here is from genome assembly GCA_038872535.1 of Bathyarchaeia archaeon. Taxonomy (GTDB): domain Archaea; phylum Thermoproteota; class Bathyarchaeia; order Bathyarchaeales; family Bathycorpusculaceae; genus JASEJA01. The sequence goes on along the minus strand of JAVZJY010000029.1, from coordinate 9,485 downwards.
AATTTCATCTTTTTATTTTGGAAAATGTCGAAAATTATTTAAACTCTTCCATAGAACATACATGGTTAGGAGAGAGAAAATCCATATGCGTTCAGATTATGCCCTATACACGGTGGCAATAATATTTTTCGTAATAACAGGAATTTCTTTTGCAGTGCTTTCAGAGCCTGAAAGGAACTTATCAGTCGTTGCTACAACAGTTCTGGGGCTTCTCTTTGTAGGATTAGGCTATTCTCAGAGGGCGAAACCACAAGTAAAAGCAGCAGAGCCAACACCGCCAGCACCTGCACCAACACCACAACCAGCAGTCACAGAGGTTGTGGTGGAAGAGAAACCAGTAACTCTCGCTGAGGTTGCGCCTCCAAAGTTGGAGCTTACTCAAGTAAAGGGGATTAAGGAGAAGCGAGCTGGACAGTTGAAGGCTATTGGCATAAACAGTGTTGAAGATTTGGCAAAGGCTTCAGCTGAAGATTTGGCTGCAAAATTGAAGATTTCGCCGAAGATTGTTGGAAGATGGATTGAAGACGCACAGAAACTCCTTGAGAAATCCTGAATAAAGGGCTGAAAAGAGAAATCTAACCTACGATGGTTAAGATTCTTATTATATTCCTTCTTTCAAGTCTTCTTAACGCATCTAAAAATTCATTCTTCTTTTTTCCCGTTAAATTGAAGTTTTTAAGCATATCTTTTACCGGCATTTCCGGTTTTCCAAAACTCAAATTCCTTTTATAAAGATGCTCAACTATTGAACGTTCCAATTTTCCACAACGCCATGTAGTATTCCGAATAAGAACAGCTATCGCTTTTGCAAGTTTCTTTGTTTCACTTCTCTTTTTCCGCGCCAACACATTTCACAATACATATATTCTCCCAAACATTTTTAGGGTTTGCGCCTAAAACAACAATTGAGGAGAAAATATGCTAAAAGGAAAAACTAACAGAATATTCTTTTCCCGCCTGTTTGAGGGTGAAGACTTAGCTGAAGCCATAAAAAAACGGGTGGAAGAAAGTGGAGTAAAAGCGGGATTCTTTCTTTTGATTGGAAGCTTAGAAGACGCTGTGCTTGGCTACTACAAAAGCGGGCAGTATAAGGCAATTCGCTTAGAAGGTCCATTGGAAATAGCCTCATGTATGGGAAACATAGCCGTCGATGAGAACGGGGAATTAATAGTTCATGCGCATATAGTTGTTTCAAATGAGAAGGGAGAAGCCTTCGGCGGACACTTAATGAAGGATTCTCATGTAGGCGCCACGGCTGAGCTGGTAATGGTTGAAGTTGAAGGTGTAAACTTGCAGAGAGCCTTAGATGAGAAGACAAGGCTAAAACTTTTGAAACTAAGATAATTCTTTCCTAAAACATATCCCATGGGCGTCTCCATAAAAATTCTCAAGCTTACCAATTTTTTTGTATCCGAGCTTTTGGTAAAGTTTTAAGGCTGCAATGTTGTCTTCCCGAACTTCTAGGCGGCATGATTTAACGCCTTTTTCTTTGAATATTTCTTCAATCTTCCGCAGCAGTCTTTGGGCGATTCCTCTTCTGCGGTATTGTGGTGAAACGTCTATGGTTAGAATGTGACCAGTTAAAGCGTTTCTTTCAATGTGTATCATGCCTATAATGAAGCCCACAATCACGCCGTTTGTCTTGGCTACTAGACTTATGCAATTGTAGTCTGATAGCAAGTTGGCAATATGTTGTCTGCTGAATGCCTCCCTTTCGAAGCATTCCACCTCAATCTTATATAACTCATTCAATTGTTTTATTGAGGCATCTTCTATGGTTATATCCATTTATGAGGCTCCTCCAGTGCTTGTTGTTGATTTTATAGCCTTAATTTCTAGGGCTTGCTGAACCCCAAATCCTATGAAAAATCGCAGCCAAACAGTTAAAATTCTAGTGAGAATCGTTGATGTAGCGCTTATGTCAAATGGGATGCCCATTAAAACATACAGTGTTGTCATGGTTATTTCAGGAAGCCCAGCTTCAAATGGCACTCCTAAAGGAATGCCATGAATAGCCGATATTACCGAATGTGTCAATATTATGATGCTCCAAGGAACTGGATTTTTCATAGAAAGGAAAACGAGGTAGGCTATTCCTATGCTTAGAAACCATGAGAGAATGTTGAAAGAAAGTGATGCTGAAAGGGTTTTTGGGGCTCTTCCAAACTCTTTTATTGAATCATGAAATATTTTTGCTGCTTTGACAACTTCTCCTCTGATTTTCGTGAGCTTCCAGCGTCCCCGACTTATATAATTTAGAAATCCTATTACAGCGTCGATGATTTTCAATGTCCATTTTTCTCTAAAGCATAAGAAAATTAGTAATATTAGAAAGAGTGTTGAAATGCCAGCCAAGAACAATGTTAAGTTTAGGACGAGTCCACTTACTTGCCTCTCCATTAGTAATAGGCTTATGCCAACCAGTAGGCTTACAATGTTTATTCCCATGCCCATAAGCCTTTGAATAACAAGTGAAGCGACAACCTTCCCGCTTGTTCCATTTTGTTCTCTTGTGACCAAGTAAACTTTTGTTATGTCTGCGCTTATGGATTCTGCTGGTATGGCTATGTCCACGAACATGCTATACCAAACGTAAAGGAAAGATTTCATTACGGAAAGTTTTACGGAGAGAAAATTAAGCAGGAGATACCATGAAAGGGAAAAGAAAAATGTGTCCAAAATTAGGAAGAGTACAGCAATAGCGTATATGGATAAGTCAACACGCTGGGCAGTTGCAATAATTGTTGGAATATCCACGTTAAAAACGTAAAGATAGATGAAGAAAGCTGCCAAACCCAACGCTAACAAGAGGAAAGTTTGCCATGATGCTTTAAACTTCATTGAAACCATGAAAGGCACTCAACATTCACAGCAAAAGATTCAGAGCACATTATATATTTTACCCAAATCAGCCGTTTTAAACAAAACTTAACTATGTTAAAACGATAACATTTAATCGGTGCAACTTATTGAATTTGAAAGGCGTTCACTTTCTCCTCACATACAGATGCGATTTAGAATGTGACCACTGTTTCGTCTGGGGCAGCCCCAAAGCAAAGGGAACATTCACTCTCGAACAGATAAGGAATATTTTAAGAGAGGCAAAGAAACTGGAAACAGTGGATTACATTGCAGTTGAAGGCGGAGAACCATTCCTCTATTATCCAATAATGGTTAAAGCCACCGAAGAAGCAGTTAACATGGGCTTTCGTGTGGAGATTCTTTCAAATTGTTATTGGGCTACATGCAAAGAAGACGCCATAGAATGGTTAACTCCAATAGCGAAAAACAAAAACATCGAACTGACCTTAAGCAGCGACCCATACCACGGCGAAAGCTGGGAAACAAAAGAAGTTCAAAATGCTGTGAAGGCTGCAAAAGCCCTGAACATTAAGACTGAAATTCTCGCCGTAAAATATCCGCAAGCCGAAGTTACATGCCCAAACGAAATTGAAGGAGCAAAAGTTGGACTCTGGGAACTAATGTATAAGGGCAGAGCCTATTCCAAACTAACCGAAAAAGCAAGCAAAAAGTCTTGGCGTGAGTTCACAAAATGCCAATACGAAGACTTCACTAAACAAGAAAGGGTGCACATAGACCCTTTAGGGTTTGTTCACGTTTGCCAAGGCGTTTCCATTGGCAATGCTTGGCAGAAACCGTTCTCGAAAATAATTGAAGAGTTTAATCCATACGAACACGCCATTATTGAGCCTTTGGTTCGTGGTGGTCCAGTGGCTTTGGTTGAAAAGTTCGATTTGCCACATGGTGAGGTTTATGCTGACGCTTGCCATTTATGTTATGCCATGCGCCTCTTGCTTCGAGATAAGTATCCTGAAATTTTGGCTCCAAACCAAATGTATGGAGAATTCGAATAGTATAAAAGAGAAGCCAATCTACATTAAAAGGGTTCAAGGTGAAGCCCAATGCTAACACGGAATGAGGCTCTCAATTTAGTTAAGAAGAATGTTTCAAAGAGAAATGTTGTTTATCACATGCTTGCTGTTGAAGCCATAATGCGAAGCCTTGCAAGACATTTCGGAGAAAACGAAGAAATTTGGGGCTTGATCGGTTTATTACATGACATTGATTATGAAAAAACAGAGGCAACACCAGAAAAACATAGCCTCTTAGCTGAAGAAATCCTCAAGGGACTAGTGCCAGATGACATGATAAAGTCTATAAAAACCCACAATTTTAAGCATACGGGCATAATGCCAGAAAGCCGCATGGAAAAAGCATTAATCGCCAGCGACGCCATTTCTGGTTTGCTCGTGGCATGCGCTTTAGTTATGCCTTCCAAAAAATTGGCTGACGTTAAAGTTGAAACTGTCGCAAAAAAGTTTAAGGATAAAGATTTTGCAAGAGGGGCAGAAAGAGAAAGAATTCTCGTCTGCGAAGAAATTGGCATTCCAAGAGAGGTTTTCTTTGAAATAGCCCTAAATGGATTAAAAAGCATAGCCAATGAAATAGGTTTATGAAAATTAGCTGCCGTTCCTTATTGGGCGATGACAGCGTAATCTCTTTCATCTTTTACGCCTATTCCCAACTCAACAGCTCTGCGAATCTGCGCGTAACTCCAAGGGTTTTGTGTGAGGCTTGAGCCTTCATAGCTTTGAATGATTTTTAATGCTTCAACATCTATGGCTATACGGTCTCCAGATGCAAAAATTACACCTGGTTCTCGTATTTCGCCGTTGGCTGGTCCACCGTTTATGAAGCATTTTCTTCCATCCATAATTATTAAGTTTGGGTTTACAGCCAAGTTCAAATCCGCAATTTTCTCTTCCAAATGCCTTGCATGAAGCATCATTCTCTCGCTTGGCTTCATAAAGCCAACAGCAAGTTTTAGACTTAAAGTGAACTTCGCCCACTTATGGGTTTTCATACAACAAACATAAACAAGCTTTTCAGCCTTTAAGGCAGTTTCTGGCAAACTCACCTCTTTAAGGTATCTGCCGCCAGTAGCGACTTTCACCCATTTTCCCTCATCAAAAAACACAATTTCTGCGCCAGCCTCCTCAGCCTTCGCAATCATCCCAGTTTCTGTCAAAACTTTTCTGGCTGAAAGCGAAAGCATCGAGGATTCGCCGAGAATCACCCTTGCAGCACCATGCTCAAACAAGAGCTCAATAACAGCCTTAACAAATTCTGGGTCACTTGAAGCAGGCGGTGGATCGGCAGTGTTGAAGTTTGGTTTCAGCCATATTTCGTCGCCCTTTTTGACAATTTTGTTGAAGCCGCCAATCAAATCTACAGCCTTTAAAATGCTTTCTTTCAGATTTTTAACATTGCCCACTTTGCTAACTAAAGCCTTACCGTCTTTCTTGTATGGATTCTCTTTAAACTTGCCAATTCCTTCAATGTGCATACTAATCACTGCCAATATATTGAGCGTTCAAAAATTTAGGCTTTAAATTATGTACTTGTCCGTTTTCTCAAAATCCTTAACTATCTCCATAACCCGCCTTGGAACATTAACAGCCTCCAGTGGAATTCCTTTAAGTAGAGCCCAAGGACTTTTTTTAGCAATAACAGAGGCAATGTGGTCTTCGCCAAAACATTTCTTTGCAACTTCATAAACCAACTCTCTGACTACGACCTCTGAAAACTCGCCTAAAGCATGCAAATACTCATGTAACAACAAATTATAAACCAAAGCGTTTACAACACGCTTTGAATTAAGCGCAACCTCAACTATGTGAATTAGGCGTCTGTTTAAGACTATGTTGTTTGTTCCGAAGGGATGATAGGCTCCAAGCTGAATGGGTAAGTCCTCAAGAAAAAGCATCATTCCGCCTCTGCGTTTGTGCAATGAGAAGTACACTGTGTCTTTGACGATTTCCCAAACTTCCCCGTAACTTTTAGCATTTTCTAAACGATTACGAAAACTTTCAATGGTTGCCGAATTGCCTTCGTTCATTTTGCCTTAGCCACCAAATTCAAACTTGTGAATGGACTCATTGGCTGAAGGGTTGAAAAGCTTCCATAAAATGCTATGGGCTCCCATCCAGCCTTTCTGAGAAGTGCTGAGAGTTCGCTTGGGCTGTAAACGTGGATTTCATACGCTACCTTGTCAATAAACTCCAAATTTTCTCTGCATTTTTTGTAAAAGGTCCAAGCAGTCTTTAACTGGGATGTGGTAAGGTCATAGTTTCTGCTTTCTAACAACACTATGTCATCCACTTCTCCATAACTTGTAGGGACAAATTTAACGGCTAGAAGCTCAGTGTGCATGGTTTCAGCTATAAGCAATACAGCATTTTCTTTCGAAAGTTCCCTTGCTTGTCTAAAAATTTTAAGGTCATCTTTTTGGGAGAAATAGCCAATCGAAGTCCAAGCATTAACAACAACATCAAAAGGCTGCTGAATTTTTCCAACAACCCCTTTAAGCCTTCTTACGTCGCCTTCCAGAAAAGTCACCATGTTTGAAACTTTATGCTCCTCAGCCTTTCTTTTTGCATCTTCTAAAAAAGCTTTAGAGATGTCCACTCCAACAGCCCTAAATCCTCTCTTAGCCATGTTTATGCAAATTCGTCCATTTCCACAGCACAAATCAAGCAAATTGCCCTTTGTGATGCCGAAACCGCTGAGCACTTTAACCATGCCGTTTACAACTTCCTCGGTTCGAGACCACCTCTCGTTTAAAAACTTTAGGAAAAGGTTAGAATTTTTGATGAAAAGCTTCTTAGTCCAATTGCTCATGCTTTTTTATAAAGTTCAAGTTTTCTAATATGCATTTTGGAAATCGCCATTTCACCAAAACAAATAAAGCATAGTATCTTAAATGGTTAGGGAAAAGTTTGGAGCGTAAATTGGATGGCAAGCATAATCCTTGTTAGAGATGTTATGTCAAAAGAAGTGAAAGTTGTGCGCCCAGACACCACGGTTAAGGAAGTGGTTGCCACAATGAACAAGTTTAACATAGGTTCCATAATAGTTGTGCAGGGCGAAAGACCAGTTGGCATCATAACAGAACGCGACATACTGAGAAGGCTTGTGGAGCCATGCCTAGCCCCAGAAACCCTAACCGCAAGACACATTATGACAAGCCCAGTCACAACCATAAGCGAAACAGCCACAATAGAGGAAGCAGCCAAACTCATGGCAAAGAAAAAAGTTAAGCGACTTCCAGTGATGAGTAATGAGAAAATTGTTGGAATAGTAACCTTCACAGACATAGTAACAAAAATGCCAACTCTACTCTCAATTTTAGAAGAACTTGTGAGACCACACAAACGCACATACTAAAATTCTGGTTTAGCTTTTCCCAACTTTTTATCTAAGCATGCTTTGATAAAGCCATAATATTCTGGGTCTGGTCTTCCAGGGCGGCTTTTGAATTCGCCATGAAACTGCGAAGCAAAAAAGAAGTAGTGGCTTGGCAGTTCTAAAATTTCCATTCTTCTGCCGTCTGCGCTTTTGCCAGAAAATACTAAGCCATTTTTTTCAAATTTTTCCAAATAGTCAAGGTTGACTTCGAATCTGTGGCGGTGGCGCTCATAAATTTCCTCACCCTTATAAAGCGTGTAAGCCATAGTGTTTGGCTTTATGATTATTTTGTGGGCGCCCAAACGCATAGTAGCCCCTTTAATTTCTATTCCTCTCTGTTCTGGCATTAAGTCAATTACTGGATGGGGCGAGTTTGGGTTTATTTCTGTGCTGTTTGCATCTTTTAAGCCGCAAACGTTTCTTGCAAACTCTACAACTGCTAACTGAAAGCCGTAGCATATTCCGAGAAATGGAATGTTATTTTCCCTCGCAAATTTTATCGCCATAATTTTTCCTTCGGTGCCTCTTGGACCAAAACCGTAAGGCACAAAAATCCCATCAAAACTCTTGAGAATTTCGAGTTTTTCCGGGTGTTCTTCAAACTTTTCTGCTTCAATATATTCTATTGAAACTTTTGTTTTGCATTCTGCGCCTCCGTGGCGGAGGGCTTCGTTCATGCTTACGTAGCTGTCGGATAATCCAGCATACTTTCCAACAAGGGCTATTCGCACTTCATATTTCGGCTTTGTTATGGCGTCTACGAATTCTTTCCAACTTTTAAAATCTGGTTTGCTTTCTGAAAAGCCAAGCCTTTTGCATATGAAGTTGCCCATTCCCTGCTCATCCAAAATTAACGGAACCTGATAAATTGATTCCACATTGTAGGAGCAGAAAACCGCATTTTCCGGAATTGTGCCAAACAAGGCTATTTTCCTCAAAGTTTCAGAGTCAATCATTTCAGAACAGCGGGCAACAATAATGTCTGGCTGGATACCGATGCGCCTTAGCTCGTTAACGCTATGCTGCAACGGTTTGGTTTTCATCTCCTTCGTAACATCCAATATGGGAACTAGGGCTACATGCACATACAATGTGTTTTCAAAGCCTTCTTCTAAGCGCATTTGGCGAATAGCCTCGAGGAAGGGCAAGCCCTCAATGTCTCCGACTGTGCCGCCAACTTCGGTTAAAACTACATCAACGTCTGAAGATTTGGCTACTGTGCGAATGCGATATTTAATCTCATTTGTCACGTGGGGGACTATTTGGACGCATCTTCCGAGAAAGTCGCCTCGGCGTTCTTTTTCAATAACTGCCCTATAAACCAGTCCCGTAGTAACATTGTTTTCTTTTTTTAGGTTTAAATCGAGAAAACGTTCATACCAGCCCAAATCAAGGTCAGTTTCACCCCCGTCATCTGTTACGTAAACTTCTCCATGCATGTAGGGGTTCATTGTTCCAGCGTCAACATTCACGTAAGGGTCAATTTTTACGGCAGTAACCTTTAAGCCCCTTGCTTGAAGCATTTTTCCAATAGAAGAAGTTACAATGCCCTTGCCAACTGAACTTAATACGCCGCCTGTAACAAATATGTATTTAACCATGATTTCTCCTCGTAATAACAAAACCATAAAACCACAATTAGCATTTAAATCCTTTCATCAACCCCTTCACAAAGTGAGCAAGGATGCCTATTCCAAAAACTCCGAAAACTGTTTACTGGTTGAGAAATAAACTCTATCTAAATATAACTAATAGGTGCTCTAACAACTGCTATTTCTGCATAAGAAATTCTAAGGATGGCGTCGGCGGCTTCAACCTCAAACTATCAAGAGAACCTTCAACCAACGAAATAATAGAGGAGCTCCAGAATGTTATAAATTTGAGAAGTTGGAGCGAAATTGTCTTTTGCGGCTTTGGAGAACCCTTAGAGAGACTGGATTGCCTTTTAGAAGTTTGTAGGTGGATAAGGCGTTATTATGGCAAACCCATAAGCATCAGAATAGACACTAACGGACAAGGATGCCTAATTAACAAAGGGCGAGACATTATCAGAGAATTAAAAGAGGCGGGCGTGGACAAGATAAGCGTCAGCTTAAACGCCCACAACAAAGAAACATACAATCGAATCTGCAAACCAGCTTATGAAAATGCCTTTGAAAACGTTTTAGAATTTGTGGAAAATGCTAAGGAAAATTTTGAAACTGAAATCACAGCAG
>JAVZJY010000028.1:0-15632 GCA_038872535.1 Bathyarchaeia archaeon | reverse complement strand
CTGTATTCGAGTTGTTGCAAAACTACGTAAGGATTAATTTCAGCATCTCCATCGGAAGGATGCACATAACCCGTAACAGCCTTTTTCCCATTCAAAAGCATGTAATCAACAAGTCTAACGAGAGTGCTTGGCATCCACCATGTGTCCGCATCAACAACAGCTATTAGGCTGCCCAAAGTCTTCTGCATGCCGGTTTTGATGGCTTCAACCTTGCCGAGATTTGAAGAGTGTCTAACGACTTTTCCACGCACTTGCGGATACCGTTTTTGATTAAGTTTTATAGTTGACCAAGCGATCTCGTAAGTGTAATCCTTACTGCCATCGTCTACAACTATGATTTCGCATAAGCCACAATATTTTTCTGCACATTTGAAAAGACTTGTGATGCAGCGGGAAACGCTTCTTTCTTCGTTGTAGGCTGGAACGATGAAAGAAACCATTGGATAATAAAGCCTTTTTGTGTTATTCTTTTTAATTTTTGCAAATTTTGCAGCTAAAGCCCAAACTCCAGCAACGCCTATAGCCAAAAAAGTATACCAAGAATAGAAAAATTGGACAACGCTATACCAAAGCCAATTCGGCAACTGCGTAACTTCATAATTGAAAATTTGAGTTATGAGGAAATTGGAGAAAACTGGGAAAAACCGCCAAGAAAGATAGGCTAAGATAAAGGGTACGCAAAATGCCAAATAAAAAATCTTAGAAAACTTCATAGATGAGCCTATCTCCTAAATTTGTTGGTGGGGCACTCCTCCTTTCTCTATTAGGAAGCAAGCCTTTTACAGAATAAAGCAACTATTCCCGTAAGGATAATATTCTCAAAGCAGAACCATAAACTGCAAATATATATCAGCTCTTAAAAATGTATAAATAGCCAGTTCAAAACACACTTCTAAGAACCTTGAGGAACAGCCCAATGGAAGACCTATCCCGATACTACACTTTGCTAAGGGACCCAGCACGCCGAAAAATAATTGAAATTTTAGGCACACAAGAAAAGATTGGATTTAAAGAGTTGAGGGAAACATTAGGCTTAGGCGTAGGCACAGTTTACTACCACTTAGACATGCTTTCAGACTTTATAACACAGGATAAACAACGCAAGTATAGGCTTAACGACCGCGGACAAGCCCTTTATAGATTTTTGAAGGAAGGAAATGTTCCAGCAACATTAGACATAAGCCAAACCTTTAGTCATAAAATTGGAAGATGGCTGTTTTTGTCACCTCTTTTTGTAAAAACAACAAAGTCGCTGATGCTTGTTCCAGCAGTGGTCATACTATTTTTAGGCGCTTTTGGAGCAGCGAAAGCCAAGCTTGAACCAATTTTGTTCTTTTATTTTTTGTATTCCACTTACAGCCAAGCAAACATAATTTTCAGATACATTTTCAATTGGATAGGCTTATTCTTGTTCGCAGAAATTTTCACATATCTCCTCTATCGAAGGGTTGGAAATGAACTCCAACTTTTTACATGCGTGAGTTTGGCAACTTTCCCGCTTGCAGCCTTTCCATACATTTACCTAACTATTTCGGCTGTAATGCCAACACTTAGCAGTTTAGAGCTAAGCATTATTATGCAGTATGTTCAGATAATCCTGCAAATTTGGAGCCTCCTTTTGGTGACAGCAGCCATATGTTTTGGAAAGGGAATAAGACTTGACAAAGCCATTGTGGTAAGCCTAACGGCTGTATACCTAAACATAGCAATACTGTTCATGTTTGGACGCTTCGCTTAAAGTTCCACATAAAGTTCGAGTTTTCTAGAACTCTTAACAGCATATATTCGGGTTTTTTGGAAACGATTTTCTTAATAAGCCGTTTATCAAAGTTATTTTCGGTGAAAAACCGTGAAAATTGGAAAAAACAAAATATTGGCTTTAAGCTTAGCCTTGCTAATAGCACTGCCAATAGCTGCAATGTCATTGCCTAAAGTTAACGCTGACGATGATGGGTCAAATGTTGAGGTGGGACCAGTAGAGCCAGTGATGGAGGGCGTATGGTACAAGTTTGAAACTCCTCTGATTACACTAATTTTCCCTGCCAAGGGAACAAAACCAATGTTCTTATGGTGGTACACAAACGACAACAGCACAATATATGTAGTAAAGTTTCAGGGATTAATAGAATACTTAACTTTTGACTTGCCATACTATGACAGACGCTATCCTGCAGATAACTTAACGCTACAGCAAATATTACAAGAAAAGTATATTGAACCAAAATTAAGCGGTTTTCAAGATGGGCTGCGCCAACAACTTAGAAATGAGATTATGGGAAAACTTCTGCTTAGACTTATTGGTTTCCATTCGCCATATCTACCCTTCAGCGCTTGCACATGGAAACTTGACGAACCAGTACTCGTATCTAAAGACAATGTTACTTACTGGTCATTCAACTTCACCTTGGAAAGTGCTCCTGGACACTTCGATGAATTTGCAAAAAATAACATACAAATTAGATGCAGATTCTACAACACATCAGCGACGGAAGAGTTCGACTCGGAACACAGCTATACTGTTGCAGCTGGGCAACTGAAGTTTGACTTTGTCGTAAGTAATTGGGAGTGGAACATAGATAAGCTCAAAGATTTCCTAGAGTGGCTTAAAACATACAAGAACTTAAACATAACAATACCATCTTACAACACAGGTTTGGCATTATGGATTAACATGGCTTCAATAAAACTTAAAGACATAGGCGCTGCTGAAAATGACGTTCAAAGTCAATATCAAGAAACTGTCGAAACACGGTCTCAAATGCGTGCTGTAAATGTAAACGATGATTATTACACTGTAAGCGAAAACAAAACACAAAACGAATATGAGCATCAAGTACGCGTAACCAGTCGCTTCAGAAACCGTGTAAGAGTGCAATATGCGAATATTGAAGGAAACATTTCAGGTTTCCTCGAGTTTGTTCCATGGGCTAGACTCCTTAATGAAACTGGAGACACTGTTGGTTATGTGAATGTTACTGCTTCTTACATTGCTGCTGGTGGGCACCTTAGGCTCTTCATTTGTTATCCATACTTTGGCAATTACACTTTGGAGCATGACCCAACCATAGGGCTTGCTTCAGCCCCAACAATTCCAACATTGACAGGACCAATGATGCTTGCAATTCTTATTGGAGCCACATTGGTTATTGCTGTTGCTGTAGTTGCTGTTAGGATGCGGAAGAAGCCAGTCAACATTGTGAACATCCATTAGTTTCCTTTTTTCTTTTTGTTTTTGTTGGCGGATGTATCGTTTTTGGGAATAAAAGCTTATATTGTATATTGCTATACGCTATTTAGGTGCTTTGAAAATGAACAGAACTTCAAAAACAGATGAAATCCGCTGGCAAGTCATAAAAGCCATGCTTGAAGAGTTCCCAACGTTGAAAGAAAGAGTCAAAAACTATCTTGATGAGCAAAAGCCAAAAAAGAACTGAACTTACAGTTAATTGTTTTTAATTCCTTTTTAACAAATGCGGAGGAGGAATCTTAATATTATTTTTATAATTGTCGTTTTCTGTCTTAAGAAGCTCCGTAATTTCCCGATAACGCATGAGAAAACTTAAACCTTTATCAGTTGCCCTGTAAATTTCTTTATCGTTCTCAACTGTTTTGTCCAACAATCTGATTTTCAACATAAACCCAAGATAATCGTTAAGCTGCGTGAAGCTTAAATTCGCCCTATACATAATTTGGGTTTTCAAAGTTCCCTCTTTAGCTATTTCTAAAATTTCAGCAATAATGTAAAGCTTATCTCTCCTTTTCGAAGCAGGGTTCGAACCCCAATCACTCATTTTCAATATTCCTCTTTTAAAACCGTTTCTGTTATGAAAAATAGGCGTGGACTGTTTTAAGCGGTGTTTCGCATGCTTAACTATTTCAAATATCGAAATATTCTCTAGAACAAACTTCTATAAGAAACACTTAATTTCCATAAAAGAGAATTTTAGGAGAAGGTGAAAGAAATGCTAATCGGGTTGATGGCTGACACGCATGACAACCTGCCAATGGTAGACAAAGCAATAAAAAGATTAAATGAGGAAAAGGTTGAACTTGTGCTTCATGCAGGAGATTATGTTGCACCTTTCGTTATTCCAAAATTTAAAGAATTAAAAGCAAAACTAATAGGCGTTTTCGGCAACAACGACGGAGACCGCGAACTGTTAAAGAAAAGATTCAGCGAACATAAGGGTTTAGAAATACGAGGAAACTTTGCAGAAATAAAAGTTGACGGCTTAAAAGTAGCCTTATTGCATGGAACAGAAGAAGAACTTTTAAAGGCTTTAATTGAAAGCGAAACTTTCGATGTCATAGTGCATGGGCATACACATAAAGCAGAAACTTATCGAAAAGGTAAAACATTAATCGTAAACCCTGGCGAAGTCTGCGGCTACTTATTCGGCAAATCGACAATAGCCATATACGACACATTAAAACATGAAGCAAAACTAATAACATTATAAAAAGCATTTAAATGGCTATAAGTTAATGTTTGTGGTATGGTTGCCTTTTCAGGTTTGCCAGTTTAAACAATCCAGCCAATTCTTTGTCGCTTGCTCCATTTCGCATGGGCGTCAAAACGTCCACAAGATTGTCGTTTCGCATTAGGCAAGGTTTAAGCTTCCCATCGCTTGTCACACGCAAGCGCGTACAATGCCTACAAAATTCTGTATTCTCTATTGGATGCACAACCTCAACAGTCACGTTTGGCAAGTGATAAACATGCCGATTTTGCATGTAACGCCTACTTTCAACTTTCACTGCTTTCTGTTTTAGCACAGCCTCATACTCGTCTAAGGACTTGTGGTTTGCCAAATAATAGGCATTGGTTATGTTCAGTGGTTCAAGCTCTATCAACTGCAAAACTGTGCCTGTTTTTCTGGCAAATTCAATCATTTCCGGAATAGCTCCGTCATTGACGCCTTTCAAGATAAGCATGTTGAGTTTTACGGGGTAAAAACCAACTTTCACAGCAGCTTCAACGCCTTCTAAAACATCTTTTAAAACGCCGTCAGTTAACTCGCTATAAACTTCGCCGTTTAACGTTGGAAAGTTTATGTTCACACGTTTCAAGCCATTAGCATGTAACTCTTCAGCCAAGCTGGCAAGCATTGTTCCATTAGTTGTCATGGAAAGGTCTTCCAAGCCAGATATTGCAGCTATTCCCTTGACAATTTCTGTAATGTCCTTGCGCATGAGGGGCTCTCCACCAGTAAGTTTCACCTTGGACATGCCTAATGCAACGGCGATTCGCACAATGCGCACAATTTCGTCAACCGTCATTTCTTCAGCAAAATTTTCTTGCTTTTCTTCGCCTTCCATGTGGCAGTATTGACAATGCAAATTGCAATTTCGCGTTACTGCTACTCTTAAGTTTAGGAGTGGGCGCCCGAAACCGTCTATTAACACCATCGTTATTCCCAAGCATGCTTAACGATGTCAACCTAATCCAGCAATATAAAATTTGCTCAAGAACCCTTTGCCCTTTAGATGTATGTCGACAACAATAAATATTGAGAAAAGAAATTAAATATTTGGTGAAATCTATGATGGAAGTCTACGTGCGTTCCCACTCCCCCTACATGGATGTAGGCTTTTATAGAGAAACGTCCCAGCATGTCTTTTGTGCTCCCGATCTGGCAAGATGGGCGGCGGAGATACCATCCAAATTTAAGGGACGTATACTGTCAACCGAAGATATCACAATATTGGAACAAGCTTTGCGCTTAGCCAGCGACTCTGGCGAGAAAGTCTTAGTTTTTGATGTTTCACGCGTTGTTGATAAGCTGAAAGCTTTAAAACGTGGAGTTAAAAGGACGCCCACGGTCATAATTGATGGAAAAAAGTACGAGAAAGTGGAGGAAATCCTCCAAGCCTTGAATACAATTTCTAACAAACCGCACCAATGAAATAGGCACTGCCAACTTATTCGCGTAAGTGTTTTAGTATGTGAGGCGCTTCTGGCAAAATAAGCTTTTCAAAACAAAGCCTCACAGCATCAGGCGAACCCGGAACGCAGAAGAAGACTTTACCATTCGCCACACCAGCCAAAGCCCTAGACAAAACAGCAGCAGAACCAATCTCATCATAGCTTAAACGTCTAAAAATCTCGCCGAATCCAGGCAGAATCTTTTCCAAAAATGGTGAAAGGGTTTCTATGGTTATGTCTGATGGAGCTATGCCAGTGCCGCCGCAAAATATAACGGCATCCAAATCAGCACATGCCAAGGCTTGTTTTGTGCTTTCTTCAATTAGGGCTTTATCGTCTGGAATAAGCTTTCGCAAAATCACCATGTGCCCAGCATTTTTCAAAAAAGCCTCAACCAAGTCGCCTGAAAGGTCTTCTACTTTTTCGCCCTTTTTCATTTTTTGATAGCGGGATGTGCTACATGTGAAAATGGCAAATTTTAATATTTTAGGCGCTTCAGCCTTATGCTTTTTTGCGCTTTCACTCACTAGTAACGCCTTCCTTAACTTTCTTCACAACCCGAATATCCTCAATAGTTGTTAAAGGATATTGCCCCAACTCATCCTTTTCATACTGCTTCACCATATCCCATATTGTTAAAAGACTGATAGCAGTTGCCACCAACGCTTCCATTTCAATCCCCGTTTGTGCTTTCGTCTTGACTGTGGAGGAAACTTGCACTTTTGAATTTTCCAAAATTTTAATTTCAATTTTAACATTGGTTAACGGCAGCGGATGGCAAAGGGGAATCAGAGCGCTTGTCTTTTTGGCAGCCAAAATTCCAGCAATCTTAGCCGTGTAAAAAGGATCTCCCTTTGCTATTTTACCTTCCTCAATTAAGCGTATGGTTTCAGCCTTCAGTTTAATTGTGCCGGTGGCAGTGGCTTCACGGAAAACTTCTGGTTTAGCGGAAACATCAACCATTGCCATATTTTCGCCTCATTTCTCTTCAGTTTTAAAGTTTGAAAGGGAGAGCTGCTTCCTTTCTGTTTTGTTTTCCGCCATAGCAGATTGCTGTGAAGTCTTTCCAGAAAGAATTTTTAAACTTTCCTCTTGAAGTTCCCGCATAATCTGTCTCATTTCATCCACCTTCTTTTCTAAACCAATCAGAGCAGCCCGAAAATCGTCTATGCGACTTAAAACGTATTTAATGAGGGGTTCAACATCATCTTTTGCTTGTATGCTTATAACTGAACTTTTGGCCTCCGAAGCCCTTTTAAAATTTATTATCGCATCTATGAGTGGGGAAGGATTATCCCTAACTTCACGCATTAGAAAAAGGAAATCCGAACCATCCGTTAGCGCTTTTCTTAGCTGCTCAAAGGCTAAACGAGAATTTGCAAGCGGGTCTGATGTATTTTGAAGGAGAATATCCTTATATGTTGTTAGGGCTTGAGTTAAATTTTTACTTTTAGCTTTTATGGTGTAAGCCCTTTCTGGCTTTAAGATGAGCATAAGCTCTTCGTTGTTTTTCACTAAATCCTTTAAACGATTAATGTAGCTTTCAGTTTTTCCTAGCAATTCGGATGGCGGAAGCTTTTCGGAGAGAACACCGCTGGCTATGTCGCTTGCAATCTTCTGTAGAATCCCTTCAAACTCTCCTATTTTTACGTCAAACTCTTCCTTAACCAAACTCTGCACCACTTAGGAATAGTTAATGTGTTTATGGCTTATTTGCATGTTCCCAAACATCCAAAAGATTTTGTAATGCTCTGGTCTTTGGCGATTTTTCATTAAGCCTATAGAGGCGAATTCTTCCAAAAATTTTGTGGCAAACGATACCCTCATCCTCTAAAATCTTCAAGTGTTCAATTGTTGTGCTGTAGTTTACATTCAATCTGCGGGCAATTTCGGAAACATTAAGCTCGCTCATCTGAAACAAAATTTTCAAAATTTTAATTCTAAGCCTTGAAGAGAAAACATCCTCCACATCCATCGCCTTTCACGCTCCTTCCTCTTCCAAAAGCTTGCTCAATTCCATCTCCAATTCGCCAACCGGAATTCTAGGCAAATAAATAATTGTCGACCTTCCACGGGAACCCACAGCGGACACTTCTGTGGTTAATATACCTAAAGCAGAGAGAAGCTGCAAATACTTCCACAACTGCGTGTGACTGTGAGGATGCTGATGGAATTCTTCGCAAACAACATTGTAGGCTTTTTCTGCCTCTGCAAGAGAAACGTAAGCGTTTTGGCTTTCCTTCAAAAGCCTTGTTATGCCAAGCAAAAAGAGTTTTTCATGAAAACCCAAAGGGGCTAAATCGTCTTTCCGTATTGAGGGAATTATGTTTGAAACTGCTTTTCTAACGCATTCCGGCGTAACCGCGTCTAAATTTTCAGCATCAGCGTATTTTCCAGCCCTCCAAAGCAGTTCAATGGCGAAACGGGCGTTTCCACCTTCAGAATGGGCAAGTTCAGCTATCAAATTTACAGAATCATCAAGCACCGTCAATGGCTTAAAAGCTAGAGAAACACGGTCACTAAGAATGTCTATTAGCTGAAGCTTTGAATATTTTTCAAGCTGAATTAGATTAAACTGCAGAGTACTCCGGGTGCTGACATCTAACCGTTCAATAACCTCCAAGTTTCTTAAAATGCATATCAGCGAAAGCCTCTGAGGCTTATTCTGCCTAATTTCCTGCAACCGCGTAAGCTTGTAAACAGCTTCGGAGCCTTCCATTTCAACCAAACTCTCAAACTCGTCTAGGGCTAAGATTACATATGCGCTTTCATCATCCAAAATTTGTAAGAAAATGCGAAGGAGCTCTTCTGCTGAGTAACCGCGTCTTGGAAAGTTTGGGTGAAAATAGGAAATTACGTGATGAAGAATCAGAAGGAGGCTTCCGCGATATTCGCGGCAGTTAACATGCACATAATGTAGGTTTATTTCACGTTTACCTGCTTCTCGGGTGATGTCTGCTCCGAAGCGTTGGGAAAGGGCAGTTTTGCCAGTGCCAACATCGCCAGCTATTATAACCCTTTGAGCCATATTCCATGGAGACTGCCATATAAAACTGAAAAACTCCATAAGCAAGCGCAGTTCCTTGCCTCTATGCGGAAGCTTGTAAGGAACATAGTTTATGTCAAGCTTCGTTTCATCTCGGAATACGCTGCGACGATATGACACTTAGCATGACCCCAAGATAATTATACGCCAAGCTTGTTATTCTTTTCCATAATTCGCACCAAAAATGAAAACAAAAAACTAATAAACTCAATCTATTTATTCTATTGCGAAAAAGCAAAATGATTCCCAAATACTTGTTTCTAACAAAAGGAGTCGGCAAACACAAGGAGCAACTGCAATCCTTCGAACTGGCCCTAAGAAACGCTGGAATACAGCATTGCAACATAGTGAACGTTTCAAGCATAATACCGCCAGGCTGCAAACTCATAAGCAGAGAAAGAGGACTAAAAATGCTGAAACCAGGCGAAATAACATTCGTTGTCATAGCCAGAAACTCAACTAACGAGCCACATAGACTGATTGCGGCTTCAATAGGAGTAGCCATCCCCTCAGGCAAAAGTCACTATGGGTATCTTTCTGAACACCACTCTTTTGGACAAACAGACGAAACAGCTGGGGATTATGCGGAAGATTTGGCTGCAACAATGTTGGCTACAACCATGGGAATACCCTTTGACCCGCAAACCGCTTGGGATGAGAGAAAACAGCTTTTCAAAACCAGCGGAATGATAATTAAGACAACAAACATAACACAGTCAGCAACAGGCGACAAAAATGGTTTATGGACAACAGCCATAGCAGCAGCGGTTTTCGTTCCAGAAAAAAGACGTTAATGCTTTCAGCAGTATTATGCACAATAAGTATCCAGTTTTTTATTCTAAAATAATATTAAGAGTTAGCGTTAACGCTAAATAGGTGAAAAAGCTTGCAGGAAAAATTCCGAACACCAATGATTATTGTTAACTTTAAGACTTACTCGGAAGCAACTGGACGCAATGCCGTTGAACTTGCAAAGAAAGCTGAAAAAGTGAGCCGTGAAACAAACGTTGCCATAATTGTCGCACCCCAATTTGCAGATATATCTGCCGTAGCAGAATCCGTTAAAATTCCAGTTTTCGCCCAACACATAGACCCAATAAGACCAGGCAGCTACACTGGACATGTGCTTGCAGATTCCGTGAAGGAAGCGGGAGCTAAGGGAGCCCTAATAAACCATTCTGAAAGGCAACTTAAGCTCTCAGAAATTAATGAAATAATAGAAATAACACGCGAAAAGGGTTTGGTTTCAGTTGTTTGCGCCAATAACCCAAACATTAGCGCAGCAGCAGCAACCCTCAAACCGGACATAATCGCCATAGAACCGCCAGAGCTCATAGGAACAGGAATTCCAGTTTCTAAGGCTAAGCCAGAAGTGGTAACAAGCACCATTAAACGGGTTAGAGAAGTTAATCCTGAAGTTGTGATACTTTGTGGAGCTGGAATAAGCCGTGGAGAAGATGTGGCTGTAGCATTAAAGCTTGGCACTCAAGGAGTGCTCGTTGCCAGCGGCATAGTGAAAGCGAAAGATCCATATAATATTCTACGCGAATTTGCAGAAGCAACAAAAACTTAGGGGCAAATAGCTTTGAAAGTTGAAGCTGAATGCGCCGCGTGCATAATCAGCAGAGCCGCAGCAGAAATCATGGAAGCCACAACAAATCCAGCCCTACGCTTTAGAGCAATGGCAGAAGTAATAAAATTCCTAAACAAGGAGTTCAAACCAACAGCTGTCCCAGCAGACCTCGGCACAAAAAGGGACCGCATTATAAAGTGGGTTTCTGGAAACGAAGACCCTTATAAAAGGAGCAAAAGAATAAGCAACGAAAAAGCCTTGAAAACATTGCCTTTTGCCAGAAAAATTGTGGAAGAAGGCTATGCGCAAGAAGATAGATTCAAAAGGGCAGTCTTATGCAGCATTGTCGGCAACGTAATTGAGTTTGACATTCCAGGTCACAACTTCACTTTCGGCAGCATTAGAAAGCTTTTCAGAAATGCTGGGAAAGACCTTGCCATTGATGATACAAGTAAAATTTATGAATTGGCGAAAAAAGCCACAACAATCCTCTATTTGACTGATAATGCGGGCGAAATTGTCTTCGACACATTGCTTGTTGAACAGTTAAAGAATATGGGCGCAAAAGTGATTGTAGCTGTTAAAGAAAAACCAGTGATTAATGATGCAACGTTGGAGGATGCGGAAATTTCTGGAATGAAAAAGATTGCTGACAAAGTGATTACCACAGGAACAGACGCCGTTGGTTTAGCCATAAACGAAGTTTCAAAAGAATTTCTGGAAATCTACAATAGCGTGGATTTGGTTTTTGCCAAGGGCATGGGGTATGCTGAAACATTGACAGAATATAAACTTAAGAAGCCTCATGCATTATTTTTCAGAACTAAGTGTAATCCAGTCGCAAACTTTTTTGCAGTGGCAAAGAATAAAAACGTTGCAAAACTGATGATGTAAATGAAGCTGCCATCAATAAATCTGAATCATGAAAAACTTTTAAACTTCGAAGACGCAATCAAAAAGGAATGGATCATAACAAATGGTCTAGGCGGTTACGCTTCATCCACAGTTTTAGGCATAAACACAAGAAAATATCATGGATTGCTAGTTGCCGCTTTTCATCCGCCGGGAGACCGCAGAGTATGCCTATCTAAGCTTGACGAAGAAATAAGCGTCGGAAACAATGTTTACCCGCTTGGCGCCAACGAATTCGAAAATGGAATTTTCCCTAAAGGACACTTATTCTTAAAGGAATTTTCAATTTCCCCATTCCCAAAATATGTTTATAAAGTGCAGGATGTTGAAGTTCAAAAAATAATTTTTACGCCTCATGAGAGAAACGCCGTATTAAGCCTTTACAAAGTTTTGAATAAAAACGGTTTAGACGTCAAAATTAGGATTTTTCCGCTGATAAACAGTAGGCACATGCACTCCATAACTGATAAATGGAAAATTTTTGAAACAATCACCCAGAAGCCAGAAGACAAAGAAGTAGAAATTTGCTTCAGCAACCCCCAGTCTGTGCTCATGATGAAAACAACAAGCGGTCATTATCATGCTTCTGAAAAGTGGATTGAAAGAATCTTTTACCGCGAAGAAGCCATGCGAGGAGAAACATGCATAGACGACTGTTTTCAACCAGGATATATGGAAGTGAATGTGAAGGCTGGTGCAAACGAGAGTTTCGCAACGATTTTTGTTGCAAGCGAAAACGAAGCTGATGCAAGAAGAAGCCTTAATGGAGCGCCCTCTTCAGCTTATGATGTAGAAGCTCTATACGAAAGAGAAATAGAACGACGCAAAAATTTTCTGGCAAAATTTTACGAAGAACACTTAAGCATTAATGAAAACGATTGGTTGAGTTGGATTGTTCTGGCAACAGACACATTTGTAGTTAAAGGACTGAACGATTTAGAAAGAGCTGTTATTGCTGGTTACCACTGGTTTGAAACTTGGGGAAGAGACACCTTCATTTCTCTGCCAGGCTTGATGCTTGTAACTGGAAGATTTGAGGATGCAAGGAAAACTTTCCTAACATTCCAAAAACATTGCAAAGAGGGTTTAATCCCAAACTTTTTGCCGGAACAAGCAAGAGAACCAGCCTACAACACTGTTGACGCAACCTTCTGGTTTGTTAATGCAATACTGCAATATCTAAAGTATACAGACGACTTCAAATTCGTTCAAGAACAGTTATGGGATACCCTAAAATCAATCATGGAAAATCATATTAAAGGAACAGTCTTCGGCATACACTTAGACGCTGACGGTTTACTCTTTCATAATCCACAATTAACATGGATGGACGCTGTTGTAGATGGACAACCAGTAACCCCGAGAGGCGGAAAAGCCGTTGAGGTTCAAGCATTATGGTATAATGCGCTAAGGATTATGGAGATTTTGGCTAACAAGTTCAAAGAAAAAAGCGAAGCGGAAAAATACGCTCATATTGCTGAAAAGGCGAAAGAAAGCTTTGTTGAAAAGTTTTGGAATGCAGAAAAGAACTTTTTGTTCGATGTCATAAGCGAAAATGGAAAGGATACTTCTTTAAGGCCTAATCAAATAATTGCTGTAGCCTTAGACTTCACGATGCTGGATAAAGCAAGAAGCGAGAAAATAGTGGATATTGTGCAACGTGAACTTTTAACGCCTTACGGTTTAAGAACCCTCGCAAGGAATGACCCAAAATATGTTGGGGTTTATGCTGGAGACAGAAAAAGCAGAGACAGAGCCTACCATAATGGCACTGTTTGGCCTTGGCTTTTAGGTCCTTTCACGAAAGCTTATCTGAAAGCGAAGGGTTATGCGGATTTTAGAAGAGAATATGCCGTGAAAAACTTCCTTTTGCCGCTTTTCACTGAACAGATTTTTAGGGCTGGACTCGGCACAATAAGCGAAATTTTCGACGGTGAACCACCTTACACGCCGAGAGGTTGCATAGCCCAAGCATGGAGCATTGCGGAACCTTTTAGGGCATATGTGGAAGATATCATGCAGATTAGACCAAAATATGAAAGGGAAATTCTGCAAGTTTTAGGCTGAAATTGTTTTTCTAAGGCTTTCTGCAGCAACTTCTGGCGTAACAGTATTTATGTATACACCTGTGCTTTTTTCGAATCCAGCCCATGTTGCTAGTTGTGGATAAACTTCCAAATGCCAATGATAATGTTCTCGTGCGCTTTTGTCTATGGTTTGATGGAAACCATAATTGTAGGGTGGGTCATTTACCAAAATTTTCAGTCCTTTAAGGCAAGCTTTTAATGTTTCAGCAAAAGTTTTCACTTCTTTCTGCGTCATGTCAAGCAGTGTGGCTTCATGTTTTTTTGGAAATATCCAAAACTCTAAAGGGTTTACACTTGCATATGGTGTGAAAACCAAAAACTCGGAGTTTTCAAGAACAAGTCTTGGGCTATTTCTCTCTTTTTCCATAATACTGCAGAATACGCATTCATCATTTTGCTTCCAAAATTTTCTGCTCGCTTTAATCTCTTCTGCAACAATTTTCGGAATAAAAGGCATGGCAATTATTTGACTGTGAGCATGAGAAAGCGAAGCCCCAGCCTCTAAGCCGTGGTTTCGAAATATAGAAACATACTGCACATAGGTTTTTGCTGAAAGCTCACGAAACCTATCAATGTAACCGTTAATAACATGAACCAGTTGCGGAATTTCTGCGTCTGCCGGGTGCGCATCATGGTTTCGAGACTCAATCAAAACTTCATGATGCCCAACAGCCATGCCCAAGTTATCACTTTTCAGAAATTGTTTTTGGCTTGCTCCTTCTTTAGGCGGAGTAAAGGCGGGATAAAGGTTTGGAACACATCTAATAAGCCAATTTTTATGGCGAAAACCATTCTCATCCTTGACTTTTCTTAGGCCTTTTCCAGATTTGATGTAGGCAAGAACTGCTGGTGGAGTCATGTTTTCGTTGCCTGGACACATGGGGCAAACACCAGCCTTAGCCTTTTGTCTTTCCTTTTTGGCAAAATCTGTGGGGCGGCGACCACGTTCGGTTGCTATGACAACCCAGCGGTTAAGCAAATAATCCTTGCGAACCTCGTTATGTGTCATGCTAAACTCCAACAGTGTTAGTATATGGCTCTAAAACAGATTTAGCATTTTCCAAAATTCGCCGTTTTTGTGCATACTTTTGGCGCAGAAATCAACCAATAGGGACCCTCCTCTCTATTATTTTTTTGTACACCTTTGCGCTTTTTCGCATAGTCCGCTTTTTGGTTTTTAGGTCAACAGCAAACAAGCCGAATTTCATTTTGAAGCCCTTAGCCCATTCATAATTGTCAGTTAAAGACCAGTGGAAATAGCCTCTAACATCAATTTTCTCTTCATCCAGCGCCTTTTCAAGCATTTTCAAGTGGTCAACAATAAATTTTGGTCTAAGCTCGTCTTTTTCATCCGCTATTCCATTCTCCGTCACATAAAGTGGGCGCTCATATTTTTCCATCATTTTTAAAGCTTCAATGATGCCTTCTGGAAAGACTTCCCATCCGAGGTCTGAGGTGGGCATGCCGTCCGCTGATTTGCTGTTTGGTTGACATGCGAAACCATAATTCTGCATAATGTCTGGAATTGCTGGGATTCCAGCAAAAATTTTGGCTAAAAAGGATTTTCTACCTTTAATCATAAATCTTGTGTAGTAGTTTATACCAAGCCAGTCGAGACGCTGCCCCAAATAATCTTTCATTTCCCCCTTTTCTTTTATTCCATTGAAGTTTTCATCCAACCAGCCCTCAGCAACAGCTTGGGGAAAGAAGTGATTATGCATGTTATCCATAAATTTAGCCGCCTTAATATGAAGCGCATCTTTTTCATCGAAAGGTTTTGCTGGTATTACGTTATGTATCAAACCCACATTTGCTGGGCTTGGGCTATCTTCATCCGCTTTCGCAGTATCTATTTTCTTAATGATGTCGTGGGCTCTGGCGTAGGCAACAGCCATGTTTTTGGCAGCTTCTTTAACAGCTTTGAAACTGCTTATTCCAGGCGGAAAACCAGATTCAGGAATCATATAACCAGCTTCGCATACAGCCATAGGCTCGTTGAAAACCGCCCAATTGTCCACAATATCTCCAAAATTCCAAGCAACATAAGCTGCATACTTTGTGAACTCAACTATGGTTTGTTTGTCAAGC
>JAVZJY010000027.1:0-16071 GCA_038872535.1 Bathyarchaeia archaeon | reverse complement strand
CTCAGACAGATTATCAAATCGTTCAGAAATTACTTCGATTATGTAAGATGGGGGAAGATTAAGAGCTTCTTGCCAAATTTTACCTAAACCATGTATGCGGGCAACAGTTCGCCTCGACTTTGAACCCTTACTCCTTACACAATACACAAACTGTGGCACAACATTAAAAAATTCAAGAGCGTCAGCAATTTCATCAACACGTTTTTTGACGTCGGGAGCCCTAAAATATTTTATCCGCATAAACAATTCACTTCACTTACATACGCCGTTGCCAAACTTAACCTTAACTCAGCTATACGCCAGATAATCCAATGCTCGTAAACATTAATGGACCGGGGGGGATTTGAACCCCCGACCTCCTGAGTGCAAGTCAGGCGTTCATACCAAACTGAACTACCGGCCCATGTGTGCTGGTATAAGTTGCTTTTATTTTGCATAATATTTAGGTTTTGTTTAATTCTGTGGCGAAAAGGCTTTAGAGTCGTCATTGCTTTTACATTGACCTTCGAAAAGGAGAAGCAAATTTGGAGCTTCAGAAGACTCGAAAATTTGTGTTTCTTAATTTGGGGCTTTTTCAGTTTTTGTGTTTTGTTAGGAGAGGCATATTTTACACTTTCATGATAAATTACCTTTTTGACCTTATGCAAACTGTTACTTCAACAACTTTGCTTGGCACGTTTAACATGGTTTCTTCGGCTTTGGGTCAAAACTTGCTGTGGGGAAAAATATCAGATCGCTATAAGCTTAGGGCGAAACTTATAATCGCAGGGGAATCCATAGCTGCCGCTACATACTTAATCGTTTTCCTAATACACAAGTCTTTGATAAATGTGCAAGCCAACTTTTCAGCTGGAGTTTCACTGATTGTCGGGCTTTCTTTCCTTGAATTCTTTTGGTCCATGTCAGATGTGGGATGGGCTGCACTGTTAACAGACATGACTACATCTAAAACACGCGGCGGAATAGTCGGCGCACTCAACTTTATTGCATCATTGGGAAGAATGATTGGAATATTTTTCGCAGGATTCCTATACAACAACGGAGAAGGCTTCCGCCAAGGAACAATATTCTACATAGTCATTGCCATGCTTGTTGCCAGCGCAACAATAATGTGGATAACATCAATGTTTACAGAAAAGACTAACATAAAAACCAAGGAGGTTATTGCAAAAAACAAAAAAAGTGAAACTTCTGTAAAAAGCGAAAACAGCCAAATTTACAAGTGGTTCCTTCTATCACTCATAATAATAGTGATTGGTACGTCATGCGTAAACCAGGTTTTTCTACTTTTCATTAAACTTCCTGAAGGCTTAAACGTGAGCGACTCGGAAATGAGCCTCATACTAACAGCTTGGACTTTAGGCGGAATGTTAACAAGCTTGCTTTCAGGATGGCTTGCAGATAGAATTGGAAGAGCCTCCGTTCTTTTTACTGGATTAATTTTGGCAATCATAACTCCATCCTTTTATCATTTAGCCTCAAACGTTTTAGGCATGGCAATAATTTATGGATTAAACGGCATAGGCTTTTGGACAATTCAGACGGTTGGATTCGCCTTCGCCGGAGACATAATACCAGAAAACGAAAGAGGCAGGTTATTTAGCAGATACAACACTGTAATGGCATTAGGTTGGGGTCCAGCAGGTTTTCTGGTTGGCGGACCTCTTGCAGATGTTCAAACAAAAATTTTTGGTCTAACCCCTTACGTGGCATATGTGAACACTTTTTATGCATCATCCATTCTAGCCGCATCTGGCACAGTGCTTTTCGCTTTAAAAGTTGCAAGCAAAAAACAAAAAACTGCTTAAATCTTAAAAACAAGTTTGGGCTAAATTGGCATCTGGTGATTTCTAATGCTTGAATTTAAAACAGTGAAAATCCAAGTGCCAGAAGGTTGTAACGTAATCTTTGGCATGGCCCACTTCATCAAAACAGTTGAAGACCTTTATGAGGCTCTTGTGGACTCTGTTCCGAACATAAAATTTGGAATAGGTTTCTGCGAAAGCTCCGGACCATGTCTTGTAAGGCATGAGGGAAATGATGAGGAATTGAGGCAATTGGCAGCCGAAAAAGCCTTAGAAATCGCATGCGGCCACAGCTTTATAATTTTCATAAAAAATGCTTATCCCATAAACGTTTTAGACAAGATTAAAAAGGTTCCAGAAGTTTGCACAATTTATGCCGCTACAGCCAACCCTCTGGAAGTTGTAATTGCAGAGACTGAGAACGGCAGAGGAGTTGTTGGCGTCATTGATGGGCTAAAAAGCAAAGGAATAGAAAACGAAGAGGATATTAGGATGAGAAAAGAATTCCTAAGGAAAATTGGCTATAAGCTAAAGTAAGCGGTTATAATAAAAAGCCGGCGCAGAGTGAAAATCGCCTTGGATTCAGCGTTGTTTCAAGTTTTAAATGGTACAGTAACATTAGCCTTTACGCTTTATCCGTGAGCCATTAACTCTTGCTGTATTTCAAAAGGAACCTTTTCTTTCATTCTTTCAGCTGCGTGGGCAACTAACTGTTTAAACTGTTTTTCAGTCAGCACAGAACGTGCCCTTGACAAAATTTCAAGGCATATCTCTTTAAAAACGAGGTCGGCGCAACCCATTTTTGCGTCGTCAATTAATTCTTTGCAAGCTTGAAGGATTTGTTCGCTCAAGGCAATTTCACCCTGCAATCAAATACCTTTACCACTAAATATTAAAACACTTATGAATTTGAAAACAGAATTAAAAATCTACATTTTAATAGGCGTCACAGAACAAAAACTCTATTAGTTCCGCATACGTCGAACCAACATGGAGCATAAAAAATGACGAGCAATATACAGATAGTAGATGAATGGAGAAAACAACTTTTGGAACAGCAGGAAAAATTGAAGGCTAGAATGAGTAGAGTAAAACATAAAATCGCTGTAATAAGTGGAAAAGGAGGCGTTGGCAAAAGCACCATAACCGTAAACCTTGCAGTAGCATTTGCCATGCATGGGCACGTCAACCACATTGGCATTCTAGACGCAGACATACACGGACCAAGCGTTCCAAAAATTTTGGGTTTATCAGGTCAAAGGCTTCAAGCCAAGTCCACAGAAGTTTTTCCAGTTTTAGGGCTTTTGGGAATCAAAGTGGTTTCTATGGATTTCCTATTACCCAACGAAAACTCCCCAGTCATATGGCGTGGACCTTTAAAGATGACGGCGATACGCCAGTTCCTCTCAGACGTCGTCTGGGGAGACCTGGACATATTACTCATCGATTTGCCTCCAGGAACAGGCGACGAGTCACTAAGCATTGCACAACTTCTCCCAGACATAGACGGCGTAATAATAGTAACAATTCCCTCCGAAGTTTCGCAAATTGTCGTCAAGAAAGCCGTCACTTTCGCAAAGAGGCTTGGAATGCCAATAATAGGAATTATCGAAAATATGAGCGGATTCGTCTGCCCAAACTGTGGAGCAAAAGTTGACATATTTCAATCTGGAGGAGGGAAGAAAATAGCTGAAGAATTAAGCATACAGCCTCTTGGAAGCATACCAATAGACCAGAAAATCAGCGAAGCATCCGACAAGGGAACACCTTTCATAGTTAAATATCCAGACTCTCCAGCATCGAAAGCCTTCATGGAAATCGTAAAAAAGGTCGAGAAATTCCTGAAAAACAGGGATGCCAAAACATGAAAAGAAAGGGAGAACTCCATTTTATAGGAGTTGTGGAGAAAGAAGGGGAACAAGAAGCCACAATACGCATTTTTCCTGAATTCTCCGCCGGACTAAAGGGCATAGAAAACTATTCCCACATAATTGTCCTATACTGGATTCACTTAAGAGACAACAAAGAGAACAGGCAAACACTACTGGTTTTCCCGCGAAAACATGCAGTAAAAATTGAAACGGGCGTTTTTGCCTGCAGAAGCCCCTCCCGCCCAAACCCCATAGGCTTATGTGTAGTAGAGCTTTTGAAAGTTAAGGAATGCATATTAACTGTGAAGGGACTTGACGCTTTTGAAGGTTCACCAATAATAGACATTAAACCATACAACCCAAGAACAGACTCCATCCCAAACGCCAAAGTTCCAGAATGGGCACAACATGACAAATTTACATAAAAATAAACATCGTCCTTAGAATCAATCGTAAACACTTAAAACCTTCACGTTAACGTTCTGAATGATGTGCTTATTAATCACGGCTGGAATTTAAGCAGACTTGTCAAACAGACGCGAAAACGTTAAAGTGTCACGATTACTGTGAAAAGTGTTTGCGTCATGGTCGTGTTCCCAGTGTTACTGGAACAGTCATTGTTTGGTTTTCTCTTACTATTGTTACGTTAATTGTTTGTTCTGGTGTTGTGTTTTCTTCTAGGTATGTTGAGAGGGCATCCATGTCGGTTATTCTAGTTTCATTTATTGCTATTATGATGTCTCCGCCAACGGTTATGTATTCTCCTGCGATTAGAACTTGTTTTGTTCCGCCTCTTAAACTTGCATTGGCTGCTGGTCCTCCGCTTGTGACTTGGGTTATTAGCCATCCATATGTGACGTTTACGCCCATAACTTGCGCTATTTCATAGGTCATGTCTACTCCGGCGGCACCTAGCCATGGATGCCTATTGTAAGAGCCTGTTGTTACCAAAAAACTAATTTCCCGCAAGATCGTGTTTGACGGAATTGCGAAGCCTAGTCCTTGAGAGTTGCTTACGATGGCGGTTGTTATGCCAACAACTTGACCTTGAAGGTTTAGGAGCGGTCCTCCAGAATTGCCTGGATTCAACGGGGCAGTTGTTTGGATGACATTTGCTATTGGGTATCCGCCTGTTTCTTCAGTTATGGTTCTTCCCAAAGCGCTTACTATGCCAATGCTCATGGAGCCAGCTAATCCGTATGGATTGCCTACAGCAACAACAATGTCGCCAACTTTTAATGTTGATGAACTGGCAATTTCGAGAGGTTTAAACTCGCTTGTCGGCGCGTTCGTTGACAGCACTGCCAAGTCAGCGTAAGGATCTGAACCGAGAACTGTTGCTGCATATCCGTTTCCATTTATAAATGTCACGGTAATGTTGATTGTACTTTCGATTACGTGGTAGTTTGTGATTATCACCATTTCTCCTGTAAAGTTGTAGATGAAGCCTGAACCTTGAACTTGAGTGTAATATGCACGGTGGAAGATGTCGTATTGCACTATTACTCCTCGAATTATAACAATAGAATCTTTTACTTGCTCATATAACTCGGAGAGGGAAGTGTTCTCTCCTAATATGTAGGTGTTGTTTTGGTTTACGATGTTTTGCGTTTGCTGTAGATTTGACATTTGTTCTTTGAGATTTGAGAGTTGATTTTGCAGGTCGCTGATTTCACTTGAATAGCCAAATAAGTAGCCTATGACTCCTCCTGCAAAAAGGCTGACAACTATGATGATTGCTAAAATGATTGTTGAAAACGTCGTTTTTGGTTTCTGTGGAATTTCCAATTTTTATTCACCTCCTTTGTCGGTAAGTTTTCTGCCGCAATGCGGACAAAATGTATCGTCTGGTTGAACTTCTCTGCCACAATAGGGACACATGAGTTCTTTCTTTAAAAGGTGAGCTCCTTGTTTCTCCTCTGCCAGCAGTTTTCCGTCGCTGATAAAGAGCATTCTGCTTGCAAGTGCAGCCTTGTGACTGTCGTGGGTTACCATGACAATTGTGGTTCCTTGTTCAATGTTTAATTTGCCCAACAACCTAACGATTTCATAACCAGTTTTAGAGTCCAAGTTGCCAGTGGGTTCGTCGGCGAGAACTATGGTGGGATTGTTTGCTAAGGCACGTGCAATGGCAACTCTTTGCTGCTCTCCTGCACTTAGTCGATGTGGCTTGTGGTTTTCTCTCTCTGAAAGTCCAACTAGTTGTAGCAACTCATGAGCCCTCTTTCCTTTTTCTTCCTTTGACTTTCCAGTGCCTTCCATAGGAAGTTCAACGTTTTCAATTGCACTTAAGTACGGTAGCAAGTTGAAAGTTTGAAAGACAAAACCAATCTTATACCTTCTTATTTTGTAGAGCTCTTTTTCCGGCACTTTTGTAACATCTAAGCCGTCCAAAATCACTTTTCCGTAAGTTGGCTTGTCAAGGCATCCTAAAATGTTCAGCAATGTTGTTTTACCTGAACCTGATGGTCCCATAACAGAAACGAATTCGCCCTTTTTCACTTTGAGGTTTACATCTGAAAGAGCTCGGATCTGACGTCCGCCCAGTTTATAGATTTTATCCAACTTTTCGGTTTCTAGGACTAAATCACTCATACCTCAACGCCTCCATAGGGCTCGTTCTGGATGCTCTCCAAGAAGGATACAAGCTTCCTAAGGCTCCTAGCAGAGCTGCCACACCCAACGCTAACAAAACAAATTGCGGATTCAAAATGGCTGAACTGTAGCTCTGTGATCCAATTATATTTGGATATGTCGTCTGGAAGGGACGCTGTATCCGTTGTGTCCCGCCAAAAAGATTTAGCTGGGGAAGTAACAATGCTGATAAAAATGGCGCGGCTATCGTTCCTATTATGACGCCTGCTACTCCTCCAATCAAGCCTATCAATACGCCTTCAAGCATGAACTGACTCATAACATTCCAGTTGCTGAAGCCTATTGCCTTTAATATGCCAATTTCCTTTGTTCTCTCGCGAACCGAGTATAACATAACAAAAAAGACAATCAAGCTTGTGGCTGCAACCGCTATCACAATTAGTTGAGTAGCTGTAGCTTGTGCCTGAGCAATAGACGATTCAGCGTTGTTTAATGTTTGCGAGTACATCGTTTGCATGTTTTGGAGATTTGCTAATCGATCTTGATAGCTTGTTACATACAGTTCAGGATATGTTGTCTTTATTGTGTCGGCTACTTGAGTTGCGTAGGAAACATCTACAACATACACGTCTAATCTATTTATTTTTCCAGTTAAACCCGTGACCTCTTGAGCGTCGGTAATATTCATGTAAACAGTTCTAGTTTGACTTGTTGATTCAAATGTTCCCTTCACTGTGAAAGGTTCTCCGTTAATCGTTATTACATCGCCGATGTCTGCTCCGAAATAGTCCGTTAGGTTTGAACTTAAAAGGACGCAGCCGCTATCGCCTTCTGATAGGTTTTCTCCTGCGGTTATGTTTGTTGGCAGTATGGAGTAGTTGCTGATGATGGATGAATTAAGGCAGACACCCATGATCGTGTAAGCTGGTCTGTAAATGGTGCGGCTTCCAAAAGGGGTATTTATAGTTTCGGAAATATTTTCGCTCGAAGATTTCTCAAGGAAAGGTATAACATCCTTGACGCCTTCAACAGAGCCTATCACATCCATGACAGTTTCGTCTATGAAAGTTTCATTTACAGAAAAGCCTCCAAGTCTAAATCCTTGCATGCCCTGACTTGGAGTGGTGCTGCATTCTATTAACGTGGCTGTTTTGTTAATTTCTTCTTGCATTGCAGTAATTGTACTACTAAAGTTTTCAGTGACCCTCTGCATGGATTCCTGATTTGCCATAATCCCTGCTGGTATGGAAAGCATAATTGCAACTGAAAAACCTAAAGCAACAACCACTAAAAAAGTCCGAACCTTTCTCCTCAAAATGTTTTTTACAGCTCTTGCTAGTACGCCCAAATCCTTCGCCTTCCAAACGTCCTGGGTTTTGAGCAAAAGAATGTGAGCTATTAAAGAGTTTTTCAAAATTATACCAAAATTGTGTACGCTGTTTGATGGTTAAAACGATGCGCCAAATGTGAACATTGACGGTTTCTATTAATAGCGTGTTCCTCTATTCGGGACGTGCGGGGTTAGGCTTAGATTTTATGGAAATGGAAATCGACGTCGTGGTTTTTGTGGCATCTCTTGCCATGTTTGCGGCAACCGTGACCAGTGTTCATGGATTATTTTCCATTCATCATTAATTTTGGTTAATACTGCTGTCACTCGTGACTTTATGTTAAAGTTTAAATCCCTTATTGTTCCACGATAGTTTATGATGAATGATGCTACCGCCACATTGTTTACTACCTCTATTTTCCATCCGCTGGTTTCATAGTCATACTCTTTCAGCACCTTTAAGGCTTCAGCCTCACGATTTAAGGCGTCTAATCCTTGCCTTTCGAATGGCGGCCAATCGTCAAACTTTGTATATCTATCTTTATCCACAAGGTCTGCAATGGACTGTGCATCTTTCTTCTTTATCCCTTCTATTCGTCGAATTAAAACTGTTTTAACCTCATCTTCGGACATGCTTAGAGCGCTCCTAAACTCATAATGCTCTAAACGAAATGTTAAATCTTCCAGCGGCAACCATTAAACAGAAAAAGGGAGTTTGAAAACTTCCTTTCAACTTCCATGCGTCGCCTTTAGGGTTTTTCAATTACAGTTATGGTTAAGGTTCCTATTCTTGTTACGTTTCCATCGTTCCAAACATTAAATTAAGCGGTCTTTAAAAGTTATGCTCGACATTTTTGAGACAGTCAAGTCCAATGGAGTTTGTGTTCAATTAGGAACCATGCTACAATTCCGCCAATGACGCCGAAGATAACATCGCCGACTGAATTCCAAACTGATTCCAGCCCCACTCTTAAGGGGTTGTTTGGAGATACAAAATATACTGCACGCTCCATGAGTTCCCAAGGCACAGCAACTACAACTAAACAGAAAAGAGTCCATTCCAAAGTCGCATACTTACGTTCATTCTTAAACAAGTCAAACCTATTTAAGCCGAAATATAAAGATAGTTTGTTATAACCATAAGCATTCACGGCTGTTTTATATGCCTTCAAAGATATGGCGCCAATACCGAACCCAGCCAACGAATGCATCACCCAATCTAAACCAAAAACGGAGTATAAAAGTGATCCAGCAGCCACAACCTGCATCGCAAGCGGAATTTTGGAAAGCAATGAGATCCTATAATCTGAAAACACATCATTATAGACTTTCTTAAAAAGCTCTGAAAATACTACTTTATTTGGATAGCTATCACATTTACACATAGATTTTTCGTTTTTTAACACTTTTTCTGTGCTGAGGTAAACTGGAAGACTCGAGAGCATATAAGCATAAAAAGCAAACATGCTCCATAAAACATCAGCCCTCATAAAATTTGAAAGAAAAGATGCTAATGACAATGTTTTAAGAAGCGAAGCTAAACAGGCCCACCTCAAAGGGACACTTTCATAGATAAAAGAAACTGCAAGTGTGCCGAATGGAAGAAAGGCGATAGAAGCTGAATCTAAAACTTTCAATTTTTAAATACTCCCTTCATCAACCATGACAACTCTCATTCTTTACATCTTACTTTTGTTCATACAGAAAAAGAAAAGGAAGTTTCTGCATACCAATTTTAAGGCTTTTGGATCACTGTTCTCGTTAAGATCACTATCTCCGTTACTTTTGCATTTTCCACATCAACCGTCACAGCCGCATGACTTGTTGTGTCTTTCTGCAGCATTAGAATTGCGCTTGTTGCCTTGGTAACAACTGTGCCGTCTCCTTCAACTATTGTTTTAATAATCGGCTTCACCGCCGTAACATTGTATCCTTGGTTTAGCAAGTTTTGAACGTCTGTATCGTTTTCGGCAATGTTAATCACATTCTCTTTAAATTCTTCGCTAACTTCAATAGATCCATAGCATCCTTGTCCACGCATTCCCCAATGGGGCATGCCGCGCATTCCCATACTCATGTTTCCAATGAACCATCCGACACCATAGCCCAACCATTGTTCTCTGTTAGTTGTGGTTTGTGCATTGACTGTGGAGTATACATTTAGCGCTATGCCACTTATAATAGCTGCTACAACCACTATAGATAGTAAAATTATGGCTTTCCTTTTGTCTATTTCTAACACCTCCATCTTCTCACAAAGTGCCTCGTGCACTTCACATACGCCAAGGTGTAAAATTATTAAAGGATTTTTCAGAATTAACCCCAATTCTATTCCTAATCAAGTATCCAATTTTCTGGCCGAAATCACTGCGTTTTTGACTGTTACAGCTTTAACTAAAACATAAACTTTTAAATCACTTAAAATGTAAAACGATGGTTTAGCAATGGTTGGGGAGGATTTTAATCAGGGGAGAAAGGAGAGAAGGGTTTGAAAATTTTTGCCTCCGCCAACCATTGAAATTTTCAAGGTATAATGGATTACTAAAGGATTTTTCAAGATTAAGCCCAATTTTAACCCCAATCTTTGATAGCTTTAGAAGACACATTTTTATTCTAAGCCAAAGTAATGTTTAGCAAAATCTGGGGCTCTACAGATGTCTGCCAGTATACGTCCCATTAAGTACCTGCTTGGATGGTTAATTGCAGGTACTAGAGGCGGCTTGACTCGTGCAAAAATAATCATAGCCCTAAAGGAGACTCCGCAAAATGCAAACCAGTTGGCTACCAACCTTAGACTGGATTATAGGACAATAAGGCATCATCTTGAGGTTCTTGAGAAAAATAAGTTAATAGTGTCTGCGGGTGAAGGATATGGCACTACATATTTCCTATCCCCCATTATGGAGGAAAATTATGCTTTGTTTGAGGAAATTTTGAAGAAAATTTGGAAAAAGTAGAAAAGGAGGTAAAGCAAATGAAACATGAAATGAACCAGAAATCGAAAACCTGGCTACTGCTGATACTCTTACCCATCTTAGTAGTGGTAGCAATATTGGCAGCAACATGGGCAACTTCAACCTTCTGGTATCCACGCCTTCCATGGCAACCACGCCCACCATACCCATATGAAATTCCAGGAGACATAGAATTTTATTACATAGCAAAAACAGTCGTTTCCACAATCAACATAACCATGCTAATATTCCTACTAATCTTATACGCCGACATATACAGAAAAACACGATCAGAATTCACAATCGGACTAATAATATTCTCAGCAACACTTCTCCTCTACGCCCTTGTCTCAAACCCAATAGTAATATCAATCTTCGGCTACAGAATATTCGGACTAGGACCATTCGCCCTACTACCAGACCTATTCACATTTGCAGCACTTGTCGTTCTATTATACCTAAGCATTAAATATTAAATGTGAAAATTGTCCCATTATTTTCGATGATGCTTTTTCCTTGAAAATTCCATTCTTTTGTTGCATATTTTTCTTTGGATAGTTTTTGTGCGTATTCTATTTCTTTTTGTGTTAGAGTTCCATGGATAAATTGGG
This sequence comes from Bathyarchaeia archaeon, assembly GCA_038872535.1. Classification (GTDB taxonomy): domain Archaea; phylum Thermoproteota; class Bathyarchaeia; order Bathyarchaeales; family Bathycorpusculaceae; genus JASEJA01. Next base: position 4,905 of record JAVZJY010000027.1, on the reverse strand, counting down.
TGTTGAGGGATTTTTGGAAGCCTTCAGTTAGGGCTTTGGTTACTTCTTCTATTGAAACATTTTTTCCCGAGGCTTCTTTTATTGATGTGATTTTGTTTTTTGCAATGGTTACTATTTGCATGCATGTCTTTGCCCATGGAACACGCAGAAACGTAAACATTTTTTCAAGATTCACGTCTAATAAGAGTGTGCCGTGTTGTAGGACTATGCCGCTTTTGTGAGATTGGGCGCTTCCAGAAATTTTTTTGCCATTAACTGTTAGGTTTGGGCATGTTTTTGCATCACCCTGGTTGAAGTCTGCTTTTACTCCTAAAATTTTTAGTGCTTCTGTTATTCCAGCGTAAATTTTTTGGTAAACTTCTGTTATGTTTTTGGCTTTTAGGTCTTTTTTGTCTGCAATTATGCTGTATGTGATTTCGCCTTCTGCGTCGTGGTAAACTGTGCCTCCGCCTGTTATTCGTCTAACAATGTCGACGCCGTATTTTCTGCAGTTTTCAATGTTTACTTCGTTTTGGATGTTTTGAAACTTTCCAATTGAAACGGCAGAAGGCTTCCAACGATAGAATCTTATTGTGTTTGGAACAAGGTTACGTATTCTTGCGATTAAAATGGTTTCATCGATAGCCATGTTGGTGTAAGCGCTGTGGGTTTCCAGTTTTAGCAGGCGCCAGTCATTCATTAAATCAGCTTCTCTGAGCTTTTAGATGTTTAGTTTGATTTTGCCTTTTTCCTTCTCATATGATTTTCTCTGTGCATTGCGATAAAATTGTATGTTATTGTTTAAATATTAGTTGTGTGATTAGTCGTAGCGAGAGGAAAATTGCGCTATGGGTTCGAAGTCTCCGAGAGGCGAGTTTGCAGCAAAAAAACTGATAGAAAAACGGAAAAAATTCCGTTGGAGTAGCATGTACTATAAAAGGCGAATGTTAATGCTTGATGTTAAAGCTGACCCTCTTGAAGGCGCTCCTATGGCAAGAGGCATAGTTTTGGAGAAAGTTGGCGTAGAAAGCAAACAGCCCAATAGTGCCATAAGAAAATGCGTTAGAACTCAACTGATCAAAAATGGTAGAGTTATAACAGCCTTTTTGCCTGGAGACGGAGCCCTAAACGTTGTTGATGAGCATGATGAGGTTGTGGTTGAAGGAATTGGCGGTTCCAGAGGCAGAAGCATGGGCGACATTCCAGGAGTACGTTGGAAAGTAATAATGGTTAACGGCGTTTCCTTAAACGAGCTTGTTTATGGAAGGAAACAGAAACCGGCACGGTGAAAGGTTTGGGTCAAAAAGAAGAAGAGAAAGATGTTAAACTTTTTGAAAAGTGGAGTTTTAGGGATATTCAAGTTAAAGATTTAGGATTGCAGAGGTATATATCCCTAAAACCCGTGGTTCTTCCTCACAGCATGGGAAGACATGAACATAAACGCTTCCGCAAGGCAAACGTCAACATAGTTGAAAGACTGGTAAACAATCTTATGAGGCCTGGCAAAAATGCTGGTAAGAAGGCTAAGGCTATGAATATTGTAAGGCAAGCCTTTGAAATAATTCATTTGCGCACTGGCAAAAATCCAATAGAAGTGCTTGTTAGGGCTGTGGAAAATTCGGCTCCTTGCGAAGATACGACAAGGATTAGTTATGGCGGTATAGTCTATCACTTGTCAGTTGATGTTTCTCCACAACGAAGGGTGGACTTGGCTTTAAGAAACATTTGTGAAGGAGCGAGGACTGCTTCAATAAATAATCCCCGTTCAATAGAAGAATGCCTTGCAGAAGAGCTAATCTTGGCGGCAAACCATGACATGAAAAGCTATGCAGTTTCAAAACGCCACGAAACAGAGAGAGTAGCCCAAGCCTCAAGATAAACTATTTCACGTGAATCTCCACTATATCTCCATCTTCAAGAATGAACCCAGCCCCAACTTTTTGGGGACTAAAAACGAGACGCTTAGACCAAACTTTTGCGAAGTAAAAATTCCTGCTGAAATCGCTGTGAATGTTTTTGGCTAAATCGTAAACTGTTGAGCCTCTTTTTAATGTGAATGGCTTTTTTGAAAACTCTCTTTCGCCCGGTTCTTTGGTGTAAACACGTATAATGTCTAATGTTTTGAACAAGATTTCGCCAAGTCTTTCTATGTTTAGTCCATTTTTGCATGAGATTGAGAGTATTGGCAGTCTTCCGCCTACGTAAGCCTCTAACAGTTTTAGGTTTTTTCCTGCATCTTCCGCTTCCATTTTGTTTGCAACTATTACGGTGGGCTTGTAAACTGTGCTTTCAAAAATTGCGTCCTCCACATAGTCGAGGGTGGCTTCTCCATAAATCCTGACAATTGCATCATTAACCTTGTAGCTTCTAAGCAGTTCTTCAACATCCTTTATAGTGCAGTCAATAAGGTTTCCAATCAAAATTATTCGTAAACCAGCGCCCATAAACTTCTTTTCAATTTCAACCCGAGCCTTTGGTCTGCTAACTAATATCCTCGCCTTTTCCAACTCACCCAAAATTAGCGACAACTGCTCAACCGGCTCATGAGACAAATCAACCATCAATATCAAGCCGTCTGCGTTGCGGGCTAAGGCTAAAGTTTGGAGGCCCCAAGCTCTTCCCTCTGCGGAGCCTTCCATTAAGGCTGGGGCTTCTACGATTTGGAATTGGATGTCATGATAATTCAGCACGCCCGGAACTGGCTCTTTTGTTGTGTATGGGTTTGGGGAAACTTCAACCTTAGCGTTTGTGACAGCCCTAAGCAGACTGCTTTTTCCAACATTTGTTAAGCCTATGATGACTATTTGGGCGGCTCCTTCCTTTTCTATGAAGAATTTTGGTCCGCCTCTGCCGGCTTTTCTCTGTTTCTTTTCTTCAATTTCTCTTCGCAGTGTTGCCATTTGCTTTTTAACTTGAGCGCAAAGTTTGGCTGTTCCCTTGTGTTTTGGAACTAGGCTTAAAAATTCTTGCATAAGTTGAAGTTTTTCTCTTGGGTTTTTTGTTGCTGAAACCTCTGCCCATTTGCGTTTGGCTTCGGCTGGTAGGTTTGTGGGCATAATTTAGACTCTTCCATGAAGTGATTTCCAGAATTAACGTTAATATTCGTTTCCATTAAGCACAAGTTGCATAATGATAAAGTTAAAATAATTGAATGAACAGTTGTGTAAACGAATCCACTAAATTTAGAGGGAAATTAAAAGTAGGATAAAAAGGAGGAAAAAGAATGAGTAGACCAGAGAAACCCCACTTGAACCTTGTAATTATGGGACATGTTGACCATGGAAAATCAACAACGACTGGACACATGTTGTACTTGGCGGGAGCAATTGATGATAGAACAATAAAAGCTTATGAAGAAGAAGCCAAAAAAATGGGCAAGGAAACATTCAAGTTCGCATGGGTGCTTGACAATTTAAAAGAAGAGCGGGAAAGGGGCTTAACTATTGATCTTCGATTCTTAAAATTTGAAACAAAGAAATACTACTTTACTGTTATTGATGCGCCTGGACACAGAGACTTCGTTAAGAACATGATTACTGGAGCAAGCCAGGCTGACGGCGCTATACTTTTTGTTTCGGCTAAGAGAGGCGAGTTTGAGGCTGGCATTGGTCCTGGTGGTCAGACGCGGGAGCATGCTTTCTTAGCGTTTACTTTGGGTGTTAATCAGTTGGTTGTTGCTGTTAACAAGATGGATGATGCTTCAGTGAATTGGAGTCAGGAGCGATACAATGAAGTAAAGAATGAGGTTTCACGGATGCTGAAAATGGTTGGCTATAAGGTTGAGAAAATTCCGTTTGTGCCAACTTCTGGGTGGACAGGCGACAACCTTGTTAAACAAAGCGAGAAGATGCCATGGTATAAGGGACCAACATTGCTTGATGCCTTAGACACTTTTGAGGTTCCTTCTAAACCTTTGAATAAGCCTTTACGTATTCCAGTTCAAGACGTTTATAGTATTACCGGTGTTGGCACTGTTCCCGTTGGCAGGGTTGAGACTGGTGTTCTCAAAGAAGGCGATATGGTCATATTCATGCCAGCCAACAAGCAGGCTGAGGTGAAGTCTATTGAGATGCATCATACGCGGATTCCCAGGGCTGAGCCTGGCGACAACATTGGTTTTAACGTTAGGGGTGTTGCGAAGACTGATTTGCGGCGTGGAGACGTTTGCGGGCATGTTAGTAATCCGCCTACAGTTGCTAAAGAGTTCATTGGGCAAATAATTGTGATTTATCATCCAACGGCTATAGCGGCTGGATACACGCCTGTTCTGCATTATCACACTGGGCAGATTGCTTGTAGGTTCACTGAGTTGATAAGAAAGATTGACCCGCGTTCTGGGCATGTTGTGGAGGAGAAGCCTGCTTTCCTTAAGACTGGTGATGCTGCTTTGGTGAAGATGGAGCCTTTGCATCCGATTGCCATTGAGACTTACACTGAGTTTCCTGAGCTTGGAAGGTTTGCTGTTAGAGACATGGGCACAACAATAGCGGCTGGTGTTGTGAAGGAAATAACCAAGAAAGGTCCTTAATTTTCCTTATTTTCTTTTTATGTTTTGTTCTGTTTTCGCTTATGCAATGGCAGATAGCCCCCTATATTTGAAGCCAAACATGCTGAGGGCAATATGACCAACTCCTAGATTATCTCCACCCAGCCCTAACAAAAGGAATAGAACAACCAAAAACCCTAATGCAAGGATAAAACCTAGAGGGGAAGGGGCTAGTAAAATCTAGGGGGGTCTATCCAATAAAAGAACCAAGCTGAACATTTGTTCCATAACCAAACTCTAAAGAAAACTATCAATTTTATGCTCAAGTTTTATCAATAAGTAGCCCTAAGTTCTCAATTAAACCATAAAAAGAGTTGAGTCTAATGTCTGGAACCGAAACACTGCTTCCATACCTGAAAGAAAAGAAAAGCGAAGAACAA
>JAVZJY010000026.1:0-17157 GCA_038872535.1 Bathyarchaeia archaeon | reverse complement strand
CAAAGCCGCATCAATCACAGAAAGAGGGCTTGGTAAGTAAGGAAACTCTTGAAGCATTCTCAATAATAGACTAGACAGACTTTTATCGCACTCGAACTCCACTTCGTTTCACTCAAAATAACTTATGTTAAAATAACATTTAAAATGGTAGCCCGGGAGAGATTCGAACTCTCGTCGGCGGGTCCAAAGCCCGCTATGCTTGTCCGCTACACCACCGGGCTTCTTTTTGGCGTTTGCTAAGCTATTTTTTTATTGGGTGGTTTTTGATTAAAACTTTCCTATCTCTGCGTATGTTGAGGATTATCTCCCGAGTTTTACTTATGGCGTGGTCCGCATTATTTTTGTTTATGTTGTTTAGATTCAGAAATTTTATTATGCAGTCATAGTTTTTTGGGTTTTTCTCTTCCAAGTTTTCTAGAGTTCGAATCAGTGTTGTGTAGTCTATCTTTACTTTTTTAATTGAGGATTTTAGCCAAACATAGTTCTCAAGAGTGTTGAGAAGTATGTCATTTAAGTAATGGGATGCTTCGGAAAATTTTCCATTCTCTATAATAGAGTTTGTGCGTATTATGGTGCCTTGCAAAAAGGCTGGGTTCAAATAATAGTTAAGTTTGGCTTTGACCGTAAAATGAGAGGAATTAAAGGTTTGCATGTTCTGTTTGGTTGTTATCTGCATTTCATCCCAGATATTTTTAAAAAGCCTTAGCTTCTCTTTAACGCCTCCATTATTGGCTTCCTGTAACCTTGTTACTTTCAAGAATTCGCTGAATAGGGTTTGCATTCCAAATTCTGCCGTTGAAGCTTCGAGGTTTTCTAAAAATCGACTGTTTGAAAAGGGTTTGAGGGCTATTTCAGCCAAAACTTTCAGAATATTCTCTAAGGCTAGAGTTGCAAAAAGATATGCACTATAAAAGTCTTCTCTGGAGAAGGCTGAAGTTGCACGGCTTAGGTAAATGTCTGCGTCTACAATGTGGGTTTCCGTTCTAATCTCAACCCTTTCTGGCGAAGCGTATGCTTTAGTCATGAGAAGTTTCGTGTTGGTTAATGACCAGTCTCTGTCGTAAAGGATTTGCATTTCATACAGTTTCTGGTCTATTTCTGGAGGGATAGGTCCATGAATCCATTTTTTGGGAATATGATCCAGGTCGATGAATAACCCGTTAATTTCTATCCTTTCAACATACTCATGTGGGAATTCGCCTTTGTCAAGGATGAATAGATCGACGTCGCTTGAGGATGTGGCATCGTCTCGGCTCCAACTTCCAAATAATCCTATTCCGTAAATGTTTTCTCTAGTTCTCAGTTCCGCTACTATTTTTTCCAAGGTTCTTCTTATTTTCTCTGGAAGCCTTATCATTTGTTCACTCTCTGCTTTAATAAAGTTATAGTGTGTGTAAGTATTCAAAATTTGTGAATTGGATATTTTTAACTAGACCGCAAACTTTATATATTGAAATATTTCATCTAAATAGGCTCACCGGGGCCGGATGTGCTGTTTTCTAATTCCGAAGTCCCAGATGAGGAATGTGAAAGGTGACGGTTCTGTAAGCGTTAAGGTGAGGGAAAATGAGTAAGAAAGAAAGTGGAACCCGTCAACGCCTAATCGACAAATGCCCAGAATGCGGTAGCGTAAACCTCGTTCATGATTATGACACTGGGGAGACTGTTTGTGGTGATTGTGGGCTTGTTTTGTATGAGCAGATGATGGATAAAGGTCCTGAATGGCGAGCTTTCACTCAAGAGGAAAAGGCTTCAAGAAGCCGTGTTGGTGTGCCAACCTCATATTCTGTTCATGATAAAGGGTTGTCAACTGCCATAAGTCAAGTTGACCGCGACGCCTTTGGAAGGAAGCTTCCGCTTTCTACGCGGTTGCAGATGTGGCGTTTGAGGAAATGGCAAATTCGTTCTCGAGTGCATAGTTCTATTGATAGGAATTTGGCTCAGGCTATGGCTGAGTTGGATAGGCTTTCTGATAAGGTGTATATTCCTCCGCCGATTAAAGAGAAGGCTGCCGTTATTTATCGTAAGGCTTTGGATAAAGGTCTGGTTAGGGGAAGGTCTATTGCTGCTATAGCGGCTGCTGCACTGTATGCTGCTTGCCGCGGGAGTGGAACGCCGAGAACGCTTAGAGAGATTGCTGAAGCAAGTTTAGTTGATAGAAAAGATGTAGCTCGCTGCTATAGGTTGCTTTTGCGTGAGTTGGATGTGCAAATGCCAATCGCAGACCCACTAACATACATATCAAAAATTGCTGAGCGAACTGGAATTAGCGGCAGAACCCAAGGTTTGGCTGTTCAGATTTTGAGGGAAGCGCGGAAGAGGCGGGCGGCTGCCGGCAAAGACCCCATGGGTTTGGCTGCTGCTGCGTTATACATAGCATGCTTGCAAAGCGACGAGAAGAAAACTCAGAAGGATATTGCTGAAGCTGCTGGCGTCACAGAAGTAACTGTTAGAAACCGCTACAAAACATTAAAGAAACAGTTAAACCTGGAACTACCAGATTAGCTATAAATCACAGTTTATGCAGTTTTTCATTCTTCTTTCTCAATTTCCATAACTATCGGACCGGTGTATCCGCAGTTTTCGCAAACATACTTTTTTGGTGTAAGCCAATAATCAAGACCGCTGGACAAGTGGATTTTTGGGCTTCCACATCGTGGGCAATAAATTTTTGATGGTTGCCGACGTTTCAGCATCTTGAATACTTCACGTATGTTTTCCAGTAGTTTCAATTGGGCTTACTCTCCTTCACATACTGCATTTATTGGAGTTCAATGTTTTCTTCTGGGTATCCAAGTTTTACCAAGTATTGCCTAACTTTTTCGCGTTGGTCTCCTTGGAGCATTATTTGGCCGTTTTTTGCTGTTCCTCCGCAGGCGCAGAAGCTTTTTAGTTTTTGGGCTATGTTTGCTAGGTTTGTGTTTTTGTCGTTTATGCCGTCCACTATTGTTGTTGGTCTGCCGAATTTGCGTGTTTCAAGTCTTATGCGGATTCTTTGTTGCTCCTTTTCGATTTCGCTGCAAACGCACAAATCCTTGGGAAGCCCGCATATTGGACAAATCTCAGCCATGACGCTCAAATCATAAATTGCTATGGGGGTATATAAGATTTTCAAATTCTCCGTCAATAATTAGACTATACGTTAATTAATTATGTTACTACGCCCATTCTATGCAGTTCTTCTTTGAGGCTGTCCATAATCTGTTTTAGGCTTTGTCTTTTTTGCACATACTCATCTCCAGTTACCTTGCCCGCTTTAAAGTCTTCGTCTAATTGATGTAGCTGAACGGTTATTTCTTTTATTCTTGCCCTCAATTGGTCAATGTAGGAAACAGCTTTTTCTTCTGCTATGACTTCTGAGGGAGTTAAAGCCATTTTTATTATGCCGTCTTCTATTCGTAGGATTCTGTCGGCTGCTCTTGCAACGCTTGGGTCATGAGTTACCATTATTATTGTTTTGCCAAGTTCCCTGTTGACTTTAACCAAGTAATCAACAACTATTTTTGCATTGACAGTGTCTAACTCGCCAGTAGGCTCGTCTGCCAATAGAATTGGAGCGTCATTTGCCATGGCAGCTGCTATGGCTACTCGTTGTTGTTCTCCTCCGCTTAGTTCTTCTGGTTTGTGGTGGGCTCTGTCTGTTAAACCAACAATTTCTAGTAGTTCTTGGGTGCGTTCGGCTCTTTTGCTTCTCGGTATGCCTAGGGCTATCATGGGAAGCTCTATATTTTCTGCTGCTGTCAATGTTGGGATTAAGTTTAATGTTTGAAACACGTGACCGACAATTTTTCTTCGGTAGTCAACGAGCTGTGTTGTCGTGAGGGCTGTTACTTCTGTTTCGCCAACTTGCACTTTTCCAGCTGTTGCTTGGTCTAAACCGCCTACAATGTTGAGGAGTGTTGTTTTTCCGCTTCCGCTTGGTCCTATTATGGATATTAGTTCGCCAGCTTTGACATCCATGCTTAACCCTCTTAGGGCTTGCACCTCAATTTTGCCAACACGGTAAACTTTCACTAAATCTCTAATTTTTATGTCTAAACCTTTCATCTTAGGCGAACCATCCTTTCCAGTTTTGTGACATATTTTCTTGACATGATTAGGATTGGGAGGATTGTTGCTGCAAAGATGAGCGCTAAACAAGAAGTAAGCATTAAAGTCGTGTCTAATGGAAAAACAAGGCGTCTTTTAACAAGTTCCGAAATCATGGCGTTCGAAGAGGAAATGTTTCCATAAACGATTATAACGCCTACGAAAATGCCTAATATTACGGAAAAAGTTACTAAGGCGAGGTTTTCTGTCAAGAACATTATCACCAATTGCTTGTATGATAAGCCTTTGACGCTCATGATTGTGGCTTCACGGCTTCTCTCCTTTAAACTGACAACGCTTATAAGGGCTGTTCCAACAGAAGCTGCCAAAACTGCAAAAACAATGCCTAATCTCTGAACGTCTAATGTGCCCATTGTAATAACGTTTTCTTGGGCTTTCTCCCATTCCTCAGTGAAAGATTGCACTTGGATTATATCTAAGTTCATATTGCGAATTTTGTTGGCAACAATTTTTCCGTCTGCTCCATCCTTTAGTTTTAGCAGTATTCTTGCTGAGGGACTTACATATGTGCTGACTTCTTTTAAGAACTCTTGTGAAACATAGGACCAGTATCTGTTTATGGATGTTTGGAGCGGGTAAATTTGGGATTGGGATTCTGAGCTTGGGCCAAAAAAGCCAACAACCCTAAGCCCTATCTGTTGTGAATCAAAGCTTAAGTATAGAGTTTCTCCGATTGTGAGGTTGACATATGATTCGGCGACGAAGCGTTCTAAAATAATTGTGTGGTTATCAATGGCTAGGTTATTGAATGCCGTTGTTACATCAGCTCCGCTGAACCAGTCACTTTCGTAATAGGCGGTTTTTAACCAAGCATTGGGCTCTACTGCCTTCATAAAAATGTTGCCAACTGAAAATGAATATTCAATTGTAGCGTTATAAACAAATTCGGAAACATTCGCCATGATATTGTCCAGAATTGCTGGTGCATTATTAGCGTTTGGAACGGTTACAGCTATGTCTGCGCCAACCTGATAATATATGCGTCTTCTGGCGTAGTCTTGTTCGCTGGCTAATTGCCCATTAACTTGAACGCTGTAGCCCACAATTAAAGCGATTAGGAAGGCGATTGCTGCTGAACGGGCTGGGTTTCTCCTAACATTTTTTGTGGCTAAAACGCCTAAATCGCCGAAAAACTTTGCTGCCTTCGCTGTTAATTGCTGAAACTCAAGCGAGCCTTGAATAAACATTTTTGTGAATCCCCAAAAGAAAAGCAATGGTCCAATGTAGTTAAGTATCGAATCCACAGATAAGAAAATTAGAACAAGAAGCATGAGGATAAAGTTTCCACCGCCAAACATTATTCTCGTCAAAACCACAGTCATGTTCACGCCCATAAGAAAAACTGCTATTTTGTATGTTCCCAAAATTAACGCAACCATAGGCCACCTTTTCTTGTAAGGTTTCTCCATTTCCATGGGCAAATATTCTCTAAGCGCTTCCACTGTGGGAAGTTGGGAAGCCTTTCTTGCTGAACTATAAGTTGAGAGCAGCGCCATAATAACGCCGAAGGCTATGGTGAAACTTGCAGTGAAGGGACTAATCAGGTTTAGGTCAAAAAGCGTGTTTGTGCTGAACTGAGTAAATAATGGGTTTAAAAGAAAGCCCAGCAATACTCCGAGGGCTCCGCCAACCAATCCAATCAGCAAAGTTTCAATCAAAAAAGTTCGCAGAATCTGACCCCTTGAGAAACCCTTTGTTAGCAATAATCCAATTTCACGTCTCCTAAGATTGAATGAAACATCTGAAACAGTTGTTCCCATATACCAAGCCATAAAAAATATTGGGAGAGAAACAAGAGTAAACATGAATCTTATGCCTATAGATGCGAATTGGAAACTGTACAAGGGTCCTTCCAAATTGTTCTGAAGACTAATATGGCCTAAATCCTTAGCCACAGCATTCGTAATACTATTTTCTACCGCTTGAAGATTGTTAAGAGATGTCCCTACATCCCATGGATTTATCAAAGCTTCACGGTCTAAATAAATGAGAAGGTTTGTTTCCATCCACCCATATGACCGATATAAATCTGGCAGTGACGGCAAAATTTTCTGCATCGTCTTTTCCCAACTTACGAGAAGTATGAAATCCATCTGGGTCGTTGGGGATATAGCATCTGTTTGCAGAGACATCAGCCAATTCTGATAGCCCAAAGCAATTGCAGCCGCCTTTTCATCCAACTGAGCGAAACCTTTCACTGTTAGGTTTAATGGTATGTTAATTTGGGTGTAGTATGTTGAAAAGTTTACTTGGATTACATCATTAATTTTTACCATGCTGGCTAAAGCAGTGTTTTCTGGAATGTAAGTTTCATTTTCACCAATTTCTTCCGCTGGTCTGTTCAACCATCCCTTATAAACTTGTGAACAATTTGTTATAGCGGCAATTCTTGCCATATCCTCCTTTACTGAACCGTTCTCATCTGAAATTGTTATTTGAACCCAAGAAATCCTAGAAATGATTTCAGCATCCACAACCCCACTAACGCCTAACGCGCTATCTCGAGCAGTCAGCAGCTTTGTTAAGTTGCTGAGGTCTTGTATGTTTGCTTGCATGTCAACGTAAACATATCTAAGCTGCTGGTCAAGGGCTTGTTTGGCAGTTGCGTTTGCTTTAATGTCTATTCCAGCAAAGAACGCTGAGGCCAAAGTTATGCCTATTAGTAGTGCTAAGAAAAGTTTCCATGAACGAAACACATGCTTAACAGCGTAGAATATGAGCATTAAACATCACATTCTGATTCCCTTGCAACATTTTTAAGCCTATTGTTTAGAACAACCAAATCCTCACGAAACTTTCTCCTCAAGTTGAAGCGTTTCCAGCTGTTTTAACACATACTGGCGAATCTCGCTGGGCTTTGGTAGTTTAGCAACTATTTTTCCATTTTTCACTAATGGTTTAAGCATTGGTTCAGTTTTGCCTCCACAAACTGGACATTTAGGCTGCGCTTTATCAAATGGCAAAACCAAATCCGCCAAACATTTTTGGCACCGCCAAACCTGTTTTTTGCCGCCCATCTTACCCCTTTTAGCGCATAGTTTGCCGTCAATCTCAACAATGTCCATGGCAAAATCAATTGTAGGCGCATTGCTTAGGGCTGTGCCAACCCCGAAGCCTTCAGCCCCAGCTTCGCATAATTCTTTCATGTTTTCCTCGTTTAACCCGCCAGAAACGAAGATTTTCACATGATTGAATCCTCTTATGTCAAGTTCCCACCTTACTTCGCGGATAAGCTCTGCGAAATCTCCCTTTCTTGAGGCTGGCGTGTCAAGGCGAACAGCGTATAAGCGTTCTTTTAGGGCTTCAGCAGCCATTATAGCCTCCATCTTTTCATCGGAATAAGTGTCTATTAAGGCAATTCTCGGAACCTTTGGCGATATTACTTCGTCGAAGGCCTTCCAAGCCTTAACTTGGTCTCCGAAAACTATTATTAAGGCGTGGGGCATGGTGCCAGAAGGCTCTATTCCCAAAATTTTCGCTCCGCTTAGGCTTGATACTCCGTCAAAGCCACCTATGTATGAAGCGCGGTCAATCATGGGAGAAAGCGTTGGGTGCATGCGACGAATTCCAAAGGATATTAATGTCTTATCCCCAACAACCTTACGCATTCTTGCCGCCCGAGTTGCCACACCAGACGCTTGACAGATTAAACCAAGAAGGGGAGTTTCATACAAGCAAAAATCGCCATAAGGCCCCTCTATACGCATTACGGGTTCTCTTACGCCCCTATAATCCTCGTGGCGGAAAACGCTTCCCTCAGGCATGACATAAACATCCGCATTTATACCCTCAAATAGGCGGGCGACTTCTTCAATTCCGCATAAAATTCCCCAAGGCCAACAGCGTGGAAGCTTGCCAGGCGTAACATCTGCAGTGACTGGTGTTTTGTCTAAGCCTTTAGCTTCTATAATTTGCTTTGTCCTTACAAAGTATATGTCTGTGGTTTCGCCGCGTTTTATTTCTTCATCCGAAGCATAATGGAATAATCTCTTCATTTGCTTGGCGCTCCAAACATAACTTAAATAATAGTTAAAATGTGAATAAACGTTTTAGGGTTTTACGTTTTACGCTTTCAAAACCATTATAAGCACATTTACGAAGCCGACTTCCATTATAGCTGCGATGAGGAATATGCCGTAAATATACACTAAATCCTTCATTGACATAGTTCTGCTCAGAGTCTTCTCTATTGTCAAATAAATTCCGTACCCTTCAACAATTCCTATGGGCGTGCTTATAAGCAGAATTAAGGGCAAAGCTTCAACAGTTACTCCACCATAAATGAGGGTGCTTCCCCTCAAAATGCTCAAAAAAACAATCATAACCGTAAAAATCAAGGCAAAGGTTTTCGGATGCTCAAGCACAATGTTTCCATACTTTTCCCTTTTGAAGAAGTTTAAAACAACCAAATTAACGTAAAAGGTCATACCCAGAAGAATTAGTGAAATCACGAGAATGTTATGGATAAAAAGCACGGCAACCGCCGCAAGCTGATTACTAAGAATTATACTCAAACTCTGAAAGAAAATTGTATTCTCAACATAAGAAAGCAAAAGAAAAAATAGAAAAGCCAAACCTAAAAACACGGTTCGGGTTTTTTCACCAAACAACTGCTAAACCCTCTAAAGGATTAAAATCATGAAGGAGAAAAACCGTTCAATTATGATGGCAAGAATGCCGAAAAATAAAGCCAATAAAATGAACAAAGCAAAATAAATGATTATTGCTAATATGCCAACAGCCAACGACCCAAGCCAGCCCGTTTCATAAAGGCTTTTGATCAGAAGAAGCCAAGTGATAATGCTAAGCACTAAGCCTATCAAAGGATATGGGATAAACATGAAGAAAAGTGTTGACAAGACAGTTCCAAGAAGAGCAATTATTAATGCATCTGATAAACGAGCCCGTTTTCCACCAACAACAATTAACCCAGAGAGATAAAGAACGATAGTTAACACCAACAAGCCGACAAAGAAAAGCGCTAAAGAGAAGATTATTGCAACTCCTCTGCCAAGTTCGCCGATAATATTATCCCACCAAGACCCTTCCCTTCTTGCAATTAGGCTCATGCTTGTAAGCAGCACAATTTGCAGCGCACTTGCTAATGTCATATTGATCACTTAATGGTTAGCCTATTCCACGCCACGAAATAAAAGTTTTTTGAACAATATCTTCAAATTCTTTCTCGCCTCATTTCAAAAATTACTGTTCCGCCATCTGTATAGGGTTTTCCAGGGTCTAAGCATTGAATATAGCCTTTTTCTCCATCTTCCTTTGCTAAGCCTAATTGTTTAAAACTTATCCCATGGCTTAAGGGTACAATCATAGAAAGCATGCAGCCAAAAGCGTGCACACAAAGGTTGTCAGTTTTGTTAATAACAATTTTTGGCGACTCTATTGTTATTTTTTCTCCAACCTTGAAAACTGGACATTTTCCCCGTATTTCCTTAACGGTCATAACTAAACGGTAATTTTCTCTGCTCTGCATAGGCCTCGTCTCACCTCTTTCATATATGATTTTGTTGGATTATAATTTTTGGAAGCTGAAAAATGGCAAACACTTAAAAGCTATTTTGAAAAGGGATATTTGCTAATTAATGGTAAAGGTGTAAATGACAATGGGAAATCGTCCGGCAATAGTTGCGGTTGGAAGAACAAAATTCGGCGAACACTACGAGAAGGAGCCTGAAAAGCTTATTGAAGAGGCTTGGCTTAAGGCTTCGCAAGAAGCGGACATAGAACGAAGAGACCTAGAAGCTTGTTACCTCTCAGACTATTTCTTGCCAATCACTAACAAGCTTGGGCTGGAAGAGGGTTTCCTTTCTGAGCTTACGGAATTGCATGTGCCGATGGAAGTGACTCGCTCTTTCAGCTCAGCCTTGTTTAATGCTTGCAACGCTATCCAAGCTGGAAGATACAATGTTGTTTTGGTTGGAGGAATAGAGAAAATGACTGACCGCTGGGACAAAATCCGCGATGACCTTATGCTTCTTGAAGACCCTTGGAGTTATTATGCTGGCTGCACGCCGGAAGCAAATCATGAGCTTATGCTTAGGGCTTACATTAAAAAGTATGGGATAAATGGCGAAAATCTTGAAAAGTTAAACATTGCTTTAGCCCAAATATCGGTTAAAAACCATTTGCATGCAACAAAAAACGAATATGCGCAGTATCAGAGAAAGATAACTGTTGAGCAAGTTTTAAACGCTAGAGAGGAAGCGCGAAAACCTTTGGGACTTTACGATTATGCGCCGATTTCTGATGGTGCCTCTGCGCTTATCCTAACAAGTGAAGACTTTGCTGAAAATTTTACTGACAAGCCCGTTTACATTCTTGGTTCTTCTTTAGCAACAGATTATCTAACATTTCCAGCGAGAGAAGACCTAACCCATTTTCTTGCAAGCAAAATCGCCATTAAAAATGCTTTGAAAATGGCTGAAATAAGCATCTGGGACATAGGAATTGTTGAACTTTACGACCAGTCCACAGTTATGGAAATGATTTCGCTGGAAGATTTAGGATTCTGTGAACATGGGAAAGCTTGGCAAAACATATACGAAAGCTGTCAAGATTATAAGGGCTACTATGAAATTAGTGGAAAGAAACTTTTCACAAACCTTAATGGTGGATTAAAAGCGGATGGAAACCCGTTAGGCGCCACTGGCGGAGCCCAAATTTTTGAAGTCTTTAAACAGTTGAGGGGCGAAGCTGGAGAAAGGCAAGCTAAAAGTGATGAAAAGCTAAAATATGGCTGTGTAATGGAGCTTGAGGGTTTTGGAACTAAAAGTTACGTTTACATTTTAGGGAGGAATCATAAGTGAGCAGTGAACCAATAGAGAGAAGAGTATCATATCTTGGCGATAGGTTAAGGGGAAGACGCTGCGGAATCTGCGGAAAAGAATATTTTGAAGTTAGAGACTACTGCGGAGTTTGTGGAAGAAAAAGCTTCGGAAAAATGGTTGACATAGACCTATTCTACGAGAAGGGCAAGCTTGAAATTTGCACGCTTATTAATGAGCCCACAAACAAGTTCACGAAGCTTGGAAAATATATTTACGGCATAGTTTCCTTTCACAATGGCAAAATCCGCGTCCCCGGAAGACTGACTGACCAAATAACAAAAGAAAATGAAGAGATTGATTTTTCAGTTTTTGAGGGAAGAGAAGTTGTTCCAAGGTTTAGGAGACGCTACTCCGTTGATAAAAGCGACATAATTCCAACAATCTCATTAGCCTTCACCTTTGCCGACGAATATTATCCCCACCAAGAATACAATGTTGTTAAGCCGAATAAAGAGTATGAAACGCCTGGAATAGTTGGTTATGGAGTTTACATTCCAAGGTTTAGGATTAAAGAGGGCGGCATGGAGCGTTCTGTTCCGTTTATTGACGAGGACTCTATAACGGCGGCTGTGGAGGCTGGAAAACTTGCATTGATTCATTCTGGAGTTGACAGCACTCTCGTTGGAAAGGTTTATGTGGGTTCAGAATCCAACCCATACGCCGTAAAACCCATAGCCTCAAAGGTTGCGCAGGTTCTGAAACTCGGCGAGGAAGATGAAGACATTCAAGGGGTAGACGCCGTAGACACAGAATTTGCATGCAAGGCTGCCACAAGTATGTTTAAGGATGCAGCTTCACTGGTTAATTATCCAAAATCAAACATTCGATACGCAATGGTTATAGGCACAGACAATTCCCAAGCAGCTCCAAGAGACTGCCCAGGCGGAGAATTAGACCTATTCGTCGGATTCGGCGCATGCGCCTACATCTTCGGAAAAAATGATGTCATAGCTGAAGTTGAAGGATGGTATTCATGCACTTCTGACACGCCAGACTTTTGGCGCAGAGACGGGCAGCCTTATCCAATGCATGGTGGACGTTTCACTGGAGAACCAGCCTATTTCAAGCATATCCGTAAGGCTGCGAAGAAGCTTATGGAAAGGCTTAACCTTAAAGTGGATGACATCAACTATTTTGTTGCTCACCAGCCTAATGTGCAATTTCCAATGAAAGTCGCCAAGGAACTCGGATTCAAAGAAGAACAGTATTTACCATCAATTCAAGTGGCAAAATTTGGCAACACATACTCTGGTTCTTCCCCACTTGGATTAGCATCTGTACTTGACATTGCTAAGCCAAATGAACGCATCCTCATTGCAAGTTATGGTTCAGGCGCTGGAAGCGACGCCTACTCGCTTGTTACCACAAGCCAAATACTTGAAAAGCGAAAACGCCAAAAACTAACAGTTAAGTATCAAGCTGAAAATCCATTCTTAAAATACGTGGATTATACGACTTATAGACGATTGAAAGTTGGAATGTAGCAAACCCTTAATAAACCCTTAAAAGAAACTTAGTGGCGGAGCATAAAATTGTTTGCCTACGGAATATTCAAAGTCATATATGCGCCCCATAAAGCGTTTAAAGAGATAATTCAAGACCCAAAATATTTTGGACCAATTCTAATAATGATTCTTTTCATCGCAGCAAACACAGCATTTGCCTACACCTTATTATCTAAGCAATACGTTGAACAAACATTGCCAACCGCTCAGCAAAAAGACATGTGGACTGAAAACTCAACCTTATGGACATCTAATGGAGCGTCTCCCACGAACAATTATGACGATTTCATAAATGGAACCTATTACGGAAACAGCAGCATCGAATTCTCCATAGTTAATAACACTCAAATTTGGATGCAGCTAAACGATATGGGAACCATAAACTGTTCAGAACCAGACGGCTACAGTAGCCTATATTTAAGAATAAAATGGACACGCCCAGAGAACTATAAACCCGAAAACGTAACTATTTTCCTGTTTTCTTCAACTCCTTCCGCCTACTTTTATTATAACCTCACAGAGAATTTCTCGAATTCCACCGTTAACGTTTGGAACAACTTAACAATACCGCTTAGGGAAAACTGGTTAAATAATAGCCTTATTGCAAGCTGGGATAACATAACGGGCATAAAATTGGATTTCACATGGCTTGAAAGCTCCAACATAACCATATTAATTGATGGTTTGTTTTTCGGAGGCATTTTTAAATCTGCACTAACAAATGTTGTTGGCGACCTACTTAATTATGCATTTTATGCTTTCGCACAGTTTGTTATTAAATGGGTTATTCTTGGAGGACTATTATACATAATGACTAAGGCTTTTGGAGCAAAAATCTTATGGAGACCAGTGTTGATAGTGATGGGATTTACCCTTATAACCATGTTTATACAGGCGGTCATAAATGCTGCCACATTCTCGACTTTACCAACACTCTATTACGGATTTGATTTGATGGGAGGCGTTAGTGGAGAAAGCGAGGCTGCCCTCACCAAAATATTGGATGAAGTGGGACTTGTTAATCAAATTTATGAATATGTCCAAATAGCCGCATACCTCTGGGCTATGGGACTATGCGCAGTTGCCACTCGTTTTCTAACCCAATTTTCATGGGCGAAAAGCTTTTTCATAGGAGCATTTTCATACTTTGCAAGCATACTACTGGTACGTATGATATTTGGAATCTAAACTAAAAGCGAAGTTTATAAAAAAGCTAATTATCCAATAAAGTTGTTTCCAATGGTTGGAACCATACATGACAATAATCCTCGGAGTCAAAGATGTTAAAAAAAGCTATCGCATGGGCAAAGTGCTAGTCCCAGCCCTGCGTGGAGTAAGCTTTGAAGTTGAAGAGAGAGAACTGGTTACTATTTTTGGTCCTTCTGGAAGCGGAAAATCCACTTTGCTGCATTTAATAGGATGTTTGGACCGTCCGGATGAAGGAGAAATACTAATTGACGGTTCCAATGTTCTAAAAATGAGCGATGACGAATTGGCTGAGCTTCGCCTTAAAAAAATCGGTTTTGTCTTCCAATTCTTTAATCTACTGCCGAGACTAACAGCCTTAAGAAATGTTCAATTGCCTTTGACTATTGCCGGCGCATCTGAAGATGAAGCCTTAGAAAAGGCTGAAGAAATGTTAAGGCTCGTAGGCCTAGAGGCTCGAATGAATCATAAGCCCTACGAGCTGAGCGGCGGAGAACAACAACGAGTAGCAATAGCCAGAGCCCTAATCAATAATCCAAAAATTGTTTTGGCTGACGAGCCCACTGGAAATTTGGATACTAAAACTGGTTGGGAAATAGTGCAGTTAATGAAAGAATTAAATGAAAAGAAAGGACAAACCTTTGTGGTTGTCACCCATGACCCTCACGTGGCAGAGACCGCTGACCGCATCATCCATTTGAAAGACGGCTTAGTTGAAGGAATAAAAGAAGCGCCAAGAAGGAACAGAAAATGAAAGCGAGCAAAATATTATCCATAGCTTGGGACAATCTAAAACAGAGAAAACTGAGAACTTCGCTTACAACCCTCGGCGTCATCATAGGGATAACAACAATAATAGCCATTGCTTCCCTCGGCGAGGGCTTCCGATTAGAGGTGAGACAAAGAATGGAGCAAGGCTTCGAACTCGACGTCTTAATAGTATTCCCAGGAAGCTTCACAGCAGGTTTAACGGGAGGATTCAGCAAAACTGATGTCGAAAATATTACTAAAATAAGTAATATAACTGCCGTAACACCGTTGATCACGATACCCACAGCTGAGCTTTACAATGAGACTGGCGTTAAACTTGGCGCCTTCACAGTTGGCGCTGTAAACTTTACTGAAATGAAAGAAATACTACCTTTGCGATTTCGCTTGTTAAATGGCACGTTCCCGCAACCTGAAGAGAATCAATCAATAGTTCTTGGTTATAAAGCGAGCATAGTTAATGAGACTAAAGTGGCTGGTATTGGAGACAACGTTTCATTAATAGTGAAGAGTGGTAATTATGTTGTCTATACTGGTAATTTTACAGTTAGTGGGGTATTGGAGAAGGGAGGAACTTCTGGAATAACAAACTTTGATTATTGGGCTTTCATCCCCATTGAAACCGCCCTTGAGATGCCCTTCTTTAAAGATAAACCAGAGCCCTACCAAATTATTCTTGTGAAGGTTTCTGACCCGCAATACGCGGAGAGCGTTGCTAAAGAGATTGAGAATCTTTTTCCGCCATATTCCATTACAGTTTTTGTGCCTTCTGCTTTGATGCGTCAAGTTGACAACATTTTAAACATTGTTCAAATGTTTTTGGTGGCTATAGGCTCTATTTCACTTTTGGTTGCTGGAGTTGGCATAATGAATATCATGACCGTTGCGGTTATGGAAAGAACCCGTGAAATAGGCATACTAAAGGCGATTGGAGCCAAAAGCCGAACAATTTTAGGCATGTTTCTCGCTGAAGCAGTTTTGGTGGGAATAATTGGTGGTTTCATAGGCGCTTTTACTGGTTATGGACTTTCTTATGGGTTAGCGCAAATCCTTTCCAACTTTATGCAACCTCAGCGTCAAGAAACGGTTTTTCAAGCGCCAGAAACCCAAAGAATGCAGATAAACCCCGCTTTTTCACCAGAATGGACTATAATAGCCTTTGTTTTCGCCATAATCGTCTGCATAATCTTTGGTTTATACCCCGCAAGAAAAGCCGCAAAACTAAACCCGGTTGAAGCATTACGTTACGAATAGACACTTAGCAAGATTTATATGGTTGAGTGGCTTTTCTGCATGTAACTAGCCATACCAAAAGCTCAGTGTCAACAAAATGGCACGTGAGTTGTATGGTGAAAAGGCTGGTTCCGCGATAAGGACGAAAACACAATATGCCAAGAAGGCTACCGGAAAAAACAAAAAACGCTCCAAGAAAACCAAGGAGATATGGAAGCCACAGTAGATTCCGCTCATCAAGACCATTTTTCCCAATGACGCCTGTAAAAGAAAACCAAGAAATAGAGGTCGTAATAGACGACATTGGAAGCAGAGGCGACGGAATAGCGAGAATCCAAAACTATCTGATTTTCGTACCCCGAAGCAAAATAGGCGAACGCGTTAAAGTCAGAATTCTGACGGTTCGGGAAAAGTTTGCCGTCGCGGAGAAAATAGCTTAACGGAGGACAAATTTGAAAATAAGGGATTTGCGAAATGGAATGAAAAACGTCAGCATAGAAGCCAAAGTCCTAGAGAAATCTGAGGCGCATGAGGTTTTATCCAGATTCAAAGATGAAACCTACAAAGTGGCAACCGCCATAATAAGCGATGAAACAGGCAAAATAAAAATGACACTATGGAACGAACAAATAAACCAAGTAAACGTCAACGACACAGTCAAAGTGGAAAACGGCTACATCACAAGCTTCAGAGGAGAAATCCAACTAAACGTTGGAAGACGCGGAAAACTAACAGTTGAGTGAAACGCGGAAAACCATTATTATTAACGAAATGAGAGGTGAAAACGGATGGAAGAAAGAAGAAGCTTCGGCCAAAGAAGAGGATTCAGAGGAAGAGGCGGAGGTAGATTCCCTCCAAAACCAGTGGAAATTGGAAAAGAATACGAGGTTGACGTTCAAGAAACAAGCCGCAGAGGCGAAGGCATAGCCAGAATTCAAGGCTTAGTAACATTCATACCCAACACCAAACCAGGAGACCATGTTAAAATAAAAATAACAAGGATAAGCAGAAGATTCGCCGAAGCCGAAGTTGTAGGAAAGGGAGAAGCCGAAAAAGAAGAATAAGCACTTTATTCCTACTTCTTTTTGAAGAAAAGCCAGTTTTTCTTATCTTTGAATCTCATAAGCACATAAACGCCACTAAGCCTATTGCCGTTAATTTCTACAATAAGCTTTCCTTCCTTTCGCTCTAACAGCCTATACGTTCCTCTATCCCAAATTTCCACAGTGCCCGCTCCATACTCGCCTTCTGGAATTATGCCTTCAAAATTTGCATACTCAAGTGAGTGGTCTTCCACCTCCACAGCCAATCTTCGAACACTTGGCGTGGTGGGCGGTTCTTTTGGAATAGCCCAACTTTTTAATACGCCGTCCATTTCCAAACGCAAGTCGTAATGTAGGTGAGTTGCTGCATGCTTTTGAATTACATATATTTTATTATCGCCTTTTGGTTCGGTTGTTCTTTCGGAGTTTCTTTTTCTCCAATACTCTTCT
>JAVZJY010000025.1:0-17216 GCA_038872535.1 Bathyarchaeia archaeon | reverse complement strand
CCATTATAGCTGTCCCAATAGTTTCCTCCTTGTGGATAGCTGATGTTCCACTGGTTTGCTGATGCTGAAACATAAACTTGATTACTATTGTTGATGAAGTTGTTAGAGTATATTTGGTTGTTATTTGCTGCGTTTATCCAAATGCCATAATTTAGATTAGAGGAAATGTTACTATTGATAATCTGGTTATAACTAGAATAGTTCAAGGTGATGCCTACACCGTTAAATGAGATATTGTTGCTGCTAAGCTCGTTATAATTACATAAGGTACTTGACAGCGTAAGTCCATAGGTGTTGTTAGTTATTGAGGAGCTTGTAATTTTTGCGTAGCTGCTATTTAACAAGTAAATGCCATAACTATTGTCTTTTACGAAGTTATTTGTTAGGTCTGTGTTGCTTGAATTAATAATCATAATCCCATAGCTATTGTTGTCTATCGTATTTTGTGAGATGCCCGCAGAATTAGTGCTCTGGACTTTTATTCCTATCATGTTATTTGTTATAATGCAGCCTACTATTTTACATGAATAGTTAAGGATACTTATGCCAGCATCATGGGAGAGGGTTGTGCTACTGTTTAATATTTTTATGTCGAAAATTTTCACGCTAGATTTTATAATGTTTACAACGTTATCAAGTTTTCTTCCGTCGATTATCGTTGCTTCAGCGTTTTCTCCAACGATTGAAATTGTTTTGTTAACATTTATGTTTTCATAATAGGTTCCATTATAGATGTATATGGTATTAGTGTCATTTGCTGCATTTATTGCGGATTGTATGGTATTGAAGTCTGCTGGTTTGTCATCATCAACAAATAGGTTTGCCGCGACGAAGTTTGTTTTTTCGTTTGCCATTTGCACTTTGTAAACTGTTGTGGCATACACCTCCCATTTTGCTAGACCGCCTGTTGATGGCAACCTGAAGGTTGTGTTAAATTGAGCTGAGAAAGTCTGGTTGGAAGGCGGAAACGTTGGAGGCACCGCTGTAGAGCCGCCTGTTATCTGGAAGTTTACGGATTTTTCTGGGCAATATGGTGTTCCTTGGTTTTTTGGCCAGTTGGAGAAGACGTTTGCGTAGGCTGTGGCTGTTCCGTTAAATGCACTTGTTTGTATCAAAACTGGTCCAATGAACATTATTTGTGAAAATTGGAAAATTGTGCCTTGAAATATTGTGAAGCCTATAATAGTGTTATACGTATCAAAAATGTTTATCACTATTAATATGGGTAGATTTTCATTTTTTAGATTTTGCACTGTAATTGTGAAGTATGCTTGATAACCTGCGGGGAAGTTGCTTTTTGGATTGCCGTATTCATCGCTGGGGTAGAAGCTTACGATTGTTAGTGGCCATTGGGTGGTTGGTGGTATGTAGCTGGAGTTTATGATTCTTGTTAGTTTAGGGCCTTCACGTGTCCAAACTTCGAGTCCAATCAGACTTGAAATAGGCGAACCTTCTACTGTAGAATTTCCGTATATTGTTACGTTTTCGCCCAAGTAGTAGTATTCTTTTGATGCTTTGATGGTTAGATTTATTTGTCCCACTATTTCTATTTGAGCTGTTCCTGTTATGTGATCTATGGGTTCGTTTTGTGGGTCGTAGAGTTGCGTGTCTGTGAGCCGTATGGTGCTGTTACTGCTTTGCGCTGCTTTGAAGACTATTGTTGCAAGGGTTTGGTTGCCTTCTAATGGTTGTAGGGTTGTTGCGCTTATGTCGATTGTTCCAAGATTTTCATCTATGTTTGCGTAGCCGCCTGGCCATGTTGACACGTTTAGGGCGTCAATTGCTGTTGTGTTGTAGTTTACGGTTATCCAAAACATTGTGAATGGTGGAGTATTTAGTGTTTGGATTTGGATTGAGAAGTTTGATTGTTCTGCGATGAGGATTTGTGAGGGATTAAATATTATTTCAGCGGATTGGGCGTTCACGGTTTTTATGAGCTTTAAGGGTGTGAGCGAAAATAAGATTGTAATTATGAAGAAAAAAAGGAGGGATTTTTTCATAGGCTTCCCGGTTAAGGCAATGTTATGTGTATCGTGACTGGTGGGTATTCTGGGCAGTAGCAGACTCCGCATTCCCATGGGAGCTTTGTGAAAGCGTTTACGTAGACGTTGCCGTATCCAACATAAGCCCAGTTGGGTATGGGGATGTTTGTTATTTGCGAAACTGCTGTTTCTCCTGGAATGTTGTTGAAGTTTATGACGTTTGTGCCTACTGGGACGCCTAGTTCGTCGTATATTACGACTGTTATGGTGGCGTTTCTAGATGTCATAGCCCAGTTGTATACTGTTACGTTTATGTAGGCTGTGTCGACTCCGCGGACAAAATCCACTGTTGGCGTGTAGGCCGAGTCAAGTAGTTGTACGTTTTCGATGTCTATTATCCAATGCACATAGAACCAGTGGGAGTCGCTAACCCATTGTTCTGCTATGTCAACTTTCGCCATTATTGTCCAATTGCCGAAGACTATGTCTTTGGCGTGTTCATCTGGCCATGGAATTCTAAAGTCTATTGTGGCTATTCCGTTTGCGTCTGTGAAGGCTTGCCTGTAAATTATTATGTTTTGGTAATTGTTTGTTGGTCCGTGAATTTCGAAGGCTACTTCTTTGTTGGCTACTGGAGCATTGTTGTATGTTACTTTCGCGTAGAGTGTGACGAGGTCCTGTGGAGCGTAGGAGTCAACTTGCCTGTTAACGCTTGGGTCTGTTACGCTGCTGTCGATGCCTTCGCCGGTCTTATCCGTTGTGTAGTCTGGGTGTCTAGTGTTCTGTGTGTAAAGGTCTATTATTCTTCCCACTGCAGGCGCCTTTACTAGCACGTCATGTGTAATGCTGGCTGTTGGCACGTAGCTAGGCTCTGCACTTGGTCCTCCGGGAGCGTAAACCGTTAATGTAACATGGTACGTCCCAGCCGAGCTGAAAACATGTGTGATTATTGCGTTTGAAGTTACCTCATCTATGGTGCCATCGCCTTCCCAGTCCCATCTGTACTCAGTTATTGGGCAAGATTGATGTCCGTCGTATCCGCCTGTTGAGGCTGAAGCATCGAAGGTTACTGTGTCACCAACTGTTGGCGTGGATGGTGTCCAATTGAACGCTGCCGTGGGTTGAACAATCACGATTATTGGGGGCATTATTACTGTGTGGTCGTATGGTGAATCGCCTACCAAGAAGTTGTTACCTATATCATCCCAGCAGTTCATTGCATAAATGTCAATTACTGTGCCTGTAGATGGAGTGAATGCTAAGACGGCAACTGTAATTCTGAAGACAGCGACATCCGTAGTTATGTCCCAGTATCCTCCGAGCTTACCCCAGAGGATGTCGGTTATGTTGCCCGTATCTAGGAACCAGTCTCCAATTAGGAACGAGCCGCCTGTCAGAACGCCGTTTGGATCTGGCGCTATATTTGTTATGTTAACGTAGTGGGGGTCATAATGAAGACTGAATGATATTGTTGTAACCGCAGCATGTGGCGTTATCATTATGTCGAAAGTGTAAGTCTTTGTCGGCACATTTCCAGTTAAATCTTTAACATCTGGATATGCGTACAACGCTTCTGTTCCCGGCGGTGGATAGCTTGCGCTTGCTGGCTTTGAAATGGCGAAAACTCCTAAGAGCAGTGTCAGTGTTATCAATATTGAGAGAACTTTGTTTTTCAATTTTTCTCCCTTCTCCTTTTTTGGCATTAAAAATTATTATGGAAGATGAATTTAAAAGTTTTGGAATAATCTTCTATCCACGTTTAGAGTATTCTTTTATGCCTATTATGTGTCAGTATTGCAGTGAAAAATTAGCGTTTTGAAGTTTAAACAAAAAAGGGGGGGTTGAAGAGTTTTTAAACTTTTTATGGCGTGGTCCAGAATTTGCCGAAGATTGCCTTGTTGGCCAGTATGTTGAAGTCTGTTCCATCGACTTTGCCGCTTCCATCTAAGTCTACCACGTATCTTACGTAGCTTTGTTCTTTAACTAGTTCGCGTGCTGTGCTGTTCCATGCTGCTGTTGTCGTGAATAATGAGGGCATAACGTAGTAGTTGTTTGATGGATCTTGGTCTTGGACTACTGCTCCACTTGCTGGCTCTATTGTTGCGAAGAACACGTAGAACCCGTCTTTCGGGGGCATCCACAGCGTTGCTAGACTCCAGCCGCTTCCGCTTCCTGCCTTAAGTATTTTTGTGAATGTGTCTACTAGGTAGACGTTTTGAGCTGTTACTGGAACCCATGCTCCAGCTTGCCTTTTAGCTTTTACGTCAATGTAGGCTGCGTATAGTTTGACTGTTACTTTCTCATCGACTGAGCCGTAGTTGCATGCTGTAACAAGTATCCAAAGTGGCGGTAGCCCATATTCTTCCCATGCTTGCTTGACAGTTATGTTTTCTGGGACGCCCATGTCGCTGCAGTAGCTTGGCGGCAGGTGATAGTTCCAATACGGATCCTTTAAGTTTGGTATCCAATAGTCTGTTGTGTCGAACCACCACCAACTCCACCAGTCTAAGCCGTCTTCGTCGTAAACATCGTATGGCGGTAGGCTTGGCCAAATGTCAACTATTGCCACATCACGCCACATTGGCACTGTGTTTGCTGGGTCTGCTCCGCCGTAACGCCATGTTGTGCTCCAGTAATCGTTTTCGCTGTCCCAAACTGTTAGGTTAACAAGCCAACCATTTTTATTGTAGCTTGTGTAGGTGTGAGTTACAGTAATCTTGTCTGCGCCTTCTTCAAATGTGCCGTCGCCGAATTCCCACCTGTAGTAGACTATGTCTGGATAGCCTGCGCCTTCAACCCATGCTGTTCCATTCCAGACTAGGTTTGAAACGTCGTAGCTTGCTGAAGCATCGAAGGTGACCACGTCGCCGTACACTATTGAGTCGCCGCCGTCATAAATCGTTTGTTGCGGCAGCGGATTGCGTCCGTCAGCAGTTGACCAAGTGAAAACTGGGTGTGGACGGTTGCTCTTTATCCTACCATCGAAACGGTCCAGAGTGTACTGGTTTAGGTTATCGTCCCAAACTGTTGCGTACAGAAACTTTACTGTTGTTGCTCCCGGAAGCAGGAATGTAAAGTTCACATACGCTAGGGTACCTGTCCCAGTAACTGTATATTGCTGTGTGAAGTACTGCCCAAATTGTATTGCGTTCTCGCCTATGCGTTTAACATATCCTTGCACTGGTGCGCCGCTCATGAATGTTCCCCACACTACTGGAAAGTCTGGGGAAGACCTGAGGACTCCTGGGTCCCAGTAGAGGTATGCTTCCCAAGCGCTAACGCTGATGGTCGTGCTTATGTTGATTTCCCACTGGAAGAACTCGCCCTGTGTGCCATAGGTTGGGTCGTATATTTTTTCTGTTGGGTTCAAAGCCATGTAGTCTGGATTAGCTTTTACGATGTTTAACCCCGCGAATATGCTTAGCATTATTGTTGCAGTCATCAATGCGAAGAGGATTTTACTTTTCATTTTTCTCCCTCCTCCCTTCCTCCGCTTAACCCATCGTCTTGCCGTAGTTTGTTGCTACTACGGCTAGGTCTGTTAGGTCTACTAAACCGTCGTGGTTGAAGTCACAGTCAGAGTTGTACTGGTTCCAGCCTGTTCCATGCGTCATGTTAATGTTTGTTCCTAGGGCTCTAGCAATAGCGCCTAAGTCTTTAACGTTTACAACGCCATTGCCGTCAACGTCTCCTGCACCGTCGTGGAACATTTCTGCCAGTCTAGTTGAAATGTAGTTAGCGGTTAGATAGTACTGTTGGTCAGCTGTAAGTGAAACAGATGTGTCAGTTGCACTTCCGAATATCCATGCGCCGCATCCATCCTCTATAAGGTCGTATACGCCGTCGTGGTTAACGTCTGATGTTACTGGGTCTAGAGTTCCAGCGTTGGCTGGCGAAACATTGCTCCAAATGTCAGGGTTAATTATTGGCAAACCTCCAGCCCATAGGAAGGCCCAAGCACTCTTCTTGCTGTAGTAAACCGTAACGTTCCAGCCGTTCACTGTCACATGATCTAACTTTTCAACCAGCGGGTAGTTCCAAGCAACGCCTGGACCGCAAGCCTTGGTATAGTTGAAGCTGAATGCAACATCATCAGCTGTCAACTGCCTACGCGGCTGGTTAGTCGCATTGTGCCAGTAAATATTGTCGCGTATGTGGAAGTTTATGTATGTTGCGTCTGCGTCGCCTCCAACTCCGCTTGCATCCCAAGAACCAACGGTCCAACTGTCAGCAATGAAGCCTTCTGTCGGGGATTGGCTGAACGGGTTATTTCCAACCATACCCTCATAGATTAAGCCTAGAACGTTCCAGTCCCAAACCCACTGTGACTTTATCACGTTCAACTGTTCAATGTTACTCTTAAAGCCCCAGTCAATAGTATTGTCGCCAGTCTTATGCGCATTCAAGAATGTGTAGTAGTTGTCAGTGCCAAAGCCAACATTGTTTACAACGCCCTCCCACCCAGTCCTATAAGCCTTAACAGCCTTAGCAGACCACATTGGAACAATTGCACAGTACTTGAGGAACAAGTAGCCGCAAACCTTAGCTGCCTCTTGAGCCTCTTCAACTGTTGCTGGATACTTAACCTTCTCAGCCCACGAGTCAAACTCGTGGTTGCAGAAGCCCGGATAGTTGTTGCTCCAGCCAACAGTAGGACCATAGTAAGTGTAGCTTGAATACAAGTCATAGTACTGGTCTGGAACCGTGCTCAGGCTCCACCCACCAGTATACAAGTGATAGTTGTAAAGCACCATAACGTTCTTGTAACAAACAGTCTTCTCAGTAACAATAAGATTGACAGGTATGCCGACAGACTGAAGCTCAGTAGCAAGCATTTCACCAGCTCTTCGCCTGTTAGGATCATCCATCCTAACATAGAAAGTCAAAGGACTCAAGTATGTCCCGGTTAGCGGGTCAATTCTATGTATGCCATCAGGTCCAAGCGTGAACCCTCCTGCATTAAGGAATTCAATTGCCCTCGTCTTATTATAATTGTATATTAACCCCTCAGCAGTGTAGTTTGCCATGTCCATGTAAGCAGATTGTGATGGTGGAACAGGAACATCCAACCTGAAACCATAGCCCTTCAACACATCACTTATAATCTTGTCACGGTCAAGCAGACAAGCAACAGCCTTTCTAAAGTAAACAGACTTCACGCTTTGCGTGTCCGTGGGACTGTAGAACTTGCTGGTCTGAGAACCTGTTGGCCACTTTTGATTGTTAATGTCAATTTGCATCATGCCAAGCTCCACATAATCACGCATAGTAATTACATCAGGCATAAGAGCCCAACGGTCAATCCAATCCTTAGCAAGAGGCCAGTCGTTGAAGTCAATTGTACCCATCTCCAAAGCTTGATTCTCAGGATCTGGACTTAGGTATATGTGAATCAACATGTTCGGTGTCTGCGCAGCGCCATAAACAGTTGCTGCCGTTCCAAGAGCCATTAGACATGCTAGAAGTACCGCTATAACAAAAGTTTTCTCTCTCATTTTCCCTTTTCTCCTTCAATTTACGCATTAAACTATTTGCCTCCTCCATAATTTAAGCCTTACGGAAAAATGTTCTATAGAAGGAAAACAACAAAAAACATAATAACACGTACATCACTCACTAAAAATTTGACCAAAATGCGCTACGAGTGGCAAGCAACATCAAACATAAACCAACTTTCTAAACAAGCAGAATACTACTTCAAAACAAAAAACTTCATCGTAAAAACAGAAAAATCAAACTCCACAGTAAAAATTTCAGCAATACCAAACAAAAACACCGAAATAAAAGAAAAGATAGACATACAAATCCGAAAAACAGAAAAAGGAATAGCCATAAACTTCAACACAACCGAAGAAAAAGAAAAAATAATCAAAATCGAAACGTTACTCACATTCCTAACAGGAGGAGGTCTCCTCCTAAAAGAAATAAAATCAAAAGAAAAACTAGAAGCCCTCCAACAGGACTTCTTAGCATACATACAAAAAATCATCTCAGAATCACAAAGTTAAACTGAAATCTTCAAGATCAACCTTTGTAGCAAAAGGACCACCAAAAATATAGACAAAAACACAAGAACTAACAGTCAAATTCACACTTTCACCCTGTTCTTTAAGCCGAATAAAGCTTTCAACATTATCTGTCAAAGTTTGATTCTCAACAGACAAAGGAATAGAGGAAAATGGAGCCAACACTGCCCCGTCCAACCAAAATCTACGCTCAAAAAAAGGCTCAACATCCCCCTCCACAAACATACTCACATAAACAGACTCCAAAACCAAACCACTATACGAAGAATTATGCACTAAACTAAAATTCCCAAAGACACAAACAGCGTCACCCCCCTCTAAAATCCTACACTCAAAACTATCCACCCTCAAAAACAAACTGTGCAATGCGACATAAAATTCCAAGTAATTAACCGTAGCAAAAGCTAATGTAACCAAAGAAATAACGAAAATGATACAAAAAACAGCCATAAAAACCTTGTAACGATTCTTCCACATTTGTTTGCACCCCCCAAAAACTAAGTAAAAAGTGAAATATAAGTCCTAGCATACTAAACATGATGAAAAAGAAAAATCTAATAATCCTAACAGCTTGGGCCACAATAATCTCCTCAATAATCCTACAAACACTCTACTCAAGGCCAACATTAACATGGTTACAGTATTTGGCCCTTTTTATAATCAGCTTACTGGCGGGAATACTAATAGGAGACATAAAAGAAATAATAATAGGATACTTCATAACAGTACTCCTATCATTCTTCATAATGACCTTTTGCTTAACAATACTTCCAAGCATAACTGGAAAATTGTCCACCACCTCCTCACTCATAGACTTACTTTTCCAATTCACAATAGTAATGGTTGTAAGAAGCACATTCCCAAGCGTGTGGATTCTATGCCTAATATCCGTAATTCTAGGAAGCGCCATCTCCGAATTTTTAAAAATCACCGACGCTCCCTAAGCCTTGGGTTCAACACATCATCAATTGCATACCCAATTAATATGAAAGACAAAGAGAGGGCGGCAATGCAAATTCCCGGAGGAACAATCCACCACCACTTCTCAACACTGCGCTCTACAGCCATTGCATCGTGAAGCATTCGCCCCCAAGACATAACATCAGGAGAGAAAAGCCCCAACCAACTTAAGGCAGCCTCACTCAATATAGCCGAAGGAACAGATAAGGCTAACGTCACATAAACCAAGGACATCACATTCGGGATTATATGCCTAAACATAATATACGACCTCCCAGCGCCAGCAGCTTTTGCTGCCTCAACGAAAGGCCTCTCCTTCAAACTGAGAACTTGCGATCTCACAACCCTTGCAAAACCCATCCATCCAAGCACTCCTATCAACAGAATTAAATTCCACATTGATGGACCGAGAACCGCAATGAGAACCAAAAGCAACGGAAGACTCGGCAATACCAAAAGCATATCAGTAAATCTCATAAGTAATTCATCAACGATCGATCCAACGTAACCAGCAGCCACACCGACGACTAAACCTATTACAACGGAGAGCACCGCGGATAACAGCCCCACAGTCAAGGAAATCCGTGTACCATAAACAAGTTGGGAGAAAATATCCCTCCCATTCTCATCTGTTCCCAACAAACCAAAACTAGTACCATACAACATAAGATTAACTCCGTCAACGTAAACAAGTAAGCTAGCATCTTTGCTTTTGTCAGAATCAACTATAGAAAACTTAATTGTAAAACGATAAGTGTCAGATAAAGAACTGTTAAAAACAACTTTTGGAGGATCACTAATGGATCCAAACTGCATCTGCACGGCAGTTGAATAGGAGTCAATTCCACTTAATGATTCCCAGACAGCCGAAGGTGAAGAGAACCTTTGGAAATAAACCGCATATGAAGTCACATTTCCGTCTTTCTCAACCCTCTCCAAGAATATCTGAACGCGGAATTCATTTAAGCCAGTTAAACCAGCCACAAACATACTCATGTTAACTAAAAATCTCTTCGGACTATCAATATACGGAAAATTAAATTCTTTACTAAGAACAGCCTCAACAGGTTGAGGAGTTTCTCCAGCATATCTATTATACTCAACAGCCAAACAGCCTGGACCACCATTTAACGGATTACCTTGCACAGAACTGTAAAGAACACTTATTCTCTCACTGTTCTTGGTGACATTCCACTCTTTTAGGCTTTCGATGGAATCGAAATTTGGATCTTTAACCACAAGCATATTTTCACTGTAATGCTGAAACCCAGGAATCATCCTCAGCCAAGAAGGGGCAGCATAATCTCCAGCAATATACACATCGTAATAAGGGTCATAATGTGCAATCAAAGGAGCAAGCAGAGCTATGAGAATAAAAATAACAAGTAAACACACTCCCATTGCTCCTCTAGGGCGCGAAAGAAGACTTCGAACAAACCCCATAAGTCTTTTAATATCAAAAGACAATTTTTCTCTTCTAGTAGCCATACGCATCATCACTCATATTTTATCCTTGGATCAATAACCCCGTAGAGTAGATCTGCTATGAAATTTGCAACTATCACGCATAAAGCAATTATGTAAAACATCGCTTGAAGCACAGGATAATCCACAAAAGCGATGGCGTCCCAAAGCCAAAGACCTAAACCTGGATAACTGAACACTTGTTCCGTA
Organism: Bathyarchaeia archaeon; assembly: GCA_038872535.1. Lineage (GTDB taxonomy): Archaea > Thermoproteota > Bathyarchaeia > Bathyarchaeales > Bathycorpusculaceae > JASEJA01. The sequence continues at coordinate 6,574 of JAVZJY010000025.1, read as the reverse complement.
ATAATAGCGCCACTTAACATAAAACCAAAAGAAAGAGCTATATTTGTTATAAGAGGTAGAGATGCATTTTTTAAGGCATGCTTGAAGAGAATAACTCTTTCTTTAACCCCTTTGGCCTTAGCAGTCACTATATAATCTTCAGTCAGCGATTCAAGCATGACCGCCCGTGTAAACAACAAATAACCACCATACTGAAAGAGAGTGAGAGTAAGTACTGGTAAGAAAAGGTAGTATGCCCTTCCCTGAATTTCCACAAAAATGTTTGGAGGTGGATTTTGAGCCCATTCGGGAGGAACAACACCACCAATTGGGAACCAGCGTAACCAAAAAGAAAAAATTAGAAGAAGAACCATACCAATCCAAAATGACGGAAGCGAATATGTAACCAAGGAAGCTGTTACGGAAAAAGAATCAAAAAATTTTCCTCTCTTGGCAGCCGCTATAACCCCAAGAAGGACTCCAATAACTATTGAAGTAACTGTTGATATACCAACAAGTAAAAGAGTATTAGTCAATCTCCTGCCAATTTCTTCAGATACTGCCCGACCAGTAAAATAAGAAAAACCGAAATTAAAAGTGAACATGTTTTGTAAATACTTGAAATATCTTACATGAAGTGGATCATCCAATCCATACAGTTTACGGACAATTTCAACTTGTTCTTGTGTCTTCAAACGCGCAGAACTGGCCAAGACGGCTGTAGGATCGCCAGGCATGAGAATAAATATTATAAAATTTAATGTTATAACAAAGAAAACCAGCAAAACTAAGTAAACAACTTTTTTAATTATGTAGGACCGCAATCCCAAGACATTTTCACCGATTCAACTAATTCAGATTTCGAATTGATTATTTAAGGTTTTGCACAACAACAAAACCTTAAATATTTATGAGGCGACAATACTCTTGCAATGTTCAAAAAATCTTTTAACATTTTCCTAATTTTATCACTACCATCGCTAATTTTAACGTCAAACTTTTCAACATTTACTGCATCCACTGCCACAAATACTAAATCTGACAAGCCTTTAGTCATTTTACTAGTTAACTCAACCATCTATCCAGAAATTAAATCTTCTCTAAATTGTTACATTATGGATATCGAAGACGACGGTTTTTCAGTGAGCATAATCGAAACCAATCAACTGCAAGATAAGACTCCACAGGGGATCAGGTTATGCCTATCAGAAGCACTCTCACGGGGCTTGGTTGGCGCCTTATTCATTGGAAATATTCCTGTAGCGTGGTACGAACTTGGTGGAAAGAAGTTCCCCACAGACATGTATTATCGAGATTTAAATGGTTACTGGAAAGACGACGACGGAGATGGAGTTTATAATGAACACGAAGGGGATGTGAGCCCAGAAATATGGATTGGTTGGCTTAAACCTTCTGCGCTTGGAATAGGTGAAGAAGCCAGATTATTGAACAATTATTTTGACAGAAACCACCAATACAGACATGGCTTACGGGTACTGCCCTGGTGGCGTACACTTGCATATATCGACGATGATGGCATTGGATGGACAGAAGAAGCAAATGTTTCTTTAAGTGAAGTGTCCACTGACATAACAATTGAAGCAGACTCAACGGTCACCACAGCAGAAGATTTTAAAACTAGACTTAAGGATACTTTCGGCTTTCAATGGTTATACTTGATGGCACATGGCTCATTTGATTACAACGTTTTTGAGGTTAATGGGAAGCCCACCGGAGGAACGGTTTATTCGTGGGAATACCGAAATATAGATCCTCGCATACTACTTTATCTTTTTTTTACATGCTCAGCAGCAAGATATACGGAACAGGACTACTTAGCAGGATCTGCGGTTTTTACAACTAACTATGGACTTCTAGCAATCGGCTGTACAGATGACATGTTCTCTATTTCGTTTAGAAGATTTTTTAATATGCTATCAAAAGGTGATTTTATTGGAAATGCACTTCAAGAATGGCTACAAGAACAGCCTAAAGAGCTCAACCCTTTTATTTTCTACGGTTTGACAATAATTGGTGACCCAATACTTAGACCATGCATTAAGCAAGATTTAAAAATCCATGATATATCAATTGCAATGATTAAACTTTGCTTTCAGGGTTCAAAAAACGAAGAGAACCTTCTAATTACCGCAAAGATTGAGAACAGGGGAAATTTCACAGAATACTTCGCTTTTACAATTAGATCTTTTTCTTTTACACTAACAATCCTTCCATTGTCATTAGAGCCAAGGGAGTTTACAATAGTAAACTACACTGTAACGAAACCTTACTCTGTTGCTAATGTAAGTTCTGTTAAAACCATGTTAACTATAAGTGTAGAAGGCGTCCAAGAAGAATTCAACCCGGGCGATAATTTAAAACGAATAAACCTTGAAAACGTGGCAATTGTAATACCAGAACCACGATACGCTCTGCATCCTCTAGAATCTTTAATAAGTTTTTTTCTAATAGTTATAGTAGCTGTCTATTTTTTCTTTAGATTAATTGTGTCTGAAAACAGTTTTATGTTTAAAAAGTCGCGTTTTAAAGCTAATTCAGTAAATTTTCGTCGAAAATATACAATTTTCAAAATCAGTTATGAATTTAACTATACTTTTGCTTCTTCCTCAAAAATTGGATAATATGTCACACATGCACTTACATTCACTAAGTCTCACCCATTCATGTATGATAAAATAAGCTTCTAACAAACGAAATATTATCAACTTTATTATAACCACCGGATTTTGGAAATGCATTAGAAGATAAACGAAAAAGATCGTAGTGACATCTGATAGCATTAAACCCGAGTACCCCGCAAATTTGACTCCTAAAGCAATAAAGATGGCAGATATCAACTCAATTGTTGTAACAGACAAAAAATACGGAAGGAATAGAATGCTAATAAGGATTCCACTCAAGGAGTAGAATCCGGCTGAACATGACAACAACGTGGTAACATTTGACTGGAAGAGTCGCCTACCATAATGGAAACAAAATTTACATTTTTGGCACAAACTCTTCACATTTAAAACAGGAAAACACATTTTCACTTTCATTCATAGTAGCCCAACCCTTTTAGGTGTATGCATACTCAATTCAAAAGAACAAAATATTTTGCCTTTTTTCTGCCTCTTTTTAGCTTTTCCAAATTTTAATTTTTTAACCAAAAAGAAAAAGATCATTAAAACTTAAATATGCGTCGTTAAATCTACTATCTAACAATCCGTCCTAAAAACTTCATAGAGGGCAAAAATTAATGGCACTATTGGAAGTAAAAAATTTAAAGACTTATTTTAGAATTAAACGCGGCTATGTAAAAGCCGTCGATGATGTTAGTTTTCAAGTAGAAAAAGGCGAGGCAATGGGACTTGCTGGAGAATCAGGATGTGGAAAAACAACAACGGCCTTGACGATACTAAAAATTCTACCGTCAAATGGTGAAATTAAGGGTGGAAAAATCTTTTTTTCAAACATTGACTTGTTAGAAATCTCAGAGGAAAAAATGCGCAAAGACATAAGGTGGAAGGGAATCTCGATCGTTTTTCAAGGAGCTATGAACGCATTTAACCCCGTTTACAAGGTTGGTGATCAAATCATTGAAGCCATCAGAGTTCATGAAGATATAACTAGAGAAGAAGCTGTTTCAAGAACCAAAAAACTCTTAGAACTTGTGGGCATAGACCCCTCCCGTTTTGACAATTATCCTCATGAATTTAGTGGAGGTATGAAACAGAGAGCCTTAATAGCGATGGCCCTTGCCTGCAACCCCTCATTATTGATAGCTGATGAACCAGGAACAGCTTTAGATGTTGTTGTCCAAGCGCAAATTTTGAAACTTATGCGAGAACTTAAAGATAAACTAAATTTGTCTATGATCCTCATAACTCACGACTTATCTATTATTGCGGAGACCTGTGAAAAAATTACTATCATGTATGCGGGAAAAATAGTGGAGCATGGCAATTCAACGAGCATTTTCCATAATCCACTTCATCCTTATACTTCAGGATTAATCTCTGCTTTTCCAAACATCAAAGGTCCAAGAACCCGTGTAACTTCAATACCAGGAACCCCCCCAGATTTGTTACACCCGCCTTCAGGATGCAGATTTCATCCCAGATGTAGATATGCCATGGACATATGCAAAAAAGAGGAACCCGTCGAAGTTGAAGTTGAAAAAGATCATTTTGTTGCGTGCCATTTTATAAAAAGGTGAAGTGAATGCAGGAAACATTGATTAAAGCAGTGAATCTCAAGAAATGGTTTGAACTTAAAAAAGGGTTTTTCACTAGTTTAATATCAAGGGAAATGCTTGCTGTCCGCGCTGTAGATGGCATTGATCTAGAGATAAAAAAAGGTGAAATCTATGGACTAGCAGGAGAAAGTGGAAGCGGGAAAACCACAACTGGAAGATTGATCCTCAGACTTATAGAACCCTCACAAGGTAAAATTTACTTCAAAAATAGAGACATAACCTTCCTCAGCGAAAATGAAATGCGACCGCTAAGACGCCAAATGCAAATAATATTCCAAGATCCATACGCATCTCTTAATCCCAGAATGACTGTAGGGGATATTGTCGCGGAACCTATACGAATATTGGAAGATAAACCTCCAGAGGTTGTTGAGGGATTAGTGAAAAAGACTCTAGAAGACGTGGAGTTAACTCCACCTGATGAATTCTTCTTCCGCTATCCACATGAGCTAAGCGGTGGACAAAGACAAAGAGTAGCAGTTGCAAGAGCTTTTGTATTAAACCCTGAATTTGTTGTGGCAGACGAACCGGTTTCGATGCTGGATGTTTCTATCAGAGCTGAAATTTTAAACCTCATGTTTTCCTTACGTGAAAAATATCAAACCACTTTTCTCTACATAACGCATGATCTTGCCTTGGCAAGGCATATCTGCGATAGCATCGCAATAATGTACCTTGGCAAGATAATGGAAAAGGGGAATGTGGAACAAGTAATTAACGAACCCTTACATCCCTATACACAAGCGCTACTTAACGCGGTTCCAGTGCCTGACCCCGCCGCAAAACGTAGTGAGACGATTATTAAAGGTGAGATACCAAGTCCTATTAATCCACCTTCAGGTTGTAGGTTCCACACACGATGTCCATTAATCATCGGTGATGTATGCCGCAAAACAGAACCAAAATTAGTTGATATTGGTAAAGACCACTATGTAGCATGTCACCTATACAACAAAAAATGATTTCGTTGAGTCCATACTAATATTTTACGGTTCAGCAACAACCGAAGCTGCAAGTTGAAAGCGAGATAGATCTATTATCCTATAGAAGTGACTGTTGAAGATGTTGGCGAGTGAATTCAGTGGACTTCCTCGCATATAATAAGAACACTTTTTCATGCATTTTATTTTCCACCACATAAATCATCTCCACAATAGCAATTAAAAGATTCCTCAGCTAATATCTATTTGAATTTACATCGAGGATAAAGTAATAAATAAGGGAAGATATAAAGTAATAGATAAATTTATATGAATTTTTCAATAGTTTATAAATGGTGAAAAATGAAGAAAAGCAAAATAGTTCAATGGATAGCTATCACCATAATACTTTTGATGTTCACGGTGCCAAGCCATGTCAAAGCCGAAAACAGAAGGTGTTAAGAATGGATAACTCTTTTGTTTTAATTGTTGTTACTATTTTATGGTTTGGTATTAAAAATCATAGTCACAACAAGTGACCGAGTCGTTCCCGCAAGGAACGTATAAGGAGAGTAATAGAATGGAAAAGTTAAAGAAAGAAGTGAAAGGAATACCAATGTGGTTCATTGTGCTTCTGATGGTGATTGCGACGGCGATATACAGCATATATTGCTATGCGGATTTTCAGCGTTATGAATCTTGGAAGCAGTCTATTCTACAGGAGCATCCAGAGGTTGCTGAATGGATAGATTTTAAGAGCTACTTCGCTTGGAACACCTTCGCTTATGCTGGGTTGGTCTTGTTGGCGGCTCTTTGGATATGTTTGGTATTTGGGTTGGTGGTTAGATGCAGAAGAGGATAATTGTTATAAGCCTATTCCTTGTGGTCACCTGTGCCTTTTTATCGGTGCCTCAAGCTCATGCCTACTGGGATACAACAATAGACGTTCTTGTAGTTGAAAGTGAACGATTTACTGCTTTCGCTGATTCCGTATATGGTTACTATCGGTGGCTATGGTATAGTGATTTGGATAACGCTTTCAAAGATTTCTGGAACACCTTCAAAATTAAGTTTGTATTGAGGTGTGTGATTAAAAACTGGCATATAGACAGCATTTCAGATAACGCCTACTACGTGCTTGAAGAGGCTATCTCAGATTTCAAATACAAGTCTGGGGAAACAACATACAACGGATACTTCATAGACCTATTGATAGTCTTTGTAGATTGGGATGAAATAGACATGATTGGACTCTCCCCACCTGACTGGAAGGCGTTGATTATTAGCAATTTCCCTTTTAACAATGTTCCAATGGTTAATGTTTTTGTCCATGAGTTAAGCCACCAATTCTACGCTACCCACTGTGACAATTATAATTGCGTCATGTGGGAGATGGTTTAGTATGATGGAAGGTTAC
>JAVZJY010000024.1:9201-17401 GCA_038872535.1 Bathyarchaeia archaeon | reverse complement strand
TGCAAACCGTTGTCGGCGGAAAAAGAATAATAGCCAGACCCATAGGTGACCCAGTCCCAAGAATATGTTAACCATAATGAAATCATACAATTTTAATCAAATTTTACAAAACGAGAATGTACAGTTTTGTTTCTGAACAACCAAAGAAAAATAAAGAGAGTGAAGGATCATGGTGGAGGCGGAGGAGGTTGAGAAGGCGGTGTAGGTGCGGCAGATATCTTCATTGAGAAGAAGGCAACAGCAACGAGTATCCAAGCTACAAGCATTAATATTAATTCTTCGTCAGACATAAACACCAAGTCCAATTTTTTATTTATTTTATTTTGTTATATTTATTGTCTTTGCCCATATGCGGCATGTTCCTTCTATGCTAACCATGCAGGCGCCAACTGGCTTTTGTGGCGTGCACGTCTTCATAAATAGTGGACATTCTGTTGGTTTTATTTTTCCTATTATGACGAGGTGGCATTTGCAGCCGTGTTGTATGTCGACGCCATTTTCAACTTTCACGTCATGTTTTAAGTGAGTATCGTAGGCTGCATATTCCTCATCAAGAAGGAGTTTGGATTGCGGGATTGTTCCTATTCCACGCCAGTTGCCATCTGTAACGCTGAAAACTTTCTGCATAATTTTTTGCGCTTTTATGTTTCCATCCCAATGCACAGCCCGCGTATACTCGTTTTCTAAGCGTGGTTTGCCTTCGCTCAACTGTTTCAAAATCATGTAAACGCCAAACAATATGTCTACTGGTTCAAAGCCAGCCACAACCGTTGGCATACCATAATTTTTTGGAAAAATTTCGTAAGGCTTAAGCCCAATAATCGTGCTGACATGCCCAGGAGCTATGAAACCGTTTAGGCTTAGGTCTTTCATTTCGACAAGCATTTTCATGGCTGGAGGAATTAAGCGATGCGAAACCAGAAAGCTAAGGTTTTCGGGCGGCTTTTTCAGAATTTCCACCGCTGTAGATGGTGCTGTGGTTTCAAAGCCAATGGCGAAAAAAACAAACTCTTTTTGCGGTTCTTTCTCAGCCATTTTGACAGCATCGCTAACGCTGTAAACTATTCGGACATCGGCGCCTTCAGCTTTAGCATCTAAAAGCGACATTTTGGAGCCTGGAACTCTCAGAACATCGCCAAAACAAGTTACAACAATGTCTTTTAGGGCTAGTTGTATGGCTTCGTCAACTTCGGATGCTGGTGTTACGCAGACTGGGCAGCCTGGTCCAGCGATGACTTCAATGTTTTTTGGCAGGAGGCTGCGGATGCCATAATGCGTAATTGTCCATTCGTGGGTGCCGCAGACATGACAAATCTTAATTGGAGTTTCTTTCGGTACAGTTTCGTGGATTTTTTCTGCTATGCGCTTCGCCAACTTTGGGTCTCTAAACCTTAACTTTTCAACCATTTCCCTATCAACTACTATTTAGTTTCGGCTTCTGCTTGGAGGATTTCATTCCATAAACTTATGGTTTCCAAAGCTTCTTTCTCGCTTAAAACTTGAATGGCGTAACCAGCATGAACCAAAACATAATCACCAATTTTAGCATCCACAAGCGAAACATTAACTTCTCTTAAAACGCCCTCGCCGAAATCCACTTGGGCTTTGTCTTCTTTAATATTGATGACTTTCGCTGGAATAGCCAAACACATCTTTATCACTACACCCGAAAGGCTAACAAAGATAAATTGGTTATGGTTTTAAATGTAAAATCCGCCCACAACCGCTTGACCAAAAGACAAGCCTCCATCACCAGGCGGAACAGCCTCATGGATAACGAACCGCAAACCAGCCTTTTCCACAATTTTCCGCATAGCCAAAGATAAAATTTGATTGCATGCAACTCCACCGGAAAAACCAATGGTTTTGACGCCGTTTTCCATAGCTTTTTCTATGGCTAATGTTGCTAATCCTTTGGCTAGGTAGGCATGGGCAGAATAGGCTAAATTCGTCTTAGAATGGTTTTCTCTGTTTACGAATATTTCGTATAACATTTCCGTGGTATCTAAAACATCACTTTTTATTATTGGTTTTAATTTCAGCACTTCCATGCCTTTCATGGCGGCTGATTCAAGTTTCATTGCTGGTTCGCCCTCATAAGTGCGTTCATAGCATATTCCCAAAACTGCTGAAACAGCATCCAAAACTCTTCCACAACTTGTTGTTTCAATTATGTTACTGCCTTTTTCAAGTTGTTTGAGAATTACTTGGATTTCGCTTTCGCCATGTGGAAAGTACTGCTTATTTTGTAGAAGCCAATTTTCAACATCCACTTTATTGTAAAGCATCCCAGCTGCCATTCTAAGCGGATAACGAGTTGCCAAATCTCCGCCGAGCAGAGGCTGTTTTTGAAGGTGTGCCACTCTTTTGAAATCTGAGTTTTCTCTTGTGGCGAGCATGATTTCGCCTCCCCATGCTCCGCCGTCAATGCCATATCCGTATCCATCGCAGCATATGCCAACAATCTCGCTTAGGTTGTGTTCAGCCATTAAGGCTGCAACATGCGCATAGTGATGTTGAACTTGAATTAGTTGCCAACCGTTTTCTTTTGCCAATTCTCGGGCTAGTTTTGTTGTTGTAAATTTCGGATGCAGATCGCATGCTACGGCTTCCACTTTGCTGTTTGTCAGCCGAATTAGGTGGCGGGTTGCATTTTCTAAGAAATTCCTTGTTTCAATGTTTTCTACATCGCCTATGTGTTGAGAAATGAAGGCTTTGTTTCCAAGCAAAACACATGCGGTATTATTTAGTTCTCCGCCTAAACCTACAACACAACGTTTAGCCTTTTCCTTAAGCATTATTGGAGCTGGAGCATACCCCCTTGAGCGTCTTATAAAAACTAATTCCTTACCATGCATGCGCATAACGGAGTCATCGCATCTGTGGGCTATTCGGCGGTTGTGGAAAAGAAAATAGTCAACAGTTTCGCGCAGCCTTTGCAAAGCTTCATCATTATCCTTTATTATCGGCTGGTTCGGTGGATTTGCGCTGGTCATAACAAAAGCTGGTTCATCCACCCCATCGAAAAGCATGTAATGCAAGCCCGTGTATGGCAACATAACGCCAACATTGTGCAAGCCCGGAGCAATCAAATCCGAAAGATAATATTTCTCATTCTTGTCCAGCAGAACAATTGGACGAGTATACGAAGTCAAAAGCTTTTCTTCATTTTCGCTAACTTCCGCAAAAGTTTTCACTGTTTCCAAACTTTTCGCCATTATGGCAAATGGCTTTTGGCTTCTATGCTTAACCCTTCTAAGCCTAACCAAAGGCTCATTCATCACGGTGGATGTTGCAACATGAAAACCCCCATAACCTTTTATAGCCACTATAAAACCTTCTGAAAGGAGCTTACCAGCCTCCCTAATCGGGTCTTTACACTCCATTAGTTGACCAGTGTTATTTGTTAGATACACCTTTGGTCCACACTTTGGACACGCCACAGTCTGAGCGTGAAAACGCCTATTCAATGGATCCACATACTCTCCATAGCAGAAGGGGCACATGGCAAAATCTCGCATAGTCGTATTTTCACGGTCATAGGGCAAATCTTCAATTATTGTGTATCTTGGACCGCAGTCAGTGCAAGTTATAAAAAAATATTCATATCGCTGGTTTTTGGGGTCTCTAAGCTCTTTTAGGCAATTGTCGCATATGGCTACATCAGGCGGAATAACCGAACCTGAAAGCTCCGCCTCTTCAGAACTTTTGTAAATTTTGAATGTATCAAAAGTGTTCTTTCCACCTAACTTTTTCACAAGAACTTCGTGGATTTGCGCTAGAGGAGGCTTATTTTCTTTTAAATCCTCCAAGAATTGTTTTATTTGATTCTCTTCTCCTTCCAGTAGGATTTCTACGCCAGCATCACCGCGGTTTCTAACGTAACCTTTTAAACCATTTTTTATGGCAGTGCGGTAAATGAATGGACGAAAGCCTACGCCTTGAACTATGCCAGTAACATTAACTTTGACTCGCAATTATGCATCTCTCATTTTAGACGGGTGTCTCTCTTCTATATATGTGAAAATGTTTAGGAAACTTAGTTTTAACATGAGAAATGAAAATATTTGGCGGATGAATGAAAAGGGGAGGTTTAGGTTTTTGCCTCTGCCTTTTTGCGTTCTTCTTCTTGAAGCACTCTTCTTAAGACTTTGCCAACCATTGTCATGGGCAGTTCTTTGCGGAACTCAACTTCCCTTATTGCCTTGTAAGGCGCCACCTTCTCATTCACGAAATCCATGATTTCCTTCTCCGTTGCTGTCATTCCTTCCTTTAAAACAACAAAAGCCTTTGGAATCTCACCCGCAACAGGGTCTGGTTTGCCTATCACACCGCAAAGTTTCACGGCTGGGTGCTCATATAAAACATCTTCCAATTCTCTGGGGTAAACACTGTAGCCCTTATATTTGATTAGGTCTTTTTTGCGGTCTGTAATGTAAAAGTAGCCGTCTTCATCCATCTTTCCAATGTCACCAGTGTAAAGCCAACCGTCCCTCAAAACTTGAGCTGTTTCTTCAGGCATTTTCCAATAACCCTTCATGACTTGCGGTCCCTTTACAACAAGTTCGCCCGTTTCTCCATGTGCAAGCTCTTTTTCGCCTGTTTCAGCGTCCATTATTTTTGCGTCTGTGTCAGGCCAAGGAATGCCTATTGAGCCAACCTTTACAGTTTTCATTGACTTGTCCAGTGGGTTGCAGTGGGTAACAGGCGAGGATTCAGTTAAGCCATAACCTTCCACAAGGACGCCGCCGGTTACTTCCATGAATTTTTTCTGAATTTCCGGCGGAAGTGGCGCAGAACCAGATATGCAGAAACGCACTGATGTGCAGTCGTATTTGCCAAGGTCTGGATGGGCTAAAAGCATGGCGTACATGGTTGGTGCTCCACAGAAAACTGTAACCTTATATCTTTGTATGGCTTGGAAGGTGCTTACGGCGTCAAAGCGTGGAAGTAAAACAATTCTTCCACCTATGTATATGGGCGCGTTCATGCCTGTTGTCATGCCATAAATGTGAAACAGCGGCAACACTGCCAAAAAGGTTTCTTCTCCTTCCATTACATCCTTAAGCCACGCCTTGCACATTATGGCGTTTGAAACTAGGTTCATGTGGGTGAGCATAGCGCCTTTCGAAGTTCCAGTGGTTCCGCCAGTGTACTGCAGCGCCACCAAATCTTCTTTCGGATTTATCTCCACCTTCGGCGGGTTTGAAGGATACTTATCCACAAGTTCTTTAAAGAAGTAAACGTTAGGTTTGCGTTCAACTTTTTGAGATGGAATCTTTTTCAACAAAGAACCTAGAAAGGCTGTGGCTCCGGGCATGTAATCTTTCAAGCTTGCCACAATTACTCTTTGTAGTTTTGTTTTCTGCCAAACTTTCTCCACTATGGGATAGAGCAAGTCTAAAACAACTACGGTTCCGGCTTCAGAATCGTTAAGTTGATGTTCAACTTCCCGCTCTTTATACAAGGGGCTTATAGCTGTTACAATGGCTCCTGTTTTTATGGCACCATAATATGCCATTATGAATTGAGGAATATTTGGCAAGAAAATTGCAACTTTATCGCCCTTTTTCAAGCCGAAATCTGTGAGGGCTGTTGCAAACTTGTCTGTAAGCGTGTCCAACTCCTTATAGGTGATTTTTCTGTCAAAATAGATTATTGCTGTTTTGTCGGGATATTTTCCCGCCGTGTCTTTTAGAAATTGGAAGAGTGGAATTTCAGGATAATCTATGTGTTTAGGAACACCTTCAGGCCAAAACTTGTACCATGGTTTTTCGAGCGCTTCCTTCTTCTCAATTTTTTCTTCTTTCACTTTTCTCCTTTTGGGACACATCATTCAACCCTAATCTTAAATATTAGAAGTGATGGGGTAATAATACTTTCTACAATGGGGTCAATCTTTGAAGACAGAAACAGTTTGGATTAACTGTGAAAACTTGCGACTTTATGGCGAACTACACATTCCAGACCATGTTCCAGCACCAGCCCTGCTCATCTGCCACGGCATGAACGCCCACGGCTTTCACGCCATCAAAATTTATCAAAAATTAGCAAAAAAGGCATGCGAAAACGGTTTTGTGGCCTTGCTCTTCGACTTTAGAGGAGTTGGAAAAAGCCTTGGAAATTTTGACTATGGCTTTGGCGAACAAAAAGACGTCAAATGTGCCCTTAACTATTTAGCCTCACGAATGGAGGTTATTCCTGACAAGATTTTTGTTTTAGGTCACAGTTTAGGCGGCGCAGTTTCGCTCTATTCTGTCCAAAATGATAAACGCATTAAGGGGCTCATTTTGTGGTCCACGCCAAACAATCATGATTATAATGTTAGAAAATTCATTACTCGCACAAGAGGAAAAAGCGGCTTATATTGGTTCATGTTTTTCTCTTGGATTGATAAGCTCTTTGACACTTCCAAATTGTTTAAACTGGAAGTTTTTGGAATAAAGTTACGCCCAAAAAATGTTAGAGGGAAACTTATGAGGCTCAATGAATGTGAGGCTGTAAAAAAACTAAGCGCTATTCCCTTATTAGTTGTGATAGGCGATGCTGACGTTCTTGTGGGCGTTGAAGAAGCCCGCCAAGTTTTCGAGTTGGCAAAAGAGCCAAAAACTTTCTTGATAGTTAATGGCGGTGACCACATTTATAGTGGAAAAGAAGAGACGGTTATAACTGAAACTTTGAATTGGATAAAAAAGTGGAAATAGAAACACATTTTAAGGCGGAACAAATTCGTATGTGGCATAGCCTTCCGGCGAAATCTTTGCCACAAGCTTAACTTTCATTCCAACACTAATTTGTGACAATTTAAAGCCTGTCAGCCACGCTAGAACTCGCACGCCTTCTTTAAGTTTGCCAATTGCCACAGTGTAAGGCTTATACTGCTGAAACGTTGTAGGTCTGACAACAACATGCGTGAAAGTTTCAATTTCTGCTTCGCTGCTTAGTTCAATCCAATCCATTTCCGAATATAAACACTCTGGGCAGTCAACCGCTGGTGGAAAGTACACTTTTCCACATTTTTTGCATTTTGTTGCGTAAACTTTCCCTTCTCTCAAGCCTTCCCAAAACTTTAACGTCTTGCTTATCGGTATTTCCTGAACGATTTTTATTTCTCTGGATTTTATTGTTGGCATGCTTGACATATACATCATCTCCTTAATATGGTAACGTAGCAGTAATGCCCAGTTCCGCCAACGTTATGGACTAAGCCTATGTAATTTTTCAGCGGAACTTGCCTTCCTCTTTCCACAGCTTCTTCACGAAGTTGTTTTGTAACTTCGTAAATCATGGAGCAACCCGTCGTGCCAATGGGATGCCCCTTAGCTTTTAAGCCGCCATCCATGTTTACTGGAATTTTGCCGCCAATTTCCGTCTGTCCTTCACGGATGAGTTTTGCGCCTTCGCCTTTGCTGCAAAATCCCAAATCCTCGTAAGCCATTATTTCTGCTATTGTGAAGCAGTCGTGAACTTCTGCGAATTCAACTTGCTCTGGAGTGATTCCAGCCATTTTATAAGCCATTTGAGCTGCGTAGACGCTGGCTTCCAAACCAACATAATCCAATCTTTTGCTAAGGTTTGCAGTTCCAGAAGAATAACCAATTCCCGCCACCCAAACTGGAGTGTCTATGCCTAACTCTTTGACTTTTTCCTCTGAAGCCAAAATTACAGCTGCGGAACCATCGGTCATGGGACAACAGTCAAAAAGTTTCAATGGTGAGGCTATAACCATTGAAGATAAGACATCATCAACTGTTATTCTGTTCTGAAGATGCGCTAAGGGATTCATTGAACCATACTTATGATTTTTCACAGCCACCAAAGCCAAATCCTCCTCCGTGGTTCCAAACTTCGCCATATGCGCAGTGGCATGCAAAGCGTAATAGGCTGGAAAAGTTGGTCCAAAATTATGAAATTCCCATAGGTAATATCCTGCTCTCCCAATCCATTCCATAGCAGTTGGAGTGTCGATTTCCCTCATTTTCTCCACGCCTAAAGCCATGGCAATTTCTGCTTGTCCACTCGCAATTGTGGAATATGCTGCTTGGAAAGCGGCGCTGCCGCTTGCACATGCCGCTTCGCATCGAACCAAACCCGCTTTTGTGAGCCCGCAATATTCGGCTGCCACAACGGCTGGAAGCAGTTCTTCGTACCATGCTCCGGCGCCAACAGAGCCTAAAGCCACGAACTCCACATCTTTTGA
>JAVZJY010000024.1:7346-9104 GCA_038872535.1 Bathyarchaeia archaeon | reverse complement strand
CCGCTTCGCATCGAACCAAACCCGCTTTTGTGAGCCCGCAATATTCGGCTGCCACAACGGCTGGAAGCAGTTCTTCGTACCATGCTCCGGCGCCAACAGAGCCTAAAGCCACGAACTCCACATCTTTTGAGGTTATTCCAGCATCTTCTAGGGAAGGCTTCACAGCTTCAAAGGTTAATTCTGCCACGTTCACGTCGCTTCTGTTTCCGAATTTAGAGTTGCCAACTCCTATTACAGCTACTTTTCTCATTTCAATCCCTTTCTTAATTTGTTTAAACATAGAAAAGAGGGTGGTGTTTAGAAAAGACGGTAGGGTTACTTGCCTTTAAACTCGGCTTTTCTACGGGACATGAAGGCTTCTACGCCCTCTTTCAAGTCTTCTGTGGAGAATGCTAGTCCCATCAGTCCAGACTCAAGTCTTAATCCGACCTCTAATGGCACTTGTGTTCCAAAGTTTAGGGCATGCTTCGCATATTTCATAGCTATCGGCGGACCTTCAGCAAGCTTGGTTGCCAGCGCTCGCGCTTCTTCTCTGAGCTTTTCGTAATGCACAACTTTATGGACAAGCCCTATCCTTAAGGCTTCTTCAGCTTTTATTCTACCTCCAAGCATAACCATCTCCTTCGCCCTTGCCAAACCTACAATGCGAACAAGCCTTTGTGTTCCGCCCCATCCGGGAATCAAACCTAAGCCTATCTCTGGGCTTCCAAGCTCAGCATGTTCAGCTGCTATCCTAAAGTCGCATGCTAGGGCTAGTTCTAAGCCGCCTCCGAGGGCGAATCCGTTTATTGCGGCTATGACTGGCTTTGACATTTCTTCTATTTTGCCGAAAACCTTCTGTCCAGACCTTGAGAATTCCTCAGCCTTTGTTGGTGTAGCCTTTGGAAACATTGTCACGTCTGCGCCGGCGCTGAAGGCTCTGTCACCTTCACCTGTTATTATTAAACATCTTATTGATGGGTCTTTTTCAGCCATGTCTAAGGCGTCTGCAAGTTCTTCCATTAGAACATCGTTAAAGGCGTTTAATCTATGGGCTCTGTTTAGTATTATCCACAATAGACTTTGTTCTCTTTCAATTTTGATTGTTTCATACGCTTTACTCAAAGTTTTTCACCACACCATCCTTTGCAACTGCACATATATTATTTTAGTTCGCTTCCTTAATACTTTCTCAACAGATACTTGAGAACTGTCAGCTTCTGGATTTCGCTTGTTCCTTCGTAAATTTCCGTTATCTTTGCATCTCTATGATACCTTTCAACCCGATAGTCTCCTAAATACCCATATCCACCAAGCGTTTGAATGGCAAAGTCTGTGACTTCCATGGCTACGCGGCTAGCATAGTGTTTTGCCATGGCTGTTGCCATTGGGTCTAATTTTCCAACGTCCACAAGCCAAGCTGCTCTGTAAGTGAGCCATCTTGCAGCCTCAATTTTTGTCATAGCTTCAGCTAATCCGCAGCCTATTAGTTCGTGTTGGAGTATGGGCTGTCCGAAGGCTTCCCTTTGTTTGGAATATTTGAAGGCTATTTCCCATGCTCCTTGCGCCATGCCAACTGCTTGGGCTGCCACGCCCACGCGGGTTTTGTCGAAGAACTCCATGGAGCTGTAGAAACCTCTGTTTAGTTCGCCAACAATGTTCCAGTCTGTCACTTTGACGTTGTTGAAAACGACTTCTCCTGTTACTGAACATCTTATTCCCATTTTGTTATGAAGTTTTGTTGTTTCAAGTCCAGGCGTGCCTTTTTCTACGACAAAG
>JAVZJY010000024.1:0-7247 GCA_038872535.1 Bathyarchaeia archaeon | reverse complement strand
CAACAATGTTCCAGTCTGTCACTTTGACGTTGTTGAAAACGACTTCTCCTGTTACTGAACATCTTATTCCCATTTTGTTATGAAGTTTTGTTGTTTCAAGTCCAGGCGTGCCTTTTTCTACGACAAAAAGGGTTTCGCCTCTGTAGGTTGGTCTAACTTTTGTGTCCGTCTGCGTTAGAACAACCATGAAGTCTGCGAGAGTAGCGTTTGTTATGAAGGTTTTTGTGCCATTTATCCACCACTCGTTTCCATATTTTGTGGCGGTCGTCTCCATCCGTGTTATGTCGCTTCCGCTAACGTTTGGCTCCGTAAAAGCTGCGGCTGACATTGTTTCACCTTTGCATATGGATGGAAGATACTTTTCCTTCTGCTCTTTTGACCCATAAGCCAAGACAAGTTCGCTTCCAAAGTTTCCACTGGAGACAGCCACGCCAAGCGAAGAATCAGCCCTACACATTTCTTCAATAACCAAGCATGTCTCAAGCAAACCGCATCCTTGCCCGCCGTACTCTTGCGGGAAAAACATGCTTGTGAAACCAAGCTTTGCCGCTTTTCTATAAAGTTCAAGGGGAAATTCCTCTTTCTTATCCAGTTCCAAGGCAAGTTCTGGCTTAAACTCTTTCTCGCAGAACTCTTTAACGGCGTTTTTTATTGCCAACTGCTCTTCTGTCAACTCAAACTTCATTAATAGAACCCCCTTCCAGCTTTTTTGCCAGTCCACCCTTTGCTAACATACTCCTCCAAAAGTGGACATGGCTTATAAAGTTCCATATCATATTTGGCGTACAATTCCTTAAGCCTGTTGAGCACAGTGTCCAAGCCAGTTCTGTCAGCATACTCGCAAGGTCCAGAAGGCCAATAAGTTCCCAACTTCATTCCAGTGTCAATGTCTGCCGGATTTGCAGCATCATCATGGATAAGCCAAGCTGCTTCATTAATAGCCACAGCCCATGACCTTTCAACGTCATATTCCTCAAGTAGGTTGAAGGGTATCCTTGGTCTCCCCTTAGTCCAATCATAGAAGCCTACGCCTGTTTTTTGTCCAAGCTTGCCTCCTTTCACTAAGGGCTCTATCACTTCTGCGCAGGGTTTCATTCTTTCGCCATAAGCTTCATACAAGATTTTGCCTACTTCGTAAGCTATGTCTAAGCCGACGAAATCTGCCAGTTCAAACCAACCCATTGGAAAGCCACCGCTGTACTTTACGGATGCGTCTATTCCCTCTTTTGTGGTTTCTCCTCTGTGGTAAGCCCAGAAAGCCTCGTTGAAAACTGCTCCCAATATCCTGTTCACTATAAAGCCCCTTACGTCTTTCCGCACCGCTATTGGCGTTTTTCCAAGTTTTTTGGCAAGCTCCATCAGCATGTTTATGGTTTCTTGGCTTGTGCTTTCGCCTTTTATAACTTCAACCAAAGCCATCAGCTGTGGTGGGTTGAAGAAGTGCATTCCAGCAACTTTGTCTGGGCGTTTTGTTGCTTTTCCCATTTCTGTTATGCTTAATGTTGAAGTGTTTGATGCAAATATGGCATGAGAAGGAGCCAACTGGTCAAGGGTGGCGAAAACCTTCTTTTTTATTTCAATGTTCTCCAAAACTGCTTCTATTGCCAGGTCTATGTCTTTCGCTGCTTGCTCATAACTTGTTGTTGTAGTTATCCGAGCTAAAGCTGCTGCTGCATCCTCCGCCCTTATCCGCTTTTTTTCAACAAATTTATCTAAACTCCATTTAATTTTCTCCTTCCCCTTTTGGAGTAGTTCGTCGCTTATGTCCACCATTGCAACTTCATAGCCAGCCATTGCCAAAAGTTGGGCTATCCCATGACCCATTGCTCCAGAACCTATAACTGCCGCTTTTTTCAAATTTCCAATTGCCACAATTTTTCCTCCTTTTTACTGCATAATGGTGAATGTTGGCAAAGGTAATAAAATTTTTGAGGGAACACTGATTTTATTCCCTTAAAACTATCTGATTTCGAAAAAGAAAAGAGAAGAGTGTTATGCTTGTTTTTGCAAGAAATTAATTATTGTTAATTTCTGAATTTCACTTGTTCCTTCGTAGATTTCCGTAATTTTCGCACATCGGTGGAACCGTTCCACATGATAGTCTGCTAAATAGCCATATCCTCCAAATATTTGAATGGCATCGTCTGTGACTTCCATGGCTACACGACTAGCGTAAGCTTTCGCCATAGAAGTCGCCATTGCGTTTGGCTTCTCTTTATCGTATAACCATGCTGCCTTATACATCATTAAACGAGCTGCTTCTATTTTCATAGCCATCTCAGCAAGTTTAAAGGATACTCCTTGAAAATTGATAATTGTTTGTCCAAATTGTTTGCGAGTTTTAGCATAGTTTAAGGCTTTTTCAAAGGCGCCCTGCGCCATTCCAACTGCTTGTGCAGCAACAGTTATGCGAGTTCCGTCGAAAAGCTCCAGTGTATAATAGAAACCTTTGTTTAACTCACCAACCAAGTTTGTTTCGGGCACTTTCAAATCGCTTAGAGAAAGCGAACCTGTCACGCAGGGTTTTATGCCCATCTTTCCATGCAGTTTCGTGGCTTCTAAACCCGGCATTCCCTTTTCGGCCAGAAACAGGCTTTGCCCGCGGTGGGATGGCGTTGCATTTGGGTCTGTTTGGCATAATATTATGAAAGTGTCTGCTATCGGAGCGTTTGTAATGAATTCTTTAGCGCCGTTGATAACCCATTCGTTTCCCTTTTTCACGGCTGTCGTATCCATGCGTGTTATGTCGCTTCCATGCTCTGGTTCTGTAAAGGCGGCAGCAGCAATTTTCTCCCCTTTAGCAAGAGGCGGAATATATTTTTCTTTTTGCTCTTCACTGCCATGCCTAAGAAGCACATCTGGCACCATTAGGTTTCCAAGCGACACCGCAACTCCTAACCCCGGGTCAACACGGCACATTTCTTCAACAACTATGCAGTCTTCTAGGACGCCATAGCCTTGTCCACCATATTCCGTTGGTATTCTCATACTTGTAAATCCAAGTTGGGCGGCCTTTTTGTAAAGAGCAGTTGGAAAATCTTCTTTTTGATCGTATTCTAGGGCGAGTTCTGGCGTAAACTCTTTTTCGCAGAACTCTCGGACAGCACGCTTTATTTCTTGTTGTTCCTCGTTTAATTTAAACTCCATTTTCAGTTTTCTCCTTTTAAGGTTTAGAAGTTTAGGCTTTCTGTCCCTTTAACTCATAAATCTTGTTTTTCAAAGAAGGCACAATTTTGAACAAGTCTTCCACAACGCCATAGTCTGCGAAACTGAATATTGGGGCATTGGGGTCCTTGTTTATGGCTATTATTAGGTCAGAGTTTTTCATTCCCAAAACATGTTGGAAGGCGCCACTTATTCCAACAGCAATGTAAAGTTTCGGTTTTACAGTTTTCCCCGAACTTCCAACTTGGCGGTCGTTGGGAAGCCAGCCCTTATCCACTATTGGACGTGAACAGGCTAGGACTGCGCCGATGCTTTTGGCAAAATCATCTATTAGGGGTATGTTGCTCTGGTCTTTTATTCCTCTGCCTATTCCAACAAGTTTTTCTGCGGCTGTTATGTCAACTCCGCCGGGCGGCGGCAGTATGTACTGGATGAAGCGTTTTGTGGTTACCTCTTCTGTGAGGGGCGATGGCTTTTCTATTATTTCTCCGTTTGCTGGCGTGGCTGGTTTTTGGGCGGTAAAGGCCGCTTGACGAACTGTTACCATGTAGCCTCCTGCTTTGCGCATGGTTGCCTTTACGTTCACTTTTCCACCATACATTTGCCTCGTAACAGTTAACGTGTCACCTTCCAATGCTAGGTCTATGCAGTCAGTTGCAAGCGGAATATTCAAGGCTGCAGCAAGTCTTGGAGCCAATTCAATGCCATAAGACGTGTGACCCATCAACGTTAGGGTTGGCTTATATTCTTTAATGAGGGCTGTTAACACCTTTTGATAAGCTTCAGAATTAAAGTTTTCAAGTTTTGCGTCTTCAACAACCAAAACTTTCTTGGCATACTCAGCCAATGCCTTCGCTTTTTCCTTGACTTCTTTGCCAAGAATCACAGCGGTTAATTGCATGTTTGCTTTTTCTGCGGTTTCTCTGGCTTTTGTCAACATTTCATAAGTTATGTCGCGGATTTGTCCTTGCCTATGCTCAGCTAAAACAAAAATTTCTGGCATTTATATCAACCCCCTTGCCTTTAGGATCTCAGCAATTTTTGCGGCAACCTCGTCTGGAGTTCCTTTGAGGAATTCTGCTTGCTTTTCTGCTGGCGGCACATAAAGCTTCTCTATTTTAAGCCAAGAACCAGCCTCACCCACATCCGCCTCAGACAAACCAGTGTCCGCCAAAGTCATTACTTTTATTTCTTTTTGCATAGCCTTCCGAATGCCCATTATGGAAACATAACGTGGCTCATTAATGCCCGTCTGAACAGAAATTAACGCTGGCAATCGTATTTCAAGCTGCTCTTCTAAACCGCCTTCCAATTCACGGTTAACCTTGGCTGCTCCAGCCTCTAACTCAATTTTTTTAACCATCGTTGTATGAGGGATTCCAAGCATCTCAGCCAATATTGGGCCAACCATGGCGTAGCCGTCATCGCCAGCCTGCATACCAGTCAAAATCAAATCATAATGAAGCGTTTTGATGACGTTGCGCAGAATTTTTGCTGTGGCATAAGCATCTGAACTAGCAAATTTTGGGTCTGTTAAGCGTATGGCTTTGTCTGCTCCACGGGCTAAACACTTGCGCAGTGTGCTGTCTGAATCTTCAGCGCCTATGGTTATGGCTGTAACTGTTCCGCCAAACTTCTCTTTAATGCGCACAGCCTCTTCCAAAGCATAATCGTCCCACTCGTTAATGTCAAAGACCAAACCAGCCTTTTCTATACTTTTGCCGCTAGCGTCAATCTTTAATTCTGCCTCTGCAGTTTCCGGAACATGCTTAACACAAACAACAATATCCAATCTGCCTACTCTCCTAATGTTTGAATCCTTCATTTACAACCGTTTTCATAAAACTTTTGCTTCAAAAATGATTTTAACACCATCAAGCTTTTATCTTTGTAAAATTGCAAAAACAGGCTGCGTCTGGCGCTTTAATGAACTGTTTCGAAATTGGCAATAATGTTATAATTGCAAATCTCATTATTTATTGGTGCTGATAGGAATGCCAATAAACATTGATCAGCTTAAACAAAGAATGAATGAAATTCTAGAATCGGAGACTGAACTTAAACGCTAACATCAAAACCTTACTCTAAAATTAGCATGGAAGAGAAATACGCTGTTAGATATCATATCATAGTACTTGCAGAAGCTTTAGGAAGCATATGCCTACAAATAGCCATGGAAGACCTTAAATGTGCACCGCAGTCATACTCAGAATGCTTCAAAATAATGGAAGAAAAAGATATTTGCGACTGCGCCAAGGATTTAACCGCACTAATACGTCTCAGAAACCTATTAACACACCGTTACTGGATAATAGACGACGCCAAAATCTATGACTCCATCAAAAACAACTTCAAAGCCGTCCACAAATTTTTAAGGGGCGTGAAGGAAAAATATGCAATCAATATATGATAAAATACAATTCTATAAGCTTAATCAGAAAGGAAAGGAAGAGATAGTCAGAAAAATCAGAAAATTATTGTTAAACCAGAAAAGAATTCAGCTCGCAATAATTTTTGGAAGCCTAACAACACGAGACTACGTAAGAGATATAGACGTATGCATACATTCAAACCCAAAACTAAATTTCGAAGAATTACTTGACTTAAACGCTAGAATAGAGCTTGCCCTTGGCATTCCAGTCGACCTTGTTGAGCTGAAAAACCTATCTCCAAACTTTCAAACAAGCATTTTAAAAAATGGCATTCTAATAAAAGGACAAAAAACACTGTTAAACAAGCTTCTAAACCAAGCAACCATTCAATAGGCTATGGCTACTTCATCATAAATTTATCTAGAGATGGGAGGCGCTATTGGTTTATTTTTTATTCATTAAATATTGGTGAATTGCCTTTGCAGCCTTTTTGCCTGCGCCCATGGCGCTTATGACTGTTGCTTCGCCGGTTACGATGTCTCCGCCCGCGTAGACTCCTTCAAGGCTTGTTTTTCCATTTTCATCCACAAGGATGGTGCCCCATTTCGTAACCGCCAACCCCTCGGTAGTGCGTTGGATTATTGGGTTTGGTGTTCGCCCAATGGCAACAATAACAGTGTCCACATCCATTATGAATTCTGAACCCTTAACTGGAACTGGTCTTCGCCTTCCACTTTCGTCTGGTGGTCCAAGTTCCATGCAGATGCATTCCATCTGTTTAACCCAGCCCTTCTCGTCGCCAATAAACCTCGTTGGGTTAGCCAAAAACTTGCAGATTATCCCCTCTTCCTCGGCATTTTCTATTTCTTCTTTGCGGGCTGGCATCTCTTCTCTTGAGCGTCTATAAACGATGCAGACTTCTTCCGCGCCTAAGCGTAGGGCGGAGCGGGCGCTGTCCATGGCTACGTTTCCGCCGCCAATAACTGCCACATGCTTGCCAATTCTTATGGGCGTGTCATAAACTGGGAAAGCATAGGATTTCATCAGATTGACTCTAATTAAAAATTCGTTGGCGCTGTAAATTCCGCCCAAGTTTTCGCCGGGCACGCCTAAAAACTGTGGCAAACCAGCACCAGTCCCGATGAAGACTGCATCAAAACCTTCCTCCTTAAGCAGTTCTGGAATTGTGTGAATTCTGCCAATCAAATAGCCCAAACGCAGTTCCACACCCAACTTTTTAATGTAATCAACCTCCGCCTGAACAATGCTCTTTGGCAAGCGGAACTCTGGAATTCCATAAACAAGGACGCCGCCTGGCAAATGTAAAGCCTCAAAAATCACAACTTCATGTCCCAACTTGGCTAGATCTGCGGCAGCCGTTAATCCGGCGGGTCCAGCGCCTATAATTGCCACTTTTTTGCCTGTTGGTGGAGCTTTCTCTGGTACTGTAACACCTTTCTGCCTTTCCCAGTCAGCTACAAACCTTTCTAATCTCCCAATGTTTACTGGGTCTCCAGCCTTCCCCAAAACACAGTTCATTTGGCACTGTTCTTCTTGAGGACAAACCCGCCCGCAAATTGCTGGAAGACTGTTCTTTTCCTTAATCTTCTTTACAGCTTCGTCGAATTTTCCTTCTCTAATGAGTTTGATGAAGGCTGGGATTTCAACTTCTACGGGACAGCCCGGAACGCATTGGGGTTTGGGGCATTG
>JAVZJY010000023.1:0-17696 GCA_038872535.1 Bathyarchaeia archaeon | reverse complement strand
GAAATTTGCCAAAAAATCTTCATCCTTAACGCCTAAATTCTTTCCAAAAACTACAATCCTCCCGTTTGTTGGTTTATCAATGCCGCCAATGATGTTTAATAGGGTGGTTTTTCCAGAACCCGAAGGACCGCTTACAACGGTAAATTCGCCATTTTTAACTTTTAGATTTACATTTTTTAAAGCTTCAACTTTCAATTCGCCTATCTCATAAGTCTTACATAGGTCTGAGGCTGAAACCACCATTTTTTCCGTTGGCATCTGCCTAACTTTCCTTTAGGTTAAAGTTTCCTCTGTCTCTTTTTAGGATTCTCGCCTTTTCAGGAATTCGCTTTTTCTCCCAATCCTTCCAGTCAATTTCCTTAAAAATCCATCTCTTGCCAAGATGCGCCGCAAGCACAGCGTGTTTATGCGTCTTTTCTATGGGGATTAGTTCTTCAAGAAATCTGAAAAGTTTTTCAATTTGCTGTTTTGGAAAATAAGCGTAATAGCTTGCGTTTTTCACCTCAAAAGCGTAAATTTCCGAGTTTTTTCTCGCAATAATATCTGGTAGGGGGTTGAGGCTTGGGTTGCTTACTGGAATCCGAACTGCGTGGAAGCCATTTTTTGTCAGAAGTTTTACGAGGACATTTTCGCTGTAAAATCCTCTCTTGCGCCATCGGCGAAGCTCAGCCTTGTCGATTTCTCTAACCATAACAGATTCCCTATTATTTCATTCTTTAATGTATTAGAAGGCTAAAAGAGTTTATCCACTGAACATTTTAGGATTTTCTGCGTTTAAAAGCGTTTTGAATCCAAACCTTGATGGCTGGTTTTTCAATCAAACATTCTTTCAAGTAATCATCCAGTGTGGATGCTGGTACAACCTCAATTTTATAGTCTCTAACATCTATGGAGTGCTCAAAATTCTTTTGGGGAATAACAACCTTTTTGAACCCCCAGGCTTCAGCAGCTTTAATCTTCTCGTAAACGCCGCCGACAGCCGTAATTTGAATGGAATCGCCGACGCCGAGGTTTATTTCTCCAGTGACAGCCACATCTTGCCTTACGGGTTTACCCTCTATAAGCGAGCATAGGAGTATAGCCATTGTTACGCCTGCTGATGGTCCGTCTACGCCATAGGATTGGGCGAAATCAATGTGCGTTAAATAGTCTTGGGCTATGTCGACGCCGTATTTTTGTAGGATGACGCTTCTAACTTTGGCTATGCTGTCGGATATGAAACTTTGACCCTTAGCAACTCCAGTCACTTTGTAATAGCCCTTAATTGGATAATTCCTTGGAAGCTCGCTTCTCTTCGCCATGTGGGCTTTCACGCATAAGACGCTTCCAGTCATCTCTCCGCTGTATGGGTCTTTAACAACAACTAAACCATAAATTTGGCCAAGTTTTGCCCCTTTAGGCTTTATCTCTAATAGTTTGCCTCTCTCGCTAATCTCATGCTCAAGTATTTGTCTTTGAATTGTTTTGCAGTGATGTTCTATGGCTTCTCTGACATGCCTTCTTTCGACAATTTCGCAGCCTTCGTTCATGGCTAGTGTTGCAGCAGTTTTAATAATTGAAATAAGCGGTCTAAACTTTGTTGTTAAGGCGTCTTTTTTGTTGCTTCTTCTTCTGCCTTCTTCTACAATTTCTTCGCAGGCTTCTCTGCTGAAGGGTATGAGGTTGAAACGTTTAACTTCTTGCGCTATGAACTGCACATATTTTCGCCTATTCTCTATGGTGTTTGGCATGTCATTATTCATTCTAACAACTTTTCCATAACCATAAATCCTATCCATCAAGGCTGGATGAATTTGTCCTATGCTGTCAAAGTTTCCAGCACCCACAAGGAAGGTTATAGCTGGAACTGGTTCTGTTGAAACTGCCATTGCAGCTGTGTCGCCGCCGTGCCACCTGCCCCTTAAAGTGATTGGTAATATTCCATCCTCAAGCACTGTTAAAAGTGTTATAGCCTCTTCTGGGTCCAAATTTTTTATTTCATCAATGTACAAGATTCCAAGCGATGCCCTGTGAACGTCTCCCGCTGTGACTCTCTGATGCTCTGGCGTGCCTAACCCTCCAGTCTGGTACGGGTCCCAAGCTATTGAACCGAAAAGTTGGGCGCTTCTGTGTCCAGTGGCATCAACGAAAGGCGCATGTCCAGAGCAATTGTCAACTATTAACTTTGGAACGTCAGTTTGTTGGGAGCCTGCTATACCCTTCAAATTTCCAAGACCGCCAAGCTTAGAGAACCACCATATGAAGATTCCGAAGAAGATGAGGCTTCCGCCTGGAATGAAGGTTAATGGCACTAGCCCAACGAACTTTCCTATAAGATAATCTAAGAAACTGTAATTATAATATTCTTGGAGTGGTTCACCCAAATACATTGGGTTGGCTTGCCAAGTCGTCCAAGCCTGATAAAGGAAGTAGAAGCCTAGGGATATTAAGAAAAGACCCATCAAAACCAAGAAGATTTGCAGTGCCTTTAGACCAACTTTCGTTATGAACTTTCGCTTGAGTTCTTTAAGCTGCTCCTTCTGCAGAATTTTTTTCCCTTCGCCAGCCTTATGAATTGAGATTTTTGGCTGGCTTGGCAGCGTTTGGTTTCTCCAGCAGAGAACATCAAAAAGTTTTATGCCATTTTCCCTGTAAACTTGAGTGAGCTTTTCAGCCAAGGCTCTGCCAAGTAAGGATTTGCCGGTTCCAGGGTCGCCTAAAAGAAGTAAGTATGGTCCTGGGCTTATGACTGTTTTAACTGAAAGTTTAGGTTTGTCTGGGTTGCTCCAGCTTTCATACCATTGTGTCTCTTCAAGCCACTTAAGCTTATGAACCCACTCGTCTAGGCATAAGAAGCATTCTTTTAAGGCTTGTTCCTGCCCAATAACCCAGTTTATAAGATTGTCATCAACTGGAAAGCCTTCAGTGCTTTTGAAGTTGCCCCAATCCCATTTCACCCTAACCTTTCTGCTGTTAACGTTTCTTTCAAGTATTTCAATGTCATTTCCAAAAGGGTCAACTTGCAAATGTAACAGCCTTCCAATATCCTCTGTCATAAGACATGGCGTTGAATTATTATAGAGGTTATTTCAAAATTAGCAATATGAAAAAACCAATAACATACACCACACCGCACATTAAATGAAGGAAATCCGTTTTGCTTCTTTTAAAATTCTAACCGCATTATCGCCTTCTTTACCCATGAAAACCACAATTATAACCTGTAACAAATCGAACAAACCTAAACGCTAAAAGTGGCTGCTCCGCTGCTACGAAACAAAAATCGTTAAGCTTAAATTTAGCTTAAAACAGCAAAATAAGCCTATTTCATCCCTTTCCAGAAAACCAGCAAACCCAAAGAATGGACTTAACCGTGGCCTCATATAAAAACCGACGAAAATCTCCATACCAAGCCTTCGCCATTAATATTCGTTAATGCTTCGAGTTTTCGATGGTTTTCAAAGCGTGCTGTTTAGGGAAGTGTTCCTTTGAAAAGTTTTCTGGTAATAGCCACTATTCTTGTAGTCACGCGCTGGCGGAAATGGTGTGTAGTTTTTGTTTATGCTTTCGTATACGGCTTAACAGTTCAAGCCTTCTGAATGGTTTGCCACGAGATGTGAACCATGTAATAATTGATTTCTAAAACGGCTGTTTTCTGGCTTATTTTCAATGAATGTTCAAAGTTGTTTTGCTTGGTGTAGGCTATATGGCTAATATTTTCACATTTTTCACATTAAATTCTTACTTGATGGTAACTTTGGTGAATAAGGTATTACAATTAATTTTATTGTTTCACTAGCCCTCACCAGAAACGCAAAGCGTAGAGGCTGTATACAAAAGCATCAACGCTACTCCTCTTTCAGAAATGGAAAAATGAAATAAGCTTCTGTTTTGTAATTTGCTTTTATGAAAGCTGGAAAGACTATACGAAGCTTTTCTGCTAAGGATGGGCGAAGGGTTGTTTTG
This sequence comes from Bathyarchaeia archaeon, assembly GCA_038872535.1. Lineage (GTDB taxonomy): Archaea > Thermoproteota > Bathyarchaeia > Bathyarchaeales > Bathycorpusculaceae > JASEJA01. The sequence goes on along the minus strand of JAVZJY010000023.1, from coordinate 13,751 downwards.
AGGACGCCTAAGTGGGAAGACTTGGACGATTTGCTGGAGCTTATTAATTCGCTTGTTGAGGAAAGCGCAGAAATAATTAGAAATGAGAAGGTTTCTAGGGAAGAAGAAATTGACTGGTTATCTAAAACTCTTGCCAGCTTAGAGAAAGGTGAAGTATTCTTTCTTGTGGCTGAGGTTGACGGAAAGGTTATCGCATCTTCTGACATTCATCCGCTGCGAGGTTTTGAGCGCCATGTGGGCGTATTGGGCATAATAATCAAGAACGGGTTTAGGAATATTGGCGTCGGAACTGAAATGATGAAGACTTTGATAGAGCAAGCCTACAAAATGGGTTTAAAGGTTTTGACGCTTACAGTTTTTGCAACAAACAGGCGGGCAATTCATGTTTACGAAAAGGTTGGATTTGTGCAGACAGGGATTATTCCCCGAAAACATTTCAAAGATGGCAAATACATAGATGAAATTATAATGACTAAACTGCTGGAGTGAAAAAGGCATGTCAAACTTTAAAGTCTTTAACGCCAGCCACAGCTTTTCCACAAAAGGCGAAATAGACTTCATTGACTTGACAGATAAAGTTCAAGAGACAGTTTCCAAATCAGGTGTAAAGAATGGTTTGGTTCACGTTTTTGCGCCACATGCCACTGGCATAATAATCTTAACGGAAAACGAATATGGCTTACTGGATGACATTAAGGCTTTCCTTGAAAAAATAATCCCAAAACACCAAGCCTATAGACATCCGTCCAACGCCCACGCCCACTTAAGGTCTGTGCTCCTTCCACCAGACAAAACATTACCAGTAATTGATGGCAGAGTGGAATTTGGAACTTGGCAGTCTATTCTATTTGTGGAAACAGACGTCTACCCAAGAAGGAGAACAGTCCTCATTCAAGTTATAGGTGAAACATAATTCTCCCAAAATTTACAAACCCACAGTTTGGACATGCCAATTATACATGCTGTAAATTTGTTGGCTTTACTTCGTGCTTTTTCCATCCTGCATGATGGGACGAAAAATGGTTAGATTTAAGTTTTTGAAGCTTTTCTCACAATGGATTATGACATTTTTTAGCTTTTTATTGTAAAATTTGTCCATTCGCTTATTTTTCGTTTCAAAGCAACAAATACAAATTTAAAAACTTCATGGACCCTCTCATGAATTTCCTTAAAAATTTGTCTCCTTTCTTTAGCGTTTCTTGAGAAGTTCTGCGGCGTTTTCGCTTGTGCTGTTTAATGCGCTTATGTATTTATAAACTTCGTTTATGTTCGGCTATTTCTCTTTTGTTTCGGGAATTTTGAAGGAGAGAATTAAAGCCATTAGAGCGAAGACTGTTAGCATGTAAAAGGCTGCGTCGAACCCATATGCGTCAGCCATGTATCCAGCTATAACTTGCGAAAGGGAACCTATGCCGAAAGATGTGAAGAAGAAGACGCCGTAAACTGCTCCGCGTTGGTCTTGTGGAGATAGAAAACCTGTTAGCGCATTTAGTGCTGGCTGGTGGGCATAAAAGAAAATACCATAAAAAACGATGAAAATTATTATTCCCACATTGTAAGCTGGAAGAAGCAGAAGCGATAAGAGGCTTATACAGACGCCTGAGGATGTAGCCACTAAAACCTTTTTTGAACCCACCCTGTCAGAGGCTTTCCCTCCAATCCATTGCCCGGGAACGCCCACAGCCAAAAGTATTGTGTAGGCTATTGAAGCCCACATGGAATTTATCCCTCTGTTCTCTTCAAGATATGTTGGGAAAAACAGCTCCACACCTTTCATGAAAAATCCTATGGCTATGTTAAAAATCAACAGAATCCAGAGTTCCCGAATTTTTAATGCTTCCATAATTGTTCCACTTTTTCCATCCCTGTTTTGAACTTTGTTAAAATTTTTAAGAAATATCAACGCAAGCAAAATGCATAATACTCCAAAAACAATGAAAGACCAAGACCAACCAAAATTTACGCCCAAAAACCAAGCTATTGAGGGAGTTAATACAACGCCTAATGTTCCGCCAACACCATGCAAACCCATGGTTTCAGCAACTCTGCCCTTAAAAGCTTTCGAAATTAACGAGTTTGCGGTTGGATGGTAAAGGCTTGCCCAAGAAGCCATCAAAATTAAGGCAACAGCATAAACATAAATGCTCTGAGTGGCTGAAGCAGCAAGCATAATGAATGTAGAAAGCCCCGAAAACATTAAACACAACGTTATTGTCCTATTTTCTCCAACCTTGTCGCCTAAAGGACCACCAACCAAAGCTCCAACGCCATAAAGCATGGATGCAATTGTTGCCACCGCTCCCATAACGGATTTTGAAACGCCTAGGTCATTCATAATTAGACTCAGCAAAGGTGGCGCAATAACGAACAGTGAATGATTAAGAGAGTGAGCAGCTCCTAAAAGGGCAATTTGAATATTCTTCTTTGATTCTTGCAATTCACTCATCTTGCCAAGTCATTAAAGATTAAAACTGAAGCTTTTCTAAATAAAGACTTCCACTGAACCCTTTCATTTCACCGTAAACATAAATAATTCCCAAACACAACAAAACTTAGGAAGAAACCAATAAACAATTGGCCGGGGTGAGGTAGCCTGGTAGCCTATAGGCCTGTGGAGCCTAGCGCCCGGGTTCAAATCTGGAAGGTTTGTGCCCTCTGGAGAACAAATCCCGGCCCCGGCCCCACATAGTTTTTCTTCATTTAGGAGTTGGTTGGCTTTGAAACTGGTTTGATGCCAGAGCGACAAAGCTAATAGATTAGCTTTTGTTATATAAATTACGAGTTACCTTGAGCACTCAAAGGAAAAGACTTGTCTTCCCCTTTGCTGCAATTGTGGGTTTGGACAGGCTTAAACTAGCCATTTTAGTGAATGCCATAAATCCCAAGATTGGTGGTCTCCTCATAAAGGGGCCTAAGGGTTCTGGAAAGAGCACTATTGTTAGGGCTTTGGCTGACATTCTTCCAAAAATTTTAGTTGTTAAGGATTGTCCCTTCAACTGCAACCCACATGACCCGTCTAATATGTGTCCCAAATGCAGCGAAAAATACAAGAGGGGCGAAAAGCTGCCGGTTGAAGAGAGGGAGATGGTTGTTGTTGACCTACCACTGGGCGCCACGGAGGATAGGGTTATTGGAAGTTTGGATGTGGAGAAGGCTATAAAATATGGCATAGAAGCCTTGGAGCCTGGAATTTTAGCCGAGGCAAACCAAAATATATTGTATGTGGATGAGGTTAATTTGCTTCCAGACCACATAGCTGACGATTTACTGGATGCTGCAGCTACCGGATGGAACATTGTTGAAAGGGAAGGCATATCCGTAAGTCATCCTTCCCGCTTCATTTTTATTGGAACAATGAATCCAGAAGAAGGGGAATTAAGACCACAACTTCTCGACCGTTTTCCGCTGTCAGTTACTGTGGATAGGATAACGTCTGTTGAGGATAGAATTGAAATTGTTAAGAGGAACATGGAGTTTGAGGCTGACCCAGAAAAATTCTATCAAAAATTTGAACCGCTACAACAGGAATTGCGTGATAGGATAGCAAAAGCAAAAGAAGTGTTAAAAGATGTGGTTGTTCCAGAAAATCTTCTTGAAGGAGTCTGCAAAGCTTGTTTAGACTTGAAAGTTGACGGCTTACGCCCAGATATAGTTATCGCAAAGGCAGCCGCAGCCCTAGCAGCATTTGAAAACAGAACAGAAGTAACATTAGATGATGTTCTAGTTGCAGCTGAACTTGCTCTAAGTCACAGAACAAGAGAGGGCGGATTCCTAGAGCCGGCGGCACCTCAAGAAATAAGAGAGGTTTTCACAGCAACTGTAAAGAAGGTTTTTCAATTTGAAAAAACAGGAGAAATGACAAAAAAAGAGGTTGAAAAAAGGAAATTTTTGAAGGGCAAAGCTGTTTTCTGGGCTAAAAATGAAGCCACAGAAAAAGAAGAGGAGAAAGCTCACAAAGAAAATTTTCTTAAAAAGCTAAATAGAAAGCGTGCAAGTCTTCTTTTTTTCTTAAATAGAATTTTTGGCGGAGTAATTTTCGGATTTGGAAAAAAGCTGAAAAGGAGTCCTAAAAACGCTCCTATGAGCGAGGGCTTTCAGAAGGGTTCGGATAGGCTACAAGGAGAAACATATGAGGAAAAATTCGAAAAGAGAAAGAGCGATTTAAAAGGAATTCCAACAGTCAGCGATGCAGCCAAAACATCAGAAGTTTCCAAGGGTTTTCCGGTGATAAGCAGTTTAGAAAGAAAAGTGGTTTCTCCATCCAGCTTTTTTCTAAAGATGGGAAAAATCAAAACCAGACAGCGAGGCGTTTACTCTGGAAGGCACGCTCAAGCAATAACAACTCTTCACAAGGGCAAGCCTTACGGATGGAAGATTCCACAAGGAAAACCCGCAGATGTGCATTTTCCAGCAACTATTCGCGAGGCAGCACGAAAACAGGGGAGTCGGGAAAAACCTTTGGAGATTTCTTTGAAGATTTGCTTGCAGGATGTGCGTGAAAAGTTGAGATGTTATAAGGCGCCTTTAACGATGATTTTTGTTGTTGACCTAAGTGGTTCTATGCTTCTGAGTCTTGAAGCCGTGAAAGAAGCTTTGCTTAAGCTTCACGGCAACGCCTACAGGTTTAGAGATCGCATCGGAATTGTTGCTTTGAAAGGCACGAGCGCTGTTGTTGTTCAACATCCCATAACAAATCTTAGAGTTGTGGCTAATAAACTGTTGAATTTGCGCATAAGCGGTTATACGCCATTAGCTGCTGGAATGTTGAAGGCTTGGGAAGTTTTGAAAGAAGCTAAGAGAAGGGATTCTTCCACGGTACCCGTGATGGTTTTAATAACTGATGGAAGCGCAAACGTTCCATTAAAAAGAAGCATCGAAACTGGTGAGGTTCGGCTCATAGAGGAGGTTCGAATAATTGTTAGAGAATATGAAGATTTAGCCATAAAAGATGTGACATCTGTTGCGAAAATGATTAAGCGCGAAGGAATTCACACAATAGTTGTAAACACAAACCCTCACTTTTATGGACGCGAAACCTACGGTTTTCTAGTGACAAAAATTATAGCTTCAATAACCGGTGGAAGCCACCACGTCATCGGCAAACTTACCACAAGAAAAGACATGGTTGAAAACATGATTGAAAGCATAAGGGAAGACCAGACGAAAATAATTTCCACATAATGTGAATGGCATGTTTAAGGATGAGAGAGGTGGAAAAATTGCTTTAGTTGCCCATTGCCTACTGAATCAAAATTCTCGTGCAATGGGTTTGGCGAAGAGGTCAAGTGTGATAGGCGAAATTGTTGAATTTTTAACGCTTAGGGGAATTGGCATTATTCAGATGCCGTGCCCAGAAATTGCCTACGCTGGCGCATTAAGGAAACCTAAAACCAGAGAGCAATATGACAATGTCAGATTTAGGCGGCAGTGCAGAAGAATGGCTGTGGAGCTTGCGAATCAAGTGCGAGAATATGCAAATTGCGGAGTGAAATTGGAACTTGTTTTGGGTGTTGATGGGAGTCCAAGTTGTGGCGTAAATGAAATTTCAGGCATTTTTATGGAAGAATTATGTTTAAAGCTGCGTGAGTGTGGAATTTCTGTGCCTTTTTATGGAATACGCTTTGAATGTTTAAAGGAAGACTTGGCTGAACTGGAAAAGTTTGTTAAATGATTACACTGGAGGCTTAGCACGCTTTTTAAATGCCATGCTTGCATTCATCCACTTTTCAAATTCCCTAGACGGCGGATTTTCAGCATAAAGCCTTTTTCTAACAGCTTCTAAGAAGGCGTTCTCTTCCTTTAGGAATTCTGCCGCTGTCAAGACTTTACATCCAACATTTTGAGCCTTTTCAAAAACGCTTTTTGCTTTTTCACGCCAGCTTTCGTCTCTTAAGATGTGGTGTTCCAAAATAACCATCTGCGAAACGCCTGCAACCTTTTCTAAATTTTCCATTCCAGTTTGAATTTGCTTCTCATCAATCTTGAATCTAGCTAAATATAACGGTGGTCCACCAATCATTAATAGTTGGGGTTTTTCTCTCTCGATTATTTCAAGGGTTTGCTTCGCCATAGGTCCTTGAACGTCTGGAGCAAACATGAACTTTTCACCTTCACATTCGATGATTGCCATCAAAATCCATCCTAAAGCCGAATTTTCTGGTCCATGAAAGACGGGCTCTGAAAACCTAACTGTTGTGGCTTTTCCAAAAAGGAAGGTTTTCCCATCTGCGATTTCAAGTTTTTTTGCGTATTTTCCGCCTGTTTTCTGAAAAATCCATCCTCTCCGCCTTTGGCTAAAATTGATTTTCTCTTTAGGATTTTTTATCAGAACCGTTTTTTCTTGGTAGATTTGCTTGGCTGTTTCGTCTTTGGCTGTCCAGTTGCAAAGCCAATCCTCATAAGAAGGCGTGTGGTGGTCAAAGTGGTAGTGGCTTAAGGTTACAATTTCAGCCTTTTCAGCGGCTTCTGCAATTTTCTTTCGGGCTTTTATTATGGCTTTAAATTCTATGGGGTGCGGTGGCAAGCCGAAACGGTTTGGACAAAGCGAAACCCCAGCATCCAAAAGAATGCGGATGTCTGGAGTTTCAACAAAAGTGCACATGGATCTAACGCCGAAACTTTCAGCAGCCAATGGCACAACACGAATACGCTTTAACATGACTATTCAACACATGCGCAAGCACTATAACTTTTTATCCCTACACAGCAATAAAGTTTCATGGCAAAAGGTACTGGCTCATGTGGTGGATACTTCCCGGATTCGTTGCTGGACTAATAACGTCAAGCCTTATGATAGCCTACTGGTTCTACCGTTTGAAATCAGCCATAGCTGAAAAAGGTTGGAGGTATACTTCTCGCTTTTGGATACTTGGGTGGATTGCATTATTTTTCGGTTCGGCAAGCGGATTGCTGAGAACATCAACAGTCATACAAGAGGGAAGCACCATTGATAATCTGTTGTTTTACGCCATGCCAACACTATATTTTATTGCCCTAGCGGCATTGATTACTGGAATACTAGTGGATGCCTTGAATAAGGCACGCCAATTTTCAAGATGACTATCCAATAGAGCTATATCCTTTTATTTATGAGTGCATAAAACTTTTCTTGGCGAAGCGATGACGACTCTGGCCCCGCTGAACAAAAATGATTGGGATCTTGAGTGCGAAGAGCTCGCCAAACTGTGGAATTTAACTCCTAGATAGCTACTCCTAGGATTTTATAGCCCCCTCCCCTCTAGGTTTTTGCGTGCGCTATGCCTTCTAACGCCTCTGTTTTGGAGCGCAAAGTTTTAAGCAGAAGAGGATGAGAGTAATAGGTGTTGGCATTCTTTGTATGATTGTTTTCTCTAAGAATCTGATGGTTTCTTCCATAATTCAAGCATTTTCTTTTTGAGTTCTCTGCGTTTTCTGTGGAGGAAGCGGTATACTGTGCTGTGTTGGCTTCCGTTGATGAGCATTTGGATGGCTTCCCTTGCTGCTTGGGTTTGGTCGATGTTTCCGATTATGCTTACTGTGTGTCCGTAAACGCATATGTTGGCGTCTGTCAGCTCTTCTATTATCTTGCGGGTTTTTCCATTCATCCCAATTATTCGCCCTTTAACACGTTTTATGTCTGACTCGGACCTTCCAAAAATTGTCCGCAAGTCTATAACGTCTAATATGGCTTCTTCATCATGGATTAGGCGGAAGGCGTGTTCCGGAGAGAATCCCCTTCCAATGGCTGTTACAACATCTTTTGCCTTAAAAAGCAGTGAAGGGTCGTTGGCATTTTCAGCCAGCATGAGTGTAACATCTCCTGTTTCGCTTTCTATTTTTAGTTCAACTGAAAGCTTCTCTTCTATAATCTTCTTGGTTTTTCCGTCCAGTCCTATTAGGGCGCCTACCCGTTCTTTTGGGATTTTAAGGAATGTGCTTGGTCTTGCCATTTTCTGTAATCCTCCTATAGCATTCTTCTGTGGAAAGAACATTGACGCCTAATCTGCTGAAGAATTTGTTTAGGTTTGTTAAATCTCTGTGTAGGAGGAAGTCTGCCATGGGATGCGAAAGCGGAACAGCTTGCGACATGTCAAATATTACTGGCTGGTTTTTCCAAATCATAATGTTGTATTCGCTTAAGTCTCCATGGACAAGTTCAGCTTTTGTATAAAGTTTTTTCAAATACGTTAAGAGTGTGTTGTAGGTTTTTTCTGGGTTTTTTGGCGGTTGCTCTTTCATGGATAGGGCGCTTACGCCGTTTTCTCCTATAAATTCCATTATTAGGACGTTGTTTTTTACGGCTATGGGTTTTGGAACGCGGACTCCAGCCATTGTTGCCAGTTCAAGGTTTTTGAATTCCTTTTGAGCCCATGCGAAGATTAATGAGCGTGTGTCGTGTCTAACTCCTTTAAATCTTGGGTCGCCTTCTATGTATTTGAGCATGCCCTTGCGGAATTCCGCCGAGACTGTTAAGTAAATTTTTATGGCTAACTCTTTTCCAGCTTTATCCTTTCCCCAGTAAACCCTTGACTCTTTTCCAGCTTTGACAACGCCGTGAATTTCGTCTATCGTTCCCTTGTTTAGAAAATCGTAAATGACCATGAGGGTTGAACGGTCAAAAACCTCTTCCAAAACCTCGTATTCTTCGCTTCGCTTTTCCTTCATCAACTGTTCAGTTTCATACTCTTTCTCTTTCCTATGAAGCCTTTCCTCAATAACTTTCCTATGAGACACCAGTTTTCCACCATAATATCAAAACTAAATTGTTAAATAGCCTTTCTTGCGGAGCAGTTCCGCCTGGGCTTTCGTGTAACGCCAAATCAAATCTCCTCGCTTATCAGACTGAAAATCCCATGGAGAAACAAGGACCACATCGCCTTCTCTTATCCAAACCCTGCGCTTCATCTTACCCCTAATGCGGCACAAACGTTCATTTCCATCTTGGCATTTAACAAGAACACGGTCAAAACCCAAAAGTTTAACGGCTACGCCTAAAACATCGTTTGCCGTAGGATAAACCATTTCGCTTAATTCTTCTTCGCTTAGGACTTTCTTTTTACCCAAACAAGCACCTCAAATGTTTTCCTTAAATGAAGTATACATTCTTCCTTAAAAGCATGCTACTTCTAGATTGCTAAAGTTTTACTATTTGAGCGTGTGGAATTCCCTCAATGTTTAGGACGGCTTCTGGATGCACATACCCCTTTTCTATGGCTTTCTGAACTATTCTTTTACCAACCATGTTTACGATTGTGCAGTTGGCTATCATTTCCACAGCCTCCTCAGCGCTGACTTTTGCACCTTTATAGAATTCTTCCTTAACAGTGAATACGATTTTTCCTTCCCGTAACGTTTTTCCAAGGATTTCAGCGTCGCATATAGCTAAAAGCACATTGTTCCCGATTTTTCTAAGGTTCATGTAAACTTCCAAAGTTAGCCGCTCATTTTAAAGTTGTTGCACCGGAGATTTTGCTCCGCAGGCTGCGCACACTAGAAAGTATAGGCGTTTCTCCTTTACAATTTTTGTGTCTGGGCGTTTGCAGACTGGGCATACAATGAAGTTTTCTATATAACGCTGCAAAAGTCTATTAAAAGTTTCTTGGGAAAATTTTCCCTTAAAAATAGCCCTCTGCTCCTGCAAAGTCGCAGCCGTAGCCAACTCCCGCGTCAAAAACTTCAACAAATGCTGGGGGTCACGCCCCAGAGTGTCAGCTATTTCCTTGAAATTGTGAACTATAGTGCGCATGCCAATAACAGAAACATTCAGCCTTGGAATTTCCAGCCTTTCCTTTTTAGAGTAGACTTCAGGTATCTGAGAACGCGCCCTCTTCAAAAGCTCTTCATAGTTGTATGCCATGTATTTTCTCCAAAGGATAAATGAGGCATAATCATATTTAAGACTTATAATAATATTCAACACAAACACATGAAGGAAAAAGCAAATGGGCTACATTTACCTATACACAGGAACCGGCGCCGGAAAAACCACAAACGCCTTAGGTTTAGCCTTACGCTCGGTTGGACATAAAAGGAAAGTTGTCATAATCCAATTTTTAAAATGGTGGAAAAAGACCGGCGAATACAAGATTCGCAACATGCTTTCGCCTTACTATGAAATTTACCAGTTCGGACGCAGAGGATGGCATGGGCTAGGCAATTTGGGCGAAGAAGACAAAAAACTAGCCTACAAAGCCTTAAAATTCGCAGAAAAAATTGTCAAGGAGAAAAAACCGCACTTACTTGTCTTAGACGAAATTAACTTAGCCTTATACTGCAAACTTTTAGAGGTAAAGGATGTTCTGGCGTTATTGGACAAAATTCCAAAGAAGACTGATGTGGTTTTGACTGGAAGGTTCGCCCCAAAAGAACTTTTAGAAAGAGCAGATTTTGTAAACGAAATTGTAGACGTCAAATATCCGAAGGAAATGGTTACAACAAAAGGAATACAATATTAAACCCTTTCCCAAAGCTGAAAAGCTTAAAGAAGCCAAACAATTTAGTGTTTAACTCTAAACGGTGAAAACCTTGGAGAAGCATAATCATCCTTACATACCAAATTCTCAGTCAAAAATAAAAAATGAAATGATGCGCGAAATTGGCATTAAAAGCATAGATGAGCTTTATGCGGATGTTACAGAAAAATACAGATTAAAAAAACCCCTAAACATTCCGCAAACCCCATTACCAGAATTTGAAGTCAAACGGCACATAGAAGCTTTACTTTCAAAAAACAAAACATGCAATGAAATGCCCATTTTTTTGGGCGCTGGATGCTGGCCCCATTACATTCCAGCAGTTGTTAAAGAAATTGTCCAACGCAGCGAATTCCTAACCGCATACACGCCCTACCAGCCAGAAATTTCCCAAGGAATGCTTCAAGCCCTCTTCGAATATCAGAGTATGATTTGCGAGTTAACGGGCATGGATGTTGCAAACTGTTCCATGTACGATTGGGCTTCTGCGTTAGGCGAAGCGGCGCGGATGGCAGCCCGTGTTACTGGAAGAAACGAAATATTAATTCCACAGATTATTCATCCAGAAAGGGCTGCAACACTTAAAACTTATGTTGAGCCGGCTGGAATAAAAACTGAAAAATTAGCCTATGAAAGGGAAACTGGACAAATAAGCCTTGAAGATTTAAGGAACAAAATTTCCAACAAAACAGCAGCCGTCTACATTGAAAACCCTTCCTATATGGGCTTTATTGAAGAGCAAGTTGACGAAATCGGCAAGGAAGCGCATTCTCATGGCGCTCTATTCATGGCTGGTGTTGACCCAATTTCGCTTGGAATTTTGAAGCCGCCAGGCGATTATGGCGCAGACATTGTCATCGGAGAGGCGCAGCCCTTGGGAAATTCCATGAATTTTGGCGGTCCACTTTTGGGGATATTCGCTTGCCGTGATGACATGAATTTGATTAGGCAGATGCCTGGTCGCATAATTGGATTAACAACAAGTGTAGGCAATGAGCGGCAATGTTTTTGCATGGCTTTGCAGACCAGAGAACAGCACATAAGGCGTGAGAAGGCAACATCCAACATTTGCTCCAACGAAGCCCTATGTGCAGTAGCCTCCGCAGTTTACATGGCTCTGCTTGGACCCCAAGGTTTAAAGGAGCTTGGTGAAACAATTGTTTGTAAGGCTAATTACGCCATGCGCCAGCTTTCAAAAATAGACGGCGTTAAAGCGCCAGTTTTCAAATCCGCTCACTTTAAAGAGTTCACAGTAAATTTTGATGGGACTGGTTTAAACGTCAAAGGGGTTCATGAGAAACTTTTGAAGCGTCAAATCCACGGCGGCAAAGACATTTCTAAAGAGTTTCCAGAATTGGGCGAAACCGCACTATACTGCGTAACTGAAATCCATTCAAAAGCGGAAATTGACCGCTTGATAGAGGCTTTAAGCGAGATTTTGGCTAGAAGGTGAAAGCATGTTTAAACAAGCAAACTGGAACGAACCCGTAATTTTCAACATTGGAAGGGAAGGGCGAAGGGGACATATTCCGCCGAAATTGGAGGAAGAAATCAAGAAGGCTGTTGGCGAAGCGGATGCGCTTATACCACAAAATATGCTCCGCAAAAGTCAGCTTAGGCTTCCTGAACTTTCTGAGGCAGAGGTAACACGCCACTTCATACGCTTGTCAGAAATGAACTATGGAGTTGATTCGGGCTTTTATCCGCTTGGAAGCTGCACAATGAAGTATAATCCAAAAATAAACGAGCAACTCGCTAATTTGCCAACCATCACCAATCTTCATCCATACCAAGACGAAACCACAGTGCAAGGAATCCTTGAAATCCTCTACAAACTCGAGCGTTGGCTTGCAGAGGTAACTGGCACCCATGAAGTTTGCTTGCATCCAGCCGCAGGCGCCCACGGCGAATTTTTAGGAGCCCTGCTAATGCGTGCATACCACAAAATGAACGGTGAATGTGAAAAAAGAAGCGAAGTCATCATCCCAGACTCAGCTCATGGAACAAACCCAGCGAGCGCAACAATGGCTGGCTTCAAAGTTGTTGTTGTCCCCTCAGACGACGAAGGATGCGTCAACCTAGAAGCCTTAAAGGCTGCAGTTTCTGAAAAAACTGCGGGTTTAATGCTAACAAACCCAAACACTCTCGGAATTTTCGAAAAGAACATTGAAGAAATAGCCAAGACCATCCACGAAGCTGGTGGACTCCTATACTATGACGGCGCAAACCTAAACCCGCTTTTGGGCGTTGTCAGACCAGGAGACATGGGCTTCGACATAGTCCACATAAACATACACAAAACCTTCAGCACACCCCATGGTGGTGGCGGTCCTGGCGGTGGACCCGTCGGCGTTTCAAAAATTTTAGCGGAGTTTTTGCCTGTTCCTCGCATAGTTTTTGATGGTGAACGTTACCGTTTAGATTATGATAAGCCCCATAGTGTTGGGAAGATTCGCAGTTTTTATGGGAATGTCGCTGTTTTGCTGAAGGCTTATGCTTACATTTTAAGTTTGGGCTTTGAGGGTTTAAGGGAAGTTGCTGAAGTTTCTGTTTTAAACGCCAACTACCTTCTTAAAAAACTGAAAGGGATTAAGGGTTTAACCCTTCCATACAATAGTGAAAAACCAAGAAAGCACGAATGTGTCTTTAGCGCTAAGCCTTTAAAAAATGAAACTGGAGTTTCAGCCCTAAACATTGCGAAACGCCTTCTCGATTATGGATTGCATGCACCAACAATATATTTCCCATTAATTGTTGAAGAAGCCTTAATGATTGAACCAACAGAAACCTTCGAAAAAGAAGAGTTAGACAGATTTGTAGATGCCATGAAGAAAATCTGCGAAGAAGCCTATACAAATCCAGAAGCTGTTCTAAAAGCGCCACACAACACTACTGTTCCACGGCTGGATGAGGTTAAAGCTTCACATCCGAAAACTATGGCTCTAAGCTGGCGAATGTTCAACAAAAGAATGGACAAAAACGTGGTTTCAGATAAATAGTTTATATGGCACATTAACGTTTGTGTATGAAAAGATAAGTGGATGTGTAAAAGGTTTGACAGAATTGGAAGATAAGGTGCGGGAAGCTGTTGGCAAGGTTGTTGACCCGGAAACTGGCTTAAGCTTCGCTGAAATGCACATGGTTAAGGATGTGAAAGAAGAAGCACCAGGCGTTGTTAAGGTGGAGTTTATTCCATCAAGTCCCTTCTGTCCTATAGCCTTTAAACTTGCCATAGACGTTAAAGAAGCAGCAAAGAAAGTTGGCGGCGTCAAAAAAGTCTCGGTTTATTGTAGCGGTCAC
>JAVZJY010000022.1:0-17882 GCA_038872535.1 Bathyarchaeia archaeon | reverse complement strand
ACAATGTCTTAACATCTTTTTGACCTAACTTTAGCTTCCTGGTGACAAATGAAGAGATTCCTCCGCCCAACAAGAGACTTGGGCCTTCTAATCCAGCACTTCCGCCAAAACCTATCGTTATCGCAGAAGCTAAGGTTCTGCCTATGGTGTCTCTCAAGCTAACAAAGCCGTTTTTAAAATGGTATCTTTCAATTACAAGTTCTGTTCCACAACCACACTCTTTGTTTTCAGCCAAAAGTCTTATTGTTAGATATCCCCCGAGAAGCGCGATGCTTGTGGACGCCGGAAGAAGCAGAGCATTCCAGTTTACAATAAGAAAAGATACAAAATTTAGCAGTTTGTAAATGTAGACTAGGATGGATATGGCTAATCCAATTATAAAGCCTAAAATTAAGGGCAAAAACCAATACTTCGCAGATTCGAAGAACCTTTCAGGATTCAACTTCAAATTTTGTCTGCTCCTCATCTACGCTTCGCTCTATTTCTGCCAGCTTTCTAATGTCGCATGTTCCATACTTTTTGACGGCTATAACAAGCAAAGCCAATACTATGGCAGTTACACAAGTGTCCGTGGAAAAAGCAAGTATCAGAAATGCTTCGCCTAAAGCCCTATTCAAAGAAGAAGCTAACAGCACAAAATTCATCGACGCCGCCACTGCAATAATTTCAATGGAAATTAACACTTTAACAAGCTGACGCTTAGTCAACAAGCCGTAAATGCCAACAGCAAGCAAAATAACCGACAAAATCATGTAATCCGTCAGCTTTCATCCTCCCTTCGCTCATAGAGGACTATGGCAATGCCCAGAGCAACAGTCATTATAACCAAACCCTGCAGTATTACGTCTACAGCTCTCAGATCCCAAAGTGCATCAGCAAAAGAAAAACCAGGGTAAACATTAGCCGGCGTAACCGCAACAGACAAGAAAATGGACGAAAGAGACAAAACAACCGCAAACAAGGCAACAGGAAAAATTTTCTTTAAAGACTTTTCCTTTTCTGGTTTCTCACTTAGCATTTCGCCGACCAAGAAGAGAACAGCCAAGGTTCCAGCGCTAACAGCCAACTGAAAAACAGCTACAAAGACAGCCTCGTTTAAAGCATACAAAACAGCCATTAAAACAAGCATGCAAGCCAAAGAAGCGATGGAATATACTGCCTCATCAAGGTAAATTGCCAAACAAGCCGAAACAACTAAACCCACAGCAATCAATTCAACAATCATATTATTGGCTCCCCCCCACTCGTACGGTTTGCTTTAGGCTTTACAACCAAATCGGATTTATTTGTTGAGGCCAACTCAAAAATCTCCGAACTTTTAATCGCATTTCTGGGACAACTTTCAGCACACTGATAACAGAATATACAGCGATCCAAATGAAAAAGCGGCCTCAACTTTCCATTAACCTCAACCATCTCAATAGCCTTCGCGGGACAATCCCTAGAACACAAGCCACAACTAATACAGAGACTTATATCAAATACTTGTCTACCGCGGAAACCAGCGGGGACCTGCGGCTTCTCTTCTGGATATTTGCGGGTTGCAGGTTTCTTAAAAAAGTGAACAAACACTTCCTTCAAAATCGGCGATAACTTAGCCATTTCACACCCACCTAAACAGACTAAGCAAAAAGCCCACGCCAACAGCCGCAACAAGAGAAAGCAACGATAAGGGCAGAAGCACTTTCCAGTTAACAACTAAAACTTGGTCAATGCGTAACCTTGCAAAGACGCAAGTCAAATACTCAGTAAGCACGACAACCACGAGAAGTTTAAGCACAAACCACAAAGTATACCACAAAGCAGGCAAGCCATAAAAAACAGGACCATAAGGTCCACCTAAGAAAAGCTCCACAGCAACGGCTGCTCCAAGCACTATTTGCACATCCTTAGCAAGCTTAAGAAAAGCCAACCTTCTACCCGTATACTCAGTTTCATACCCACCCACAATTTCAGTTTCAGCATGCGGAACATCAAACGGGTCTTTCTCCAACTCCGCCTGAAGCGTAATCACAAAAAGCGCAAAAGCCCATGGAATTACAAACGCAAATGGAAAACGCTGGCTAGCGGCTATTGTTGAAATACTAAGGCTTCTAGCCAAAAAAGCAGGAGCTAAAGCAAGAATGAAAAGTGGGATATCATAGCCCAAAAACTGCGTCAAAACTCGTGCTGCGCCCGTCGCACTATAAGGATTAATCGAAGACCACCCTGAAAGAAAAAGAAAGAAGTTAGCAATAGAAATTAATGTCAAAACAAGAACAAGGTCACCTTCAAAGTTTGAATTGAAAATAACATTCGCTCCATCAATTGGCAAGAAGACAAATGAGAAAACAAAAATCGAGAAAGAAAGAATTGGGGCGAACTTGAAAACGAAATTTTTTACGTTAAACGGAACAATGTCCTCTTTCGTTAAAAGTTTGATAAAATCAGCAAAAGGCTGAAAAACACCAGCTGGACCAGTATATGTGGGTCCCATCCTATTCTGCATCCGAGCCTCAATTTTCCTTTCAACCCAATCGCAAAACATCGTGAAAAATAAAATGAAAGTGAAACCTGGAAAAATCAACACACGAAACAGAAACTCCAAATCAAAACTCATTATGCATCCTCCTACCTATCTGTGCATGAGAAGCAGGGGTCAAGGCTAACGAAGCTTGCTGGCACATCTGCTATATTACCACCTTCAGCAATCTTAACAAAAGATGGAATATTAGCAAAAGTTGGAGTGCGCACCTTAACACGCTCTGGAAAAGCCGTTCCATTACTCTTTATATAATAAAACAACTCACCCCTAGGCGCCTCAACACGCCCAATAGCCTCGCCTGCTGGCACAATCCTTGGCACCCTAATTCTGTAAGGTCCACTTGGCAAATGTTCTAGGGCATAGTGTATTATGTTAATGCTTTCAACAATCTCATCTAAACGAACCATAAGCCTAGCCCAAGAGTCACCCTCATCATAAGTTATAACTTTAAAGGGTATTTCGTTATAGGCTGCGTATGGCTCATCCCTTCTAACATCCATATTCACACCAGAACCCCGCGCCACAGGACCAACAACACACAATTTTAACGCATCTTGCTTGCTTAAAACGCCAACATCCTTTGTTCGCATTTTCAATGTTGAATCATTCTCAAAAAGCTGCCTATAAAAACTCATTTTCTCCTTCAAGTTTGCCAATCCTGCATTAATTTTCGAAATAGCCTCTTCTTTTAAGTCTCTTCTAACGCCGCCTATAGTGATGAATGATGCGATAATTCTGTTACCGGTAAGCTCTTCCATCATGTCTAATACTGGCTCTCTGTCACGCCACATATAATGGAACAATGTTTCATATCCAATCTCAAGTCCAGCATGACCCAAAAGAAGCATGTGACTATGAATCCTATTCAACTCCAAAACTACCGTGCGCAAATACTTGGCCCTAGACGGCACGTTCACTCCCATTATCGCCTCAACCGTCTGACAGAAACAAGCAGCATGACAAGCATTGCAGATGCCGCATATTCTCTCAACCAAGTAAATGTCCTGCAAATAAGTACGGCCTTCGGCAGCCTTCTCAATCCCCCTATGAACATAACCAATTCTAGGCTCAACAGCCTTCACAATTTCCCCATCAACTTTTAAGGAAAACTTTTCAGGCTCTATCAAGGCGGGATGCTGAGGCCCTAACACAATATTTACTAGCCTTTCGCTGTTGGAAACTTGCACGTCATCCTTTGAAGCTTCAGAATTCTCTTTTTTGTTCTGAAAATTTACCGCCGTAACATCCTTTCTAAGCGGGAAAACGTTTTTCGGCCAATCTTCTGGAAGAATAAGCCTCTTTGGGTTTGGATGCCCCTCGAATGTTATGCCGAAAAGGTCAGATACTTCTCTTTCATGGAAATTCGCTCCAGGAACTAGGTCGGTTATGCTTTCAATTTTTGCATTTTCCTTTGGAATATCGACTCTTATGGAAATTATTGTGTTACAGGTGTGGATGTGATACATTAACTCAATCGTTTCGCCGAGGTCAATGCCAGTAATTGCAGAAATCCCCGCATTTTCATCTTGTTGGAGCAGAGCTCTTATGGCGTCTCTGTGGGCTCCGACTTTAACTTGAACACATGTTTTTTCGGGATGTAGAGTTTTTGTTTGGAGTATCTTATCCCCAAGCGCATCGCCTAAGGCTTTCAAAATCTTGTCAATGTTTATCGACATGCTTTGCCTCCTTGAGCGAATTAAGCAGTTTTACAACACCGTCAATTATCGCCTCCGGCTTCGGTGGGCAACCTGGAATGTAAACGTCAACTGGAATAATTTTATCGACTCCGCCAACCACATTATAGTTTCCTTCAAACACCCCGCCAGAACAAGCACAAGCACCTATGGCAACAACAAATTTCGGCTCAGGCATTTGCTCATAAATGCGCCTCAATCTATCCGCACATTGACGAGTAACAACACCAGTGGTTAATAGAACATCCGCGTGTCTTGGCGAAGGCTCCAGCAATATTCCAAAACGTTCAACATCATACCTAGGCGTTAAAAGTGCAACGACCTCAATATCGCAAGCGTTGCATGCTCCAGAATTGAAGTGAAGAACCCAAGGTGACTTCAGTCGCGTCCACTTTAAAAGGCTCGTAAAATTCGTTAACGGTCGCCTCCATCCAAAAGCAGCAAGCCAGACATAAAAACAATGAATAAGTAAAGTATGAAAAATAAAACATTTGCTATGTTAAGTGCCGTTGAAGCAAAAGCCGCAAACAACACTGAGGAATCCAGAATTACAAAGTATATGAGATATCTATAATGAGAAATGCTAATTTTCAATTTACCGAATTTCACTTTCTCACCACAAGCATATACAAATTTACCACTTTCGCTGCATGTAGGTCTTGCTGCGAATAAACAACCAAGCATGTAAATTAAAAGTGATACGGCCAAAATTAAAACGAAAGCTATGGCTAATTCGATAACCATAGACTTACCTCCTCCACAATTTTAACCATTGTATTTCCTCTTCGCACTTAACCACTTTCTTCCTTCAAACTCTTTCGAACACCGTAGTAACACATACATGCCAGAGACACGGCAGTCACAACACTATATCCATCGCTTTTGAAACAAACTGCGAGATTTAAATTTTATCAACAACTCCCATTAATTCACACATAAATTTCTTTCCGCGCCTTTTCTTATGCTGTTTAGTTATAGTTAGCTTCAAGGGAAATTTACTGGTAAATTTGTGCGTAAATCCCACATCAACATAAAAATAAAGCCTTATACGGGCGTATTTTGGCTAAATAAACCATATTTTAGGTTTTATGGTTCTAAACTTTGCTAATTTACTGTTGAAACTTTTGCAGTCAAGTTTAACTAGAATTACGAATATTTTTAATAATGTGAGCTTGCATGGGGTACGCTTATGTTTGATCGCGAACGTCCATTTAAGGCTGAAATTGTACGTCTGATCCTTATGAAACAGACTGATGAAGCTTTGAATGCGCTTAGTCATTATTATGGTGTTGCTGTTCCACTTTTGAAGGTTGGAATGCCGAAGAGGCATAGCGGTAAAGTTGGGTGTTATGTCTCAAAGACTAAGACTATCTATGTCATGAACCATGAAAAACTTGAAGACCCTTTCGTGATTCTTCACGAGTTTTATCATCATCTTCGAACCCGAGATGGAAAGCATAAAGGCACAGAAAAATATGCTAACAAGTTTGCACAAGAATTTATCGAAGCCTTCCAAAATTTCTATAAGCCTCATTGACCTTTCCGTAAGGCTTCAAACTTGTCGTTCTGCCATACTTCAGAGAACGATTTAATATTGTCTGGGCACAAGTATTCTGTATATTGTTAGTGTTTATTGTGCCAGTGAGTCGCTGTATTGTGAAATGTCAGATGCTTGCAGTATCTCTCTTCTTTTCACTATTTCTTTAAAGTCCACGTAGCCCCCGCCTACGATTTTCAGTTTTGCCTCAATTTTCTTGTTTTTAATTTCTATGATGTTGTAGGAGTTGCAGAAGAAGCCTCTCAGTTTTTCGCATGAGATGCTTCCTGCATGAACTACGAGCATGTCTTCGATTCTCCATCTCCATGGTCTGTGGCGGTGTCCGCAGAGAACCAGGTTCGCCTTTGATTTTACGAGGCTTCTTAGGACATCGCCTGCGTCAACAATTGTTATTTGGTCTGCGCCTGTGTCTGGAACTGGAATTATGTGGTGGTGGAGAGCTATTATTTTGATTTTGTCTTTGTATTTTTCGAGGGTTTTTTCAAGCCAAAGGTTTTGTCTGTGGCCTACTTCGCCGTCGTCTCTGTCTGGTCTGGCTGAACTGAGAACCATTATAACCGCATCGTTGACTTCTGTTACTTGTGAGAATGGGAAAAATTCTTTGAAAAGCAGATAGCCAGTGGACCGATAGTCATGGTTTCCGCTGACATAAATTATTTTTTCTGCTTTCAGCTTTTTCAACTCTTCAACCGCAGTTTCGAACTCTGATATTAAACCGTTTTCCGTTAAATCTCCACAAACCAGAACTACATCTGGAGACAATTCGTTAATTTCTTTAATACCAGCCCTAAGAGTGTCTCTGCGAAGCATTGGACCGCAATGGACATCAGATATTTGAGCAATCAGCATTTTATTTCATTCTCTGCTTGCAAGTATAACAATGTAATCTGCCGTATCAGCGCACATATCAGCAGCGTGTTCAATAAACTCGACTAAATCGTCAAAAATTACCATGGCGCCGCAATTGATTTTGTCCGAAAACTTGGTGAACAAAGCTTTCGTTTTCAAATATTCCTCATCAATTTCATGTTCAATTTCTTCCACTTTTTTAGCGCCTTGCATGGCGGCTGCAGCATCTACAGTGATTTTCTCAAGGCTTCCTCGCAATGCGTGAGCGCAGTCCACCAATGTTGAGGTCATGTGAACTGTGCTATCCCACAATTCCTTGGGAACATGGGCATCTCCAAGCATTTTTATACACCTCGCCACATCCTTCACATGATCTGCAAGGGTGTCAAGCCTCTTTACAAGGTGCATTAAGTCCTCGCGGTATTCTGCGAATAGGGCTGCACCCTTTGATAATTCTTTAAAAACTTCTGTTCGTAGGCTGTCAACTTCTTTTTCCACTTCAAAGAGGTTTTCGACGTTTTGGAGTGCTTCTTTCTTTTTTCCTTCTGACATACTTTTTATTGCTTGATATAGCAGTGTTACTGTGTCTAAGGCTTTGGTTATTTGTTCTTGAGCCAAGTCTAAAGCTTTTGTTCTTCTGCGTCTTTCAAACCATGCGTAGCTTCTTTTTTCCAAATTTGCATCCCTTTTTAAACTTTTATTTCGTTAGTCTACTTATAACCCTTCTCCAAATTCACTTTTTCAAAGAGGATGATGATTCTGATACCCAGTGAGCAGTTGTTTTTCCGTTTTTATCTATGATGTATTCTTTCTTGAAGATGGGTGCTTCTTTCTTGTATCTTTCCACGGCTTCTTCTAAAACTGGAAAAACGTTTTTGCGGTGGGAACCAGCAACTATAACATATACTATTTCTTCGCCGACGTTAAAATCGCCAAGTAAATGATGAATTTGAACTTTTACTATGCCCTCTCTTCGCTCTAAGTCTTGGCAAATTTTGGCTAAAACCTCATTTGCCTTCTCCTCATAAGCCTCCAACTCAAGTTTCTGAACCTTTTCCTTTTTCAATGTTTCTCCGCGAACTACTCCAATAAACAAGGCAATTGCTCCAGCCTCTTCAAAATTGGGCAAACTTTTAACGTTTCTTATTGCTTCTGAAAGTGAGAATTTTCCTTTCTCATGAACTCCGGCGAAAGTCTTCACGATAAACACCCACAATAACAATTGCTAGTTTTCTATTAAACGTTAATGCCCCAATTTCTTGACTAAAACCAGATACGTTAACGCAATTATTACTCTTATTTTAAATATCAATAAAAGAGACAGAGAAAAAAGTTATTTCCACCATGCCTTCCCTAAAAGTTTGTTTCTTTTAAGGCGATAATTAAAACCTATTGCACAAGAGAATATCCCTAATATACTGCCCGTAACAAATAAGAGCAAACCAACATCTCTATAAGGATAATCGAATACTTGCCATAATGTCTAGCCACGCCACTCCAGATGAGATGCCCTTACTGCCATTAATATTATGCCAACAAACATCATGACCAATCCTAAGCAAGCTAAAACGAGGGCCATCATCTCGTTATGCCGTAACTCTTGTATTTCTTCACTATTCATAATTGTTCCAACAATTTATTATCAGAACAGAATTTATAAATTATTATTATTTGAAATTAAATGCTATGGCTTCTTCAACAGCATGTTGCTTAGGTTGTTAAGCGTTCGGCAATAGGCTTTTGTTTTTTCGTGGGCTAATTGCATTGTTATTTTGGAAAATTCTATTGTGTCGTTTGGTTTTGCCTGTCCAAGCAAGGAAATGTCTGGCGTGATTGCTACGGCAATTTTTGGATAACCACCTGTTGTTTGGGCATCCCGCATTATCACTATTGGTTTTCCATTTTTTGGAACTTGGATTGCGCCGGGCAAGAGAGCGTCTGAAACGATGTCTGCTTTTGCTTTATGCTCTATTGCTGGGCCTTCAAGTCTGTATCCCATGCGGTCTGCTTCTGATGTAACTTTGTACGGGTTTGATAGAAAGGTTGTTATTCCATTTTCAGTGAACATGGCAGTTTGCGGTCCCAATACCACATGAACAGCAAATTTGCCCGTGTATTGCGGTATCAACTCTCCTGGCATTGCATATTCCGTTTTAAGCGGCGGAGTGGCGAATCCTTCAATTATGTCTCCAGTTTTCAAGTGTCTGCCGTTTATGCCACCAAATCCTCCGCGCACATATGTTGATCTGCTTCCAAGCACCAATGGCGTATTTATTCCTCCTTTTATGGAGATGTATGTTCGACATCCGCTTTTCATCTTGCCAAAGGAGATTATGTCACCTTCTTTTATTGGTAATGTTTGCCACATGGGAACATTTTCGCCATTGATTTTTGGTTCTGCGTCCCCGCCTGTTACTGCAATATAGGTTTTTGTTAGGGCTTTAAGTTCTGGACCTATTAAGGTTATTTCCAAGCAAGCGTCGTTTGGGTTATTTTCAACTAGAAGGTTTGCTGCAATTAATGCGAAGGTGTCCATGGCGCCCGAAATTGGCACACCATATTTTAGATAGCCAAACCTTCCCATGTCTTGAACAGTTGTGAATAATCCTGGCTTTAAAACTTGGAAAACTTGCATTTATTTCTCCTCGAAGGTGGGTTTCCATTCGCCTTTCAAAATTGCTTCTTCGATTGTTTTAAGTTCGCTTTCAGAGATTGGTTTAAACTTCACAGTGTCGCCTGGGCTTAAAAGTGCTGGTGGATGTTGAAGTGGATTGAAGAGTTTGAGTGGTGTTCTGCCTATTATTCGCCATCCGCCCGGCGCCTCGCAAGGGTAGATTCCCGTCTGTTTTTCTGCTATGCCCACGGAACCTGCTGGAACCTTTAGTCTTGGGGTTTCAAGGCGCGGTGTCGCAATTTCATCTGGAACTTCCCCCAAATATGGAAAACCAGCGACGAATCCAATCATGAAAACCCTATATTCCCTTTCAGAATGCAACTTCACAACCATTTCTTCCGTTATGCCATGATATCGGGCGACAAACCCCAAGTCTGGTCCGTACTCTCCACCATAAACCACTGGAACAATTATCCTTCTTCCTTCAGTTCCTCTTGCAAACTTGCCAAGGTTTTTTTCAATGTCTTTGATTTGGAACACAAGCTGCTCGTAAGTGGTTTTTAATGGGTTATAGCGAATAAGGAGAGATCGATATGTTGGAACCGTCTCTTCAACTCCTACAATGTTGGCTTTTAAAATGGCTTGGTTTAAAGCTATAACTTTTTGATTCGCTTCAAGACTTATTGCATCGCTAAACTCGGTGACTAGGGCACTGTCGCCGAAAGGCAAGTAACGTGGAGACGCGTAAATTTTCGCTTGCATTGTTAAGCCTTTAAATGAAGTTGCCAACAGACATAACTTCTACTCCAGACTTAACCAGTTCCTTCTTCAAAATATCTGTTAATTTTATGGCTGTTGGTGTGTCGCCGTGCACACAGATAGTATGTACTTTGCCCAAGGTTACGGTTTCACCGTTCGCAGCCAAAACCTTCCCTTCCCTTATTACTTTTAAGGTTCTTTCAAGAACTCTAGACGGTTTTGTGATGATTGAATTTGGTTGTTTTCTTGAAACGAGGCTTCCATCAGCGTTGTAGGCTCTGTCAGCAAAAAATTCGTATGCCACACGCAATCCTGCATCGGCGGCAGTTTTGGCTAAAATTGATTTTGGGGGTGCAAAAATTATGAGGTTTTTGTCTAAAACCTTAACTGCATCTATAATTCCTCTGCTTGTTTCCACGTCTTTCACTGCCGTATTGTATAATGCTCCATGGGGCTTTACATGTTGAAGATTTAAACCAGCAATTTTTGCGAAGCCTTGAAGGGCGCTCACCTGATAAATCGTGTAATTTTTAATTTCTTCTAAAGTTAGGCGCATCTCTCTTCTTCCAAAGCCGAGAAGGTCTGGATAGCCGGGATGGGCGCCCACAGCAACGCCATGTTTTTTTGCTAGGTTGATGGTTTGCATTATTGTGGTTGGGTCGCCTGCATGGAATCCGCATGCTATGTTTGCTGATGTTATGTGGGGCATTATTTTTTCGTCGTTTCCTATTTTGAATGTTCCGTAGCTTTCGCCTAAATCACAGTTTATGTCTATTTTTAGTTTCAAATTTATATCCCATAACATGTTTACAGCGAAACATATTTTCTCATGTCTTCAACAGCGGCGGAAGGCACTGGTAAATCTTTCATTGTAAGCAAGCCTGGCGGTGCCTTAATCACTTTTGGAATTGCGTTGACCACCATTGCTACTGTGCCTATATCGCCATGCACGCATGGCTGAATCTTCTGTTTTATGTTTGGGATTCCGTGAATTGTTATTGCGTCATATTCTTCTTCAGCGCCTAGGTATGCTTGAAAATCGAGCGTTATAACCTCCTTATTCTCCATTATTCCCTTCGCCTTTTGTCTCAAACCAGCAGCTTGCCCAGCCTTAACTTTTATGTGTTCGCTTTCTACTGGTTTTTTGGCGATTACTGGTTCAACTGGTTCGGCTACTATTTTGTCAAGTTTCCATGCTAAGGCGTCAGCTATTAAAGCAATGGACTGCTCAAGTCCCACATGCCCCGTGATTTGTTTGGTTTCAATTTTCTTTTGGAATTCTTCAACGGTTAAGCCAGCTCCAATCTTTTTTTGGAATGGCAAACGTCTTGTAGCTGCGTTCATGACTCTTACTGCTTCGATTTTTTCTATTTTTTGGCAGACAGCCGTAAGCGTAATCACCAGAGTGTCCATTAGAAAGCCTGGGTTTATGCCCGTACCCAAAACAGTTGCGCCATGTTCTTTGGCGAGTGCATCGAGTTCTTTTGCGATTTTAGGTTCAGTGTAATATGGGTTGGAGAGTTCTTCGCATGTGGATACTACTTTGACGCCGTTTTTTATGAGAGTGGCTAATTGCTGATGCGTGTCTTTTAGAAAGGAGGAGGTTGCGTGGATGGCTATGTCTGGTTTGGCTTTTGAAAGAACTGCATCAACATCATCTGAAATTTTCACGCCGACTTTCCTGTTTATGCCTAAAACTTCGCCTAAATCTTTCCCAACCTTATCCTTCGCAACGTCGATAGCTCCAACTATTTCCACGCCTTCTTTTTCAAGCAAAAACTTTGCAATTAAGCTGCCGACTGCTCCAACTCCAAAAATGGCAACTCTTACTTTTCTCATTTGTTAGCCTCCTTTTTCGCTTATCTTTATTGTTTTATGTTCTATAAATTTGTCTTGGTGAATTTGATGGTGTGTTAACAATGTTTAAAACCTTTACGTTTGTAAAGTTTATATCTTGGAGAAAACCCAATAGTAAAGAGGCATAAAGGTTGCAAACCACAGAAACCATAATCTCTAAAGAAAGCCTCAAAAATCTCTTAGACATTGAAAAGTTAAAGTACTGCTTCGAATGCGGAATCTGCACAGCCAGCTGTCCAATGGCAGAACTTTTAGGAACATCCTACAACCCTAGAGGGCTTTTGGAAAAAATCTTCTTAAATCCTGAAAGCGTTTTGAATTCGGATGAGCTTTGGCTTTGTGCTTGGTGTTATCGCTGTTATAGGCATTGTCCACAAGCACTTAAAATACCAGAAATCCTTCTCTTCTTGCGGAGAACAGTTGTGGAGCATGGATTTTTGGCGCCTCTTGAGAATGCTTTACAAAAAATAGTTGAAAATGTTCCACTTCCGCTTGCAACCACTCTAGTTTGCTATCACCCAGAACGTGTTGGGCTGGATAAAGAGAAAATTCTTGAAAAGATTGAGCAGATGCGCCTTGAACAGTTTAAAAAGAGAAAAAGAGCAAAAGCGACCAAAGATTCTCAAAGAAAAATTGCCGTTATAGGTTCTGGACCCGCTGGGCTTACAGTTGCCTATGAACTAGCTCAGAAAAAATGTAAAGTTACAATTTTTGAAGCCCTTCCAGAAGCGGGTGGAATGTTATGGAAATGTATTCCTGCGCATCGTTTGTCAAAGCAGGTTTTAGCCAAAGAAATCCAATTCATAAAAAATTTGGACGTAGAAATAAGGACCGGCATAACTGTTGGTAAAGATTTGAGTTTTGAAGATTTATGGAAAGAAGGCTACAAAGCCATTTTTATCGGCGTTGGGACTCATGAAAGCCAAAAATTAAGAGTTGAAGGTGTAGATTTGGAAGGCGTAATTCACGCCCTTGACTTTTTGTGGAAAGTTAATTGTGGCGAAAAGATGGAAATGGGAAAGAATATCGCTGTCATTGGTGGCGGAAACGTTGCAATAGACGCCGCCAGAACCGCACTACAAAACAAAGCTGAAGAAGTTACAATATTTTACCGCAGGTCGAAGGAAGAAATGCCAGCAAATCCGTGGGAAGTTAAAGAAGCAGAAAACGACGGCGTAAAAATCGAGTTTTTGGTTGCTCCGAAAAGATTTTTGGGAAAAAATGGGAAGGTTTCATCCATCGAGTTTGTTCGCATGCAGCTTGGCGAGCCAGACGAATCTGGAAGAAGGAAACCCATTCCCATAGAAGGCTCAGAATTTACAAAGGAAGCGGATATGGTGATTTTGGCGATTGGTGAGACGCCAAATTTGAAATTTTTGCCAAAAGAGATTGAGTTAAATGATGATGGGACTATTTGGGTTGACCCCATAACCATGGAAACAAGCTTACGAGGTGTTTTTGCTGGAGGGGACGCTGCTACGGGTCCAGCAACGGTTATTGAAGCAATAAACGCTGGGAAGCGTGCTGCAGAATCAATTGAAAAGTACTTAAAATCTTTAGGAGGGTAATTGCATGGCTGAAGGTGAAATTCGCATAGGAGTTTATGTTTGCCACTGCGGTTTAAACATAGCTGGCTCCGTAGACTGCGAAGAAGTAGCAAAATACGCAGCAACCCTTCCCCACGTAGTTTTAGCAAAAGACAACCGTTACACATGCTCAGACCAAGGACAAGAAATGATAAAGAACGACATTAAAAAACACGGGCTTAACCGTGTGGTTGTAGCTTCATGTTCGCCAAGGCTTCATGAACCCACCTTTAGAAAAACATGCGAAGATGCAGGTTTAAACAAGTATCTTTTTGAAATGGCTAACATACGCGAACAGTGCAGTTGGGTGCATCTGCACGATCGAAAAGCGGCTACTGAAAAGGCTAAAGACCTTGTGAAGATGGCTGTGGCTAAGGCTGCTTTACTTCAGCCAGCAGAAGAAATTGAGGTGCCAATTATTCGGGAAGCCCTTGTGATTGGCGGCGGTGTGGCTGGCATTCAAGCGGCTTTGGATTTGGCAGATACTGGTTATAAGGTTTATCTGGTTGAGAAAGAGCCAAGCATCGGCGGGATGATGGCACGAATAGACAAGACTTTTCCAACAATGGACTGTTCCATCTGCATTCTTGCACCTAAAATGTCTGATGTTGGGCATCATCCAAACATTGAACTTTTAACTAATAGCGAAGTTGTTGATGTTAAAGGGTATATTGGCAACTTTAACGTTAAAGTTTTGAAAAAGCCACGCTACGTCAAAAGCGACTGTTCAGCATGCGGAGAATGCTCAAAAGTTTGTCCAGTCATAGCTCCAAACGAGTTTGACGCTGGATTAGCCATAAGACATGCCATTTACACACCCTTCGCCCAAGCAGTTCCATCCACATATATAATTGACATGAGCAGATGCCTCAACAAAGATGGCGTAATCGTCTGCGACAAATGCATAAAGGCTTGCGAAAGACAAGCCATAGACTTTGACATGAAACCAGAAACCATAGAACTTAAGGTTGGAACAATAATAGTAGCCATAGGCGCAGATGTCTTCGACCCCTCTGTTTTACCGAATTATGGGTATGGAAAATATTCCAACGCGATAACGTCTCTTGAATTTGAGAGATTAATAAATGCTGGCGGGCCTTCGGGCGGGCACCTCATAAGACCAAGCGATATGCAAATTCCTCAACGGGTAGCCTTCATCCAATGTGTCGGTTCCCGGTCGGACAGAAGTGGGAGACTATATTGCAGTAACGTTTGCTGCATGAACACAATAAAAGATAGCCTCCTCATTAAGGAACATTGGCCTGAAACTGAAATTTACGTTTTTTACGTTGACATAAGGGCTTATGGAAAAGGTTTTGAAGACTTATACAAGCGTGCAAAAAAGGAAGGCGTCATATTCATCAGAGGGCTTCCAGCCGAAATAATGGAAGACAGAAAAACTCATAATTTGTGGCTTGTTGGCGAGAACACGCTCCAAAAAGAACTATACAAAATTAATGTTGACATGGTAATCCTTTCTGTGGGTTTGGAGCCGAGAAAAGACAGCGAAATCATCCAGCGTTTGCTAACATTGTCAAGAACCCAAGACGGCTTCTTTATGGAGGCGCATCCAAAACTTAGACCAGTAGACGCCGCAACGGGTGGAATATTCTTTGCTGGATGCGCCGAAGCACCAAAGGACATAAAAGACAGCGTAACACAAGCAAGCGCCGCCGCCGCCAGAGCTGGCATCTTAATGGCTAAGGGAAAAGTGACCGTTGAAGCCATAACGCCAATTTCCTATGCTGATAAGTGTAAGGCTTGTGGGCTATGCACGAAAGTTTGTCCGTATAACGCTATAACATTAAACAAAGAGTTAAAACGAATAGAAGTCATCGAGGCTGCTTGTGGCGGATGCGGAACATGTGCAGCAGAATGTCCCTTCGACGCTTTAACCCAAAATCACTTCACAGACGAACAA
The DNA here is from genome assembly GCA_038872535.1 of Bathyarchaeia archaeon. Taxonomy (GTDB): domain Archaea; phylum Thermoproteota; class Bathyarchaeia; order Bathyarchaeales; family Bathycorpusculaceae; genus JASEJA01. Next base: position 2,520 of record JAVZJY010000022.1, on the reverse strand, counting down.
ATCTTAGCCCAGATAGATGCTGTAACAGAATATGATGCTGAAAAGAAGATTGTTGCCTTCTGCTGTAACTGGTGCGCCTATGCTGGCGCAGACTTTGCTGGCGTAAGCCGAATGCAATATCCTTCTAACGTGCGCATAATAAGAACCATGTGTTCTGGTCGGGTGGCTCCAAAATTTATAGAAAGAGCCTTTGCGAGGGGAGCCGCAGCCGTTTTGGTGGCTGGCTGCCATCCTGGAGATTGCCATTACATAAATGCCAATTATCATACTAAAAGGCGTGTGGAACGTTTCTGGGAGAAAATGGAGAAAAGTGGATTAAACAAGGAAAGGTTACAGTTGTTGTGGGCTTCGGCGGCTGAAGGCGAAAGATTTGCCTCAAAAATCCGCGAAATGCAAGCCATAATGGAAAAAGTGACCAGAGAAGAGATAGAAAATGGCAAAAAAGTTTTTGAAAAAGCCCTAGGTGGGAGTTAACCATGCCCGTAAGACTTTGGCGTACACCATTAGACACTGAAAAAGTGAAACTTCCAAAAGCAGAAATCCACATACTAAAAGACCAGTGTAAGGGATGCGGCTTCTGCATCCAATTTTGTCCCAAAAAAGTTTTGGAAGAATCTGAAGAAATAAATGCCAGAGGCGTTCACCCTCCAAAAATTGTTGACGAAAGCAAATGCATCCTCTGCAGTTTTTGCACTTCAGTTTGCCCAGACTTCGCAATTTTCGTTGTTGAAAAACAATGTAAAGAAGGATGTTAAATATGAATAAAAAGGGAGTAATCCTCGAAGGCAGCCACTTCATAAACGGCGACATCGCCTGCGCAGAAGGCGCCATAGCTGCTGGCTGCAGATTCTTCGCTGGCTATCCCATAACGCCAGCAACAGAAATTGCCGAACATTTAGCCCAACGTATGCCCGAAATTGGCGGAATATACGTTCAAATGGAAGACGAAATAGCGTCTATGGCAGCAATTATAGGCGCTTCCTATGCGGGCTTAAAGGCTATGACAGCCACTTCCGGACCCGGGTTTAGCCTTATGCAAGAAAATATCGGTTTGGCTGTGATGACAGAAGCCCCATGCGTCATTGTGGATGTTATGCGTGGGGGACCAAGCACTGGACAGCCAACACTGCCTGGACAGCAGGATGTTATGCAGGCTAAGTGGGGTTCCCATGGAGATTATGAAATCATAGCTTTAGCACCTTCTTCTGTTCAAGAAATGTTTGACCTAACCATTGAAGCCTTTAACTTGTCTGAAACCTATCGTGTTCCAGTAATAGTTTTGGCTGATGAAGTGGTTGGGCACATGTGGGAAAAAGTTGTTATTCCTTCAATTGAAAAGATAAAAATATTGAACCGCAAAAAAGCCAACGTTCCATCAGAAGCTTATGCTCCCTTTATGCCCGACGACGATTTAGTTCCGCCAATGGCGTGTTTCGGCGAGGGCTATAGCTTTCACGCTACGGGCTTGACGCATGATGAGCATGGTTATCCCCAAACATCCAGCTCTGAGGCTCAACAAAAACTTGTGAAAAGATTATGCGATAAAATTAGGAAAAATGCGGACAAAATAATCAGGGTTGAAGAGGTTATGCTAAACGATGCAGATATAGTGGTTGTAGCCTATGGAATAGTCGCCCGAGCAGCACTAAGCGCAGTAAGAAAGGCTAGAGCAGAAGGAATAAAAGCTGGGCTTCTACGCCCAGTCACATTATGGCCTTTCCCAGAAAATCACGTGGCAAAAAATGCCAAACAAGCAAAAGCTATAGTTGTTCCAGAAATGAACTGTGGTCAACTGGTTCGAGAAGTGGAAAGGGCAGCTAAGGAAACACCAGTTACTTTTCTTTCCAAATTGGGAGAAGAACCGCATACGCCAATGGAGATTCTCGAAACAATAAGGAGGAATAGTTAATGGAAACTGTGATGGCGCATCCATTCGCAAAATATTTACGGGAAGCCATGATGCCTCACATATGGTGTTCAGGATGCGGCAACGGCATAATCCTAAACTGTTTTGTTCAAGCCGTGGACGAGCTGCAAATGGACCTAAACAAGCTTGTGGTTGTTTCCGGCATTGGCTGTATTGGACGGGCAGCCGGATACATCAACACAAACTCTTTCCACACCACTCACGGGCGCCCAATAGCCTTCGCCACTGGCGTAAAATTGGCAAATCCAGAGCTTGAAGTGGTAATTATAAGCGGTGATGGCGACCTCTTTGCCATTGGAGGAAACCATTTTATACATGCAGCTCGGAGAAACATTGGAATTAAAGTTATCTGTGCAAACAACTTCAACTATGGAATGACAGGCGGACAGCAAGGACCAACAACGCCGATTGAGGCTTTAACTACCACAACCCCTTATGGAAACATCGAACACCCCTTTAATCTTGTGCATTTGGCAGCGGCCTCAGGCGCTACTTATGTGGCTAGGTGGACAACTTTGCATGTGCGAAGGCTGACACAATCTATTAAAAAATTGTTGCAGAAGGAGGGTTTTGGCTTTATTGAGGTTATTTCG
>JAVZJY010000021.1:0-18809 GCA_038872535.1 Bathyarchaeia archaeon | reverse complement strand
GCTAAGCCTCTAACTGTGGCTGGTCCCACGCCTTTGAACCCTAAAAGTTCCTCGTAATTGCTTGGTTGAAATTCGTAAACTTGTTGGAGGGCTTTCCAGTTTATGTTTGCTGGCATAGATAAAACGTCAATGGGATATTCTTTCCATACGGTTTCTGCGGTTTTCGGAAGCCACTCTTGAAGCGATTTTTGGTGGGCTGGTCTGACAGACATGATTAACCGCATGACTTTGTTCGGCTTATCTTTGACTATATCTACCGAGGCTTTTCTGCAGCCTTCGCTTTCTTTCGCCGTCATGTCTAGGGCTATGTCACGCTTTACGTCGCCTACTATGGCGTTATGCGGTTCTACGACAAAGTTTTGGATTTTCTCTGAAAGCCAATGATAGCGCCTAGCAGTGCGGTCTTGGGGGCACATGCCTTGTTGGATGACTGCCCAGTCGCCGTTTTCGGTTAAAAAGAAGGCGTGATGATATAATTGGTAGCCTGCTTGGATGGCTGTATTGTCAACTTTTGCGCTCATTTTACTTGCGTAGCGTAAATTTTCTGTTTTACTGTTGGAAAAGCCAAATTTTTCGCTTACCTTTTCAATTTCTAAAGGCGCTTGTCTTGATATTCTTCCTTTTCCGCCGCAGACGGCTATGCCATGTTCTTCTGGGATTATGGCTTGTTTTAGAACTCCTGTTACGACTGTGGTTACGCCTGAAGAATGCCAATCATAGCCTAAAACGCATCCTAAAGCCTGAAACCAGAATGGATCTGATAGGCGCTTTAGAAACTCGCCAGAGCCATACTCGTCAACAATTATTGTGACAATCTCTTTAGCTAATTTTTGCATACGCACAACTAACCATTTTGGAGCTTTACCATAATGAAGTGGAAGCCGTGCAATGCCAGTTCTCTGCATAGGCTTTACTCTATCTATTACACTTATTTTTACCTTGTTTATAAACATCAAATTTAGAGCTTCAGCCACGCTGCTAAATTGGAAGCTTTAGAATTTTTGAAGCAAAAACAAACCAATACCGAGTAGACCCTATCTAGAAAACAACGAGCACTCAAAAAGAGTGTTCGGGAGGTTTGGATAAACTTTTTATTTGAATTGGTTGAAGGGTTGAGTGATACCTTATGGTGAAAAAAGGAAAAGGTATTAAATTGTTGGCTGTTGTGGGTTCGCAACGGGAATGTGGGAACTCTTTTCTTTTGACAAAAGAAGCTTTGAAATCGTTTAGGGAAATTGAGTATGAGATAGTTCAATTGGCTGATAAGGAGCTAAAATTTTGTAATGTTTGTGGAAAATGCATAAGCATGGAATGTCCATTACAAGATGACTTTAATGAAATCCTTGAAAAGATGAAAGAGGCTGATGGCATAATATTCGCATACCCCAAGTATTTATTTGGCGCTCCAACAGAGCTATTGTGCTTTCTGGAGAGATTAGATGTGGTACATCATTTTAGAAAGCATGTAGAGTCTGATTACATTGAAGAGTTGCGTGTAAAGGAAACCCTTCCGCTACCTCTTGAAGGAAAACCTGTTTGCCTTTTCGTTGTAACAGACCCAGAGGAAAGAGCAGAAGATTGCTTAGCTATCGTTGGCAATGAAGTTAAAAATATTGGAATGAAATTAGTTTTATATGATTCCCAGCTTGGAGCCCATGCTAAAGGTAAACTCAGAGGTGAAGTTCTCACGGACAAGAAAGGCATAGAGGATTGCAGAAAATTATTGAAAAAACTTGTTGATTCGATAAGTTCTAAACATTAAAGAGAATATGATTTTCTTTAATCACTGCAGCCAGATTTCATTCTTTTTCTTTTTTATTATGTGTCCTTCTCTGTCTATTTCGCCCCTTCGAATTCTTGTCGTGGAAATGGGCGCATGATTCTCTGACGGAACCATGTCAATAACAACAATTTCCAATGGTTTCAACCCTCTTCTTGTCCGTTCAGCGTTTATTCTATGCGCCATGGGTTCTGTTTCTCGGCTAACAACCAAAGCTTCAACGCAACCCTCAGATAGCGTGACGCCGAAAGGGTCGTTTAATGGCATAATTTCAGCCCTTTCCAAGAAACCCATTTCACCAAGAAACTCTTTAAGTTCTTTAAGCCTTTCATTGTATGGCGCCGTCACATGCGGTTTTGTTAAACTTTCCACAAGCCTATCAGAGCACAAGCCTATTAAGACATGTTCGCCAACCTCAAAAGCCTTCATTAATAAGGCTCTATGTCCCTTATGAAGTTCGTCGAAGGTGCCACCCACAGCCACAGTTTTAAACTTTTTTCTCTCCATTGCTTTTCATCACTCTATTAGCCTAGAGCCTTGAATGTCAACTGGAGCCACAAGCACGTTGTTGGGTGGTAAAATCTGCTTAAAAGCTTGAGCCACCTTTTCCGCGTTTTCTAACGTTGTTAAGGCGTGAACTGCTTCGCCAACCATGTTTTGCGCTGCGCCTATGGCGTCCGCTTTTTCTGCAAGTTTCACCAACGTGCGAACTCTTTCGGTTGCAAAACCAGTTTTTTGGGCAAAATCCCAACAACAAGCCAAAAAATTTTCAAGAGAAGGCTCTGAAAGAATTTTTTCAAGGGTTTTCCTTCCCCACTTGTTAACGGCTGAACGCTTTTCTTGAGAAGATAAAACTGTCTTGGTTGGGATTGGTCCAAAAACTCCCGCAACTATTGCGTAGTCTGTGGTTATTGGTATACGGTCTATTATGGCATTTCCAGGAGCGCCAGGTTCTAATGTTATTATGCATCCGCCGAGCATTAGTGGACCAACCGTGCCTAAACCAGTTTTGCATTTGACCTCTGCCACATGCGCTATTCTGCCAAGCTGGTTATAAGTCAAATTTAAGCCTAAAGCCTTTGAAAGCGCCAAGGCAGCAGTTAATGCTCCAGCAGCGCTTGAACCGAAACCAGCGCCTATTGGCACGTCCACTTTATGTTTAATCACAACTTTGTATGATTTGTTAGCTTTGCTTAACAGCATTTCTGCTACAGTTTTGGTAGTTTCAGCTTCTGGCGCAAATGTTCCATTTATAAAAACCTCAATGCTATTCACGTTATTTTCTTCTGCAGAGACTTCTGTTGTTACCCCCTTTTGAATTCCGAAGCCTCCGCCTCTTGCTCCAACCCTTTCCAAGTTTAAAATTGGACTCCCATCGGGCAATGTGTCGCATATCTCAAAGAAGCTTGAAATTCCGGCAGGACTGAAAGCCTTTGCACTTTTCACTATTATCTACTCTTTTCTTTTGGGCTTAAAGATGGGAAGGCACGATAACAAATTTTAATTATAGGAGGACCAAGCAACGTTAGAAATGGAATCTCTGTTGAAAAAGTCCATATAAGCCATATTAAAGCAGTGTAGAACGGTAGCTGGGAACCACCTCCTACAGCTGCTGGAAGTATGAAGATTTGACTGTAAGCCCAAACCACCAAACCTATTATTGTGCTGCCAACCACTAAGCCTACTATTGAACCAACCTCATAGTTTCGCCATTCCGGATATAAGTATCCAATTCCTATGGAGATTATGAAAGCTGCCACCATTATCGCAGTGAAAAGGTTAAGCGCATTAACATATTCTTGAGGTAAGGCAACATAAGAAATCGTTGCAAGAGAGCCGAAAGAAACCACTAGGCATCCTACGCCGGATATGGCGATTAATTTTGTCCAGTCTATGTTCTTTCTACTAATGTACCCTATCAAGTAAAAGCCTATAAAATTGGCTGTAACTCCAGCACACAAGCTTAGAAGGGGGTCTCCATGAATTAATACGTCGCTAATAAAAATTCCTATTGCCGCTCCAAGTCCCCCAACGAGGGGACCAAACAGTACAGCGAAGAGTGCTGGAACAACAACATTTGGCCAAAACCTGACAATGCCTATGCCTGGAGTTGTTATTGGCAAGAAGAGGTAGATTATGTATCCTGTTGCAGCGTATAGTGCGCCGCAGATGGCGCTTTCAGCTATTTCCAAAGCCTTCATTTTTATCGCCATGGTTTGGCTAAGCATGTTTTAAAATAAAGATTTCGTATGATTTCTTTAAACACGTTTAAACTTCATCGATTGGGGCATTTTTGCTAATTGTTTTACGCATCTACAGTTATGTGTAGCTTTGTTCTACGCACAAACCATCATATTTAAACCCAAACTGATTCTGGTGCACGGAGAGAAAAAAATGAACTTGTTAAAGAATAAGAAAGCATTAAGCACAGTGGTGACAACGCTCATTATCCTAGTGGTTTCAGTGCTTTTGGCAACTGTTGTAACCTTCTACGCCATAAATGTGACAACAACACGAGTACAAGAGGAATCACTGTTCTTGACAAAGCCACACATTTGGTACAATACGACTGGTAATTGGGCTGAAGGCGCCATAGTAATCGTAAACACGGGCGGAAAAGATGTTGTTATAGACAAGATTACCGTGCGAGGACAAGAGTGCCCGTGGACAAATGTTTACTACTATAGAAATAACACTATGGCGGTTTCAGACGATTTGACAGTTACACCAACCGAGCCCACCGCACCTTTCACTCATACCGTACAAGGTGAAAGTAGAAGCTTTGTCGCAGCAGATGGTGATTTAACGCTTAAATCAGGTTGGACTGTTGTTTTGTACATTGATAAACCAGACAGCATCGGCTTAAACGATGTAGGTATAACAGTCGGCATTACAGTGTTCACTTCAAATGCTCAGTACTACAAAGAAGTCAATGTTGAAGCTGCTCAATAGCAGCGTAAACCCTCCCTTTTTCTCCTTCCCCCTCTTTTGTTTACGTTCCCTATTCTGCATCAATTTTTATGGTATTGATTTTGGATACTTATGTGTAGTTTTGTTCTACGCACACTATCTTATCTTACTATAAAATGGAAAGCTTTTTGTTTGGAAATGCAAGAGAGGAGACTGCTAAACAATTGTCTCATAAAAGTTTCAGGAAAAAGTTAACAAGTTTCTTGTGGTCAAAAAGGGCATTAGCCATACCAGTCACATACCTAATCCTCTTTGTCTCGCTTATGGCAATAATTTCCGTAACATACAGCGTAGCCGTAACAAAAATCAGCGCCAGAGGCGCCTACTTTAGGGCTTCTGTGGCTAAGCAGAATATGCAAACTTTAGACGATGCAGTTCGTTCTGTGGCTTGGAGTTTCGGCGCTTCCCAAGTTGTTTACATGGATGATTGTGGAGGCATGTTTAAAACAGAACCCACAGCCAAAGTCCTAATCATAAACCTCACTGACGAGCAAACCTTTTCTGACATAGTGTTCAACAGTTCCATTGGAAAAGTTCTGTATGAGCTTGAGCCTTCAGAATTTTATTATGACAGCTCATTCCTGAGGGGCGATGACAGACCAATAATAAATGCCAGCTCATCCACCGTGTCTCAGCTTTATGTGGCTTCAAGCGAAGAAGCAAAAACTCTGGTCCTTTGTTATCGTCCCTTGGCAACAGTAGCAGTTATCGGCTCAGACCATGGGAAACCGCTAAACCTCATTCGCATAAACATCATAAACCTCAATTCTTCGCAAACCTTGATGCTAAAAGGAAAATTCTATTTGAAAGTTGCTTCTTTAAACGTTACAACAGCCACAAGTCAATATGCGTTTGATTATGCGATTTCCTCTCTTGCATTAAAAGTCACATTTGACGGAAATTCTGGCACAGTTTGGCTTCCAATTTCAAGCAGTTCCGAAGGCGCTTTGGTGAACCTTGAGGTAACCGTATGCAACTTAAAAATTAGCAGAACAGAGGTGTAAAAATTTGCCATCCATAACGCCAAGCTACCTCTACACTTTCATCGCTTTAATAGCCGTTAGCAGCCTACTCATCTTCTCATTCATGGCTTACGCAAACGCCATACGGTTCTCATCAGAAGTGAGACAACTAAAGAACCTTATGGATTATGTGGCTGCCGAAACCACAAAGCTGGTAACGCTCACCATGACCACAAACGTCACATCCAAAATTTATCTTCAAATGCCGACAACCATAGGCGACAAACAGTATTGGCTTCAACTCCGTAACGATTCTGGAAAGGCATGGTTAGAGGGAGGCTTCGGAAATCTGCCCATAGAAGGTGCAGAGCTGCACATTTATCTTCCGAAAATAGTTTGGGCTACAGGCTATTATGTTGGAGGATATGGAACCGCACAATTGGAATGCCATTCTGAGGCTGGCGTTTTGAGGATTCAGCTCAAAAGCTCGGGGGAAGGTGACTGAAAATGAAATTTGACCTCAAGTTACGTAAGGATAAGGGACAAAAAAGCGAAGAAGTTCAAGAAATGCTGAAGGGTGAAGGAGAACTTGTTGAGTTTTTAGACGTTAAAAAATGGAGCGTCCCAGAAGGTTTCGTAGAAGTTGAATATTACCCGCTTAAACCACCATTCTCATACGCCGCCATAGTCCAAAACGAGGAAACCTTAGAATACCTTTACGTTTTAGACGAACTTCCATTGAATAGGGATGAAAGAGAAGGCTATTTCCGATTAAGAAACATTCTTGAATATGAACTTCAAGCACCAGAAGGCGAAGAAACTCTAACAGAATCCTTCAGAAGACAAATGCCAATAATACTCTCAAACCACCAAAAGCTCTTTAAGGGCATTTCGCCTGTTGGAATGCGCAAAGTCCTATATTATTTGGAAAGAGACATTGTTGGTTATGGAAAAATAGACCCACTAATGTATGATGATTATGTTGAAGACATTGGATGCAGCGGAATTAACAAGCCAATTTTTCTTTGGCATAGAAAATATGAGAACATAAAAACAAACATAATCTTCAGAGATGAGCAGGAACTAGACGATTTCATAATGCGAGTAGTCCACAAAGCTGGAAAACACGTTAGCATAGCCTTCCCAATAGTTGACGTTACCCTGCCAGAAAAGCACAGGTTAGCTGTTTCTTTTGGAAAGGAAACAACCCCGTATGGAACTTCTTTCACTGTTAGAAAGTTCCGCAAAGACCCATTCACCATAATCGATTTGATTGAAAATGAAACAATAGACGAGAGCATAGCCGCTTATCTATGGCTCTTAATGGAGAATAAAATGTCGCTCATGATTATCGGCGCTACAGGCGCTGGAAAAACAACAGCCCTAAACGCAATTGCATGCTTAATCCAACCAAATTACAAAGTGATTTCAGTTGAAGAAGTTGCCGAAATAAACTTGCCACATGAAAATTGGACATCAACCATCGCCCGTTCAGGCTTCGGAGTTGAAAGCGAAGGCGAAATTACGCTTTACGACTTAATCAAATCAGCTGTAAGGCATCGTCCAGACTTGATAATTGTAGGCGAAGTCAGAGGCGAAGAAGCATATGTGCTATTTCAGGCTCTAGCCACTGGACATGGTGGTTTATGCACTTTACATGCGGAGGATGTTGACACAGCCATTAAGAGGCTTACTCAGCCTCCAATGAATATTCCGCCATCAATAATTCCGCTTATGAACTGCGTAATAAATGTGAAGCATGTGAGAACGCCAGTTTTTCTCGAGTCTGGAAAGCGGCTTTCAAGTAGGAAGTTCATAAGCATTTCAGAGATAAAGGATGCGAATACTTTCCAAGAAGTTTTCAGTTGGAACCCTTCCACTGATACGTTTCAAGAGAAACTTTCTGAAAGCTACCTTCTTAAAAAAATGGCTACAAGCCTCGACATTCCAATAGACAGACTTTTGGATGAGCTTGAATACCGTAAAAGAGTGCTAATTCACATGGTTGAACATGGCATCCGTGATTACAGAAGCGTAAACAAAGTTCTAAGCAAATACTACAATAATCCCCAGCTTTTTCAAAGGGAATTTTTGGAAAAACCAAAGTGGTGAAAAAATTGCAAATGCCAATTAAGACGCCGAAAATTTTCGGGTGGATGCTGAGCCTTTACAAGAAGGAAGAAACTGGCGAAATAGACCGTGAATTACCCTTCGCCGCTCTCCTCTTCACATTGTTGGCTGCAAGCGGAGTGACAATTTATGAAAGTTGGAAAAAACTGTGCAGCATAGACTTATTGCCAATTTTTCAGAAAGAGGCAAAAGAAATCGTTAGGCAAGTGGAAGTCTTAGGGTATGACCCATTAACTGTCATGTATAAAAGAGCTGCAAAAACCAAGTCAAAGAATTACAGAGAATTCCTTCTAGGATACGTTTCCTCTGTCAGAAGCGGAGGAAGCATAGTAAGCTATCTTAAGAGTAAATTGCGTTCAATTTTTGAGGTTCAAAGTGCAGCGGCAATCCGCTCAATTGAGAGACTTGGCACTTTAGTGGAAGCCTACGCAGTGATGCTAATCGTAACCCTATGTTCTTACATACTCTTCATAATTTTTGCAACTACATCAATTTTTGAACCAATGAAAATCAGCGGAACGCCGGGAATTTCTACGGCAACAGTTTGCATTCTCATATTCTTTGTAACCCCGCTCATTTCCTTGGTTTTCATGATTGTTGCCCATGCTGAGAGACGAAGCAACTTGATAGGACCCATTAAACCCTACTATGCTACAATATTGCCTTTAATTGCTACCTCAAGTTTCATAGCAGCCTTATATTTTCTCCCTCAACTCCAATATCTCACAACTCCACTTACGTTTCCCCTCGTTGTTACAGCCTGTCTTCTAGCCATTTCCATTCCACCAAGCATAGTCTACATGAAAATTGCTAAAATAAACAATGATGCAGAAAACTTTATGCCAAGCTTTCTAAGAGATGTAACAGAAGCCCGAAAAATTGGACTTTCACCCGAAAAAAGCATAATCCACGCCACAAAACGCAGTGGTTATGGAAAATTTTCGGAAACATTAAACCTCATAAGAAGCCAAATGGAATGGGGCGTTTCTCTAAAGAAAATCTTTGTTAATGTTAAACAAAAAATTCAAACATGGCCTGTTCTCGTCAACTTTCTAATCCTTGTTGAAACAATAAAAATCGGCGGAGGCTCAGCTGCAGCACTTGAAATTTTGACGGATTATGGTGAGAAACATAAGGATGTTGAGGCTAACAAGAAGTCGCTTTTGAAACCCTATGTTATTTTGGCTTTCGTTTGGAGTGTTCTCATAGCCTTAACAACAACTATGGTTGCCATGACAGTTTACGCCTTAACGCAAATATCTCTTCCGGGAGCAGCAGCCATGCCATTGGAAGTTATGCAGAACCAAATAAACCTCTTCTCAACGGGCATAATATTGCAGTGTTGGCTTTCAGGATTCTTTGTAGGCAAAGTTAACGAGGGAACTTTTGCTGCTGGCTTTAAGTATTCGGCAATGCTTGTGCTTACGGCTTATGTTTCGCTTGTTCTCTCGCAGAACTTTCTGGGTGGAATGTACAACATCGTTGCATAAACACCATAGAGGTTGACGCCTAAAATGCCCACGATATCCATTGACACTTTCTTTGCATGTTCCTTAATGGTTCTTCTTGTACTTTCAGCTATGGCTGCTTCTTCACTGCTTTTGTCTCCTCACATAAATAGTATTAGCAACGAGAATATTTCTGAAAGGTATGCGGAAATCTCAAAATATTTGCTTCTAAACGTTGGAGAACCACAAGATTGGGGACAAAACAGCCAAACAATTCCAGAAAACTTCGGCTTAGCCAAAGCTGGCTCTGATACTCCTTACGAGTTGGATATAGATAAAGTGTCAAGGCTGAACAGCGAAAATCAGTATGCATTAAGCTATGCCACCATATTTTCAGCCCTAAAAATGCCAGATGTGTCCTTTAGGATTGAGTTGAAACCAATCTTCGATGTTGCAATAAATCTCACAGCAACACACCCTTCATACCCTTCAGTAAATGAGACAACTTATCAATTTGAAATCTCAACAATAAAGCAGGGAATCCCAGTTCAAGCAGAATTGAAAAGCTATGTTGTTGCAAGAAGCTATTTTGAAGCAAAAGACGCCTTTGTTTCTAGCGGCGACACATACATTAACGTAACGCTTTCAAACGCTGTTGAAGGAGACGCCCTTCTCATTGTAATTGCAAGAAGCGTCTCTAACACTAAAATTGTGTCATTTGGCACTTACGTTTTTGCGCATAATTCAGGCGAACCAAATCCCAATGCCACTTTTCTGAGGCTTAGTCCACTAAATTATACTTTAAACGCTTCTTGCCTATATCCCGAAATGACATTGTTGGACGCTTACGCTTTAGCCTTCAATTACTATTCAATCTTAACGCCGACGGCGAACAGCAACCAATCTGTTGAATATGGCATACCACACTTTGTTGATTCAAGTCCAACATTGATGGTTATAACTGGTTTGAATTCCACAAGTTTCTTCGCCGAATGGGTTACCTATCCACAGATACCGCTTGAAATAGGCACAAATTTTGCGAATTCTAATTCTCTTTCGAATGTTTTTGCCTATAGGTATGTTGTAACGGTAAATTCAGCCCTTTACGAATGTAGGGTTTGGGTTGGAGGTTCATGAAAATGAAAGGGCGTGATAAAGGGCAAATTAGAATTGTTGAAGCCTTCTTATCGGTGCTTATAATTTTCTCAGCTTTCACTATTTCCGCAAATCTAACAGTAACACAAAACAGAACAAAAAATGATGATCTGGCATCTGTTGGGTTACAAGCGCTTATAATGTTGGATTCTGATGGAAGCCTCGCCAAATACATCGGTGATGGAAACTGGAATGGCTTAAGAGATGCCCTTAATCTTATTCTGCCAACAGGCGTATGCTTTAACATGACAGTTTACAATGAGCAGATGCAGCAAATAAACACTGATATGATTTCTAATGGGGGATTTGGCAGCCAACAGATTGCCTTTGTAGAGTATGCTTGTGCAAGTCAAGGCGTAACTTTTCATTGTTACATAATTCATTTGCTTTTGGCGGTGGTTACATGAAAAAGTGCGGACAGAAGCTCAAGAGGAACAGTTCTGGGCAACTTCTCATAGTTGCAGCATTAGCCATAGCAATCCTCATATCTTCAACAACAATATATGTTTACGAAGTCAGCAGGGAAAAAACGGCAACACAAGACCAATTTGCAGCCGAATTAATACTAGCCATAAAACAAGGCTCAAGAAATACTGTCATAAGCTCGCTGGCAAACGCCTCAAAAGGCGGAGAAAAATCGGTTTTGGATGCAAACTTGAACTGTCTCTCTGAAGCTTATAGAAGCCTAAATCAGTATGGAATATGCAGCTTATCTTTCACTGTTCTAAACGACTCAAATTATGCAGATGGCATATGGCTTTCGTGGAGTGATACCAGCGGCTTTGGGGTTTCAAGTGCTTACGCAAACTTCTCACTGGCTGTTTATGGATTAAATGCAAACATTACAGCAAACTACGCTGTCAACGTAACAACTGCCGTTGCACTAGAGGGTTACTACACGGGTGATGAGGAGAAATCCGTTAGTTTATTATGTCAAGTTTTCAATGAGGGAAGACCAGCCCTAGCCAAAAACATAACATTCTATTATGAAAACCTCGGAGTCTGGTTGCCCGTTAATTCGTTAAACAACTTTTCCATGACAGATTATGGCAACGGCACCTACGCCATATCCTTTACGGCCATTACAGTTTTTGATGTGCAAGTGTCAGCGCATGTTATCGATTCACGTGACATATTCGTTCAAGCGAACACGACATGCCATAAAGCATAAGCGCTAAAGGAATTTTCGAGCCGTTTAAATATACAGTTTCCACCTCTATTTTGACATGTGAGGTTCCAGGATGGCTGTTGAAAAGCATGAGTGGCGCAATCTTTTCACGCTTTTAAAGTTGGCTGAGATGGGGGCTCACCGTAGAACTGCGAAAATTTCCTCCGAATATTTGGCTAGAAAACTGAGCGCTTCTCAGCAAACTGCTTCCCGTTACTTGATTGAGTTAGACAATAAGGGTTGGATTAAGAGAACAATAACTCCGGATGGCTGCCTAATAAAAATCACCGATTCGGGACTTAAAGAGTTAAAGAGGCTTTATTCAAACCTACGCTTTCTAATGGAGGCTGAATATCCTCCTTCAATAACTTTGGAAGGCGTTGTCTTCACTGGTTTGGGTGAAGGCGCCTACTACATATCCCGAGAGTCATATAGAAAACAGTTTATAGAGAAATTGGGTTTTGACCCCTATCCTGGCACGCTTAATCTCAAGCTTACAACTGATTATGATGTTAAGACGCGGTCGGAGCTTGAGGCTTACCCAGCCATTGAAATTGAAGGTTTCAAAAATGAAAATCGCACTTTTGGATCTGTGAAGGCTTATCCAGCCATAATAGAGAATAAAGTGAAGGGGGCTTTAGTTTTGGCTTTAAGAAGCCATTATGATGTTTCCGTGATTGAGGTTATTGCTCCAATTTTTCTGCGGAAACAACTTAAGCTTAAAGATGGGCATAAGGTGAAGGTGGAAGTTTTAACGCTTCCATAACTTCAACTTCTTGTCGCAAAAGAATAATGATATCCATATCTTGCTTTGGTTTTGCGTGTTGCCGCCAGCCCATATCCCATCAACAATCCAACAACTAAACCGCCAAAATGAGCCAGAAAATTCACGTTAGGACTTGCATTAAGCATGAGCAGAAAGAAAGCATAAACCAAAGCGCTCATAATCGACTGCCCAATTGCACGTCTAAAATAAATTGTGCATGCTCCAAACAATCCGAAAATGGCGCCCGACGCACCAGCGGAAAGCATGTATGGACCAAAAAGCAGCGTTAAAAGATTTCCAGCCAATCCGCTTAAGAAGTAAATGAGCAAGTATTCTGGGGTTGAGAAGATTTCTTCTGCCCTTAACCCGAAAATTAGGAGAAAGAACATGTTACCTAAAATGTGCATTATGTTCATGTGGACAAACATGGATGTGAAAAGCTGCCAGTAGGCTCCCCTAAAAACTTCCAGGTTAAATTGTCCATAAATGCTGAGAACAGAATCGTCTATCACGAAAAAGTTGTTGCTAAGGATAGCGGTGTAGGCGTAAACAACAATGTTTAATGCGATAATTATGTAGGTTGGCGTGAAACTTTTAGAAACTTTAAACATGGCTTTCATCTTTTAAAATCTTCAATAATCTTCTGTTTAATTTTCGATGAACTGTCCAATTCGTCCTCTCCAAACTTTCCAATCTTCACAATTTTAATCCTTAACCCTTTCGCTTTAACATAGTTTTTCACAGCTTGCTCCATATTATCCTGGTCGTATCCTACGACAATGATGTCTGGCTTTATCTTTTCCACAACCTTTCCAATGTCAAATTCCTCAAAGCCCAAAATTGCCTCATCCACAACCTTTAATGATTCCACAAGAGCCCGCCTTTGGTGTTCCGACATTACGGGTTTCTTTCCTTTCCGTTTCTCAACGGTGCTGTCCCTTGCTATTATGACTATGAGTTCAGAGTTTTTCCCTCCAGCCTTTTTCGCTTCTTCAAGATATCTTACATGCCCAAGATGCAGTAAGTCAAATACGCCTGACGCCAGAACTATTTTCCTTTTTCGCTTTTCCCTTTTATTGGCCACTCAAATTTCACGGCTCCTAACAGTTTTAAAGCATCCAGTAAGCCTTCGCAGTAGGCAACAGAAGCCAAGCTTACCTCAAATTTCTTTCTATCCATATAATACTTTGCATCCTCCAAATAGGCTTTAGCAAATTCAACAACCTCTCTAACGCCTTCAGCGTCAAGATTAACACGAGTTTCAGAAATTTGAATTTCCCTAAAAGCATGCTCTGCAGAAGCTATATACTTCGAAACAAGCTCTTCCAAACTCACATAATCATCTCCCTAACTTTTTCTGGGGCTCCAGCCAAAGTTATAAGCGCCTCAGCTTCCATAAAATGAAGCGCTGCTGGAAAAACAAGGCTGTATGGTGGTTCTCCAAAATCATAATATAACAATTCTTTTATGAAGTCAGCTTTCACTGTGGGGTTGCTGCTTCCAGCCCTTGCCACTCCAACCGCAAGCGTTTCCATTGTAGCAACATTCTTTTTCCTTTTCTCTTCAACTTTCAAAAGCATCTTTAAGCCTTGATGAATTTTTAGGTAGCGTTTCTCTTCAGCTTTTATGTCTAATAAGCAAAGGGTGTGAAGCCCACTTTCCTTGTTCTGAACTATAACTTCGTATGGTGTTTCGGAAGGATTTTCCTCTGAGAACGGTATGGTGACGCTTTTTCCAAACTTGTAATTGTGCAAACCACACAAGCCCACTACAGCCGAAATTATAGATGCGCCGTGAACAATGCGGGTTTTTATTCCAAGCTTTTGGGCATGTATCCTTAAGGCTATATGGGTTGTTGCAATCAGCGGATCGCCTGGAACAAGCAGAACCGCCTTTCCTTTCTTGGCTGCTTCTAAAATGATTTTTCCATTTTCCTCCTCAAGCTCCCTTCTTGAAATTCTCTGAACCCTTTTTCCAGAAAGTGCTTCGAAGCGTTTTATTGAAAAATCTGGCATAAGATTCGTGTAAAGTTCTATGAAAACACTTTCTGCAGTTTTAACTTCTTCCAAGCCCCGCAAACTTATTCCCAACTCGTCATGCAAACCAAGCCCAACAAAGACAATTTCACCCAACAGCCTTAACCTCAACAACCAAATATGAATGCCAACTCTTAAAAACTATTGTAGAAAGCTAAATTTATTAAAGCGCTGTTAAACTGCATAAATAGAAAAGCCTAACAAACGGGCCCGTAGCTCAGTAAGGTTAGAGCGGCGGACCAAACCGCTGCACGGGGTTGGGTTGAGGCTCTTAACCCGTAGGTCCCGGGTTCAATTCCCGGCGGGCCCGCCATCCGCAAGGCTTTTACTTTATATGATTTTTGTTTATGCCTTTTTCACGGCTTTCACTGTTATTTTCAGGAGAAGTTGTGCAGTTTCTTGTGTTGGCCATCCGCCTAGGCCGCAGTCTGGTCCCGTAAAAGTCATTGTTTCTCCATATTTTTCTTTGGCTGTTAAGAACCTTTTTCGTATAGCCTCTTCGTTTTCAACTAGTTGTTCCATGTTTGGTTTTGTTATGCCTTTTTCGTACAGTTCTGCTGTTATGCTGTTTATGTCTGTCCTTGATATGCCAACTCTTATTTGTTTGTCTGCTTTTTCCAACATTTTTTTGGAGACTGCTTCGATGTTTTTGGGGGAAGCTGCATACTCAAAGGATAACACATTAAGATTTTTAACCTCTATTAAATCTGCAACTCTTGATGAAGAGTGGAGGTGAATCTGTTTTATAACGCCTGAAAAAGCAAATGCCTTTTCCAGCACTTCTAATATGGTGTCTTTGTCTGCTGTTACTTCTTGGAATCCGAAGCTTGGCTCATCCAGCGAAACAACTTCTGTTTTAACGTATTTGGAGTTTAAAATTGAGTTTTTTGCGAAACGCCTTACGGTTTCTGCGAACATTAGGAGAACCTCCTTGTAAGGAACTACGCCAACCATTTTTAGGTAGAGTTCCATTGGTCCAGTAACGCAGATGCGGAGCGAAATTTTTTTCCCAATTTCCTTGCAGAGTCTTTCAGATTCTTCTTTAATTACGTGCACTTCTGGTATTATCGCATTTTTTTCGTCAACCACATATGTGCCTCTATTCATGGCTTCTCGGATTGTTTCTGTAAATTGTTTGTGCATGTCATAATGTTGCGGGTAATTAACAATGTCTAAGCCTGTTTCCAACTTTTTCTTAAAAGATTCCATTATAACATTGTGGAAGTTGTTTAGCAAGAACTCGTCTTTCTTTATGTCTTTTCCGTTGGTTATGGCTTCTCTTGCAAGAACATATGCCTTGTCAAACAATTTTCTATCTATGGATTGGGGTAATGGGAAGCTTCCAACATCGTCAATCAGCGTATTCATGTAAACAATTTTGTTCTATGAACCATTTAAGAATAGTTGTTCTTTTCCGCAAAAAATATAAGTCACCGCTCACCCGTCAACATTAATTGGTGTATAATAATGAGTATTTGGAAACTTCGCCTATCATTGGTTGGTTCCCTAGCCATAATAATAAGTCTGTCCACACTGTTCTTAACCTTAGTTTTAAGCTTACTCGGCGTTATGGATTTACTAACGCTTGGCATTTTAGTTGTCGCCTTCAACATTATCCAATGGTTAATATCACCATACATCATTGACGCCCTTTACCGCGTGAGAGCTATTCCAGAAAGCGAAAATCCAAAACTTCACGAAGTTGTTGAAAACCTAAGCAGAAAAAGTGGAATAAAGAAGCCAAGACTTATGCTTGCCCAAATTCCAATACCAAACGCCTTCGCCTATGGCTCACCAATAGCTGGAAACCGCGTAGCCGTTACAACTGGACTTTTGAAAACGTTGGATTTTGAGGAAGTGGAAGCTGTTATTGGTCATGAGCTTGGGCATCTGAAACACAGAGACGTGCAGGTGATGATGTTTGTATCGCTTTTGCCAGCTCTATTCTATTATTTAGGATATTCGCTTATGCTTTCATCAATGTACAGCAGAAAAAGAGACGACGCTGGCGGAGGCACCGCAGTAATAGGCATGGTTCTCTTGGCTTTCTCACTTTTCCTAAACTACGTCTGCGTCACAATGCTAAGCCGTACACGCGAATATTATGCGGATAGGCACAGTGCATCAATAGTTGAAGACGGTCCCAGAAAACTTTCTGAAGGTTTAGCAAAAATAGTTAACATGACAAAGAACATGAAATACGTGAAGAAGCAGACACAGAATCTATACGCTTTCAAAGCCTTATTCATTGCGGATCCGGACCATGCAGAAGCAGATTCTATGGCACTTTCAACCGTAACTGCGGCAAGCGACCAAAAACTGGTTCAAGAGCTTCTATCAAAGCAAATAACCCTAGCAGATAGGATTGCAGAGATTTTCTCAACTCATCCAAACATAATTAAGCGCCTTAGGGCTTTGCAAGAGTTAAGCTAAACCTTTATTTTTGGTAAAACATTAAAAAGCATCAAACACATTACGCTCTAAAGTTAATGGATGCGATAAATATGGAATTCCAAAGAATTTCATCAGAAATTGAAAACCAAAAGAGCGAAATGGTCAAAGCTCTCATGGAGCTCATAAGCGTTCCAGCTATTGCTCCAGAAAATGGTGGAGAAGGAGAGTCAAAGAAAAGTGAAAAACTGCTTCAAATTTTGGCGCCTATAGGCTTTGATAAAATAGAACATGTGGATGCTGAAGACAAGCGGGTTCCAACGGGAAAAAGACCAAACATTATAGCTTCCGTTAAAGGCGAAAGCAGCGCTGAAAAGCTTTGGATAATAACCCATCTTGACGTTGTTCCTTCTGGAGAAGAATCTCTTTGGACGGTTACAAAACCTTTCAAACCAACAATTAAAAATGAGCGAATTTATGGGCGTGGAAGCGAAGACAATGGGCACTCTATGATTGCCTCAATTTTCGCCGTGAAAGCCTTAAAACGGTTAGGCATAAAACCAAAAAGAACCATTGCCCTAGCCTTCGTAGCCGACGAGGAACAAGGAAGCAAATACGGAATCCAACACTTAATAAATCAGGGGCTTTTCAGAAAAGACGATTTAATAATCGTGCCTGACAGCGGAAACGAAAATGGAAGCTTCATAGAAATTGCTGAAAAAAGCGCCTTATGGTTTAGAATTCGAACAATTGGAAAACAAACCCACGCCAGCAGACCCAACATTGGCTTAAACGCCCACCGCATAGGAATGGAATACGCCCTAGCTTTAGACAAGATGCTGCATGAAAAATATGCGATCAGAGATTCCTATTTTGACCCGCCTGAAAGCACCTTCGAACCAACAAAAAAAGATAGGAATGTGGATGCAGTAAACATTGTTCCAGGAGAAGACATAACACACTTCGACTGCAGAGTACTGCCAAACTATAACATAGAAGAAATATTAGGCAATATTCAAGCGCTTGCGGAAGAATTTGAAAAGAAAACAGGAGCCAAAATAAAAATCGAAATCATCCAAAAAAGCGCCGCACCAAAACCAACAGACCCAAACTCAAAAATCGTAACCATGCTAAAAAATGCAATAAAAACCATTAGAGGAATAGAGCCAAAAGTTGGAGGAATAGGCGGAGGAACATGCGCCGCCTTCTTCAGAAGAATAAACATTCCAGCCGTTGTATGGAGCACAATAGACGAAACAGCCCACCAACCAAACGAATACACAAAAATACAAAACCTAATCGCAGATGCAAAAGTGTATGCATTTCTAATGCAACAACCTTAAGTTTTGTTAGCGAAAATATTTTATAGTTGGATGGATAATCCAACCATACAATGAAATCGAGAAAAGTAGCCATAATAATAATCCTCGTCGCCCTTTCCATAAGCACCAATTACGCTATGATATCCCTCTACAATGTAAAATTCATGGATTTCATAGTCTTTGTTGGAGGCTTCTGCTTCGGATCCATTACTGGAGCGGTAATTGGAATTTTTTCATGGTTGATTTATGGTTCTTTGAATCCTCTCGGTTTTTCCTTTCCAATATGGATTTCAACCATGTTCTCAGAGGCAATATATGGCATTGGCGGAGCCCTTGTTAGGAAAAGCCTAAAATTAAGTGAACTTGATGAGCTCAAAAATGGAGTTGGTTTGTACATTTTTTTCGGGGTTGCTGGAGTATTTTTAACGTTTATTTATGATATCATTACAAACATTGTTTTCGGCTGGGTAGCCGGCTGGAATCCCCTTTTTGCAGTAATCGTGGGTTTTGTCCCCTTCGGAGTTGTCCACGTTATAAGCAATGCCTTCTTTTTCGGGGTAGGATGCATCCCAGTAATCAGTGCTATAACAAAAATTGTTGGAGGTGAAAATAATTGGCGTTTCTAAAAAATAAGTGGACCGTCATTTCAATGCTCCTTGCTTTATGGGCTTTAACTGCCTC
>JAVZJY010000020.1:0-20338 GCA_038872535.1 Bathyarchaeia archaeon | reverse complement strand
CTGTTTAGAAATGCTTGTTTAAGAGTTGGAGCGGCTTCTGTCCACTTCTTGGTTAGTAAGTCTATGCTTTTTTCAAGATGTCCCATTGCTGCATAACCCCGCCCTCGAACAGTCATTAGTCTGCTTGGAATAGAACCCATAGAAGCTTCAACATATGCTATTTTGCTTTCCACATCACTTATTGTCCCAGAAGCGCTGGAAAGGTCAGATTCGATTGAGCGAAGCTGAGCGTATAGAGCTTCCTTTTCCCTATCAATCTGTGCCATATTATTCTCCAAACCATAAAACTGTTTGTTCCAGAAATAAAACTTGCTGGAAAAGGTATTTGCTGGGCAACTTTTAAATCTTAATCTTAAATATAAAATGCAAAGGCGTTGAAAAGATATGACAATTATAGAAAAAATATATTGGATTAGGCTTATTCTGGGAATAATTGCAGCGTTAGCATCCACAGGATACGCACAAGCGGTTGGGGCTGTCTATACCGAGGGCGTGAATTATAATGTTTTTCTGAACGGCATAAGCATAGCAATAATAGTTTATGTGATATCCTATTACCTAATGAAGTTCAAGTGGGCGTCGAAAGTTGAAAAACCGCAAAAAATCTTCACTACTGGTGTAGGCATATACTTTATTGCGTGGCTGGTTTTCTGGATTCTTTTCTATACGATAATTGCTGCATCAACGCCTGCTTAGGTCTTCTTTCTAAGAAAATTTTCAATGGTGGCTTGACCCTCATCATCTTTTAAAGTTTCAAGTTTTCCATTTTCTGAAGCTGCAGCATTAACGTTTGAATTATTTGTTAAGTTCATTCTGCTGAGTACTTGCATGCAGTCAACCCAAGCTGAGAAGAATCCGCGGTCAAAGTCTCCATGAAGCCTACTCTTAACATGGTTTAGAAACTCCCGTCTGCAACTGTGTAATAGCGTTTTATCGTTTAAATCCAGTTTTGAGAAAAATGCGTAGGAGTCATTATTGTTTGAGCGTCTGGCAAGCATCATTCCATATAATCCTCTGAAATAGCCCCTATTCCACTCTGTTTTATGCATTTTCTGTTTAATCTTTTCCAATTCCCGCTCTGCTTCGGCAAACTGCCTATTAACTAAAAGTTGAAAGTACCGTGTCACCAGAACCCTTGGAACCGGCATTTTCAACGCCCACGAGACTTGGACTTCTCTTCTTCAGAAACATCCTCTATGCCGTTCTCAGTTATTTTAAATATTTCCTCCCCTTCTGGCAAATATGGACTTGAAACTAAGCGGGCAATTCTTACAGGTCCATGGGCAGTCCTTCGAAGATACAAGCGTGTGTGGCTTGTGTGTCCAACAATGTGACCGCCAACTGGGTGCACAGCGTCGCCGAAAAACACGTCTGGCTTAGCCATAACCTGATTTGTCACAACAGCCACAAGGTTGAAGGCTCTTGCTAAACGAATTAGTTTATGCATGTGCTTGTTCAGTTTTTGCTGCCTAGAAGCCAGCATTTCGCGTCCGAGGTATTCGCTTCTGAAATGGGCGGTCAAGGAATCAACAATAATAAGTTTCACATTGTTCTGTTTTATAACGTCATCAACATTATCTAACAAGAACATTTGGTGGTCAGATGTGTATGCTTCGGCGTAGATAATGTTTTTAACCACCTGTTCTGGGTCGAGTCCCAAGTGACGGGACATCTGCACAATCCTTTCAGTTCTGAAAGTGTTCTCAGTGTCTATATATAATGCGGCGCCAGATAAGCCACCCCTTTCAGGAGGCAGCTGGACATTAACGCAGAATTGGTGGCATAACTGGCTTTTTCCACTACCATATTCGCCATAAAACTCCGTTATGGTTTGGGTTTCCAATCCACCATCAAGAATTCTATCCAAAGCTTTGCTTCCAGTTGTTAAACGCAAAACGGTTTGGCGCATCTTCAAAAGTTCATCGGCTCTAATAAAAGAGACGCTTATGGACGAGCGGGCAGCATCAATGATGGCGAAAGCCTTTTTCTCGCTTATGCCTGCTGGTTCCAACTCGCGGGCTGTAGCCATTGCCAAGGATTCAACTGTGTGGAAACCCAATTCTCTTAATTTTTGTGCTGTGGCTGGACCTATGCCTGGAAGGTCTTCTAAAAACTCATATTTCTTCTTAATTACGGTTTCCTCTTTCTTCTCTTCTTCCTCAGTCATCAAATAATCCACTCTCTTTTGTAACTTATCAGAGAGTTAGGTTAAGCTATATTTAAAACAAGCGAAGTGCATCAGCGTCTTTTCCGTGGAGAGTTGAGTTAAAGTGAAAGCCTCGATACAAATGTTAACTTTCGAAAATAATACAAGACAAGATATAAGTACGTGAATATTTCATAAAACCGACAAAAGAAGGGAAAAATATGGATATGGCGAAGGTTATGGAAGATGTTGCCTTTAACATACTAAAACAAGCAGTCATATATTTGCCGGAAGACGTGAAACAAGCGTTAAAAAAGGCTTATGCAGAAGAAACAAGCGAAACTGGAAAGACACAGCTTAAAGCAATCCTTGACAATATCAATTTAGCCGAGAAATATCAAGCACCAGTATGCCAAGACACTGGCACCATAATATTCTATGTTAAAGCTGGCGCCGAAGCAAAAAACCTTGACAAAATGGAAGAACCCCTGATAAAGGCTGTGCGCAGAGCCACAAAAGAAATCCCTCTTCGCCCAAACGCCGTTGACCCTTTTACGCAGAAAAACAGCGGAGACAACACTGGACGCCTAATACCATACATAAACTGGGAAATAGTCTCAGGCGACAGCATAGAATTAACGGTCATGACTAAAGGAGGCGGTTCAGAAAACGTTTGTTTAACGGGCATGCTTGTTCCAGGCGAGGGCATAAATGGACTGAAAAAGTTCGTTGTAGACGCTGTCATAAAAGCTGGAGCGCAGCCTTGCCCACCCACAATTCTCGGTGTTGCTATGGGAGGCGGAAGCGACATAGCTATGAAACTTGCAAAAAAGGCTCTTCTCAGACCTTTAAATGAGCCTAATCCGAATCCGGAAATCGCCAAGCTTGAAAGGGAAATTTTTGAAGCTGCAAACATGACTGGAATAGGTCCCATGGGTTTGGGTGGGAAAACCACAGTGCTTGGCGTGCACATCGACTACGCCCATAGGCATCCGGCATCCTTTCCAGCGGCTGTTGCCTTCAACTGTTGGGCTGCAAGAAGAGCTTCTGCACGGATTAATGCAGATGGAACCGTTGAGTATTTAACACATAAAATGAAATGGTGAGGTGAAAAAGTATGGCTGTTTACAAACTTAAAACGCCAATTTCGGAAGAAGAGATTCGTAAAGTGAAAGTGAACGATGTTCTTTACATAACTGGAACGATTGTAACAGCAAGAGACCAAGCCCACAGAAGAGCCTTGGAATATTTTAAACAGGGAAAGGCTTTACCAATAAATCTTGAAGGCTTAGCTGTTTTCCATTGCGGTCCAGTTGTGGGTAAGGAAGGCGATAAGTGGGTTGCAGTTGCTGCTGGTCCAACAACAAGCACAAGAATGGACATTTTCGAAGATGAGTTTATAAAAAACTTTAAAGTGCGAGTGGTTATTGGCAAGGGCGGAATGGGTAAAAAAACAACCGATGCCATGGCGAAGTATGGCGCTGTTTACGGAGCATTTACTGGAGGAGCTGCAATATTGGCTGCTAAAGCTATAAAAAATGTTAAGAGTGTTGAATGGCTTGATTTGGGAACACCTGAAGCCCTATGGATTTTCGAGGTCGAGAATTTTGGTCCTTTGGCTGTTGCCATAGACTCGCATGGAAACAATATATTCCTAGACGTAGCAAAGAAGGTTGAAGAGAACAAGCAGAAAATTTATCAGAAACTTGGCTTAACGCAATAATCTCATCCATTCTTTTTGTATTCTTGTTTTTGATTTTTGATAGCGAGCATAGATTCTGTTTACTATATCGGAAGATTTAATATTCATTTTTGACTCGTTAAAAATGGGGCCAGAGTCATGTTCAAAACCTTTAGAGAAAAAATCGCCCTTTCCGGAATCACAGTTCTAATGATAGGCGTAGCACTCCTAATATTCACTTTCATAAGCGCATATGGATTCTTAACCCAAAGCCTATCCATTATGGCTTCTGAAGATTTGGTGAAAACCTTTGGTGATGCATTGGCTCCTTTGATTGCAACGTGCATACGCATAATGTATCTTGGCGTTATGGGTTGGGTAGGCTCATTGTTAACGATAAGGGGCGTTACAATAATAGCTCATACTCCACAAATCACGCCAGTAGCTCCACAAAAAGAAGCCATGCTTGAACAGAAACCACAACCACAGCCTCAAAAGGCTAAAGCTGAAAAATCGAAAGCTGAAAAGCCAAAAGAAGAGGTTAAGCCTCAAGAACCAGAAATAGTGGTTATACCGCCAGAACAAATTTCGCAACAGCAACAAGAGCCGAAACAACTGCAGAAAAATGATTCTCCACAGTAAACCCGACCAATACCAAATTTAACATGCCCGGAAAAGGAGCAATATGCAAATACCAATTCGAATGATAGGAATAACTACAACATTTTTCTGGATTTTCCTAACTGCCTTTTTCATTTCTGCAGTCTACTCAGTTAAAGACTTGCACATAGATTTCGACGAACCACAAATGAATGTGACAGATGATAATAAAATAGTCTTCTCCCTTCCGCTGACAATTACAAACAATGGATTTTACAGCATAGACGATTTTAACCTAACAACCAAAATCTCAGATGCAGAAAACATTATCGCAAGTGGCACGTCGTTCATACCCGTTATAAATAAGGATACCGCGGCAACCATTACGCATAATGTTACGATCGATTTCAACGAACTTTTGCAGCATAATAGGCATTTCTTGTTTAACGATACTGAATTGAACATTTGTGAAATTGTTGGCATGAAAATTGCAGAGATGATTCCAATTCAAGCTTCAGCAAACTATTCTATGTCTTGGGGTGCACCGCTGTACAATTTTGCTTTGGGACAACCACAATACATAGCAGCTAATTCAACCCATTTCCGAGTTAACTTGCCTGTAAGCTTTGAGAATCACGCATTCTTCGATTTGGCTGGAAACATAAAAATACAAATGTTTAACAACGCCAGCATCTTATTGGGCGAGGGACAAATTTTCATAAATGTTCCGCAACAATCTTTCTATGATGGATTTGTCGAATTTTATGTTTTGAGGAGCGGGATAACTGATAATGGACATTTTGAAGTTTCCATTTTGACTTCTCTTTTCAATTATGAAAATTTGGTGATTCCTTATGGCGGGTAGCAAAGATTCCAAAACGAAGCTTAGACAGATAACATTCAAAGCCTTAAAAACAACAGTAAAGGGAGTTCTTTTTTATGCAGTATACTTCGTTTTATGGATGTTTCTTGCTCCAATTTCAGAACTAATTCCTGGTTTTCAGCAAATGGTTGAAACTTTTGTTATAGTATACATTATTCTGATGATTGTTGGAGACCTCACATCAGGAACAATTTTCAAGCACTTTTTTGATGCAGCAAAGGCTTTGTTTATTATTTGCTATTTAATTCTCTCTTTGAAAGGCGGAATTTTTAGCTTATCATATCAAAATTTGAGTTTGATTGTTGACCTACGCCCATTAATTGCCATCGTCACACTTCTAAGTTTGTTAGGGTTTGCAAAATCCATACTTCAAGCAATAAACTTCCTAAATGAAAAGGCAGAGAGATTGCAAATCTAAAGCTTTTTGGTCATGACGTAAGCGTCTTCTCCGTCTGAATAGTATCCGTGGATTGTGCGGGTTACTTCAAATCCCAATTTCTTGTAAAGCTCTATTGCTGGAGTATTTGTTACTCTAACCTCTAAGAAGCATTGTTTCGCATTGTATATGCGCATGTTCTCTAAGGCTTGGGAAACTAAGGCTTTCCCTATTCCTTTACGCCTGTGCTGGTGCAGAACGGCCACTGAAACTATGTGCCCCTTTTTTAGTAATCCGCTGAAACCGAAGTTTGATAAGCCGAGTTCAATGCGGCACATTATGTAACCAACAACTTCGCCGTTTTCCTCTGCCACAATGAAGGTTTCTGGGAATCTTTGATGAAGCTCTATGAAAAAGTAGTCTGTGTAATTTTCTGGCAGACAAGTGCGGTTTATATGCATTACGGTTTGCAAGTCGTTCATGTTGAATTTTCGCAGTCTAAATGTCTGTTGCAAGTTTTCCTCTCCATATTTTTTAATCCATAAATCTAATTCCCTTTTTGAGCTTTACTCTTCGTTTGTTTTGATTTCTGGTAATGTGAAGTTTCCGTAGGGCATCACCCAAACCCTTGCATTTTTTCCAACAATGTCGAAAGCTTCATTTAACGCATCGTTCACCGCTCTCGCCGCCTTCAACTTGAAAATGTTTGTGACATAATAGTCTGGCATTGCTGAAACCAAAATTATCTGAACCTTTTGCAAAGCCTTCAACAAGTAATAGGCTTTATGTCCGCCCAAAACAAAATTGTTCTTAATTTCCCTCTCCATCGCCCTTAAATCCTTAAACTTAACCATCCAATCATAAAACACTTGGCTTCCATGCCCTTCTGGACATTCAGCCACCAAAACTATCACGCCGCCACGTTTAACAATTTCGAGAGCGCTGTCCACGCCTTTATAGGCTTGGAAAAGGTTTACGTCAACTGGATGTCCACCTGGGCTGACGACAGCAATGTCTGCTCGGCGTTCTGCTGGTATGCGGTACATTTCATCCACAACTTTGACGCCTTCGTAGAAGGCTTGTTCCAAATCGCCTGCGAAAGCCTTCACAATTTCCCTTTTACTGTTCATTACAACGTTTAAAATGAAATCTACTTTGGCTAGTTTTGCAGCCTCCACCATATCCTCATGGACTGGATTTCCACTTAAAACTCCAGTTTTTGCGTTTGGATGCAAGAGCATGGCGTGATTGTGTTTTATTGTTTCTTCGCCTGAAACTGCTGGCAAAACGCTTTTTCGCCCTCCACCGTAACCAGCATAATAATGGAAACAAATGTCGCCCGTTAGGATTTTTACGTCAGCTTCTGCGAAAATGCGGTTTAAATAAACTTTTGTTCCATACTTTTGGGTTGTGCCAACATAAACGAGGTCTTGAGCCTTAGAGTTGTGGCTTACAGTTTTCACGCGGTTAAGAATGGCTTCGCCTAATAGGCTGACGGCTTCTTCTCGCGTAACAGCCCTATGTCCTCCACAACCGAAAATAATTGTTATGTTGTCATCTTTAACGCCAGCCGCGTTTAATTCATCCAGCAAAGGCGGAACCATCAAGTGACTCGGCGCAGGTCTAGTTGCATCATCAACAACAATTGCTACTCGACTTTCTGGTTTAACAATATTGCTTAACCTTTTAGAACCAATAGGTTCTCTTAAAGCCTTCTCAATCTCAGCTTTAGCGTCTGGCACTCCTGGCTTTTCCTTCGGCTCTATTGAGCCTAGAAAGTTTCTGGTTGGAATTCTGGCGCAAACTTCTGTTTTTCCGTAAGGAAGCCAAACGTCAACCATCAAACATCACTTTTAAGTATGAAAACACGGAAGCAGCAACTATTAAGCCTTACCAAAGCATAACTCATGAACTTGCATGCACGTATTCAAAAGAATAATTGAAACTGACATTTTTATGAAAGTACAAGGACAGCGCAAGTTCTTTAAAACTGAAACGTATAATTATTAACTGGAGGAATCAAGCATGGCTATTGAAAAAGCTCCTGCAAAAAATGAAATTTTGTTTGTATGGTTTAATCGTTATGCTGGGGTAACCATTAAAACTCCATCCAAAACCCTTATAATAGATCCTGTGGAAGTTAAATCCCGCAACTTCAAAAGTGTTGACGCAATTCTAATCAGCCATGAACATTATGACCATTTGGACCAATCCTTAGTCTCAGAAATCCACAAGAATACGTTATGCGTTGTTGTTGCTGACCCGACATCTGCTAGACGATTGCGAAACGTTGTTGCTCCTGAAAAATTGCAAGAAATTCAACCAGGCTCAGAAGTGAAACTTGGCGGGGTTACAATAAGGGGTGAGAAAAGTAATCATCCGCCAGCAGCTACGCCTGTGTCCTTCATAATTACAAGCGAGGATGGAGTTAAAATCTTCCACACCGCAGACAGCCTACCGTTTCCAGAAATGGCATCCATTGGCGAAAGAGAAAAATTTGATGTTGTTTTCTGCACTGTTGGAATAGCACCTGGGGCTTCTCCAGAAACAGGCGCTGAAATTGCAAGGTTAACAAAACCTAAGGTTGCTGTTCCATACCATACTGGTTCAACAGCGGATCAAAAGAAGTTCGCTGAAATTTTGAAGAGGGAAATGCCAAAAGTCACATGTCTTGTTCCGGAGGTTGGCAAGATATATCAGATTTCTAAGCGGACGTGAAATGTTGCCCATGGAAGAAAGCAATAAAGCAGTTAAGGTTGAAATTTGCAAAATATTAAAGAAAATAGATGCCCTCCAATTCGGGGTCTTCAAACTTACAAGCGGAAAAATAAGTCCTTACTACATAGACTTGAGGGTTATACCAAGTTTTCCGGATGCCTTCCATAGAGTTTGCGATTTTTATGTAAGCTTCATAAAAGGGGAAATTGGCGCAGAAAACTTTGAGAGGATAGCTGGAATTCCTATAGCAGGGATACCGTTTGCTTCTTTAATCGCCTACCATCTACAGAAGCCCTTCCTCTACATCCGCAAAGACATACGCCTGCATGGTAGACAAAGAAGAATAGAAGGAATAATTGCACCTGGAGACCGCGTTCTACTGGTTGACGACTTGATTACAACGGGCCTGTCTTTGAAAAAGGCAGCAAGAGCCATAAGAACTGAAGGTGGAGTGGTTAATGAAGCCGTTGTGCTTTTAGACAGGGAAGAGGGCGGAAAAGAAAAACTTGAGAAAAGTGGGATTAGGCTTCATGCTTTGCTTAAGGTTAGCGAGATAGCAACTAAGTTATGTGAAATTGGAGCGATAGATGAAGAGCAGTTGAAGACTATCTTGAGGCAAATTAAAAAGGGATAAAGTGACTGAATGCGCTGAACGCTTACTCGTAGAATATAAGCTCCTGTTCCTCTAATATTCCATGAAGTTTGTGGACAGCGTCGTAAACGTCCTGTTCTTTTTTGGCTCCCGTGCAGACAAGTTTTCCGCTGGCAAACAATAGTATAACTACTTTTGGCTCATCCATTCTGTAGATCAGACCTGGAAACTGTTCAGGCTCATACATTGTTTTTCCAAGGGTGGACGCTGCCTTTTCCAAGTCTATCATTCCACCTAAGCCTGCAGAAGCCACGATGTTTTGTATCTTCAGTTCCGGCTTGCTAATGATGATGATTCCACCCCTTTTCAACTCCTTAATCACTTTCATAACTGCCCTTCGCGCTTCCTTCTCCGATTTTGCACCCGTACAAACCATTTTTCCAGAATTAAAAATCAAAGTGGCTGTCTTTGGTCTCTTAAGCCTAAAAACTAGCCCTGGAAACTGTTCTGGACGATACTCTACGCCTGGGTAACCCTTAACAACAGCGTTTAAGTCAACTTTCTGATTCAGCGTTGCAGAAGCAACAACGTTTTCGATGTTTATTATGGCTTTAACTTTTGGCATAAACATCACTTCTCATACTGAGTATTTAAATACCTTTATAAAGCCTTAGGCTTCAAAAGCTTTTTCCACACCTTCGACTTGCTCAGTTTCAGTTTCTTTTTCTTTTCCTGTAAAAATTGGAATAATAATCTCGAGAACCAACAGAATAATTATGATGATGGCTATTAGGAATATTCCTGAAGAATTGTGCATAAAAAGTGCAAGGTGTCCAACCCAAGGAATACGCATAATAACTTTGCCAATTACAAGGTCTTGAGAAACCATAAAATGCCATGAGCCTTCGCCTGTAAAGGAATCTGGACCTGGGTTTCCGTCACCTTGCGTTCTGAAATATATTTTTCCGTCCGGTCCGGTCGCATTGTCTATTGCCCTATGAACTATCAACTCATCTGTGGAGCCTGGTTTACGAAATACGATTATGTCGCCATAAGGGTAAGGTCCCGTTTTAATGTATTTGGGATTTACTCCTTGAACGATAATCAAGTCTCCAACGTGTAATGTATGTTCGAATGGATGGGACCAACCATCACAGTATGGACCTGGCAAAGTGCACATGCTTCCTGACGCAACGGCTAAAGCAGGGTATGGCGTGTTTAAGACTAGTTGGATGCCATACCAAAAGCCAAAAACTATTGTTATTATTAAGATAATCATTACTGCCGTTTTGACATACTCGTTTTTCCATAATCTTTTAAGTGTTGCTGTTTTCAATTTTTAACCTTCTATTGTGATGAGTTTTCGTTTAATTTAGGCTTTTGCTTTTTAAAACTTAAGGCTTTAGAATTGAAAAAATAGGGGGAGAGGAGATGAGCGTAAGTCTAAAGCTCTATGCCTTCCGTGCCCAGTTTGGCTTTACTCACTATATCCTTGAATTTTTTGCCACATTTTGGGCATTCATACATGCCGAAGATTGTTAGGGTTATTCTCATCTTTTTGTCTGGAAATGGGGCTATGAGCTCCCATGTTTTGTACGGTTCTTTTACTTGTGTTCCACATTCGGGACAGATGTGGTCTCTTGCTTGGCTTTTAGGCATGGGAAGTCGCCGTAGTTTTTAAGCTGTTTAGATTTTCTTTTTGCTCAAGACTTCTCGGAATGGTTTCTTGCATTTTGGACAGTCGAAAAGTCCAATCTCCAACTGCATTCTTTTTCCAGACTTGTCTGGGCGTCCAGCCATTGTCCACTTCTTCTTAGGCGTGTTAACAACGGTTCCGCATTTTGGACATTTAGCCATTTAATTTCCTCCAATATCCTCGATAACCATGGTTTCATATGATGATGCATAAAAAACTTTCCATTGTTTTCGAATAGAAAACCTCAGATTAGACATTAAGTTTAAACATGTTCCTTGCAAAGGAAAAGAAATATTCTGCAGAAACTTTCATGTTAAAGCCTAACAATAAACTTATGACTGAAATGATTTGCGTTATGAAGGAAAATTGGTTTTTGTTTGTGGTAGATTACCTTCTAAATTTGACGCAAACTATGTTGACGTAAGGCTTGAAATTCATTAAGACGAGCTTATAACTGCCGCTCGCCACAAAGTTGAACACAAAGTAGGCATCAGAGCATTGGCTAATGGAATATTAAACTTATATCAATAACAAATTTAACAAAAAAGATTAAACAAGTTTTTTTAAAATTGCATTAAAAATGGCAAAAACATCGAGCAAGCATTTTATATCTCAACTTAAGTCACAAAAGCACATGCCATTCAATAGACTAAATGTTCCTTTCTTTTTACTGTTCAAGGTTTTTTGAGTACCAAATGTAGGTTTGGGCTTCCTTAAACCCTAATTTTTTGATAAAATGAATTCCAGCAGGATTGTTGCTTTCCACATCCACAATCACAATGCGTGCACCCTTATCCTTAAACCGCTTCTCTAACTCCTTATACAATCTTCTTCCAACTCCACTTCTTTGCTTCATTTTTTGCACTCCCGCCCATACAAAATATCCGTATGTCCATGGGCTGAAGGGACGTTTCAAAATAGTTCCTAGAGCGAATCCGATGATTTTCTTTGAGCGTGTGTTTTCAGCCACTAGGCATAGTTCTTGGTCGCTGTAGAAGTATGACAGTAGTTCGTCAATGTTCCATGTTCTATATGTGAATTGTAAACTTGAGGGCGTAAATATTTTCTCGCCTAGGTGCCAAACTTCTGATAGGTCTTCCAGAGTCATCTGTCGAATTTCAATTTGCATTGTCCTTTTCCTAACCCGCTTCTTACTTTTCCTCTTTCTTTTAGTGGATGACATTTCTTTCCTTCTTTATCATTATAGAAAATGGATATAAACTATTTGAGCAGTTTCCAAAATGCTTTTACTTATGGCTTCATGCTTATTCTTTAGCATTCGAGGTTCAACCAAACTTGAAAGACCAGCCCAAAAATGCTTTTAACTTGCTTGTTAAGCCCATTCGAAGGCTTATTGAGCAGAGAGGTTTCTCCAAGCCTACGGAGCCTCAGGAAAAAACTATACCAAAAATTCTTGAGGGCAAAAATGTTCTTCTTATTTCGCCTACGGCTACTGGCAAGACTGAAGCAGCCTTTCTTCCAGTTTTAAGTATGCTTCTTCAGGGGCAACAGGGAACTCCAGGCATCAAAGTATTGTATATCACGCCTCTTCGGGCTTTAAACCGTGACATGTTGGAGAGGCTTGAATGGTGGTGCAACAATTTAGATATTAAATTGGCTGTTAGGCACGGCGATACAGAAACGAAGGAGCGGACAAGACAGGCTAGAAGTCCTCCAGACGTTTTAATAACAACTCCGGAAACTTTGCAAGCCATATTGTCTGGCTGGATTATGCGCCAGCACCTGCAGCAAGTGCGTTGGGTAATAATCGACGAGGTGCATGAGATGGCTGACAGCAAAAGGGGAAGTCAGCTTTCCCTAGCATTAGAAAGGCTTAGGGCGATGATTAGCAGAGACTTCCAAATAATAGGTTTATCAGCAACTATTGGTAGTCCAGAGAAAGTGGCACAATTCCTTGTTGGCAATGGCAGAAGTGTTGAAATTGTCCGTGTTCCAGTTGCAAGAATGATGCGGTTAAAAATTGTTTTTCCAAAACCAGAAGAATTGGACTTCAAGCTTGCTGAACAACTTTATACGCATCCTGAGGTTGCAGCGAGGCTGCGGATAATCCGAGAATACATAAGCAAACATAAATCCGTTCTCTTGTTCACAAACACCAGAGCTATATCAGAAGTTTTGGCTAGCAGATTCAAAGTTTGGGACATAGACTTTCCAGTTTCCATACACCACGGTTCCCTTGCAAAACCATCTCGCATAGCAGCCGAAAGAGGCTTAAAATCAGGCGAATTGAAGGGACTTGTCTGCACAAGCAGCCTCGAACTGGGCATTGATGTGGGCAGAATAGACCTAGTCATCCAATACATGAGTCCAAGACAAGTGACTAGGCTTATCCAACGCGTGGGCAGAAGTGGCCACAGAATTGGACACATAGCGGAAGGATTAATCGTTGCCATGGACTCTGACGACACGCTTGAGGCTTTAGCTATTGCAAGAAGAGCCTTAAAAGAAGATTTGGAACCCGTTGACATTCCACCAAAACCTTACGATGCCCTAGCCCATCAGATAGCAGGTTTGCTTCTAAAAAACAGGAGGCTTGAATTCGGCGAGATTTTAGAAATGTTCAGAAATGCGTATCCCTATGAAGATTTAACATTAGAAGATATTGAGAAAATCCTTAGATACATGCACCAGCGTTTTCCACGTTTGGCTTGGGTTTCATTTGAGGACAAGGTTGTCCTAAAACCTCGAAGAACGAAAGCGCTCTTTGAATACTATTTTGACAATTTGTCCATGATACCTGAAGAAAAACAGTTCTTGGTTGTTGACGAATCAAGCGACGCCGCAGTAGGCGTTTTAGACGAAGCTTTCATGGCAGAATATGGCAAGCCCGGAACAAAATTCATAATTAGAGGAAGTCCATGGCGGATTCTCCATATCTCCGAAGAAAAAGTTTACGTTAGACCCGTTGACGATCCAACAGGTGCCATACCAAGCTGGATAGGTGAGGAAATTCCAGTGCCATTTGAAGTGGCGCAGGAAGTTGGTGCAATTAGGGGTTTTGTTGAAGAGCATATGCTTAAAGGGTTTTCTCCAGAAGAAACAGCCTCTAAATTGAGTGAGAACTATCCTTCAGATAAGGATACGATTTTGCGTGCTTTAGCCGAAACAGTTGAACAGGTAAATGCTGGAATTCCAGTTCCAACAGATAAACGAATAATAATCGAAGATTGGGAAGAATTCGTAATAATTCACACAAACTTCGGCTCCCTTACGAACAGAGCCCTAGCCCAGTTGATAGGTCAATTGTTGTCTGAAAAGATAGGCTATGCCGTAGTTGTTCAACATGACCCATACCGCATATTCGTGCAGACGATGGGCGCCGCAAACGCTGACCAAATAATCATGCTTTTCGATGAAATGAGAGCAATGCCAGACCAAACAATTAGAGACACTCTAAAAAGGGCAACTGTGAAAACTGGACTTTTCAAAAGAAGAATGATTCATGTGGCAAGACGTTTCGGAGCTCTCCAGAAATGGGCTGACTTCAGCAATGTAAGCCTCCAAAGGCTGATAAAAAGTTTTGAAGACACACCCATTTTTGAAGAAGCCCTTAAGGAAGTGTTCACTAAGGATTTGGACTTGGAAAGGCTTGTTTTTGTGCTTAAAAAAATTCGAGAAGGAGAAATTCAACTACAGAAAATCGAAACTGGCGGAAATGCAACCCCAATTGCTCGTGTCGGCATTGAAAGGGTAAGCATGAAAACCGACTTGATTCCACCTGAAAGGATGCGAGCCGTGCTCATAGAATCCGTTAAAGCCCGATTGCTTAATGAAACGTGCAATTTCATATGCACAAACTGTTGGAATTACATGGAAATGATACGGGCTAAAGACTTGCCAGACAAACCCAAATGTCCAAGATGCGGTTCTCAAGCAATTGGGCTTCTGAAAGTGGAAGAAGAGAAGGCGCTTCCGCTCATGGAAAAGAAGGGTGAAAAACTTACAAAAAGCGAAGAGAAATTGCAGAAACAAGCATTGCAAACGGCTCAGCTTATAGCAAAGTATGGGAAAGCCGCTGCAGTTGCACTTTGCGCCAGAAAAGTTCAACCATCAGATGTGAAAGAAGTTCTTGAAGAAGAGAAGAAGCTTAGCGACAAATTTTATGAACTTGTTCTTGAAGCAGAACGCAAAGCCCTTAGTAAAAAGTTCTGGTAACTTAAAAGGCTATAGCAACTTTTAAAAGAATGGCTGCTTTATTGTGCCTAAACACTCGTTTGTAAATTGTTAAAGGAGAATGGCAATTTGGAGATAAGCCGTAAAAGACTGCGGGAAGAGGTTCTTGAAAGAATTAAATACATTCAAACATGCGTTTTAGCCAGAGAAATATGCCTGCTAATCCGCACAAACAGAGCTGTATTAGAACCAAAAGATGTGCAGGAAATTTGCCTTTACGTATCAAAACTCTGTCGGGAACGCGGATGCGAAGAGGCAAGTGAACTATGCCGCAAGGCATCAGAAAGCATCGGCTCCGGAGATGAAGGAAAATACCTCGAATTGTGCACTCAAAGCTGCATGAAATGCGGAGAAGCCAGAAGACCAACACCCAAGAAAGCCACATACGTCGCTTGAAAGGCAAAAGTCTTTAAAAGAACCGAAACATTTTGATTAAACAGAAAACAATAAGTCACGCTTAAAAGAGGTTTAGTGAATGTATATAGCACCTTACGTTCCAAGCCCACCACAAGTAATCCGTCAAATGCTTATTCTGGCAGAATTAAAACCAAGAGAAGTTTTCTTCGACTTAGGCGCCGGAGACGGCAGAGCAGTAATAATGGCTGCAAAAGACTTTGGAGCAAGAGCTGTCGGCGTAGAATTAAGGGAAGACCTTGTGAAAAGGGCTTTAAGCGCTGTTTATGAGCAGGGGCTTCAAGACAAAGTGACGATAGTGAATGGCGACATGTTCCATGTGGACTTGACATCGGCTGATGTTGTTTTCCTCTATTTGACAACCAGCGCTAATGAGAAGATTAAGCCAAAACTTGAGTCTGAACTTAAACATGGAGTCCGCGTGGTTTCTCATGATTATGAAATTGTTGGGTGGAAACCAGTTAAAGTTGTGAACTTCTGCGAGAACCAAACTTTGGGGTATCCTTCCCACACTATCTATTTGTACAAAAAAGTTTAGGTTTCGCCCATAAGTGAGAGCCATGTCGCCTTCAACGTTTAGGGCTTCTTTTAGGGTCACTTGGGTGGACACGGATTCAGCTCAAATTGTGCATTATTCCAACTATTTCAGATTCTTCGAAAGAACAGAGGAAGAATTTTATAGACATTTAGGCTTCGGCTTTGAGGACGCAGCAAAGAAGGGACTTTTGTTTCCTAGGGTTGAGGCCTTTTGCCAGTATAAAAGACCAGCGAGATTTAATGATTTGCTTGAAGTGGAATTAACAGTGGAGGAGATGAAGGAAAAATCTGTGAAGTACGGCTTTAAAGTTTTCAATAAGGATTCTGGAGCGCTACTGGCAAATGGCTACGTGGTAATTGTAGCCTTGAACAAGCAAACATGGAAAGCCACAGAAATTCCCATAGAATTTGCTGAAAAACTGAAAAATTTTGCAAAATAATTTTAAGAAAAAACTGTTTGAATCTTTATTGAAAGAGGCGACTAAGCAGAAGATGCTGTTTATTCCATGGCAGTACATTGCAGACTGGAAATGCAAAGCATGCGGATTATGTTGTAAAGCCTACAGTGTCGTTCTAAACTTTCAGGAATGGTTGAAAATTGTAAACAATTACGGCGTAGACAAAACTGTCTCGGGCTTGAATAAACTGTTTATCAAGAGAAGAAGCGATGGTTCATGCATCTTCCTATACAATATCTCTAACATACACATATGTGGACTGCAACACATGAAACCAAAAGCATGCAAGCTTTGGCCTTTCAAAATTTTGGGCAAACCAGATTTTGGATACGCAAGAGAAGCGGCATACGACTTTGGCGAAAGGACAATCTTCGTATATGCTGACTCCACTTGCAACGGGCTTACTTATGGGAGACCTACATGGGAGTTCGCCAATCAAACTCTAAAAGAGTTTATAGAAATCTCGTTGGGGCTCCGAAGCCAACAATACAAAACCACGGCAGATGTTAACTTCCTTCAACCCCACACTGGATTTAGGGTTCTAGATAGGAGTTTGTACTAACTGATCAAAGGCGAGATGCTGGAAGTTTAATACTAGTGAAATTATATTGTTTGAACTGGGTATCTCTCATACTGTAACTCATAAAGTTTTTTTAATTTTTCAACACTATCAGTCTCGTTAACAGTTTTATCTGTTCTGAACCTAACTATTTTTGGCACCCTCAAGGCGAATCCGCTTGTGTACTCGTCTGTTTCTTGAATTTCTTGGTATGTGACTTCTACAACTAATGAAGGCTTTACAAAAACTCCTTCCTCATCTTCGCCTGTTTTTGTGTTTTCAACTATTGTTCTTAGCTTGTCCATGGCTTCTTCTGGTAGGTTTGAAACTTTGCCAATTGTGTAAAGTTTCTTTTCTGTTGGGTCGCGGACTGCAAGCAGAAATGATGAGTATAAGCCTGCCCTTCTGCCCTTTCCGTAGAGGGCTTTTACTATTGTGCAATCTATTGTGTCTCGTTCTGGTTTCAGTTTAAGCCATGTGTATGTGCGTTGTCCAATTTCATAGGGTGCATTTAAGTTTTTTACAACTATTCCTTCAAATTTTTTCTTTAAGGCTTCCTCATAGAAGCGCATAAGCTCCACATCACTTTGGCAGTCTACACCATCCACAATATATTCAGCTGGAACAACTTCTAAGAGGTATTTTCGCCTACTTGAAAGTGGTAGACTGACGAGTTCTTGACCGTTTAGGAATAGTATGTCAAAGGCTTTAATGGTGACCTTAACCTTTCTTTTTCTCTCTTCCAACTCTTGTGATGTGAGTTCCCTTGGAACTGTTCTTTCAAGCAATGTCTGAAATGGTAAGGAATTTCCAGAATCATCTGTGGCTATGACTTCGCTGTCCACAATACAGCTTTGCGCCTTGAAATTTTCAGCTATTTGCACTATTTCCGGTAATGTTTGGGATTTTTCAACACCTCTTCTTGAGTAAAGCCAAATTTGGGTGTCCCACTTATGGATTTGAAGTCTGCTTCCATCCAATTTGTACTCTGCTCTAGCTGGGTAAACCACCTTGTCGGGCTCGTAAAGGTGAGCAAGTTGGGGTTTAATGAACTGACCTGGACGCATTTTAACCTCTGAAAGTTTGAGCATACCTTCCGATGCCATAGTCATGGCTTCTGGTAAGCCCAATATGGCTGAGGCATTTTCGATTAGTTGAGGCGGTACTTCATAGGCTTTTGCCACGGCTCTAACAACTGTGCTTGCGTAATAGCCAAGTTTTAAGTCTCCCAGTAAGAGTCTGACAATGTATTTTGCTTCTACTGGTGTGCTCACTCGCAGAAGGCTTGAAATGTAAAGTTCACGTTCCATAATTCTTTCAAGTTTTGGCAAAAACTTAATGGCTTCATAAACTTCTCCAACAGTCAATTCTTGATTTTTAGGCTTTTTGAGTAAATAAGCGACTTCGCCGTGTTCTCCATAATCTATCAAAAGTTTTCTAATGTCACTTGTTGGAGTATCAGTAGCTAGACTTATGCTTCTTTCAATTAAGCCTGGTCCAATTTTTAGACTTTCTTCTGTTATTGTTCCAATGGCGAATCGGGCTTTAATTCCTAATGGCAGGTCTTGATTTTGGAAGAATTTTGTCAGCTCCGTTTCTTTTCCCTTCTTTCCACGCAAGACTGCAAGGCGCTCGTAAACTTCAACGATTTTTGAAAATGGCGTTTCTATTTTTGGTTCTATTCCTTCCATGTAGAGGCGTATGCGATGGTATGGTATTCCGATTTTCCACGTTATCTCTTCTGGCGAAAATCCAGTTTCTATTAAGCGAAGCACCGCCTCTCGCTGAGAGCCATAAGCCTTAACAAGTTCTTCAAAGGATGGCGGTTTAACTATTGACATTTTGTTATTTCACTGCTGTTTTGTTTCTTCAGCCTTCGGTATTGGTTCTAAAGCTCTTAGAAAGCCATCGGATGTTATGTCAACTCTAATTCTTCTTCTCTCGAAGTTGCACATTCTACAGTCTAAAACTCGGGAAATGCGCACGAACTCGCCTCGGTTAACGGCTAAGTCAACCTGCTGATCCTGCCAATACACACGCCCATAATCTACTAATATTGTTCCGTCTAGGTTGTGAGCTAAGCCTATTCCTCCTGCCATGTCATAGCTATCCCAAACCTCTGAGCTTCGCTGGTTAACGTAGAGGGCTGTTATGCCGTGAACTTGATTGTATCTGGCTAGTTCCATGACACGATATTTTAGTGCTCCACGATAGGCTTCGAGAACGGTTACAGAATCAATTATGGCTAATTCTATTTTCTCCTTTTCTGCAACGTAACGATATGTTTCCGCAAAAGCGCTCCAGTCGCGGAGTTCAGGATAAGCTACAGTGTCAAGAACGAAGAGGTTTTCGCGGATTTTGTTCCAGTCTAGACCCAAAATTTCAGCCTTCTGTTTAAGGCGTGATTGCAGGTCGAAGCGTGGGGTTGCGCTTTTCCATGTATCTTCTGCTGTTGCGTAAAGCACTTTTCTCCCGGAAGCTGCAACTCTAACGGCTATTTCTTCAACAAGGATTGATTTTCCAGCTCCTGGCAAGCCTGTTATTGCGAATTGTCCGCATATTGGCAATCCATTGAGGGTTTTTCCTTCAGGCGTTAGGAAGAAATAGTCTATGTATGTGCCTGTTGGAAATCCTATTAATGGTTTTTTGGCTTCAACAGCCTCATCTGGTCTTAATACGAGAGAGCTTAGTTTTTCCTCTTTCTTTTCAATTTTTGTTGTCATTGGTTTTGTTGCCAATTCCCACTCATCTGGTGGAACTTGGGCGCCTTTCATGGCGTCTGCGATGGTTTTCGCCATGGCTTTCATAAGCTTTTCAACTTCTGGCATGGCGGTTTCCCTTTCTGCTGTTGATGGTTGTGTGGGGGAAGGAACCGCTACAGCTTTTTCTTTAGGCTTAACTTCCTCTATAATTAGGGTCCAGAGTTCACCGCGGCGTTCTACAATACCCTTCGTTTTTAAGGATTGCAAAAGAGCATAAGCCGAGTTCGGTCCATACTTTGGTATACCCAAACCTTCTGCAATATCGTTAAGAGATGCTTTACCATCATGAACTTTGAGAAATTCTATTACGTCATTTTCTTCAACCATAAGACTCCCAAAATTAAATGCAACTTGAAAACTATAAAGTTCACGCTTTTAGCGTCCTCAACTCATTTGTTTTCAAGTTCTGCTTTTGTGATTATCAAATAGCCACTTTGGTTTTTCCAAACTTTTTCTGCTGCAATAACCTTTATTCTTTTCTTGAAGAATGGTGCGTCAAGCACAAGGGTTTCGTATTCTCCTCCTTCGCCAACAATTGAAACGCCATATTGCCTACTAAGTTCCTTTAGGGCTTCTATGGCTTCTTTATTGATTTTTCTTCCAAGCCATTCTCGGTTAAAGCCAAAAGCGTAAACTCCAGTTATGATGACATGGAATTTGAGATTCACAATTTCCTCTAAAATTTCTATGGGATTTTTTTGCCAAAGGGGTGTTAAACATTT
>JAVZJY010000019.1:0-20990 GCA_038872535.1 Bathyarchaeia archaeon | reverse complement strand
TTATACGGCAGTTTGTTGACGATTTTATTGTTGGAGAAATTCTTGTTGACGGTTCTAAAGCAGAAATAAAACGAGAAGGAAGCTCTAGTGAGCCTAAAGTTTTGGGTTCTTCGGCAGAGAGGAAACGTTATCTTTTATGTGTTTTGGCTAAACGAAATTGGGACACATTTCTGGCAATCGAAACAATAGCCAGACAACTTGGCATAAACACTGGCGACATTCAGTTTGCAGGCATAAAGGATGCTAAGGCAATTACTGCCCAATACATCACAGTTGACGGCATTTCAGCTGAGGACATTCTGAAAGTTCATGTTAAAGACATGGAAATCCATCCAGTTGGCTATATTCGGAACAAGCTTTCATCCTACTATCTCTTAGGAAATAGCTTTAACATAACCATCAGAGCCATAAACCGCTCCAAACCCACAATTGGAAAACGCATAGGAAAAACCATTGAAGAGCTCACGGCTGCAAGCGGTGTTCCAAATTTTTTCGGTCACCAACGTTTCGGCACTGTTCGTCCCATAACGCATTTTGTTGGGAAAGCCCTCGTAAAAGGAAACTTCAAAAAAGCTGTGATGCTATTTTTGGCTAAACCAAGCTCTTATGAGCATCCAGAATCAAGAAAAGCCCGAGAGCAACTGCAAAAGACTCAAGATTTCCGGCAATCTTTGAAAAGTTTTCCGAAGCAATTACATTATGAACGTTTAATGCTTAAGCATTTAGCACAAAAACCAAAAGATTTTGTGGGAGCCTTTAGACGTTTGCCGATTAAACTTCGAGAGCTTTTTCCTCAGTCTTATCAAGCTTATCTCTTCAACAAGTTCTTGAGCAAAAGAATTGCGGTTGGTCTTCCATTAAATAAGGCAGAAGTTGGCGATTATGTTGTTAGTGTGCAACGTTCTGGACTACCATTATTGACTATGTATAAGATTGTGGAGACTGAAAACCATGCAGAAGTTAATAATGCAATAGAAGCTGGGAGAATGCTGTTAGCCCTTCCCCTAATAGGTTTTAAACAGAAGTCTTCCCAAGGTGTTCAAGGAGAAATTGAAAGGCAAATCCTAGAAGAGGAGGGCATAACGCCAGCAAACTTCAAAATAAAAAATATGCCAGAAACAAGCCAAAAAGGAGAACTGCGAACAGCCCTAACTCCGCTAAACAATTTTCAACTAAAAGAGATTTCCGCTGACTCGGCTAATCCATCCAAAAACATGATAAAAATAAGCTTTACATTGCATCGTGGCTCTTATGCAACGGTACTCTTAAGAGAGATAATGAAACCACGCAGCCTATTAAAGGCGGGATTTTAAAATAATATGGACAAGCATGTTAATGCGCCTTCTCCTTTGCGAAATTCTGAAATTTCCAATTCTTTCACGGAAAAACCCGCCGCCTCTATCATCTTTTTAGTTTTAGGATAGCCTTTCGCCATTAAAACAGTTTCATCTATAGCAAGACAATCTGCAGCATACGCTTCTCCTTTCGGAACCAAAATTTTCTCATAACCCCGCAATACATCCATATCAAAGTGTCCCTTTGAAAGGATAACATGGTTATTTCCAAGATATGTGCATGCAGACTTTAGGTGGAGCACATTTTTAACTTTCACTGGAACTACTTCTACATCATTGTTCAGAATTTTTTTAAGTTGATGTACAGCTTGCATGTTGGTTCTTTCAGAAATTCCAACAAAAATTTTGTTTTCAATTTTGAGAACATCTCCGCCGTCGATGGTGGCTGGAGGCTTAATGTAATAAGTTTCTTTATGTTTTTCGAGCACCTTCGCAACTTCAATTATCTCTCGAGCTCGCGATTTTATTTTCATGTTACATATTATTGCTTTTTCCCCAATTATTATGGCGGTATCCTCAACAAAACAGCTGTCAGGAAGTGTGTCATCGCCTTTCACCCAAATAAGTTTCAAACCGAGGTTTTCTACTGCTTTGCAGTATTCTGCATGCTGTTTTTTTGCGAGGGCAACATCTATCTTTTCCACGTTTGTCCTTACACAGTGGTCATAGGAATTTGGTACCGGTCGGACAATGGCATGCTTAACGGTAAGGTTATTCATGACTTTTCATCAGTCTTGGATTGTTTTTCTGCGTTTTCAATTAATGTTTGTTTCTTGTCAATTGGAACTATTACGCTGGCTGCGTACTGATGCCCATCGGCTATGCCAAAACCTTCTGATGCTTTATCTAAAAGGTTCACAGCGCCTGGAAGCTTTCCATTATCAATTAGAGATTGCATGCCCTTCGGCACTCGAACTGAAGCTTTAACAAACTTTTCCTTTAACTTTCCCCAGTTTGGAATTTCCGCTGGAACATTCACGAATCCCAAAATGTATTTGTTCGGTTTTATCAAACGTGCTTGATAAGCCAAAAATGAACAGAATTGTCCAATAACTTTCGTTCCCATGCCAGCATACATGTCTCCAGCGTCAAACCATTGAATGTGCGCTGTTTCTTTAAGCCTTTCACGATAAAGCCTTCCCAAGAGGCGACGGTTAGCCTCTTTCCGCTTGTCCTCTAAAGCATTAACTTTCTCTTCGGCTTCCTTGCTTAATCCATTCAAGCAAGCGTTTATGCCAATTTCAGGGCCGCCATCATAATATCCTACAGCGCCTAAAATTTGAAGCTTGGAGAAAAAGGCGTCCAAGCGTGTTTTGAATTTGGTTATTTCGAAGCTTTTGCCCTTCTGCTGAATTGTCCCGTTTTTGCAAGCCTCTTCTAACACTAACTTATTTATTCCAATGAAGCCTTCTGGAATTTCGCAACTTCCAACCAAAGCCAAATAACTCAAATCTACATTGGTTTCGCTTAATGCTTTTGCAAACAAGTAGCAGCATGTTGCTCCTGAAAAGTCAGTTTCACCCCTGAATCCGTAGTTTTCAAGGTTTAAGTCCAAAACTTTTGGTTCTTTGGATGGTTTTGGGTCGTGGTGGTCCAGTATCATTGTTAGGTTTTTGCCTTTATTGTATTCGGATATCATGTCTGCATGGGATGAGCCAATGTCCACGTAGAAAATTGTTTGTCCAATCTTTGAATGTAGGTCTTCGATAACTTCTGTGTAAACTTTTTCGAGGCAGAATGTTTTAGGCTTTATGCCTTCCCGTTCCAAAGCTCTTTTTGTTATTGCTGCTGAGCATA
Organism: Bathyarchaeia archaeon; assembly: GCA_038872535.1. Lineage (GTDB taxonomy): Archaea > Thermoproteota > Bathyarchaeia > Bathyarchaeales > Bathycorpusculaceae > JASEJA01. The sequence continues at coordinate 17,838 of JAVZJY010000019.1, read as the reverse complement.
ATCCGTCTGCATCGTCATGGTGAACTATTATGGCTTCTTTGGGTTTCTCTGTCCTCAATTCTGTAATAGCTTGTTTTGCTTTTCTTTCAAACTCTTGAAGTTGCATTGGCAAAACCCTTTTTAGCTTATTGTTTTTAGGATGTCTGACCGCGTTATTATTCCCACAATTTCTCTGTCCTTTGCAACTAATATTCCTTGGTGTCTTTCAAGTAATGGGCGGATGGTTTCTATTGGCATTTCCTCTGAAACTGTTGGCAGGGGTGGACCCATGATGTTTTTGACTTTCTCTTTTGCTATGTTTGAGCTCAAGTTTCTGATTATGCTTTCCTCGGTTATTGTTCCAACAACCCTGTTTCCATTCAGCACGGGCATCTGCGAAATTGCATTTTTCACCATGACTTCGCTTACTTTTAGAATGTTGTTGTTTGGTCTTGCGAAGAGGACGCCTTTGGTCATTATGTCTTTACATCTCCTCTTTTTCCCTTCCGTTAGGACTTCTAATATTTTGTTGATTGTGGAAAGTCTTGGGTCAACCTTTTCCTGTTCTATTTTTGCTATATGCGCTTGAGACACTCCTACAATTTCTGCCAGTTTTTTCTGGGTTAAGCCTGCTTCTAACCTTAACCTTTTAATTAGTGAGCCCGTCACCGCCAAAATATAACCACCAGTTATTTTCAAATATAAATTAATACAGTAAATTATATATTTGTTTTGTGCATACATCCCTAAACTCCACAGTGGAAAGGTTTACCATGCGAAACATAATCGTAGAAGACTTAAAACAGACACCTCTTGAAAAACAACGCATAGAAATAGTGGAAAGAAAAGGACTCGGACATCCGGACTATATTTGCGATGCAGTGATGGACCAAATTTCCATAAACTTAAGCAAAGAATACCTAGAAAAAGCTGGTTCAATCTTACACCATAACGTTGACAAATCCCTCCTTGTGGCCGGAGAAGCTGAACCAAGATTCGGCGGAGGCATAATTAAACAACCAATGCTCTTCGTATTTGGCGATAGGGCAACATCAGAATTTAATGGCACAAAAATAGACGTTAAAGAAATAGCTGTACGAGTTGCCAAAGAATGGTTCAGAAAGAACATGCGTTTCATAGACCCTGAAAAGCACGTGAAATATCAAGTGGAACTGAAGCAAGGTTCCGCTGGGCTTATTGACATTTTTAAGCGAAAAGGAAAAGTTTTAGGAGCCAACGACACATCAGCCGCAGTGGGATATGCACCAATGACAAGAACAGAAAAAATGGTGCTAGAAACGGAAAAATTCCTAAACTCCAAAAACTTTAAGCAACGTTTCCCAGAATCCGGCGAGGACATAAAAGTCATGGGATTCAGAACAAACAATAGCCTAAACTTGACAATTTCAATGGCTTTCGTTGACCGCTTCATAAGTAGCGAAGAAGAATACTTCGAAAAGAAGGCAAAAATCCTTGAAGAAACCGAAAAGTTCGTCAAGGCAAACACAGATTTTGAAAAAGTCAACATTCAACTCAACACTTTGGATGCCCATGGAAGAGGCTTAGGAGGCTTATACCTAACCGTTCTTGGCACAAGCGCAGACAGCGGCGACTCCGGACAAGTTGGAAGGGGAAACCGTGTAAACGGCTTAATATCACTGAATAGACCATTCTGCTCCGAAGCCGCAGCAGGCAAAAACCCAGTAAGCCACGTTGGAAAAATCTACAACGTTCTAACCTACAAAATAGCCCAACACGTCTACGAAGAAGTGCCAGAAGTTGAAGAAGTCTACATTTGGTTACTAAGCAAAATTGGAAGCCCCATAGACCAGCCCGAAGTGGCAGCGGCTCAAGTTATAATGAAGGGCAACAACGCAATAGAAAAAGTCAGACGCGAAATAAGCGACGTGCTAAATTATGAACTTGAAAATATAGACAAGTTCTGCATGGAGCTTGCCCAAGGAAAAATCCAAACCTATTAACATTGAAAATTTCTACAATTTAGATTGTAAGGCTTATTATCATCCATTTCTAGTTATGGTTGGAGCTTGACGCTGATGGATGCTTGGGAAGCTGCTCGAAACGCTTTAGAATGCGTGCTAGAAGCCAAAAAAGGCGAAAGTATAATTATTTTTTGCGATTATGAAAAGCTAAATGTTGGCGAAGCTTTCGCAAATGGCGCCATAAACCTTGGTCTACAAACGAGACTAATACCGCTAAAAACTGGTGCAAATGTTTTCCGAAAAGAAATTCCACCACAAATCATGAAAATCTTAACAAAGCAAAAATCAGACATTTACATCAATCTTCTACGCGGTTCTCGTGAAGAAACCCCCTTCAGAATAGCACTTATAAAAACGGAGACAAGCGAAAACAAAGCCCGTTTGGGTCATTGTCCTGGCGTTACCTTGGACATGCTTACTGATGGAGCCTTAGCCTTAACAGTTGAAGAGCATAGAGAAATGCAAAGCTTTGCAAAAAGTCTAATCAAAAAATTAAGCGCTGCCATGAGAATAGAAATTACAAATCCTGCCGGCACCGAAGTTTTCCTAAATGTTGAGGGAAGACCATTCTACACTGACACTATAATTGATTGGGAAACAATGAAGTGGATGAACCTTCCAACAGGCGAAGTAATTGTTGCGCCGGTTGAAGATTCTCTTGAAGGCACATTTGTGTGTGACATGGCTGTGGGTGGAATAGGACCGCTGAAGACTCCAGTTAAATTAACTCTCCGTAATGGTAGAGTTGAAGATTCATTTTCTGAAGATTTATCAACACTAGAAAGGATTAGAGATTCCTTTAACACTGACGAGTGGTCAAGCGTGGTCGGCGAATTTGCTTTTGGAATAAACAAAAAGGCAAGATTTGTCGAAGAGTTTCTCGAAGCGGAAAAGATGTTCGGCACAATTCACATAGCATTTGGCAACAACTTCGACATGCCAGGTGGCAAAAACAAATCCAAAAACCACATGGATTTCCTAATATCAAAGCCCACTGTGAAAGTCTTTGACAAAAAGAACTCATGCGTGAACGTTCTTGTTGATGGAGTTTTTCAGCTTTTATAGCATGCGATTGTTAAAACACTTAAAAAGCTGAAGGTTAAACTTAGAAAGGAAAGGTGATGGCGATTGAGTGAAGCAAAGGAAAAACTTCCCATCTCAGATTTCTACAAAGTTGTTGATTACGTTAACATTTTCAAAAGCGAAAAATGGTGGGAAGCCATAGTTGTCTTCGAATCTTTTGGAAGACGATCAATTGGTTTGTACTTATGGCAGAACAGAAATGGAACTTGGAAAAGAAAGCACAAGTTTAACATAAGAAACCTGGAAGAATGGAACAAACTTAAAAATGCCATAGAACAATTAACGCCAAAACTGGTTTCAAAATAGTCACATTTTCATCCATTTATGTATTTTTAATTCTTATTCTTAATTAGAATCCAAAATTGAATAATTTTATTAATTCACACCAACACAAAACACAAGAAGGGCGAACATTTATGGAAGCCGAACAAGAAACACAAGAAGTTGAACTTCAAGAGGCAACAAACGAAGAAGAAATCCAGCAAGAACCAGAGCAGGAGTTGGAACAAGAAGAATATCAAGCCGCAGAAGAAACGGCAACGCAAAGGAAAGAAGAGGTAAAACATGAAAACCAAAAGACAAACAATCAAAGCGAAGACAGAAGCGGTTTCATCCACGGGCTCTCCGTAGGTTTAGGAATCGGATGCATCGCAACCTTCGTTATAGTTTGGATTTCAATATTCTTCGCTCCCCAGCTGCCATCCGTCACTTACGAAAATTTACTTGCAATATTCATTTACCCACTTATCTACTTATTAACAGTGGGTTTAATCGCGTTGACAGCAGGCATAGTTAGAGAATACTATGCAAAAAGCAGACTCTAATCATCTAAAAGAGCGCCTTCAACTTTTGCATTGAATTTTATATTAGATTAGGCTTGAAAATTTTGAGGGAAAGTAATAATTTAATAATTGATGGTTTAATCTATGATTGTGAAACCATGTCCTACACGTTTAAACAAATTTTGGAAAAAATTGCTGGTGAAAAAGCGCCAGGGCCGTCTGCAACATTTTCGCTCTTCCACATTTTAAGGGCAATGGAAATTATGGCTAAGCATCCCATTGGTCGTGGCATGTTGGCTGATAATTTGAAGGTTGGGGAAGGAGCTGTGCGCACGATGATTAATCGATTACAAAAGGCTGGTTTAATTGCAACTTCTAAGGCTGGTTGTGTTCTCACAAAAAAGGGTTTAAGCCTCTGGAAGGAGTATGAATCAGTTTTCTCTTTAAAAACTGAAATTGATAGAAATGAATTAACTCTCGCAGAGTGTAATTTTGCAATTTTAGTCAAAAACCATGGGCATAAGGTTAAGTCTGGCATGGAGCAACGGGATGCTGCAGTGATGGCAGGTGCTAAAAGTGCCACAACCCTAATTTTTAGGGGAAAACGCTTAATCATTCCATCCGTGAGCGGTAATGTGGCTGAGGATTTTCCAAAAGCTGCAAATCAGGTTTTTAGGCTTCTAAAACCAGAGGAAAACGATGTTATAATTATTGTGAGTGCTAGCAGCCTTGAAAAAGCATGGTATGGCGCTTTGGCGGCGGCGTGGGCTTTGCTTAATTAATATGTGTATTTGTCTCCTCCGGCTAGGATACGTTCTAATGCCATGTTAAAGTTTATCATTCCCTCATTTGTTTTCGCCGAAACTGGAATCAGTAAAAATCTTAAGCCAAGTTTGTGGATTGCCAGCATCATGTTTCTGCTGAGTAATCGTTTTGTTCCCTCAAGTTTTTGTTCAATTGCGTTTTCTAATTCTTTGGGATTAGCTGACCAATCCACAATCTTGTCAACTTCCTCTTTTGGAAGCAAATCGCATTTTGAAAGGAGATGCACTTGGGGTAGAAGGAAACGATTGTAGACTGCGGCTGAGAGGAAAAGGTTTGAAACATAATTAAGCGGATTAACTGAGAAAACAGCGTCAAACAAGTAAACTATGGCTTTGTTTTCTCTTGTAAGTTCACTGGCAATGTAGGGTCCGCTTGCCCTAAAAGCGAATAATTCCATTTGTCCCGGCGTGTCAACCAAAACTATGTCTGACCTTAAATCCTCAATTTCTTTAGAGATTTCTTCAATTTTGTCTGCAATCAAATCTGCAGCCATTATCAAGGCACCGTTTGGTCCTAAACCGTACTCTTCCATTAGGCTTTCAATGTCTACGTAATCCCTAATATCCACGTCTGGCGAATATGGAAGCGTTAATACTCCAGGGTCGAGGTTTACCACTGAAACGTCTTGTTTTGACATTTTTAGCCATTCATTGAAAGCTGATGTGAGCATTGACTTTCCAGAGCCAGCGGTTCCTATGATGAAAACTGTAAACATTATTATTCCCTTTTTGACTGTTTTAATATCAATGCGTCGGTTGCTTGGTAAAAGTTTTTTCTGTTAATGATGGAACTTCTGGTGGTTGCGGTTCTTGTATTTTCGGCTGTTTCTGCCTTGACATGACAAACACAATTACACCCATGCAAACTAAAATCATAGTAACCGCCAACAACAAAACAAAGAATGCGGATAATATTGTTACTGTTTGAATAGGGCTGTCCGCTCCGGCATAATCATAATCTCCAGACCAACTTGCGCGAATAAAACAAACCCCAGCAGAAGTTTCCACATCCCAAACATACGTGAACCGTCCGCTTGAATCTGTTGTGGTTGTGCCTAATACTTGCCATGGCGCGTTGTTCACGCTTATGTAAATCGTTATAGTTTTGTTTTGTAGGGCTGGTGAAATCTGTCCAGAAAGTGTGACAGTGCCTTGGTTGACAAGGTAGGTGGGCGACGCTGTTAAGGACATTGTTGAGGACATTAGGGTTTTGTAGCTTGCAGAAACCTGTCCAGGAGACCATTGTTCACAGTTTTCAAGAGTAATAATTTCTACAGAAGCTTGCTTCAAACTGTCTGGGCATTCGCCAACCCGCCAGCCGTTTTGAAAGTAACCCGTGCATTCTGCTATGTAATATTTGATGTCGTTGTACGTTATGTAGTAAACTTGTCCTCTTACATCATGCGGCGTATGTGAAAGGCTGACGCCAACGTTCATGTGCGACTCATCCTTATAGTATAATAGTACAACGTCGAGTCCGCCAGCCTTCATAATTGATGCTGCAATGAAAGAGAATAGGTCGCAGTCTCCCGTGTTCTCTACCATTGTTTCTATTGGATATTTTGCGGGTTCGGTCACTTTGTATGGTATTTGATGCACAATCATTAACGCTCCATTTGCGAAATCTTCATCGTCTGAATAGATTTTCCAGAGATTATCTGCAATAGGCTTCAGAGCATAAGGCGTAACAAATTTTGCGAAATCATTGTCTGAGCTCAGTTTGTGGCTTTTTCCAAGATAATAATCGTATAGTGATTGTTGGATTGTAACGTTTAGCCTATAATATGTTGAACCGTTGGGTTTGTTTAAAATTTGATATGAAATACTGTAGGTTTCTGCTAAACAATATGGAAATAAATAGGAAAGTGTGAGTAAAATTGTTACTATCACGAGGATTTTTGAAAGCTTCTGTTTCATTTTTCTCTCGAAAAATTGTTATTTACCTAGTTTATGGCTCTTATGAACCCATAATCAATAGCGGAAATAGTTCAAATTTTTACAAATTCCCTTTCTCTACATTCAAAAACACAAGCTTGAGTATACCCCGCCCTCTTTGCCAATTTTACGGCATCTGCGAAATCTCTACCAACATCATCTGGTTCATGAGCGTCTGAGCCGAAAACTATTGAAACATTATGGTTGTTTAATATTTTCAAAAATTGTTCGCTTGGGTAAATTTCATGGCATGGTCTCCTTAATCCGCTGGTGTTAATTTCGGCACAAACGTTGAACTTTGCCATTGCTTCAGCAGTTTCTATAAGAATATGGGAAAAATCAGTTTTGGGTTTAAACCCGAAAATTTTTATCAAATCCGGATGAGCCAAAATGTCAAAAAGCTGACTTTCGCACATTTTTTTGACGAGGCTGAAATATTCTTCATAAGTTTTTAGAATGTCTCTTTTTGAGTATTCATTAGTCTGCGATGGCGAATCAACAGACCAGTTGTCAATAAAATGGACAGCCCCAATAACATAGTCAAATGGTTGTTCTTGAATAAAGTCTCTAATTTTTTGAGCAAAACTTGGAATGAAGTCCACTTCGGCACCCAACTTCAGTGACAATTCTGTTCTTGCCTTTAAATCGAGAAAATGTTGAAGGTATGCTGGCATACACTTGATAGGTGTAAATGGCTGACCCTCAATGTTGTGTAATTTTGTGTGTTCTGAAAAGCCTATTTCGCCAAGCTTCCTTTCCTTCGCTTTTCTAATGTATTCTTCCATTGAGCCTTTGGCGTCCATCGAAGCCTCCGTGTGAATGTGATAATCAGCAATCATCTCATTCACTTTCCATTAAGGTTCTGATTTTTCCACCGTTTTTCTGCACAAGTTCTGACAACTGAATTATGGCTTTTCCAATGCGGTCTTTTGCGATTTTAGAGTTTTCCGCAGTTGTTGAAAAGTGGAGTTCTATGTGAGGCTTTTTCTCTTCGCCTTTTGGGTGGGATTTTATGTAAACATATGGGTTGTCATGCATTGCCTTATCTATTAATGGGGCTAAAGAGGATTCCATGATGTTGTCAGCGTAAATGCTTGTTTCAAAAAACGTTGCCTTTCCAGCTTCCCTTTTCAGGAGAGGCGTAACAGATTCTTCAAAGATGGCTTCCATTTCTGATGGGACGCCTGGCAATGCTATTAAAATTGTTTTTCCAATTTCAATCCTTACTCCAGGAGCTGTGCCGATTGGGTTTGGCATTGGTTCTGCTCCTTCTGGAAGCGTTGCCATCTTTATTCTTGGCAGTGTCAACTCCACCTGTTCGATTCTTCCCGCTTTGGCATAGGCTTCATATTTTTCCCTAACCATTTTCAAAGCCTTTTCGTTAACCTCCAATCTGCGGTTTAGACCCTTAGCTATCCCTTCCAAAGTTTTATCATCAAAGGTTGGTCCCAACCCGCCTGTCGTTATTATGAACCGTGGTTTTCGCTGTAAGGCTTCTTTGACAATGTTGGCAATCTCTTCAACATCATCGCTTACAACCGTTATTCGCTTAACTATTATCCCGAGCGCTGTGGCACGTTTAGCAAGCCAATTGGCGTTCGTGTTTAAAGTCTTGCCAATTAACAGTTCATTGCCCACGCAGATTATTTCCATTTGCTGAACCATATTTTCACGGTTCCCGTTTTAGACGTTAAAAAATAAAATTATTTACTTTTATGCTATTTGCTAATTTACCGTTAAAAACTGTTGAACAGTGTTTATTTTTTCTTGCTAAGCCACCACTTCAAATATTCCTTTTTCCGCTTTTCCTGCTCTTCTTCCTTTGTCTCAAAAGTTGGTCTCAGCTTTTCTCGCAGTTCCATCAACTCTTGCTGTGTCACAGATAATCCGCAGCTTTTACAGACATAATGTTTAGTGGCCAGTATATACTGCATCTCGCCTCCGCATTCTGGACAATATGGCATTTTAACCCCATTTAACCCTAGTCTTAAGAATTGAATGTGTGCCGCCAAATAAAAGGGTTTTTAAAAGAAAACAAACATTAGCACGCAACAATTTCACAATTTGTTATTGCGAACTTTCCAATAGTTCGCATATCATATGAATGCAATTAGCACAATACCACTTATCAAGTTGCAATATGTAAACAGCATAGGCGTCTTTTCTGCAAATGTCACATTTATGCCAACGGACAATTAAGTCATCATTGAAGACTTGTTTAGGCGTCTTTTCCATCTCCTGTTTCAACCATGAAGAGCACCCTTTAAAACAAGCGGGTGAAATATATGTTTCGTAAAAACTTCAATGACACACTTATTATGTGATAAAGTTTGTTAACTTCGCTTCCTTAGCAAAATGCAATGCTTTCTCCATCTCTTCTCTAGTAAGTCTTCTGCGTAGTTCAGGAATTTCATAAGCTCGCCATTCTGGTCTATACTGGAACATAACGTTCACCCTTGTTTCCACGCCCAAATTTTCAGCTATCCAGCTTATGATTGGTTTCGTGCAGCATTCCAAATGCCCAGGCAAAACCAATATGCGAATTATTAATTCGCCATAATTTTTTGCTTCCAAATGATTTCGCGTACACACATACCAATAGTTTGGCGCTTCAGAAATCTTTTCAGCACATTCGCCTGGTCCATACTTAAAATCTAAGAGGTAAACATCAGCAAATCCAGCCAAAAGTTGTGCTGTTTCTGGACTGTAATAAGTGTTTGAGTTCCAAACAACCGGTATGTTTAAGTTCACATGCCTAAAAGTTTCAAGCCATTGATGAAGCCATGGTGTTGGTTCTCCACCCACAAGGTTAGCGTTTCTGCAACCACTTAAGCGCAAGTTTTCAACTTCCTTAGCCAAATCTTCCGTTCTATAGACTTCTCCCTTCTCCATCCATTGAGAAATTGTCCAATTTTGGCAATGTTTACAGCGCATGGTGCAGCCCATAGTGAAAATCGTTCCGGAAGGCACAAGTTCTGGCTCTTCGCCAACATGCTCAAAAATGCTTGAAACCGTTATCTTGGTGCCACATCTGCAGAAACCCAGCTTGCCTTCATTTCTGTTCACTCCACATCTGCGGGTGCAAAAATGACAGTTGGAAAGAATTTTTTTGGCAATTTCAATTTTCAAATCAAGATAAGATTTCTCCGGAATCGGAACTTCCTTCAAACTCTCTTTTTCAGCATCAATTTCTCCCTGAAGTTTATAGAATTCATCCGTAAGTTTCGCATGTTTCTGCCAAAGCTCCTCAAAAGAATCGTCTCTGCCAAAATCAGCTCCAAGTTTTTTCGCTATCAAAAATTTCGCTGGCTTCTCATCATGTACAACAGCAAAATACCTACTCAAACGTTTCCTCGCCATCTCATCATTAAGCACAGCTGTTGCATCTGGACGGAGAAGTCTCCACATTTCTTTTCCATAATTATTTTAGTTACGAGATTATTAAAACACAACGCACCAGAACCAAACGCCTATTTGGCTCCAAGTAGACGGGCTATCAGCCGTTGCACACATAAACCATTAAAACAAAGCATAAGGATAAGCGTATCCGCTTGGATGCAACTTGCCCCTAATTGGAATTTCTTGTCCGCAAACTGGACAGCGCATATCCTTTGTCAAATTCCACTTCGTAATCTCAAAACTAAAGCGTTTAATCAACAACTCATTACAGTTTGGACAATAAGTGTTTTCCCAAGGGTGCCCTGGCGCATTACCAATATAGACGTAATTTAATCCCTCATCCTTCGCAACAGCATAAGCCTTCTCCAAAGCTTCAATGGAAGTTGACGGAATTGCCGTCAACTGGTAATCCGGATGAAAGCGTAATAAATGGAAAGGCGTGTCCTTGCCAAGATTTTCCCTTATCCAAGCTGCAAGCTCCTTTACTCTTTCAATAGAATCTCCGATCTTGGGCACAACAAGATTTGTTATTTCAACATGAATATCGTTTCTCTTCATTTCCTTCAAAGAATCATAAATAGGCTCAACCGAAGGAACAGACGAAAAAGACTTATAGAAATCTGAATCTCCACCGCCTTTAAAATCAACTGTAGCAGCATCCAAATATGGCGCTATGGTTTTAACAGCTTCCGGTGTCATGTAACCATTTGTTACAAAAGTGTTGAAAAACCCCACCTGGTGCGCCAACTTAGCCGTATCATGGGCGTATTCAAAAAATATTGTTGGTTCTGTGTAGGTATAGCTTATTCCTTGGCAACCGTTGTCTCTAGCTGCTTTAACAACCTCTTCTGGCGGAAAATCTCTGCCCTCTATTTTTTTCTCTTGACTTATCATCCAGTTGTCACAAAACTGACAGCGAAAGTTGCAGCCGACCGTTGCAATTGACATTACTAGGGCTCCCGGATTAAAGTGTGAAAGAGGCTTTTTTTCTATAGGGTCTACGCACGCTGAAATAGCCTTAGCATAAACAAGCGAAAAAAGTCTTCCGCCAACGTTCTTTCTGACTAAACAGAAACCTGTTCCTCCATCATTTATGAGGCATCTTCTCCCACATAAGTTACATTTAACCTTCTTGTTTTCCAATCTTTCATATAGCATTGCCTCATGTAAAGGTGAAGCCATCCAATTTCTCTCCATTAAATTTAGACTTAGCCTCATGTAAACTTTAGTTTTAGCGTAGTTTATTTTGTTTGCTGTGGAATTTTTTCCTTGACTTCGAAAACGAAGGGTGGAGTGGAAGTTTTTATGTCGATTTCTATGTTGAGCAAGCCTTCCAAAAAACCAGCCCAAATGTCTGCTTCGTTAATAAATGGTGCTTTTATGAGGATGTACTTGTCTCTTAAGTAGAAGTCGCCGAATCCCTGCACTCTCAAGCGTTTAAAAACTTCTTGCCATTTCTCGCGGTTTGCGGTTTGGATTCCTAAGGTTGCTTCCATAGAAACCTTTGCGGCTTCACCCATTTTCACTCCGATTTCGCGCCATTTTTCTTTTGGAACGTTGTTTAAGAGTATGTTGATTAGTTCCACGTTTATGAATGCCATTCGACTTATGCCACAGTAGCATTCGCCTGGAAAACGCCAGTCATAAATCATCATGCTCCTGTAAACGTCGAGCATTTTTGAGATGAGCGGCTTAATTCCTGGCTCCTTCCCCTCTCTAATTAACGAGTCGATGAATTCTCTTTCCTCTTTCTCCAGAATTATCGTTGTCCTTTTAGTTGTTTCTTCGTTTTTCTTTATGATTTCTTCAAGTTTTTTCTTTTCATCATCTTGCATACCTATTATATCTTATGACATATCTTATATGCTTTGCTAACTTGCCATAAATAACCGAACAATTTTTAACATAGCAAAAACACTTTACATTTGCCGATGAAGAACTTACTCGTCTGAAATGGTGATGCACCCTGGGGTATCTGAGGCTTTAAGAAATAGCTCCTTTCCTAATCAAATACCATATGAGCGCTAAGCCAACTATGAAGAGGGCGAATCCTGAAACCATCGCAACGGCATAGTTTATTTCAAGAACTATATTAAGCACATAAACAACATAGGTTGGTCCAGCAAAAACTAGGAAGGCTGCTAACACAAGCAGAAGTGTTCGCCAAAACTTTGAGCTTAAATCAAACTTGCGAGCTTCTTTTATTGCCTTTTTTTCTTCGCTCATGTATTCACTTTCCTTTTAATCATTTAAAATTATGGTTTTCTCTTATAACCCTTCCTTTACCTCATTGCCGAGTGCCTTCATGAGAAACTTGAAAACAGAAAAGCCTGCTCCGCGGTCAGCCCTAAAACCTGTTGTGGCGCCTAATAGGCATACGCCTTCTAAGCCACGTTCTTTTGCAAGCCCCAACAATAAGCCTGTAGCGCCTACAATTCTGCCTTTGCTATATATTACTGCGCCTTTCTCCATAAACTCTGTCGCAAGCCTATGCGAAGTGGCAGCCACATAAACCTGCGTTTTCTCGCCTGTCATTGGGACTCCGCCAAGTGTTGCAATGAAGTTGCAACCATGCTTTTCAACAAAATCCAATATTTCATTGCAGAGCATATAATGCGCAACAACATCGTCGAAGGAAGGCTGCGTATCCCCAGTCATTATAATAAAATCGTTTTTCTCCATTGGAGCAGCATAAAACTCATAACGGGGCATGTGGCAAATTCCCTTCGAATTTACAGAAACATAATCTGGAAAAGAAGGCGAATACAACTCAGCGAAAGGTTTTGCTCCACAAAACTTTATCAAAAGATGCGCCGCAATCTTCCCAACATTCCCAAAACCCGGAAGACCCTCAACAAAAACTGGACTCTCCAAAACGGGATTAAATATTTGACGGAAATAAGGCTTATCCATAAGCATCAACCAAAGTCCATAAAAGGATTCCGCTACTAAAATCTTTTACTAAAGGCGTTTCCTAAAAAGATTTAAGAAAGGCTTCAACCAGCAATAAAGTAGCGGGGTGGGGTAGCCAGGATTAACCCGCTGGGCTCATAACCCAGAGATCGGTCGTTCAAAAAGAGGTCAAGCTTTGGCCTCTTGAAAGTCGACCCCCCGCTACCAAAAATAGCTTCTTTTAATAGAACAAAATTCCAAAAATTTCATATCGCAATAAAGTCTATTCTTTCTATGCATGAAGAGAGGGAGAAAGTCTGTGAGTAGGGGCAAGTATTTAGGTTTGCTTTTTATTTTAACAGTTTTTTACTTTGTTTCAGTTTGCCAAGGAAGTTTTCTAAGTGATGAAAATCTGTTACTTCAGATTTCTACTAATAAAAGTTGTTATGATATTGGAGAGCCTATTTTAATAAGTTTAAGTTTGGTCAATCCTACAGAGGAGGTTACAACTTTAACTTTTAGAACTTCTAAAATTTTTGATGGTTGTATTTGGATTTATCGTGAGGATGGCGAGTTTTTTGAGAAAATTTATGACGCGGCAGATTATGCTTTTCTACAAGTGATAACGGTTATTGAAATTCAACCGTACAGTTCAAAAGAGATATTGAATTTGAATTATTCCTCATCCTCTCTAGAGCCTGGAAGGTATATTATTAAAGCAGTCTCAGCGGATTTTTCAGTTGAAACATCCATTGAGGTGTATGCGCCCCATATGCCTGAGTTATCTGTGATGTCGATTATCTTATTTTTGGTTTTGTTTACGTTTTTTATAGGTAAATTTAGAGTGGTTAAAAGCTTACTTCCCAGTTGATGCCATTCCAGTTTGGGATAGAAGTTTTTTCCAAAAATTTAAAATTCCACTTTTCAGTAATAAATACTGCGAACAAGTTAGGAGAGGAAGGGAAATGAACGATATTTCTTTGGGTCTTTTTAAGGGAAGTTCGAAACCGCTAATGCTGATTTCACTGCTTATGATCTCTTCTTTTGCCTTTGCTATACCTTTAGCTGCGAATGCACCGCTTTCGGCAAGTTATACGAAGATTTCGCATACGCTGCTCGGCATGATAGAAACTCAAGGCGATGCGCCCATAAACGTATTGATTACTACGGTTTCAAAAGATTATGGTAGTGTCATAGCTGATATTCAAAGGTTGGGTGGGAATGTTAGAAGTCAATTCGAGTATGTGAACGCTTTGGCAGCGTCTGTTCCTGCCAGCAAGATTTTGGCTTTGGCAGAAAATGAGAATATACTGAAAATTTACTATGATGAGCCGCGTTCTTTGGCTGGAACAATCCCACCAGTGCCAGAACTTGACGTGAAACCTGAAACCGCTTCTGCTTATTTAAGTGGCTACGAAACTGTTGCTGTGACTCCGGAAATGATTGCTGAATTGGAGCCATGCAACTATTGGAATCCCGTGGCTATGGGCGCTGAACCAGTATGGAATATGGGCGATTACGGTCAAGGTACTTTGGTGGTGATTATTGACACGGGCTTGTGGGCAGGCCACTTCATGTTTAGGGGTACCTCTATACTTGGCGGTGTTGACCTTAGCCCAGATGTTGGCACCGAATTTGAAGGATGGAACAGAACAGATAACCATTGGCATGGTACGCACGTGGCTGGAATAATTGCCAGCACAGGCGGAATACTCTTACCTCCAGATGACCTGTTGGTTCAAAGCATTGAGTTATATACTGGAGAATCATTGCCGTCTTATGGTCAGTACAAGGTTCTTTGGCTTTTAGGCATGGCGCCATTTGCCGATCTATACTCCATCAAAGTGTTTCCACACACTGGAGAAGGTGTCCCAGAATCCTACATCCTCGCAGGATTAGAATATGCATTAAACATGAAACTTGAACAAGGATATGATGTTGACGTTATAAGCATGAGCCTCGGCGGACCAACACTGTTTGATGGCAGAGACATAGAAGACCAATTGGTTGATAACATAACATCTTATGGCATAACCATTGTTGCAGCAGCAGGAAACGAAGGCCCAGCACAAATGACTGTTGGTAGCCCAGGTTCCGCAAATACAGCAATAACCGTTGGAGCTGCCGCAACTCCAGTACAAACACGAGTTTATTGGGATTACGTCTACGGACGGCTTGGAATAGGCTACTATCTATTCACAAGTGAAACACCGCAAATTTATGCCTTCAGCAGTCGAGGACCAACGTCTGACGGACGCTTAAAGCCCACCATAGCTGCCACAGGAATCGTTGTCTTATCAGCTTACCATGAAGCAGAAGATCCGCAGGCTATCGCGTGGGCTTCTGGCACTTCTATGGCAACACCAGCTGTTTCTGGAGCCGTAGCGTTATTAAACACCTACGCAGAACGCTTCATCCCAGGAGCTACGCCTGAAGATTACAAGCAAGCCCTTCAAAATGGTGCTGTATGGCTTGAAGGCTATAACGAATATGACCAAGGAGCTGGCTTCCTAAATGCTTGGAACTCGCTAGTAGCCTTAACAAACGATCAGTCAATAGGGGATGTAGCTGAACCTCTGCCTCCATGCGGCTGGCTCAAAGATATAAGCAACATACCAATCTTTAGCGCTGGAACCTACGAAACAGACATTATCGGTTTGCCACCAGGCCACAAGAAAGACTTCATATTCAGAGTAACCCACCTCACAGGTTCAATAGAATTGGAGATAAGCAAAGTAAAATTAGGCGATAACGTTTTAGGCTTAAACAGCCTTGAAGTCTACATCCAAAGCGCCAAAAGAACAACATACGCATACTTTATCGACAGCGCCAACGTTTGGGGCGACGCCTACTTCCGCATAACCGACTATGAAACCACATGGTCTGGAGAAGTAACAGGCGTTTACATGGATGACTTTACAAGATTAGCGCCAATAGAACCAGGCTACGTCAAAATAGTCATAGAAAACGACTGGACAAGCTATGATAAAATCTCATGCCACATAAAAATCAAAGTAAAACATGAAGAACCCCTAGAAGGCTTTTATAAATATATAATATTGACTGGAAAACTTGCTGAAGGCGAAAACACTGGATGGATAAAAATTAATGTGCCAAAGAACGCTAAATCAGCAGAAATTACGTTACTTTGGCTGAGAGATTGGAGTGTATATCCAACATCCGACCTTGACCTAATTGTTTACTGGGATGGAGGTTACAACCTAAACGGTGCAACACTAAACTCGCCAGAACGAGTAATACTCGAAAAACCGAAAACTCTCTATGTATTAATAGATGGCTACACCATTTATGCGGACAAAGAACCCTACGTACTAATCATAAAATTCGCAATGCCGCCCAGCGGCGGAGCCCGATCCAGACTGCTATAAAATGCATTCAAAACAAAATATCCCCTTTTTTATCTTGTCAATTCCTTATAACAATTTAAAAATCAGTTATTTTAAAGCCATGCCTCAAAGTTTAAAAATAGTGTGTTACTTTAAGTGTGTTTCGTTTCCGAGGCATAGTCCCTTCAAAGGATCTTGCTCTAGAAATATTGTGTTTCCGTTTATGGTCACCGTTTCTGCTTCGATTAATGACTGCCAAAGTTTTGCCTCAATTATTTTTTCTCTAAGTTTTTCCTTAACTTCTCTAAGCAGCTTAATCCTTTCATTTTTGGACATTTTTGAGATGTCGATTTTTTTAGAATTCTTGTTTTTTGTGTTCATTTATTTTTCCTCTGATACCTTTATCGTGAATCTTAATAAATCGTTTCTTTCATGAAATGATACATATCAAAAAAAGAAATATCCTCCCTTCACCTTAGTTGAAGAAGAAAATTATAATAGCTAATATTTTACATGCTTACATTGTAAAAAAGGGGTAAGGCATGCAATTAGACGCTATTGAAAACGCTTTCTTTTCCTTTAGTATAAACCCTTTACTCAGATCTCTAATAAACCGTTTTGACAAGGAATGCCCAACAGATGGTAATTTACTTCTAAACTCTTTAAAGGATTTTTTGGGTGAACCAGTCTCGCTTTGTCCTTCCTGCCAACACATAAGCCATAAAATGGCCATCCCCTTTTATGAGCTGGGAAGTCGTTTCTTGCGGGCGGACAAGAATTTTATGCGTAACCAATTTTTAAACAAGCAATACGGTGAGGCTTGGCTTAGAGGCTTCGGCCTAATGATGAAGGGCATAGAAAAGTATGGTGTGCGTATCCCCTTCACGCCTGCTGGCCCTTTTGAAATTGTTTGGAATTTCACCTATCAATGTAATTTGAGATGCAAACATTGTTATGAAAATGCCGGCGGCACAAAACGTTCAGAACTTTCAACAGAAGAAGCCAAACAAGTATTGGACATTCTTTCAAAAATTGCGGGAATAGGCTTGCCAGCCCTATCATTCAGCGGAGGCGAACCCCTCGCTCGAAGAGATTTCTTTGAACTTGCAGCTTACGCCAAAAAGCGTGTTGGATATGTGAGTATAGCCTCCAATGGAACGCTCATCACTAAGGATAATGCAAGAAGGATTAAGGCTGCTGGAATAGATTATGTAGAAATAAGCATCGACGGCGCCACGCCAAGCGTGCATGACGAGTTTAGAGGGATGCCTGGCGCCTTTGAAAGAGCTATGGAAGGTGTTAAAAATTGTGTAGAAGAAGGCGTAGATACTTGTATTGCAACAACAATCCATAGAGATAACCTCTCCGAACTCAGCAAACTAATAGAATTATCAAAACAGTTAGGCGTGAGATTCATGCACTTTAATTACATCCCAACTGGAAGGGCGAAGGCTTATGTTGAATTAGACCTAACTCCAGACGAGAGGCTTCATGTTCTGGAAACAATAGGAAAAGAGATAATTGGTTTATACTTGCAAGCGAAAGAGGAAGAACTGAAACATGGGAAGTCAAACGTGAAAGTTGACAGATTTTT
>JAVZJY010000018.1:0-22108 GCA_038872535.1 Bathyarchaeia archaeon | reverse complement strand
GTCTGTTTCGCCAATGCTCATCCAAGTTTTGCCAGTGTTATCTGCCATAAAAATCACTCCCCAAATCCATATTTGTTTCAGCCAGTTCAGCCTGGCTTACTCCAAAAATCAAACTTCTACTTTTGACCATCAGATTTCACTCTCCTACGAAGGTTTAACATGACGCCTCGGAGTTCTTGGCAAAGCCTTTGCGGACCCAAACCCCAGCTTCGCTCAACCATGGGGCTTGGCAAAACCTTCTGAATCATGCCTATGGCTTCTTCCACTGGAATCATGGCTTTAGAATTTTTTATGAAACCTTCAGCAACCTTAACCTCACCTTCGATTTTTCCAGCAAAATCCTTCTCAAACCTTTCAATACGGCTTGCTAAAGCATTGATGGCGTCCTCAATTTCCCCTGTCACGTCTTCAACACTTGCTATGAGCTCGTCCATGGTTGGCTCCAATGAAGCCTCGAAATTCGCATTGGCTGTTTTGTCTTCGCCCTCCTGTTCCAGAAGCTTTTCCTCTTCAGCCGAAGCGCCTACACCAAGTTTCTTTTTATGAGTTGCCAAATGCTTCATGGCTTGCTGCTTATAGGCGGCTGGAATTTCGCTTTGGGGCAACCGTGCGTTAGCGTTTCTTAGGTGGGGCAAGTCAATTGTGCCATCTGCAGTGTGATGCGGAAACTTTCTGACGACTTTCCCGTTTTCTTTGTAAACCACAGCGAAGGCAGAGTCTGGAAGGGCATTAATGTATTTGCGGGTCCAAACCCGCTCCAAAACCCTTTTACCACCAATTTTTCCACGCTCTTTTAGCGGAGTCTGTAAAGGCGCAGAAGCATCAGCCGAATCCATGTAATGTGGATGCAGAAGAAGCCAATCTCGAATTTTGGTTTCATCCCACATCTTCTCTTTGGCGAAGAATATGCTCTGAACCCTTTGAGTTTGAGGTTCAGCCCGCAATCTTCCGATTAGGGCTAAAACGCCATTTTCCTTGTCAAGCCAAACAGTGCTGAAGTGTTCGGGCATAAAAGCCGAAACGTCTTGACAAAAGCCCAAAATATATTCGCCAGAAATTATGGGTTCAAACTCTTGCTCCTTAACGCTTAATTTTTCTAAAATTTGAATGTTTGTTTCTGGAATTCCCGGCACAGCCACAAGGCTTAATTCTGCATCATGCAAGCCATGCGGAATCTTTCCATCAACAACATCAATTGTTTCATAGTCTGCGCCGACGCTTACATGTCCAATTAAGCCTTTGCGTATTTTCTCAGCTATTTCCTCATCATAGATTTCGGCTTCATACCAAAGGTTAGTGCCATCCCATTCGGCTTTAACTATTTTTCCAACAGCGTTTGGAACAGCCACATGCTCAACATAAACGGGGGCAGAAACAAGCTTCTGGGCAAAGGCTTGCAGTTCTTCAGGCGTGTAAATGTTAGAGTTTCGGCTCATGCCAGCCCTAAGTGCAATGCCGCGAATTTTTAAGGGTTTGTCGACAATTTTCTCCATAACTTTGATAGCAAAAGAACCCTTGCCTTTCTGATGCTTTTCAAACCATGCTTTAGCCTTTTCAAGATTCCATCCTTTAGAAATTTCAAACAAGTAACTTTGAACATCCATTTTCTCTTTACCCTTCAACTTGCCGACAACAGCCTTAATCCCCTCACCCTCGCTCAGCGTTATCGTGCGTAAACTGTTCGGCTCAAACTCTTCTGGGTTGCGATGCCCACTGCGGATGTATTGGTCAGTTATTTCCCAAGGCAAGCTTAACCGCCTCACACAACTAACACCAAACTAATATACGAAGAAAATGAAAAGGCAAATTGTACAACCCAATAGCCCACACAAGCACCAACAAGAGGGGCTATAGAAGCGGTTAAAAACCAAAAACGTGAGCGAAATGCCTAGAAAATGTATAGTGAAAGTTGTTCTAAGCAAAGAACAGAAGGAAATCTTAAGCGAACTTGCGAGGAGACTTGGAACAAGCGAAAGTGAAACATTAAGAATGGCTTTAATGGATTACGCAAAAGAACTAAGTCTCATAAGGGAAAGGGTGCACAGGCTGGGCAACCAATTAAAATTTGTCTAATTTCAATTTTGACTCGGATTTAAGCTCCAAATCAGCAAAATCAATAATTAAATTTAAAAATTCAAAAACCATTTATTATTAGAACAAGCCTAATCTAAAACTATTCTCAGGGGAACCCTAACATTGACGAGAAAAAAGGAAGCCTTCGAAACACTTTTGCTCGAAGCTGTAGATGAAGCCTTGGCTTCCCTTGGAGACTCAGCAAGGCAAGCAATCTATTACCACCTTGAAGACAAATTTAAAATAACAAAAAACGAAATTCCCAATCGTCTCCAAGATTTTGCCGATGGACTTGAGAAAATTTTTGGTTTGGGCGCCCGCTTCATAGAAATCCTCATAATGAAAAAATTGTACGAAAAAATTGGGCAACCCCTCGAATGGAACGAAAGCAAGCAGCTCATATTTTTTGAGTATGTGACAGCAGCTAAACAAAGCTTCCAGAAAAGGAAGGCTTAGGCAACAAAACTGCGAGTTTCGCAATTCAGATTCAGAGTTCACAAATAATTTATCAAAGCTTCATGAATGTCTTCTTAAAATCACATTCATTCCCTTGAGGGAAAACCATTTGACTCAAAATAACTTTAGCAAAATTCTCTTGTCAGCGGTTGAAGAAAGTCTGTCTTCGCTTGGAGATTCTCCCAAACAAGCCATACTCTTCCACTTAGAAGCTTCCTTCAACCTAAAAAAGGAAAAAATTCCAACAAACCTAACGGAATTCGCAAAAGCCCTAGAAGGAATTTTCGGACCAGGAGCTTCATACCTTGAGAAGCTTATTGTGAAACGCCTTTACGAAAAGCTTGGTTTGAAATTTGAAGAAAATGCTGGCTTGGATTTTCTACAGAGCGTTGACAGCGTGAAGAAAAGAATACTACTTGAAGGAGAATGAGTGACGCAATGAATAAGGACACTGCAGAAAAGCTTAGGCATGTTCTGGAAAGCTTAAGCGCAATAAGCGACGGAATAGAGGAGCCAGTCTACGTCATAGACCCAGACAATTATAAAGTGCTTTTTGCCAATAAGAAGGCTAAAGAGGTTTTTGGCGAAGACCTCACAAGAAAAAAATGTTATGTGGTTTTTGAAAACTTAAACCATCCATGTCCCTCATGCAATAACAAGTATGTTCTCGGAGAAAACATTGGAAAAACCCATACCAGCGAATACCAAGATAAAAAGACAAAACGCTGGTACAAAGTAACATGCAAAGCCATAAAGTGGCTTGAAAACAAGCATGTAAAGTATGGAATAGCCATAGACATCACTGAACAAAAGAAAATGGAAGAAGCCCTAAAAAGCAGCGAGGAACTCTTTCGCTCTATTGTCGAAAACTCCCACAACGTCATACTGCTTATAGATGAAAACTTTAAGATAATTTACGCCAACAACGAGGCTTTCTCCCTAAGCGGTTATCAAAAAGAGGAAATTATTGGACAAGACTTCAGAAAATTCCTCGACGAAGAAAGCAGAGCCATAGTTGAAGAAAGATACTTGCGAAGACAAAAAGGAGAACCCATCCCTTCGAGATACGAATTTAAAATAGTTCGAAAGGATGGCGAGAAAAGGGATGTTGAGCTTAAAGCAACAATCACACAAGACAAATTTGGCAAAGTACGCAGCATAGCCCAGCTGCTTGACATAACAGAGCGTAAGAAAATAGAAACTGAAAGAAAACGCTTCGAAGAAAGACTTTCAACGCTTAACAGATACGGACAAAGCTTGAACATGGCAAAGAACATGGAAGAAATATATAAGCTAACATTGGATGCTATGGAAAAGACGTTGGGATTCGAATTCGCCGACATCTTCATAATAGAGGGAAAAATGCTTTGCCTAAAAGCTCACAGGGGATATTCAAAAGATTTATCGGTCAAATTACCCTTAGATGGGGACAGAGGCGTAACCGTTAAGGCAGCAAGAACCAAAAAATCAATTTTCATTCCAGACGTCAAAAAAGAAGAGGCTTTTGTTGGAGGCGAAGGCGCAGAAGATGTACGCTCAGAACTTGCCGTACCAATAAAGGTTGGGAATAAGGTCTTAGGAGTTTTGAACGTTGAAAGCAAAAAGCTCTCAGCTTTCGACAGGGAAGATAAGAGACTGTTGGAGATTCTGGCTTCTCACGCTGCAATAGCCATAAGCAACCTGAAGAGGCAAGAGAGTCTCTCAGCGCTAAATGAGTATGGCAGAAACCTGAACATGACAAAAAGCATGAATGAAATTTACAAGCTAACATTAAACGCTATGAAAAAAACCTTAGGATTCGAATACGCATCCATCCTCATGATAAAGGGAAAAACACTCTGCATGGTAGCTCACAAAGGATACTCAAAAATTCCATCACTTAAATTGCGCTTAGATGGAAAAAAGGGCATAACCGTTAGGGTTGCAAGGACAAGACATTCAGCCATCGTCCCAGATGTCACGAAAGAAAAAGCATACGTTAAAGGTGGAGAGGGCATACGCTCCGAACTTGCAGTGCCAATAAAAGTGGGAAATAATGTTATAGGCGTTTTAAATGTTGAAAGCAAAAAAATTGCAGCCTTTGACGAAGAGGACAAGAAATTATTAGAAACATTAGCTTCCCATGCAGCCACAGCCATAAGTAATCTGAAAAGACGAGAAAAACTGAGAGTACTCTCAGAAAAGATAACGAACCTGATGAAAAGCTCAACTGAAATCATGCATGTAAAAGATACACATCAAAGACTGAAAGTAATAGCGAAAGCCATACAAAATTTCGGATGGAGAAGAGTTGTAATAGGCCGCGTAGACGAAAACCTCGAAAGAAAAGAACTCATCACAGTAGGCCTAACAAGAGAGGAAATTAAACTCCTAAAGGAGAGAAGGGCTCCGGGAGACGTCTGGAAAGAGCGTCTGGGACCAAAGTTTGAGAAATACAGGATTGGCGAGTTCTACTACATACCATGGATGGATACGTGGGCTAGGGAACACTTCTTCCATGTTCCACCAGATATGCCAACAGAAGAGGCAATAAAGCACATGAATGCCGTCCCAAGCCGTCTTTCCGAGGAGAACATGGTGGACTGGAATCCGCAGGATATGCTTTATGCGCCGCTCCGCACTCCCGAAGGGAGAATTGTGGGCATCATAAGCATGGACGACCCGGTGGATGGGCGAAAACCAACAAGGGAATCCCTTATTCCATTAGAACTTTTCTTACACCAAGCCGCGATAACCATTGAAAACGCCCAGCTTATTGAAGGTTTAAGAGAGGCAAGGAAAAAGCTTGAAGACTACGCCGATCAACTTGAACAGAAAGTTGAAGAGAGAACAGCCGAACTGAAGAAATCCCAAGAACAGCTTCTCAAAGCCCAAAGGCTGGCTGTTATAGGCGAATTAGCTGGAATGGTTGGACACGACCTCCGCAATCCATTAACAAGCATTGCCGGCGCACAATATTATCTGAAAAAGCGTTTGAACTTAGAGGCTAATCATAAAATTAGGGATATGCTTGACCTCATAGAAAGGAACATTGCCTACTCAAACAAGATAATAAATGACCTTTTGGACTACTCGAGAGAGATAGAGCTTGAGATTTCTGAAAAAACTCCAAAATTCATAGTGAAAGAAGCCTTAGAGCTTGTGGAAATTCCAAAAAATGTTAAAGTTTTAGATTTAACAAAGAACGAACCGAAAATAAGAGTTGACGCCGAAAAAATAAGAAGAGTTTTTGTAAACTTGATTAAAAACGCAGTTGAAGCCATGCCAAAAGGCGGCGAAATAACCATCAAAAGCGCAAAAAAAGGCGAGAATTTGGAGATGATCTTCTCAGACACGGGCGTTGGCATGTCAAAGGAAACATTGAAAAGGCTTTGGACACCCCTCTTCACAACAAAGGCAAAGGGAATGGGTTTCGGCTTAGCCATCTGCAAACGCTTTGTGGAAGCCCACGGAGGCTCCATTTCAGTAAAAAGCGCCCATGGAAAGGGCACAACTTTCACAGTTACTATTCCAATCCAACCGAAAATAAAAGAAGGAGGTGAAAAAATATGGATGAAACCGCTAGAATCCTCATTGTTGACGACGACGAAAACATAAGAAAAGTGTTGACAACGATCCTTGAAGAAGAGGGATATCAGATTGATTCAGCGGAGACGGCGAAAAAAGCCATAGAAAAGACAAAGAAAAACTTTTACAACATAGCCCTAATAGACATTAGGCTTCCAGACATGGAAGGAATAGAGCTTCTAACAAAAATGAAGGACACAACGCCAAGAATGCGAAAAGTAATCATCACTGGTTATCCAACACTTCAGAACGCCATAGAAGCTGTAAACAGGGGAGCAGACGCCTACATCGTAAAGCCCTTCGACATGGACAAAGTCCTAGAAACAATCAGAGAACAACTGAAAAAGCAAGAAGAAGAGAAGAGGTATAGTCAAGAGAAAGTTGCCGAGTTCATAGAAACTAGAGTGAGAGAGCTAGAGGTGGGAAAGGGAACTCCAGAGAAAAGCCACTAATTTTTCAATAAGTTTTCACGATTTTCGTCTTTACTCTTTTAATAATTTTTCATATTTTCGCTTTTTACTGCTGTTTAGACAAATTTTTGCGCATGAATTTCCAATGATGCCCAACCTTAAAGTCTAACTTTTGTAGAAGCGCTACGGATGGAACGTTTTCTTCTGAGGTGTAAAGCGCCACCGAATCCATTCCTTTCGCATAGAGAAAGTTCATGGCTCGGCATGTGAGGGCGGATGCAAGATTTTTCCCTCTATATTCTGGAATGGTGGCTGCTGGACCCAAATAGCCTCTCTTGCCATTAAAGAATTTGTTATATTCTGCATCCGGTCGGGAAACAACAACCGAAACAATCTTATTGCCAAATTCTGCAACGTGAATCCATTCTTCATTGAAAGGGGGAAATTCGCTTTTCCATCTATCAATACTGCCCATTGTGACTCTTTCTCTGCCGAATCCAGCATTTACAGCTTCAACAAACTTTTTCTCCTCATTTGGCTTTAGGCTTCGGAGAACCGTGCCTTCTGGAATTTTTGGAAGCGGCTTTAAGCCTTCGAGCTTAGCAATCATGTGGTATAAGCCGCCCTCAGCCCGATAGCCCCTTTTAATCCACTCTTTAATTTCTGGGCTTTCAGCATCCACAGCCGTGAAAACCGTTTCTCCCTTAACTTGTTTCTCAATTTCGTTAAGTAAGGCATCTTTTACAAGTTTTTGGTTTGAGATTTTGAAGACAGCAAGCCATTCTATTTCTTCTCCCCAATGCCCCTCATGATGTGCAGCGGAACCCAAAACTTGACTGTTTTCTTCAGCCACCAAAACCGTCAAATTATCTTCTTTAATGTGAGAAAGAAGCCCATCTTCAGCGTAAGGAACAAACTCATAAGAGCTCTTATACTTTTCATTAAGCAACTTGATGAGGATTGGCAGATCCTTGCTGTTGAAACTGCGAATTTGAATGACCATGCTGCTCGTATTTAATGAAAATGTAAGAGTTGTAATAAATTTTTAGTGTAAATGACATTTGAACTTAAAAGGCTAATGCATTAAGGTAAACTTTAACCTTAGCTATGCTCATTTCAGATAAGGGTGCACTGTTATGAAGTGGGTAACCCGTGAATTTGTTCACGTTGACAGAACAGCATGTCCATGGCTTATTAAAAAATTCATTGATCCAGAAGCCGAATTCATTTTTGTGCCAACCGAGAAAATTGCAGAAGTTGTGGAGAAGGATGGGGCAATACCCTTCGATGCTCCTGGGGTTAAGCTTGGACACAGAAATGGAAAGTGCAGTTTCGAAACCATAATAGAGGAATACAATATTAGTGATCCAGTGCTTCATGAACTTGCCAGAATTGTCCATGCTGCGGACACGCATGATGTGCAAGGGGCTGTTGAGGGTTTTGGGTTAAGCGCAATAATGACTGGTGCAAGGTTCAACGTGAGGAATGATTTTGAAGCTGTTAAGAAGGCTGAGTATGTTTATGATGCTCTTTACAGCTATTGTAAGTTTAAGCTGCTCCGTGAAAAGTACAGGGATGAGTTGGCGAAAATGAATCAAAGACAACAAAATGAATTTCTAAGAAGGAAAATGCGTGAAGAAACAAGAATTTAGCCGGCCTGCCTAATGGATTCCCATATGAAAAATAGCGTTTTCTGGACAATTTGCATAATGGGTGCGCTTGCAATCTTAAGCTCCACAATGTCGAAGAACCCCGTTTTAAAACCCTTCGCCTCAAACCTAGGAACCCCGGCAGAATGGAGCGGCGTTGTAGGTGCAGCATCAACTATTCCCGGGATATTGATTAGTTTGCCTGCTGCATCCCTTTCAGACATTTTTGGAAGGAAAAAGTTCTTGTTTATGGCGGGTTTTGTTTTCGCTTCAGCGCCATTCCTATACATTTTAATTGTTGAATGGTGGCAACTAATACTAGTTCGCTTCTACCACGGATTTGCCACAGCAATCTTTGTCCCAGTGGCTGAAGCCTCCATAGCCGAAGCCTTTCCAACAAAACGTGGAGAGAGAATTTCGCTTTTCTCTTCTTCAACATATGTTGGAAGGGGAATAGCGCCTATTTTGGGAGCAACAATACTCACCGTGACAAACAGCAACTTTCACATGCTTTACTTGGCTGTTGGCGTTTTTGGCTTAACAGCCCTAATCACCGCCTTGCCATTCCTTTTTAAAAGCGGAGAGTCCACCAGTGCGCAACATGGAAAAAGGGAAGGCATAATCCCAAAAATGTTTCAGGGTTGGAGAACAACAATCAGAAACCGTGCGGTTTTAACAGTATGCCTAGTTCAAGCTTGCCAATACTATGTTTACGGCGCTTTCGAATTTTACCTCTCTGGCTATTTGAAGGAGTTCATAGGTTTTGATTGGCTGTTGACCGCTGTAATCACTGCAAGCCTTATAGCAGTTCCAATTTTTGCCAAACCATACATGGGCAGAATGTCAGATAAAATTGGAAGGCGAATTCCAATAGTGGTTGGCTGCATAATCAGCGGATTTCCACTCTTTATTATTCCATTTTTCCACGAATTCGCTATTCTCCTTCTGCTTTCAGTTACTTATGGAATTGGCTTCGCAACAGTAACGGCAGCAACGCCAGCATTAATCAGCGAACTTGTACCTAAAGAGTTTGTTGGAACAGCCATGGGTTTTCTTGACATGATAATGGATGTTGGGCAGACAATTGGACCAATAATTAGCGGGTTAATATTTGCAACAAACTTGCAATATACCGGCGTCTTTCCATCCCTCACTATAGTGTTAATGTTTTCTTGTGCAGTTTTCGTTTTGTCAAGAATCGGCATGAGAAAAGAGCTTTAGTTTTATAGAAAATTTTAAACATGTTATCTGTAGCCAAAAAATGAGACTTTTTCCTCCAAAAAGCCTTGTTTTGCCATTTTCCGTTTTCTGCAATTATGTTTAATAAAAGCATGTTTTCCTAAAGGGTTTAGTCGAGTATTGCAACATTGTTGTGGAAAGCGTTTAAATAAGCAAACTCTACATTTAGTGTCTACTTTAGTTATAAAAACACTAAAATTGTGAAGCAAGCGAATGTGATGCCATGAAATGTCCATATTGCGGGTCTGAAAACATTAAGACTCTTGAAACAAGGGATTCGCCAGACAACGCCGTAAGAAGGCGTAAAGAATGCGTTGACTGTGGAAAGCGTTTCACAACTTATGAGTATGTGGAAGCTGTTGAGCTTATGGTCAAGAAGAAAGATGGCGGACTTGAACGTTTCGACCTAAACAAGATTGTAAGAGGTCTCCAAAAAGCTTGCGAAAAAAGACCAGTAACAATGGAGCAAATTCAAAATTTAGCAGAACGTGTGAGGCAGGATTTGATGATGATGGGCAAAACCGAGGTTTCTTCAAGAGAGATTGGAGATTTAGTTATGAAATACTTAAAAAATCTTGACCGTATCGCATACATTCGCTTTGCTTCTGTTTATAGGCGATTTGAAGAACCTGAAGATTTCCGTAAAGTGCTTTTAGAGGTGAAAAAATGAAATTTGTCAGAAAAAGAGACGGTAGATTAGAGCCTTTCGATCAAGAACGCATAACCAACGCCATATGGAAAGCCGCAAAGGCTGTTGGCGGAAAAGACCGTGAACAAGCTAAGAAACTAAGCGACCAAGTTGTGGCTGAACTAAAGAAGCGTTTCGGAGAGGACGGAGTTCCAACAGTTGAAGAAATTCAGGATTTAGTTGAAAAAACGCTTATTGAGAATGGACATGCAAGAACAGCTAAAGCTTATATCCTCTACAGAAAGCAACACCAAGACTTACGAGAATTAGCCGCTCTACTAAGCTCAGCAGACCTTGTAGACCAATACTTAGACATAGAGGACTGGCGAGTCCGCGAAAACTCGAACATGAGTTATTCACTGCAAGGTTTGAACAATTACCTATCATCAACAGTCATAGCAAAATACTGGATAACAAGAATTTATCCGCCAGAAATTGCAGACGCCCATTTTTCTGGCGATATTCACATTCACAACCTTGGCGTTTTAGGACCATACTGTGTAGGCTGGGACATTAAAGATTTGTTGCTTTCAGGATTTGGCGGAGTCCCGGGAAAAATCGAAAGCAAACCAGCAAAGCATTTCAGAACAGCCCTTGGACAAGTTGTCAACTTCTTCTATACGCTGCAAGGCGAAGCAGCAGGCGCACAAGCCTTCAGCAACTTCGACGTTTACCTTGCGCCCTTCATACACTATGATGGGTTAAACAAGAAAGAAGTAGAACAGGCGCTTCAAGAATTCCTATTCAACATGAACGTGCCAACCCGCGTCGGATTTCAAACCCCATTCACGAATATTACTTTGGACTTGACTGTTCCAGAATTCATGCGAGATGAGCCAGTAATTATTGGCGGAGAGGTTATGAATGAAAATTATGGCGGCATGGAAAAAGAGATGGAAATGTTTAACCAAGCTTACGCAGACATAATGAGCCAAGGAGACGCTAAGGGAAGAGTTTTCACTTTTCCAATACCAACATACAACATAACAAAAGATTTTGATTGGGACTTACCAATAACTCAGAAAATTTTCGAAGTAACAGCAAAATATGGCGTGCCCTACTTCTCAAATTTTGTAAACAGCGACATGAAACCCGAAGATGTCAGAAGTATGTGCTGCCGCCTAAGAATAGACAACAGAGAGCTGCGAAAACGTGGAGGAGGCTTGTTTGGGGCAAATCCGCTTACAGGCTCAATAGGAGTTGTAACCATTAATCTTCCAAGAATTGGATATTTAGCAAAGGATGAAGACGAATTTTTTGAACGCTTAGGAACGCTCATGGAAATTGCCAAAAACAGCCTAGAAATAAAAAGAAAAGCCCTAGAAAGCTTAACAGAGAATGGGCTTTACCCCTACTCTAGACGTTACCTTCACAATGTTAAAGAAAGTTTTGGAAAATACTGGAAGAACCACTTCTCAACCATAGGCTTAATTGGAATGAATGAGGCAATAATGAACCTTTTCGGTTATACAATAGCCACTCCAGAAGGCTTAGAATTTGCAAGAAAAGCGCTCAATTTCATGCGGGAAAAACTTGCAGACTTCCAAGAGGAAACTGGAAACATATACAACTTAGAGGCAACGCCAGCAGAAGGCACATCTTATAGGCTGGCACGCATAGACAAGAAGAAGTATCCAGACATAATTGTGGCTAACGAAAAGCACTTAGCCCATGGAGCTGAACCCTTCTACACGAATTCTTCGCAGTTGCCAGTGGATTATGAAGGAGACCTCTTCGAAGCCCTAGAACATCAAGAAAAGCTGCAAACGCTTTACACTGGCGGAACAGTTTTCCACATTTACCTCGGTGAAAGACTTTATTCGTGGGAAACAGCGGCGGAACTCATCCGCAAAGTTGCTTGGAACACAACCCTACCATACTTCACTTTAACGCCAACCTTCAGCGTATGCCCAACCCACGGCTACATAAACGGAGAACACAAACAATGCCCAACTTGCGGAGCAAACTGCGAAGTCTACTCGCGGGTTGTGGGCTACCTAAGACCAGTAGACCAGTGGAATGACGGAAAACAGGCAGAATTCGCCATACGCAGGACATTTGACAAATCTGTTATTGTGCCAACAGCCGTGATTCCAGCCAAGTGAAAACCCTATGAAGTTCAGCGGCATCCAAAAAACAAGCCTAATAGACTATCCCAAAAAAATAGCCTCAATTCTCTTCACGCCAGGCTGCAACTTACGCTGTCCATACTGTTACAATTGGCGAATAGTTCTAAACCCAAAACCACCATTCCTAAACGAAGAAACAGCGCTTAAAATTCTCGAATCTCGCAGAAAATATGTAGACGCAGTAGTTATAACAGGCGGAGAACCAACAAACCACAAGGAAATCCCAAAATTTCTGAAAAAACTTAAGGAAAAGGGATTCGCAGTCAAGCTTGACACTAATGGGCTTAACTCAAGCGTCCTCGAAGAAAGCTTACCATACGTGGATTATGTTGCCTTAGACGTGAAAACCTCCTTGGAGAAATACCCAAAACTGGGAGCAAAAGACACGAAGGATTTTTTGCGCTCCATTGAAATTTTGAAAAACGGCAAAAATGAATATGAATTTAGAACAACGGTTGTTCCAGGCTTAGTTGATGCGGAAGACATTCAAAAAATAGGCGAACTCATAAAAGGCGCGAAAACTTTTGCCTTCCAGCAATTTATACCAGGAGACACTCTAGACAAGACTTTTAACGTTGTTGAACCATATTCGCCGGAAAAAATCGCAAGTTTTGCTGAAACCATGAAGAAGTTTGTGGATAAAATTATACTAAGGATTTAAAAGAAAAATAAAGGGAGTTTTAGTAGGCGGATATTCCAACAAAACGCAGTTTCTTCAATTTCATCATAGGAACAGTCGTCTCTTCAACCATCTCCAACTCTTTGCCAATCATCGGTATATCCTTAAAAGCAGAAAGCATACTGTCAGTGAAACGCATGTTAACAATTGGCTTTGAAATTTCACCCTTTTCTATAAGGAAAGTCCCATCCCTCGTAAGTCCAGTCAAAATGGCTTTGGTTGGCTCCACTGGATTAACGTAATGGAATGTTGTTACGAATATGCCACGCTTTGTTTCAGAAATGGCTTCATCTAAAGTTGAATCTCCAGCCTCCACTATCACATTGAAGGGCATTGGCATTTCACCATAATATGCACCTATCGGAGGCAAAGCATGCCCAGTGCTCTTCTTATTTTCTTTCCCAGCAGTAAAAGAGTTATGGCAAATGCTATTTTCTGAAACCACACCTTTGTTTATCAAATCTAAAGCCTTTTTTGGAACCCCTTCGCCATCGATTGGCAACGCATAAAGCGTTTTCTTATTTCTCGCATCATCCCTAACAGTGAGTTTACCATCGAAGACCTGCTGGTTTAAGCAGTATTTAACAAAAGATTGCCCATCTTGGTATGGCGTAGCTGAAAAACCAATATAGCCTAAATACGCCATAAGCGCAGAAACAGCCAGAGGCGACAAAACAACTTCATATTCTCCAGGCTCAAGCTTAACTGGGTTTAGGCTTTTCACAGATTTTTCCGCGGCATCCTCAGCCAACAATGATGGCTTAATATCCCTCACCTGCCGCGAGTATTTTTCAGCCGTTCCAAAGCCCTCAGAAGTTCCAGACTGCGAAATAACAGTGGTTTTCATGTAGGTTATGGACATGTCAGCCCAGGCTGATACTCCAAGCGAATTAGCCACAGCGTAGGCCAAGGAGCCCGTGTTAAAGTATCCAGCCACAGCCCTCACAAGGTGGGATTTTGAGTGGGCTGTTTCAATGGCTTCCTTAACCTTTTCAGCCCTATATTTGGGTTCACAGTTTGCAGTTTCCTTATCAAAGGCTCCTTTTATTGGCGTCCACTTTTCTGGTTCTGGAAGGCTTTTGAACTCCTTATTTGGCGGAGAAGCCTTAGCAATTTTAACCGCTTGCTCAACAGCCTTCTCAATTTCCTTTTCTTCCAAAGTGTTAACTTGAATTGTACTGATTCTCTTGTCTAAAACAACCTTGATATTGACTCCGCCTGATTTTCTCGCCACATTCTGATGCACTTGAGAGTTGGCAAATCTCGTTAAAGAATTATCCATCATAAAGGCTGAGGCTTGCGCTTGGTCCGCCTTCTGTTTAACAGCATACTTAACGGTTTTTTCAGCTATTTCCCTCAATCTTTCTGTAACCATAACCTTTTCACCCCTCTACTTTATTAGTCCAACCCGCACTTTGCGGAAGCGGGCTGTTCCACATCCATGTCCAACATACATAACTTGTCCAGGCACTCCCTTGCCGCAGTTAGGCGTACCCCACATTTTCCAGTCATCCTTGCTTACAGCGTCGCAGGAACCCCAAAATTGCGGAGTAACTCCCATATATGTTGGATTCTTAATCATTTTTTCTCTGCTACCATTTTTTATTCTCCAGCCGATTTCTGTGCCAAACTGGAAGTTTACTCGTTTATCGTCTATGCTCCAAGAACGGTTGGTGGTTATAAGAATGCCATCCTTTGTATCTTCAACAATTTCTTCAGCCTTCCAGTCGCCGGGAAGCAAATTAATGTTTGTCATTCGTATTATTGGCAAAGCCAAAGGCGAATCTGCCCTCATCCCGCCGCTGCTTTCTTTAAGATTTAACTCAGCCGCAGTTTCACGGGAACTTTGATATCCAACAAAGATTCCTTCCTTAATCAAGTAGACTTTCTTTGCTGGCACTCCTTCGTCATCAAAACCGAAGGTTCCAAGCCCTTTCGGAACTGTGGCATCAGCAACAATGTTAACCTTTTCTGAGCCGTATCTAAACTTGCCAACTTTTTCAGGTGTCAAAAAGCTTGTTCCAGCATAGTCAGCCTCTGTTCCAAGAACTCTATCCAGCTCTGTAGGATGACCACAGCTTTCATGAATTTGTAGCGCAAGCTGGTCGCCTTGCAAAATCAAATTCATCTCTCCCGAAGGACACTTCTCAGCTTCAAAAAGCATCAAAAGCTCTTTTCCAACATTCTCTGCATGGTCGACAAGGGCTAGGGATTCAAAGAACTCGTAGCCGCTTGTTGCAAAATCTCCCCTAAAAGGCGATGGGTAAGACCTACTTTGCATTTCTCCATTTTTAACGGCTATAGCGGATATGCCGCCACCACACCATGTTATCTGCTGATTTATTTCTGCCCCTTCGCTGCTCATGAAAAGCTTGTTCTCCCTAAATCCATGATAAAACGCATAGGAAGCCTTTATCAATGGTGAATAGTTTTTGAGAATTTGTCCAGCCTGAACAAGCACGCTTAGCTTTTCTTCTAATGGAATTTTGGAGGGGTCTTTTTTGAAACTTGTGGAATATTTGCCTTTCTGGGCTTTTTCTTTTATCAAAACTGCCTCCTTCTTCTTCAGCAATGCGCTAGCCTTTGCAATGCTCACTGCCCTATCAACAGTTTTGGAAATTTCTTCTTTGTTCACATCAACAGAACCGGCAAAACCCCATGCGCCATTCACTATAACACGAACACCAAACCCTTTAGTTTGCGAAAAACTAACAGCTTCTGGCTCGCCATTTTTGACGGTTAAGCTTTCATTGAGAATTTCGCTTATCCTAATGTCAGCGTAGGAAGCACCCTTTTTCTCAGCTTCGTTTAAGGCTATTTTTCCATAATCCACACTCATGTTAAACACATCCAAACTTTTGAGAAGAAATTAAATATGCCGATTTCACTTTTAACTTTTGGCTTAAGCGTAAAGTTTAAGGGTTAATCCATCATTTAGGTTTCGAACACGCCCAAAATGAGGTTTAAAGTTTGAGTGTAGAAGAAGAAAGCCTAGAAGAGCGTAAAGCAAAAGTTTTGATAAAACTCAGAGGATACAAGCTTGTTAAAAAAGAAAAACATAAAGAAAATATCAGTTACATTGTAGAAGCGCCCAAAGAAAAACAAAAAATCCTCATATGGTGCACCCCAGAAGAAGCCACAGTTGGCATAACATCAATAAGCCTCATGCAAAAAGCCATGAAAGAAGCCAACGTGGAAATGGGAATAATGGTAACAAACGGCAGATACACACACGCAGTAAAACAAAGCGCAAAAAAAAGAAAAATAGAACTTTTACCAAGAACCTTCCCAGCCTTCGACATCTTCGAACACCAACTTGTCCCAAAACACGAAATCCTAACACAAGAGGAAAAAGAAAAAATATTAGCACAATACAAGGTTCAACCCTACCAGTTGCCCCAAATTAAGGCTTCAGACCCAGCAGTTAAAGCCATAGGCGCAAAACCAGGAGACATACTACGCATAATAAGAAAAAGCCCAACAGCGGGGCAACACATAGCCTACCGCTACGTAGTAGAATAAACGCAAAGAAAAACTTAACCGCTATCAAACAGAATTATAACTATAAACTCCCGAACGTAAACTTGTCCAAACCCAGGATGGTTATAATAAAGTCCATTCTCTATTGTTGCTTCGAAGACTCTGTCGTTTTGCGGTTCTATATATCTGAGACCTTCTTTGCATATTATTGCGTTGAAGGCATGGTTGAACTCGCTTCCATCGCTGAGGTTTCCGAGAACACCGACCACTCCCATGTCCCAATGTTTCAGTTTTGCATGCATGTGAAGCATTACAGCATAGTCGCCGCATACAAAGTCGGGGTATGTATAAGTTATTTCGTTAGTTGGGTCTTCTGTAAGCCACTGTGTTAGTTCATCGACTGTTGGCATAACCTTATCCTTTGATAACAGAGGTTCGTAGAATGCAGTATAAAGCACATCATACTCGTCTTTGAGCTTAGTGTAATTTTGTAAGAGTGATTGGTAGTTCTGCGTAAGCTCTTGGTACTGGTTTAAAAGTTCTGTATAGTTTGAGGCTACACTCTCAAGCTCTGTGTAATTTTGCAGAAGCGAATAATAGGTTTCATTAAGCGAAGTGTAGGCGACCATTAAGTTGACATAGTTTGTTAAGACCTTCTGGTATTCGGTTGAAAGCTCCGTGTAGTTTTGTACGAGTGTATAATGCGTTTGGTTAAGCGAATTGAACTCTCCAGAAAGTTTTTGATACTTGTCCAGCAATTCCGCATTTTCAATGCCTAATGCATGGTAGGATTCGCTAAGACTTTGAAGTTCTGCTGTAAGCCTTAAACTCTCGCAGCCTAAAAACGCTATTAATGCTAATGATACCATGAAAAAGGCTAAAAGAAGTTTAAACCTAATCAACGAATTTCACCTTCACTAGATAAAAGCCGCCGAAGTATTTTGCATTTTCTCTCAGAGTCTACTATTCTTCAGTGCGATTTACACTTGCCAGCGCCTTGCTTAGGCGGTTTTCCACATGCTTATACTCTTCAAGCAGGTTTTCACCAAGTCTTGTAAGTTTTGCGCCTCCGCCACCCATTTTGCCGCCTCTGAAAGTTTCCACAACTGGTTCGCCTAATGCCTTCTCAATCCTTTGCAGGTAGCTCCAGACGTAACGGTAGGACATGCCGAGTTTTTCAGCGGCTTTTGAAATTGATTTTTCCTTTTTTATCTGCTCCAGTATTTGGGCTCCGCCCTTGCCTATTAATGGTTTTCCTTCGTATTCCAGCCATATTTTGTATGAGAATTTGCTTTTATTTTTTAGCATGGTGTTTTGTTTGTTGCATTAGGTTTATAAGTTTAAATCGATATGATTAATGAAACACATCGCCTTCGAACGGAGGCTGTTCAAAAATTACTCAAAAACTAGAAGTGCCAGCAGCTAAAGCGCTTGCAGCCCTCTTTTTCGGTTTCGTTATGGGAGCAGCCGCAGGCCTAATAGGCGTTGGTGGAGGAGAGTTTAGAATACCAGTATTGCTTTATATTCTTGGGCTTTCTGTTGTTACGGCTGTTGCTGTCAATCTTCTTGTGGGTTTTCTGACGGTTGCAGCCTCTTTTCTTAAAAGGTTTCAGTTGGGCTTATTAAATGAAAAGGCTGTTAACATCGCCATTGCAATGTCTTTAGGCTCAATTGTCGGCGCCTATCTTGGCGCATTGTTAACCAACAAAATTCCTGAAAAGCCTCTGAAAAAGATTCTAGCAGTATTTTTAGTTTGTGTTGGATTAAAGATTGGGCTTGAGCCTTTCATTCAAACGCCTCCATTGCCGTTCCAGTTAACGTTAGGCGCATTAGAGGAAATTGTTTTGGCAGTTTTTGTTGGCGCTGTCATAGGCGTCATATCTGGAACCCTCGGAGTTGCTGGAGGCGAATTTCGAATTCCAATTTTAATATACCTTTTTAATTTTGACATAGTTTTGGCTGGAACGGCAAGCCTACTTGTTTCTATACCAACCGTTGCCATGGGCTTTCTAAAACATCACCAAATGGGACACACAAACCAAGGCGCCACAATTTTGGCAGTAATAATGGGTGCAGGGTCAATTTTTGGCGCTTTGATTGGTGGAGCTTACGCAGCAACCGTTGATGAGAATATTCTTAAGATGCTGCTTGGTGCTATCTTGATTTTAGCAACTGTAAGAATGGTCACAAAACCATAAAGTCCGTTTAAAAGCCTATTTTTCATTCTTTAGCTCGTATAGGATTACGAGGGCTTCGCCTATGGGTATCCCAAGCCTTGCGGCCAGTTCTGCTGGCGTTGTGTCTGGTTTTTCGTGGAGAACAACTTCGCGTGTGTAAGCCTTATGGTTTGCATACATGACTAAGGCGTGAACTGTTTCTATGAGGATTGGCCAAAGTTTTTCTTTTTCAAATTCTTCCAAACTCATGGCACATCAAAGCCTATATTATATTAGAGGTTGAATATTCAATTTACCGTTAACAGATTCCAAAACATGAAAACTACTTTAACCGTAAAGTATATCTCTATCAGAAAGTGATTAAACGCTTCAAATCTGAAAAGGAGCAAAAGTGAAAAGGAACAATGACGCTTAAAGCGGTAATATTCGACTTGGACGGAACACTAACAAGCTTTAACATAGACTATAGAAGTGTTAGGGCTGATGTAAGAAGCTTCCTAATAAGGGCTGGAATGCCCGCTTCCGTTTTATCCCTAAACGAGAGCATTTTCGAAATGTTAAAGAAAACAGAAATCTTCATGAAAAATAATGGACAATCCGAAGAGGTTTTCATGGAAATCCGCCGCAAAGCCTTAGGAATAGCTGAAAAATACGAGTTGGAAGCAGCCAAAACTACCGGGCTTTTGCCAGGAGTTTCGGAAACATTAAAGGCGTTAAAGAAAATGGGTTTGAAGCTTGGCTTATGCACTATAAACGGCGAAAAATCCACAAATCACATATTAAAAAAATTTGGAATAACGGAATTTTTCGACGCCGTAACGCCACGGGACTACGTGAAATACGTTAAACCAAACACTGAACATCTCGAGGCTACATTGAAGGCTTTAAATGTTAAACCAGAAGAGGTGCTGGTTGTTGGAGACGGAGCCAGCGACATGAAATGCGCCAGAGAACTGAAGGCAGTTGCTGTTGCCTTACCAACCGGAGTTTCGAATCCCAAAGAGCTAATAACATCAGGCGCAAACTACCTCATAACTTCAATAACAGACTTGCCAACACTAATTGAATATATAAACAAAACATTGGAAACATGAAAAGTTTCTTTTAGGCTGGTTTAAAATAATATCTTGGCCATTGAGGCCATTGTTGCGTAGCAGCGCAGGTTCCAAAGTCTAATGTTATGGACATGCCGATTTTTATTTTTTCTAATGTTACGCCTTTAATCATGCCTGGAATTTTTATGCCATTTTTGAGTTCAACTATGCCAACTGCGTATGGAGCCATTCCTTGGAATTGGGGTGGTGCAACGTGGATAATTGTGTATGTTAGGAGTCTTCCGTCTTTTGGAAGTTCAACCCATTCGAAATCGTTGGAGAGGCAATTATCGCATAATGGTCTGGGCGGCAAATGTATTTTGCCGCATTTTTTGCATCTTCCACCAAGAAGTTTTCCTTGGAGCATATGCTTATAGAACTGTTCTATTGTGAATGGCGCTTGTTCGCTCATTTTAGTCCCTCCTGTAAATGTGAACTGTTGCTGTGGCGCCTGAACCTCCAACATTATGTGTTAAGCCTATTTCTGCATTTTTCACCTGCCTCTTTTCTGCTTGTCCGGTTAGTTGCAGATAAATTTCATAGGCTTGTGCTGTGCCAGTTGCGCCTACTGGATGTCCCTTTGCTTTTAATCCGCCGCTTGTGTTTACTGGAATTCTTCCGCCGAGCTTTGTTTCGCCTTTTTCGGCTAGCTGTCCGCCTTCGCCTGGTTTGCAGAAACCCAAATCCTCGTAGGCTATTATTTCTGCTATAGTGAAGCAATCGTGAACTTCTGCAACGCTAATGTCTTCTGGTTTTACATTAGCCATCTCATAAGCCTTTTTAGCAGCTAGTTTTGCAGCTGTAAGCGATGTGAATTGTTCTCTTTCATACATGCCTATTGTGTCGCTGGCTTGTCCGCTTCCAATAATGTGTATTGGCGTGTCCGTATACTTTTTGGCTAAGTCTGGCTTTGTTAGGATTAGACAGCTGGCGCCATCAGTGATTAATGAGCAGTCATAAAGCTTAAGCGGCCAAGCAATAACCCGCGAAGACAAAGCCTGTTCTAGATTTATTTCCTTCTGCATGTGCGCCTTTGGGTTTAGGCTTCCGTGATAATGATTTTTCACGGCTATCATTGCCATCTGCTTTTCTGTCGTGCCATATTTGTGCATGTGCGCCGTCGCCATCAAGGCGAACAAGCCTGGAAAAGTTATGCCATGCCACTGCTCAAACGGGTAATCGGAAGCCATAGCCAAATATTCAGTAACTTCGGGCGTTGTTCTATGAGTCATCTTTTCCACGCCGCCAACCATGACAACATCGCACAAGCCTGAAAGAACAGCGTAAATTCCAGCCCTTAGGGCAGCGCCAGAAGAGGAACAGGCGGCTTCAACTCTTGTTGCTGGTATATGCAATAATCCAGCCCAGTCAGC
The DNA here is from genome assembly GCA_038872535.1 of Bathyarchaeia archaeon. Taxonomy (GTDB): domain Archaea; phylum Thermoproteota; class Bathyarchaeia; order Bathyarchaeales; family Bathycorpusculaceae; genus JASEJA01. The sequence goes on along the minus strand of JAVZJY010000018.1, from coordinate 1,094 downwards.
CATTGTGGCGCCAGTGTGTCCCTGATGCTCGTAGGATTCACCCATATGCCCAACAAACAGGGCTTGAATGTCCTTTTTTGGATTTAGGTTTGGGCAGCGGTCAAAGGCTTCTTTTGCTGCTTCTGCAAAAATTTCCCGTGCATATAAGCCTTCAAGCTTTCCAAATTTTGACAAGCCAGCAGAAACTATGGAGACGAGGGGTTTACCCTTCATTGGGGTTTCTCCTTTTGTTAATGTGTTATTGTAGAAAACCAAATAATGTTTGGACTGATATTTAAATATGTTAACCAATCTTTGGTTTTTCTATAAAGAAAATTTAAAAAATAGGGTGCTGTTTGGGTTAAGGCTTCAGAATTATTTTGGTCCGAAGGTTTTTCTAACCCAAGCCAATGTTTTCTCCATGTCTTCTCTGAAACGTTTCAGCTCTTCTGGTGTTCTTTTCGGCGGTTTGGGTTCTTCTGATGGCGTTGCATAAACGTCTAGAAGGTCTCCTTTTGGTTGTTTTTCAATGTGTATGTTCACTTTTAAACCTATGTTCACTTTTTCTGGGTCAATGTTCCGCATTGTCATGGGCAAGCACGTGTTTGTTCCTTCTATTCGCACCATGGCGCCGACAAGCGGTTGAAGATGTGCCATTGAAGGCCAAGCAATAGCCATAACAGTGTATGAATAAACTTCGCCCTTCTTTGGAAGCTCAATCCACGCAGTTTCTTGAAGCCTACATTTTGGGTTGTAGCAATGAGCACGCGGCGGACAATAGACTAATCCGCATTTTGGACATTTAGTTCCGTAAAGTTTGCCTTCTAAAAGTCCCATGAAGAACTTTGAAACTTTGCCGTAACTGTGATGGTAGAAGTCTGCATGTGGCCTATGCACAATCATGAATTGTTCAGGCTTTAAATCGTTAAGCGTTGGGCCGTCGTTCATCTCAATTATTTTCCAGCCTACAGGTCGCCATCCGCCTTCGCGTTCCCAATTTTCCCAGTATTTCTCGTCAATTTTCTGTTCCTTCAAAACTTTTTCTGGTCCAGGCTGCTTCATAGTTTACACCTCCAAAACCACGGCGCCTGCTTGGCAACCAGTTCCTCCATGTC
>JAVZJY010000017.1:0-23535 GCA_038872535.1 Bathyarchaeia archaeon | reverse complement strand
AGTTGTTTATGGAAATGCCCGATGAAGATTCAGCGTAGACGCCGTAAAGGCTACCGTAGATCTCGCAATCTTTGATGGTGGTGTTGTTTACATGTTGCATGTAGAGGCTATAGTATCGGCCTTCTCCGATTATGCAATTCTCCACTTTAATGTTGGTTGATGAATAGAGCAGAACAACGTCGCCGACTATATGGTCGATATGGCTGTTGGAAATGACAACATCTGCTGAGTCGTACATGTATAAGCCTTGATGACCTCCATGCACGGTAACATTTTCAATTAAAACGTTTGCCACATGTTCAAGCCTAATACCAGTGTATGGTGAAACTATCAAGCAGTTCCTAATAACGACATAGGCATCTGTGTTTTCAAGCCAAATTCCATAATCAACGCCATAGTCTTCGGTTATAGCCCAGCCCTCAATGACATACGGGTCGATAGCCGTTCCAGAACCACCAGTCACCCCGTTAACAGCGGTAAAGTCCATATTACTACTTATGCGGATTGGACCCCTCGAAGATAGAGAAGCCTTACACAGCGGAAGAAAAATGAAGCCCAGAAATGTCAAAATCGCCGTAAATCTAACAAACTTACAGCGCATCCTTTGCCACCCACCTAAGTAGTTAGTATTAACGTCCAGAGGTTTTCTGTTACGCCCTTTACTTCCAGTTTTCCTTTCAGTTTTTCTATTATGGGTTTTGCGTTTTCCCATTCTTCTTCCGTCAGTGGTGGAACACCAGTCTTTTCCACTATTGTTTTGATTATTTGTTTTGTGTTTGCTTCTCCTTTTTCGGTTTTTGGCACGACGAGCCAGATGTCGTAGAACATGGTTGGCCTGAAGGCCCTCGGTATTTCTGCAAGGAATTCGAGTATTATGCTGTCTTCGGTTTCAGCTCCCGACCTATAGAAAACTTTCTTCAAAGTGGCTAGGAAAACGCCTGTTGGGAGGAAGAAGGCAAGCGCCAAGCCTTTAATAAGCTGGGCAGTAGACACGGTTATGCCCTTTGACTCGCCGAGTCTTTCAAGGGCCGCTTTGGCCTCATCCCTTTCCAGCTCTTTAAACTTTACATCCATCTTCTTTAAAATTTCCACAAGGGGTTTCCTAACAATAAGGCCTAAACCAAAAGTTTTAGAAGCCTTATCAACAAACCTCTTACCAACATATAAAACAAACGGCTCAGGCGTGCTCATGCTTCAAAACATGTAATTTAAACCTTAAAAATTTTGTCCAAAAATAACTATAAAACATTAACAGTAATTGCCTATAATAATTTCCGTAAGTGAATATTAAAGGAAAGATTTGTTGTGGTGCCTTGTTTTTTGATTTTTTATCTTAATTTGTGTTTCATAATTTTAAAGTGTTTGATTTTGATGTCTATGTGTTTGGTTTAAGAGTGATGGTTTATGGAGATGTTTCATGTTGTGTTGAACGTGATCGCCTTAGTTGTTAATGTTTGCCTTGTTTATTTTGCGTGTCGTTTGATGCGTGTTTTTAAGGGTGGTGTTATGGGTAGGCCTTGGCGTTTTGTCTGTTTGGGGGTTTTATCCCTTGCTTTTGGCTCATCTATCTTCTCGCTAAAGTATATTTTGAGTGTTGGAAGTTTTGAGGCGCACGCTGCTGGCGGATTGCTTATGCTTTTGGGTGGGATATTGACGTTGATAGGCATATACATTGAATATAGGAATTGGGCTGTTCCGAAGTGATTAGGCGTGATGTAGATGAAGAGTGTTCTTGAGCAGAATGGCGGGTTCTTCATAGAGTTTGAGATGTTGGCTGAAATGGAGAAAGCCCTTGAACAGCTCTTTGCTTCAGGAGCAGTGGTTATTGTTGCCGCCATGGCTAAGTCTTGCGGGAAACTTTTTTGCCTTAAAATGAAAAGCCAAAACCTGGGCGTAGAAGACGCACTCGAAAGGCTTTGCCAAATTTTAACTGGATGGAACTGGGGTGAGTTCACTGTCGCTTATATAGATGCTGACGAGGGAGCTGGAAGGCTTTGCGTTAAAAATTCCCTTGAAACTCGGACAAGGAGGTCCGGCGGTATAGTTGGCTGCTATTTTTTGTCAAATTTTTTAGGCGGCTTCCTATCAGAGCTGTTTGGCAGAAATATTGCTGTGAAAGAGCGGAAATGCGCCTCTTTTGAAGGTAAAGCATGCGAGTTTGAGTTTCAACCTTCTCAGAGCGGGGAGTAACGGCAATGAATTTTAGCGACCCGCTTAATGACAGGCGTGTTCAAGCCCTCCTCAACAAATTTATGAGCGGGAAGGTTAAAGCCCTAACCCCACTTTTTGACTTGAAAAAGGTGCTTGTTTATCCAGAGGTTGAAGAAATAGTCGGGGATTCGGAAAGCGCGGAAGATTTTTTATCGAAGCTTCATGAATGCGGAATTTTGAAGCGGCAGCTTTACGATAAGATCGTCTGCTGTCCAAAGTGTGGATCCATAAATGTTTCCATTCTCTACTCCTGCCCTTTCTGCGGGTCCTTTGATATTGAGAAAAGCTCTCTCATTGAACATATTAAGTGCGGATACATGGATGTTGAAGAGAAATTCCTTAAAAAGGATGGGCTTGTCTGCCCTAAATGTGGGCGCAAATTAGCTGAGATGGATGTTGACTTTAGAAGGGCTGGTGTTTGGTGCACATGCAACAAATGCGGGAGAAGCTTTGACATACCAGTTCCAAGACACTTCTGCAGAGACTGCCAAACAAAATTCACATTTGAAGACGCCAAATTAAAAGATGCCTACACATACAGCCTAAACGAGGAGTTGGTCAAAATCGTGGCAATGGACTGGGCTATTTTAGCACCTATTGGAAAACTGTTGGAAGACAGAGGCTTTAAAGTTGAAACTCCAGGATTTGTTGAAGGCCGCTCCGGTGTTAGACACATGTTCGACATGATAGCCTCCAACAATGGAAGAAAACCCTATAAAATAGCCATCAACATCTCAACATCAACAGACGGGAAACCAGTCCAAGAACAAGCCATAATAGACATGTTCGCAAAAGCCTACGACTCAAACATAGAAAAGACCATCCTAATAGCCATGCCAAAAATAAGCGAAAACGGAAAAAGACTCGCAAACCTATACAAAATCCGGATAATAGAAGCCAAAAACCCGGAAGAAGCATTAGAAAAAGTAAAAGACTCGGTTTAACTTCACATCCACACTATACGGTTCTTTTCTTCACAATAGCATAACAAGATTTACACAAATAATAATCCACAACAGACTTCAACTCGCCAGACTCACGATCCAAAACCTCCTTATAAACGGAACAGCCTCACCCTCAGAAAGCTCTCTACCACACATAAAACAAACCCTCCTCTTCACCATTTTTACCACATCCCTCAGCACAAACCCATTTAAAATTTTAGAAGAATCACCAACTAATAAAATCCACTAATTGCCTTCTACATCTCGTTTAAAAATCCAACGGACAACATTTTTCAAAACAAACCTTAATGTTCTGTTAGCGATGACTAACAGAAGTACTTTATTTTTGTCCAATATTTTCAAATACTAAAATTGTAAACTAAAAATTATGACTTTGTATTGCCCTAAATGCGGTAAAGAAGTTTCAAATGAAGCTTTTTACTGCCCGTTCTGTGGTACACAAATCAAGACTGCTATAAGCAAGAAGACAGGCTTCCCCATAGCAGGTGGAATCTTGGGCATTATCGCATCTTGCATCTGTATTTTCGTTGGAATTTTAGGTATATTAACATCGGCACAGCCTTATTATCCTTACTCACGATTTGGAATGTTACTCATGGGTATTTTCGGCTTAATTGGATTCGCGTTTGGACTTACTGGCGGGATATTGACGCTTAGAAGGAAAAGTTTTCAATTAGCCATCATTGGAATATCTTTGATTTTAGTTTCAGGTTTTATTACAATTTTAGCATCAACAACAGAACCTTACGGATACATAGGTGGCGTAATTTTCGGAATACCAGTAATTATTCTTTCAATTTTAAGCCTAATTTTTACTTCAATATCTAAATCAGAATTTACGTAGATGAAAAATATTTTTTAACTTCTTTCATTAACTCTTTAATGAAATAAATGTCTCCGAAAAAACTACTTACTTCCCTTGTAGTTATTGCTATTTTAGTTGGAGCACTTACTTTCGGATTTGCGATAATTAATCAAAAGAAACGTGGAGAATATTTTTCGACTCCGGAAGAGCAGAATCAGACTACAACTCAACCAGCTACAGCGCCCATTCTCTCCGCTTATTTGTATGAGGTAAGCGGTTATTGGATGAGAGATTCAGGTTCGGATTTACCTGTATACATCACCAATCTGGGATACTCTGTGAGGAATTATGGGGATGGCGAGGCGTATAATGTTAAAGTGATGGTAAAAGTCAATGGAGTAACTTATTCGGCGCAGACGATTTCGTTGATAAGACCCTATGACGCCTACTCAAACTCATTCAGTCTAACAATAGCTTACGATAGCTCAGTGGCGATTAGCTTGTATGCGTCATGCCCGGAATCATCAGATTCGACTATACTGACAGTTAACGCCATACTCCCACGCAGTCCCGAGCCTAATCCTGGACTATGCAAATTATTTATTACACCGAGCGAAGCCTATGTAAGTAGTATTAAAAATCAGATTTTGAGTAGTAAATTTCCGCTTACTCCCGACTGGATAGCGTTAAAAGATTGGGTAGCAAACAACATAAAATATCCTTCTGACGATGCGGATGGGGATGGGTATCCAGATTACGATTACATAAAGCATGGTGAATGGGAATACTGGCAGCTTCCAAAGGAGACGCTTCAGCTAAGAACTGGTGATTGTGAAGATTACTCAACCCTTCTCGTTTCTCTTTTACGTGCTGCTGGTTGGTCTCCAAATGATGTTTATGTGGTTCTTGGCAAAAACAGTGAAGGAAAAGGTCACGCTTGGGTAAAGATTAAAATAAACTTGCTCCTCGGGTCAGTATGGTATAACCTTGAACCACAAGCAGGCGGATGGAACATATTTGATGTTGCAATTGACACATGGAAGTGTTCAGGCTATCAGGCAGAATGTTATTTCAACGACTCTCAGTATCATACCGTAAGATAATATCAATTTTAGCTTATAGGAAACGCTTCTATTACGCTCATAAATAAATATGTCTCCTACACCACTTCATTTACCAGTTTTAAACCATTCATAAATCATTCGTCCTTCATGCCTTATTTCTACAGCAACAATAACATACGCAGATACCTCCCCTAATTTACAATTTCGAAATCAGCAACGGCATAATAGATGTTAGAATTCTGTTGAGGGAAAATATTCCATTGATTCCAGAAAACCCAAATATCATCAACAGACACTTTTTTGCTGGAAAGAGAACGATAAAACGCCAACTCATCATGTAAGCGAGAAAAATCATATAGGAAGTAAACATTAAACATGAGGGAAATGGCAAAGCAAGCTGTTAGCATAATAGAAACAATTTAAGTTACTCAACCTCGACACTTTCCTTTCATAAATAAAAATGTTAGCACTATATAGTTTTTATCATAATCAAGAATGGAGTGCTCAACCATCCTTTTGTCATCATATACTAAATCATAATTTGCCTTTGTCCGACCGGTTTCTGCTAGGAGACACTAATAGATATTCTTGTCAATAGGAAGTTATTGTTTAGGAATAGCCTTTGTTATAAACCACATGCTTTCATGTTTTTCTTCGAGGAATGTTTCTTTAGAATTTCCGGAATATGTGGCTGTTAAGTCGAAGCCATTTTCTATTAACATTTTTTCCAGTTCTGAAAAATGGAACCACCTTAGTTTGTGTTCCCTTATTTTTAGGTCTACCTTATTCTTTTCTTTTATTAGAAAGATTGGTCTCCAGATCATTACGTTTGGGTTTTGGGGATGGCGACTATTATAGCTTAAAACAATCATCTGAAACTTTTCTTCACTAATTATATGGTCTAAAAAGAGCTTTTCTAGTTTTTCTTCATTAATTTTCTTGGCGTTTCGGGCGTTAAAGACAAAAACTCCATTTTCCTTTAAAATGCTATACAATCCCTTAAGGAACATGCTTACATCATTATCCGTTATAAGGTGAAAGAAAGTGTATCCTAAGCATATAGCAGCGTCAAATTTTAGGCCCTTCTGCACCACTTTATTAAGCCTTCGCATGTCTCCTTGCAAAAACTTTACAACCTTTGCCTCGTCCTTTTTTCTTGCCATCCTCAGCATAGTAGGGCTAATATCAACTCCGGTTACATCGTAACCCATCTTACCAAGTCTTATAGCATGATTCCCAGTGCCACATCCAATGTCTATAATTCTCAGACAATGATGCTCTTTAAAAAGCTCGTCTAAAAACTGCACGTCAGAGTCATAATCGTAATTTCCCCAGATTTTATCATAAATTCTCGCCTCAAAGTCAAAAGGATCTTTCAATTTTGACCCTCTCGTCCATTTTAGAATCATTTTTGCATAAAAACATAGCGCATGTCTTAAAACTGGATTCTTTAGTGTTCGAAAAATTTAACTCTACCTTAAGTCATCTACACATTCAGTGTTATCGTATGGCAAAATTTAGGAAAGATGCATATCAAGGGATTTATGCTTTGCCATCTTTTCCGGTTGTTTTGGTGACGTTCGCCGAAACATTATGACGGCTGCAGCATTCCATTTTTATTCTTATAATCCACCATGCGTTATGGTGGGGATCAGGCCGGAGAACCTTACATATGAGTTGATATTACAAGACCGCGAATTTGGAATTAATATACCCACCAAAGATCAACTGGATATTGTTTGCATTTGCGGTTCAGTTTCAAGGAGAAAGGAAGATAAATTCGAAAAGACGCGGTTAACCCCTCAAAGAGGTGAAGTTATCAGAAGCTTTCTCATTAAGGAGTGCCCTGTTAATTTGGAGCGCGGTGTGGTGCATCAGATTCAATATCCTGGAAGCTACATTGGTTCATTGGACAAAAGAGGCGGTGCATATTGAGAAAAAATACTCAAGGGATAAAGCGTTAATGTATTGGCTTGGAGAATACAGAGAAGTAGGAAATATCCTATTAAAGAAACAGAAATTAGGTAAAAACACTTAGAATTTTATATTCAATCCTTTACCATTGTGATGGTAAAATTTTTCATGTTCTGTTAGTAACGTCTAACCGAAATTTTGTATGGTTTCGTTTGTGTTTTTGTTCCATGCTGGTTCAGACACAACCTACATTGCTATGATAGTTTCGGCAAGAAGCATAGGAAGTTTGTTTTTAGCAGCAACTTATGGTAAAAATCATTTAAATTTCAGGTCATGGTTAGGCTTATTCAAAATTTTGATTTGTGCTTCATAAAGGATTTTTGAATTTTAGTGTTTATCCTTGTAGGTGGGATGTTAGACTGGGAATCACAAGCGACTTTCGAGGGATCAGTAACGTAGTTGTAGTTATGTTAAGTCTCATTCTGGTTGCGATCGTTGTTGCAAATGTTTTCTTATGGCAGTTCCAAATGAATCAAGTCGATTGGGAAAGGATGCAGGAGAAGGTTGAAATCCTCAACGTGACGAGGGTAATACGAAGTTGGTTTTATTCTGGTTTCAGCTATCGCGTCCAACATAACATCACTGGGAGCAGTGCGGGTGCAGTGGTTGATTATCAGGTGAGAATAACAATTGTTAATGGTAGTGGCGTAAGTTGCGGAGACATTTACTATACAACACATGTGAGCCAACCAAGCTTTAACGATGTGAGGTTTACGTGGTATAACACCACAAGTGGAGAAGAGAAAAGCATTCCATATTGGGCAGAGGTTGTTCATGACGGTGAAAATGCAACCTTTTGGGTTAAAGTTCCAGAAATACCACCAAGCCCAAGCTCAGCCACAATTTACATTTACTATGGAAACTCGTCCGCTACAAGCGCAAGTGACATAACAAGCACGCTTGAGGCAAGCTACACCAAAATCAGCATTCCATATGAATGGATGGGGAGGGTTTCAACATCAAGCGTCGCAACGGGTGATGATGTTGGTTCATGGCAAAACATAACCACTTTTGCCTTTCCGTTCTGGAGCTTAAAAATAGGGTGTATGTGTGCTCAAATGGTTTTGGAATATTTGACCCAACGCCAGCCACAAACGACTGGTCAAATAGCCTAGGAAAGCTGAATCAGAGGTGGATGATAGCCCATTCATTGTTTGTCACATTATTATTAAAGAGAGTTGCATGTAGAACCGTAGAGGTATATTCTATAATAGAACTCCGTAATTTGTAGGTTCTTGATTGTTACGTTGCTTCTGACAGTCAAGTTTACTCCCGCCCATTTTCCTCTGCCTTGTAGAGTATAGCCTGCGCCATCAATCGAAATGTTATCCCTCTCAATAAAAATTGAATCGTTAGCGTTGCCAGTAGGGTATAAGTGATAGTGTCAAAGCTCACTATGGGCGCATCTGGAGGATAAACACTACCATCAGCCTTAATATAGATGGATCCGGCGGCTTTTCCAGCATAAATGCTGAATGTGGAAGTAATTAGAGGCTCAGTAACAGTAACAGTGTTAAAGCGATCCCATAGAATTTTTCCGCCATGTTCAACTCATTCCATCAAACTTCTTTTACCATAAGCTACTAAAAGCTTTCATATAGAGATTAATTCCATAACACTTTTATGTTTTGAAACTATTAATAATAAAAATGTGCTGAGGGAGAAGGAGAGTTGAAGAAGAGGGTTCAGTTTTTATTTTCGATATTGGCACTTACTGGGTTAATTCTACTGCTTCTTTTGACAACAAGCCGTGCGGAATATAAGCTTCCAATTGTTTGGTCTGATAAAAGAGAATATAACCCCTCAGAAACAGCTTATCTGTTTGGTTACGGGTTTATGCCTTTCACGCAAATCAACTTAACGATTGTTCGACCAGACTCTGTTGTAGATATGATGCAAACATCAACAGACGAGTTTGGATACTTCTCCTGTCCATATGTTTTAGATGGGATTCATGGAGTTTACAACGTAACTGCAAGTGATGGAGTCAATGTTGCTACAACATCATTTGAGAATAGCCTCTACCTTCACGTGCGGTGGGATAGCCACGATAGCATTTACATTTATGCTAAAGCTGGAGGACTGCGAAAGGATAAGTACTACTACATTAAGTATTTTGATCCAGCTGGCATCGAAAAAAGGCAGAGCCCAACATACACTGGTGTGCACTCATTTGAAGATAACTTGACCATTCTTCCCACTTTCCCAAACATTTTTGGCTGGTGGATCGTGAAACTTTACGAGAATGATGTTCTCGAAAGAACAAAATCCGTATACATTGACAGAATCGTTTGGACAACAGATTCAACATATACAAACTTGAAGACCTCGTTTGCCCAAGGCGAAACCGTATACTTTAAGACTATGGGGCTGAAAACAAGCAAATATTACCGATTTAAACTTGAGCTGCCGAATGGAACATGGATTTATGTTGGCGACTGGACTACGGGCGTAACCGAGATGACTGGAAGCTACCCATTACCGTTAAACGCTCCGCTTGGGACATGGAAGCTTCACGTGCGTGAAGCAGATGACGCGTATGGAACTTGTGAACACCATTATGTGGATTGCCGTTTTGAGGTTACAACGCCTCCCCCACCCCAGCAGTACTACCTAACCGTTCGAACAGATCCGCCAAACATTGGGGTAATACCCGGAGAGGGCTGGTATAACGCCTGCACCCTCGTCAACCTTACAGCACCCGAGTATTTCCCAGGACCAACAGGTATCAGATATAGGTTTAATTATTGGGACGTTGACGGGGTTCAATATGGAACAGGCGTATATGAAATTTCTGTTCTTATGGACGCTAACCACACAGCCACAGCCCACTACATCACCCAATACTTCCTCAACTTAACAACAAACCCGCCTGGCGTTACAATACCGGCTGGCATGGGCTGGTATGACACGGGGACAAATGCTTCCATATTCGCCCCAGAATTTGTAGGCATAGAACCAAATGCCTCCAGATATCGCTTTGCTAATTGGACTACAGATGACATGTCTGAAATTACAGATCCTACGTCAGCTTCAACCACAGTGGTTATGGATAAAGCTAAAACTGTGACAGCAAACTACATTAAACAATATAAGGTTGAATTTAACCAAACAGGATTAGACAACACAGCCGTTAACACTGTTTTGACGGTTAATGGCTCAGCTAAAACCTATACTGCTATTCCTTACAACTTATGGGTTGACGAAGGCGGCATTATCACATATTCTTACGAGGCAATAGTTTCAAGCACGGCGTCAGGCAAAAGATTTACACTAATAAACGTTTCAGGCCCCGCATCACCAATAACCGTTACCACTAACATAACGGTTACTGGCAACTATAAAATCCAATATCAAGTCACCGTCACAGCGAACCCGCCTCAAGCAATAGGAGGAACATTCAAAGTCACATATATCCAGTGTGGAACCACATACACGAATATAGAGAAGATGACGCCTTGGACTGAGTGGGTTGACGCCGACACAACAGTAACTGTTAGAACTCCCCAAGACGTAATCAATGTCTCCCCCGGCACAAGATACAAGTTTGACTATTACGATCCCTCATCCAGCGTCTTTATGGACAACACCAAGACCGTCACCCTAGTTTACAAGCTACAATACTACTTGACCGTCTCTTCTCCATATGGCATTGTAGGCGGTGAAGGGTGGTATGACAGTGGAGCTACAGCCCATGCAACACTAAACACAGGCGTTGTTGACCATGGTAACGGAACACGTAGAGTTTTCAAAAGCTGGGGTGGGAATGCCTCTGGAACAAACTATGCCCTAAGCGACCCGATAGTTATGGATGCACCAAAGACAGCTATAGCAAACTGGAAGACCCAATATCTCTTAACCGTGCTTACAGACCCAGCTGGATTGACCCCTCAGCCAACAAGAAATCCGGAGGGCGAGGCCGGCCCAGCCAACAACTGGTGGTATGACACCGACACATCAGTAACCTTGACAGCCCAAACAGTGGCTGGTTACAACTTTAACTATTGGGATGTAAACGGCGCATCACAGGGAACCGGAGTAAACCCAATAACTGTGGTTATGGGCGCTCCGAAAACAGCAACAGCCCACTACACAGCCCAAGTAATAACCTACACTCTCATAATAGAGACAACGGCGGGCGGAACAACAAACCCTGCGCCGGGCACATACACCTATGCGGCTGGCTCACTTGTTCAGGTTACAGCCATTCCAAGCAGCGGCTACGTCTTCGACTACTGGGAGCTTAACGGCACAAACGTTGGCACAGCCACAACCTATACGGTCACAATGAACAACAACTATGTTCTGAAAGCCTTCTTTAAGACGACGCCCGCACCGCCAACAGTTTCGATAAGCCCCATGACTGCATCAATACTGGTGGGGCAGCAAGTAACCTTCACATCCACCGTTAGCGGAGGAACACCGCCCTACACATACCAATGGTATCTGAACGGAGCCCCAGTTTCAGGGGCAACATCACCCACATGGACATTCATGCCAACAACAGCCGGAATATATTATGTGCAGTTGAAAGTCACAGACGCCAACAACAATGTTGCAGAATCCAACATAGCAAGAATAACTGTATCATCGGTTCCTGTTGGAGGATACTCGATTCCGCTTGCAAGACAAGACCCCACATCAACGCGCCTAACAGTAGCCTACACAACATTAATAATCCTATTCGGAGCCATGATCAGCCTAACAAAACGCAGAAGAAAATAGAACCTTGTTGCAGGCGGGCGCTGCTATCAAATATGCATCAAACACATACTGAAACATAGCATACCATAAACGAAATTGATATAAAATAAAAAGTGTTTAAAAAGTTATGGGTGTGGGGTGTCCTTAATTAGGTAGGGAATTTTACCTCTTCCCTTCGGCAGGACGCCCTACACCTCGCTAAACCAAATACATTAAGCATATCAAATGCATCTGACAAGAAGGCGAAGACCTAGCATCATATAACTGTATTGTGTTCTTTTCCTTTTACGGTGATCAACAGAGGCTGAGCTACTTAGTTTTTAGTAATGTTTTGGTTAGTTCTTCTATGGTTGCTAGAATTGACCCGTATGATTGTGGAAGGTGGCTTTTTTCATGTTCGGCTTTGGCTATGCGGTTTAGAGCGTTTTGGAGGGCTTTGATAATTTCAAATCGGAGATCCATGACGTTTTCGATTTTTCTTGGCTTATTCTCCTTTAATTGTGCCTCTAGGAGTTTGTTTAATTCCTTAACTTTTCCTATGAAGGCTGTTAATGATTTGATTGCTTCATCTTCAGCTTTTACAAATTCTTGAAGCCTAACCTCAAACTTTCTAATTTCCGTGGATAGCTCACTTGACAAGTTTTCACCATTAGATATTGAATGTCGGTGTTACTTTTATATATTATCGTAACACTGTTTTTATTCAGGAGTTAAACAAATAAAACTTGTAACAGTTCACGGATGACTGGTCAGCATTTTTAGATTTTATGAAGACATTTCAATGAATTGAAATAAAAATATAGGGGTAGCGTCTACTCGCTCTTCTTTTTGTATAGTATGCCCTTTGGATCCTTAAGGAGTAAGGCGATCTCCCAGACCACAAGCGCGGCTGTCAACATGACGAGGCCTAAAACCGTCGCTTCAGCAGTTAATTCAAAGAATTCTCCGCCTTCCATTAGAAAACCCATTACATGGTCGACGAACACCATTATTGTTGCCCCCCAAAGTATGAGGCAGAGAAGCCTAAGCATATACTTATCTTCCTCAGCTTTAGCATACCATATTGGGGTGGCGATCGCAGCTGCAAATGATAGAATGATGAGCCACATGCTTTTTCCTCCGATAGGCTTATATTGGTATTACGAAATATAAGCTTAGTGTTACCGGAGGAATGAGGGTGGCTTGCTTTTTAGTTCCGATGGCTCTGGCAATAATAACGTCCATAATACAGAAGACTGCACGGAGCCTAGCTGAAAAGTTGAAGCTTTGGATTCTCAATGCGTTGTTATGGGGCGGAGTTATTCTACTCGCATTGGAGCATGTTTGGCATGCTGAAGTTGTCCCGTGGTCGCCATTCTTAACGGCAATGGCGAACCCTGCAGACATACCAGTAATGCTTCATGAAATGGCCACGGTAGGCTCAGCCATGTCAGTTGTCACACTAGCCACATGGGGAACAATACTAACAATAAGCCACTACATGCCAAAAATAGTGACTCTAAGGGCCGTGGAACCTGTTAAAAAACCATTCGTTGCACGCTAAAATCATTTCCCCCCTTTTTGAGCTGAGAATGATGGAAAGCCTAAACAGATTGAGGGAAGTTTTGAAGAGGAAATTTCCCGGAGAACAAACAAGCCTTCTAGCAGCCATGTTAGCATCAGCATCAGAGAAAGGAATAATATCCTATGAAGAAGTAGACTGTGACGAAGAGACTAAGCGAAGCCTACTACTTTTAGCATATAAGGAAAGATTGCTTCTACCAGTTAAAACGTCTAAGAACCTCTTGTCACTTGCCTGGCAAGACAGAATACTTAACGCTAAACCCGGCGAAACCTATGAAATGCCAAACGTAATAAGACACCTGATAAATCATGCAAAAGAAACAGGTGAATGGAAACCTGAATTGGCTGTCAAAAAATACTTGGAAGAGATAGCAGAGCCAGACGCTGACAAAATGCTGACGGTTTTCAAGGAAATAAGGCGAGAAATAATAAGCCAAAAAGACCCCCACACAATAGTAAAAATCACGCCCCACACGATAAAGCAAGCCGCAGAAAAACATGGACTAAAAGTAAACATGAACAAACTTATAGTTGAGTTCAAAGGCGGAGGAATAATAAACCCACACATAAATAACCCCACAAAAGAAGGAATAACATACGAGGTAAACCCATCCCTAATTTAACGCGATTTTAAAGTTACGGGCATCCAGTCATCAACACAAACTAACATATTTCTTCCAAAAATCTACCAGCGCTTTTCTATTGTTTCCATTACCAGTGGATAATAGAAAAATTGGCGGAGTTTAGGGTTTTTGTCTTTTTCTTTTAAGCATTATTAGTGTAATAGCGGTGATTAACATGAAGGGTATAATGATTGATGGGAATTCTGGTATTACCCATGTTCCTTCTATCGTCACTTGGTATAGGCTCGTAAATGTGTAGTTTATGTATATGGAGTAGTGTGTTTGGTTTTGGGTTAAAATGTAGTCGATTGTTGTTTGGTTGAGTTTGACGGTCCATGGCTCTCCTTTGATGTAGGCCTTCGGTATTGTGATGTTGCAGTAGCCTTGTGTTCCGGTTTCGCCGTAAATCATGAAGCTGATTTGTATGGCTGCTTGGTTAAAGGTGAAGTCTGTTATGTATGAGTTGCTGAAAATTTTGATTGGGAAGGTTGTTCCATCAACTGTAATGTTGAAGGTGTATTCTGATGTTTGTGGTATTACATAGGGTCCGGAAAATTCGATTGTTTTGTTATATCCTCCTCGTGTGTCGAGCGTCTCGAAGTAGAAATAATGGTAGCCTGGGTTCAGCTTTGTTTGATATTGAAATTTGGCGCCTATTTGGTATTCTCCACCCATATAGCTCATATTATGGCCTACGCTGTCAATGTATACTTTTACGTAGGCTGGCGGGTCATTATCGATGTCTTTATAGATTGCCTCATACGTGAAAGTGGCATTTTCATATCCCACCAATGGATATACTCTACCAGAGGTGATGGTTGGCAGGTTGTTGCTGCTGAAGAAGTAAACTTTGCCATCTTGGCATCCAGCTGCGATATATGCGCCGTTAGCGGAAATCGCCGTGCATAAGAAGCTGTCACCCTCGTATGGGACTGGGTAGCTACCTAACAGTTCACCCGTTGTTGCAAATAGGTAGATGCCTGTGAAGCCTGATGATACGATTTTGGATTTGTCCTTTGAGATGGCAACATCCTCGATTTGGCCTGTTTGGTAGCTCCAAAGTATGGTGTTTTCCTCTCTGCTGTAGAGATATGTCTTTTTCCGTATTGAAGTCTCCAATGGCTACGTAGTTTCCGTCCGCAGAGATGTCCACAACGGCCCCTCCAACATTTGGGTAGCTCCAAACGATTTCTCCATTCTTGGAGAGCAAGTAGGCGCCATCTCCAGAAGCGGCAATGTAGCTTCCATCTTCCGATATTGCTATTCCGCTGTAGACGGTTAACTCCTTATACCATAAGACTTGACCACCTACATTGTATAATGTGACCACCCCGTCGCTGTCCGTTATCGCTATGTATTGGCCATCAAATGAAATTGCAACGAGATACGTGTAAGAAGCGTAAGTAGGTGTGAAAACGGTCCAGAGAAGATTGCCTGTTTTGTTGTATAAGCATAGGTTGTCGCCTCCCACGGCTGCCACATAACTTCCATCGTGTGATATGGTCACATCTTCAACGTCAACATCAGGAGTTGGCCCGGAATACGGGTCATAGAGGTAGTTTTCCCACAACTTTTTTCCGCTACTGTCGAAAACATATATTTTGTCTCTCGCTGCCACCGCTACGTATTTGGCATCTAGAGTAATGTCGACCGAAGTCACCGAGCCCGTAGTTTCGTAAGACCAAAGCGGCGTCGGGCTTTCCCTCTTAAAGAAATATACCTTGAAATCGCCACCACCAGCGACAATGTAACTACCATTTTCTGATATATCTACGTCATTAACGTCACGCGCGCCTGTTGCAAAGGTCCATTGCAAAACAAGCGATGAACCGCCAGCACTAACATTACGGTGAAAAACAGTAATTCACAACAACATGGCAATTACAAAGATTGATGCCTTTCTCATGCCAATACCCCAACAATCTATGCGAAGTTACAAACATTATTAGCGGCTTGATATTTTTAAAATTTGCCAAACTTTACAGAGTTTCCCGATCTTTTAAGAGACACTGAAAGAATTTGGCTATCCTATAACTTTTGATTCAATGCTTATGGTTAATTTACAGCTAAATGTAAGGTCTTGAGGTCTCTGTTAATGTATCTATCTGTTTCATAATTTTCAGGGTCGTTTAGGCTTATGTAGACTTGAATTGTTAATGTATTATCTTGTGTGTAAATTTCTCCTGCTACCGGTTCTGCTTCTGCTTTTATTTCATATCGCCCAGATTGTGGTGGGTTCCATGTGAAGGTTAATGTTAGGTTAGTTTCTGGTTCCAGGGTTATTGTTTGGGTTCCTATTTGTGGGTCTGCTAAGAGAGTGTAGTATACGCTGACGTTGAAGGTTTCTGTGTATGCGCCATTATTTTTTATTGTAACGTTGACGGTTGTTTTGGATGCTTCTAGGCTTATGATGCTTATGTCGTGCATTGAAGTGTAATAGTGGCCATCTATTGCTGTGTTGGGGATGATTTGTTCGTTGGAGTCTATGAGGATGACGTCAAAGAGATCTAGAACACTTTCACCCTTGGATTTAACATAAAATTTATAGACAGAAAACAAACCCGAAACAAAGCAGCCTGTGGCATTTTATAAACGTGACGTGCGCGAAACATCTGGAAATCGGAAAATGGTTTGAAGACCCAACGGTTCCCCGCGTTATACGCGATAATGTTGAAGCCCTCTACAAGGCAGTTTTAGGACACATTCAAGGCAAGCGGCCTGAATATGTCATGACTGTGCTCGTCGACATTGTTTATTATGCTCATCAAATCCCATATGATCCTCCTCACAAGTTTTTGAAAGAGGTTAACTGGGAAGCTTACGTTAAAACATGGAACGATGTTTGGAAAATTTTGAGGGATAAAGGCGTTCACTGTCTACGCACTCCTGAAGGATTAATTGAGTTGCGGAAAAGGCAGTTTTAAGCTTCTTTTTTGAAAAACGGCTCAAAATACTTTGCCCCTATATTATATAGGGGGCAAGCTGTGGAAAGCAGGGGCTTATTAAGGATGCAAGGGGAGTTAAACAAGTTGCGCAGTCTTAAGGATTTGGGCGTCTCAGCTTTTTTGAAGGAGCCATGCCCGAAATGTGGGAAAAAGTTGAAAGTTATGTCTTTAAGTGGCGATGTTTTTTGTAAATCATGTGGGTTTAAGTTTGAAATTTTAAATATGTCTGTGATGAAGGTTCTCCTGGATTATCGCAATAAAGTTGCATTCAAATATGTTAGAAAAGCAAGGGAAGAACAGAAACGACAAGGTTCAGCTTTCAGCGAAATACTTGAGGAAAACGGCGGACTCGTTAAAATAAAATGGAAATATTACACTTGTCCATTTTGCGGTACGTCCGATGAAGATGACTTTTTTGATTATGAAAAGAAAAGTTTTGTCTGGATTGATGATGATGAACAAATCCATGTTGGCAGGTCTCCTATCGACTGGGAGTACAGCGAAATCAGGCCAAGTTACGCCCTATGCCTTAACTGCAGACGCGAGTTTAAAGTGGAAAATGAAGCGACAGTAAGCATAAGGGGAATAATTTCGAATGAAGCTGAGATTAGAAGGGAATGTCCACGATGCAAATATCCATGGTTTAAGTTCGGTAAATACAAAAGCTTCGAGCGAATCAACCGATTCGTAGGCTGCGGGATAATCGGCTACCGATGTTTAGCCTGCGGCGAAAGCTTCTATTTTAAACTCCAAACGTTTGAAACGCCTTTATGGGAGCCTGTTGTACTTAACGTGAAAACCTTCTCATCAATCCGCAAGAGCTTCAGCTGGCAGGAGCATCATTCCAAGTTTAAAAGCAGTGTTTTCGGCCCATATTCATGGAAAAAAGAGGTTGACGGCGACGGTGGGGTAACACCTGACAAAAAAACCGTCCGAAAGACGTTTGAAGGTTACATTATGAGAACACCCTATGGAATTTCAAGGGCGAGAAGGGAGAGGGCGCAAGTGGATTTTGAAGTTCGAGTAGAGCCTATAATCTTAAATGTTTTGGAAAATGAATGTTTAAGCCGGCAGAAACAGCGCATCGTTGAAGAGGTTCTGCGGTTTACACGTTACTTATGGATAAACTTTAACAAGCGGGGCAGAAGCCCGGAGTATCTAATTCTTGCGATAATACATTTTGTTTATTCGATGCTCGCGAGAGAAAAAGAACCTGAACGACGGGAAACGTTCCCCCTCAAGAATTTCTGGCAAAGGCTTGCGCCGAATAGAAAATTAAAATGGAAAAGCTATGAAAAAACGTGGACTTCGTTTTAAGCTGTCTACAAATTAGCCGATTAAAATGGCCCAAAGCCTTTAAAACGTTCATGTGGCAGCTGCTCCCCACATAAAAGTTCTGTGTAATGTATAGTGGAGAGGCAAAGCCTAGACGGCTTGTTGCCTCTTCAACTTTTTGCGGAGATGCTCTTTGATTGGAATTCTATAAAAATATGCATGAAAACGTGTTGAGGGAACTGGAAAGGCAAGGCTACCGTTGGAAAACGCGTGGTGACTTTTGGGCTCTTCAAGGCTTTCATGGGCGAGAATTGTTAAACTGGCGACTGTGGGAGTCAGTTGAAAATTTGGATATTCAATTATGGTACGTTAAAAAATTGCTTAACCGCGCTAAAACGCCGAAATGGCAGCATGTTCGAAAGGCTTTGAAGCAAATTGTACAATTATTTGATGAGACGCTTGCGCTTTTAGATCCGAAACATTGGGAGGGCTCAAACAAATGCTTTTTAACGATTGAACCTAATGAAGAAGTCGTTTTAAAAGTTTTACAAAACTTGACGCGTATACGTCGGCTGCTTTTCATTCATAGACTAAATTTGGCGAAAGTTGAGAAGCATGGCAAATGCTGGATAGCCTTCACTTTCATGCTATACGTAGACGTTTTGAACTCAATCTATGGGTGTAAAAAGTGGCTGGAGGCTGTCAAAAATGAAAAACAGGCTGAATTGGCTTGTCCGTTTCAAACTATTGATAATTACGGATACTTATGCTGCGTTGCACGTGACGGCAGCATCGGCTACTGCGACTTTCGGCTTTGCCCGCGAAAGCTTTGGCAGATTCGAAGAGTTATGAGGCAGATTTTCGCCGGCGGTTTAAGAATACGCTGCGACTTCAATCCAGAATTAATGAAGGCAAAGAGGTGGGGGGGATGCAGCATTTAATAGCGGCTGCTAAGCGTTGGACGGAATTAGGCCTTAAAATTGTCCCATTAAGGATCAGCCTCGACGTAAGCGGCGACAAGAACCTTCAGCCTTAGGCGAAAGAGAACTATCCGGGCTTTGAGGGGCTTGATTGGGTTGGGGCTAATGGCTACGCGGTTGTTTTAGGGTCTACGCCTCACGGTTGGCTGGCATACGTCGACATAGACTTAGATGCTCCGGTTAAACATGACGCTTTCACCCTTCTAATGCGAGCTTTTCCAGAGCTTCAGAACACATACATTGATAAGACGCCCCGAGGCTTCCACGTTTTTGTATTTATTGACAAGCCAAACGACGCGAAGAACATAGATGTAAAAGAGAAGTTTGGGCTCGAGCTGCACGTTCACGGCCTAGCGGTTATGGCTCCATCATGTTATGAGAGCGGGGCCTACACTGTTTATCAGGACGATGAAATTGTTAAGGTTCCAGATTTTTATGAAAGGTTTAGGGCGAAATTTAAGCCTTCAAAAGTTAAAACTGAAGGGAAAAAGCGTGTGAAGCGTGTTAGAGGCGTCCGGCCCTGCCTAAAAAAGGCGCTTGAAACGTGCAGCAACCTTCCTCATCTAATGCGGTTGGCTATTGCGGCCGAGTATAAGCGGGCTGGATTAGGCGATGAAGCCGTTGCAAGGCTTTTCGAAGGGCAAGAAGACTTTAGCTTTACAAAAAGCTTGTATCAAGTTAAAACTGCCGAGCCTGAGAAAGCGGCTTCATGTCAGAGCATTCGTGAATGGGGTTTCTGTTTAGGCTTTGAGTGTCCATACGCGCCTAAAGATGCCAACGAATTTTTAACTGAAGGGGAAAAAGCTAGGGCCCGCGAGCTTTTGAAACAGGATTTGATAAGCTTAGCCGTTAAATATGGCCGGAGACGCCTCATCGGTGAGGATAAAGTTCTAATTTGCGATTTTGTAGCGTTATGCAGTGGCCAAACTAAATATCCCTTCAGCTTAATTCTCACAGGCTTCAGCGGAAGCGGAAAAAACGAATCGTTAAGGGCTATCAAGCCTTTAATCCCGCCTGAATGGATTTTCGAATTCACCACAGCCACGCCTGAAGCGGTAAAATACATTCCGGAAGAGTTTCATGGAACACTTTTAATCTACGAGGCGGCCGGCGTTCAGTCTAAAACGGGCACTTTGGGCTTAAGAGCCATAGGTGAAGGGGAGCCTATCGAAACTATTTATCCCATGCGGGATGAGGCTACGGGCCGTATGATGATGGGCCGAGCGAAAACTAATGCAAAAAATTTTATTACGACAGAAGCGGATGTGGATATTTATTCCGACTTGTATAGACGAACCTTCAGAATCAGTATGAGCGACGACCCGATCCTAACGAGACGCGTCATGGCTTTCAAAATTAGAAACGCCATGCTCCCTGAGAGCCTCAAACAAATACTGGGCTTAGAAGAGCCCTTCAATGTGGAAGATTTCCGTAACGCTTTAAGATTGAATGGATGGCTGAATGAGGTTATCGTTTTTCCTCCACCCTATTTGATGAAGTTTGTGGATTATGCTCAAACACGTGAACAGCAGGTGGCCCTTAGAACCCACATTGAGAAAATAGTATCTTTTGCTAAAGTGTTAGCCCTTATTAGGCAAGCGGATAGGCCGAGAATCCACGTTCAAGACAAAACATACGTTATAGCGGTGCCCGACGATTTCGACTTTGCCCTTGACGTGTTAGGCGAAGCAATTCAGCAAACTGTAACTCGGTTGGAGAAGAGGCAAGAACAAGTGTTGGAACTTTTCGAGGATGGTGAAATGTTGGATAAACATAAGGTTGCAGAGAAAACGGGCTTTTCAACGTTGACGGCTTACCGCATATTGAAAGCACTTGCTAAGAACGGCTACTTAAAAGAGATTCAAACCACCAAGCCCTACAGCTACGAACTCCTAAGAGAAAAGCCCAAACATCATGTCAATCTGAAAAATGCAAGAGAAAACTGCCTGTTTTGGCTGGAGAGCCTTGAAAAGCTGTTAAACATCACCATTTCAACTTTTCAGCGGAGGGTATACAGTGCGAATTTGAAGGTGTGAATGAGTGGATGGAAAGGGTTAGGAGCAAACTAAGCGAAAACACCTCTTCTACACACAGTTGCAAAGTTGAAATGATGCCTCTTCAGCCAGATTTAAGCTTCTTTTCAGAAAAGAAGGCTGAACATCATTCCAAACGGTGATTGAAATGGTGGATGGGGAGATTTGCGGGCAGGGTTTACGTTTGCTGGAAGCCTTAACGTTTCTTTACGGTTGGAGTCATTGGCATCGTGTTACAGTGGCAAACCCCAAATATTATCCTGGAAAAACGCTTGCCGTTAAAGAAGGCCCCTGCAGAAAACAGGGGGCTAAAATTCCAACAGTTGGAATTTAGCGAAAAATTCTGCAGAGAGGTTTAACAAGCCATGCGCAACTACATTTTCACTGTTAGAGAACTTGAAGCAATCGAGGAGTTCATAAAAACGCGAAGAAGAAACCCAACAGTAAACAAGATAATACATTTTCTCAAGCATAACGAACGACTTTTGATAGACATCCGCCTTTTCCTCGAGCTTAAACGTTTAAGCCATTACAAGCCAGACAAAAGCAGGCCTAAACTTCCGCCTGGAAGACCGCCTAAAATTTTGAAAGGAGTTTAAAATCATGAATGAGGTTCCCGCAGTAAGCCCAACAGAAAAGCCCATTTTCACAATCGAGGTTGAAACCAAGCCCCCTTGTCCAGAATGCGGTTCAAAACGCCTCTACAGAGACGGCCTTCGCTATTTAACGGATGGAACAGCAATTCAACGCTACTTCTGTAGGGTTTGCGGCTACAGGTTTTCATGGCCCAGAGTTGAAAGGCAACATAGAGGCAAGAATTTAAAAACCGACGCGGGCTTAACTTTAAACGAATGCAGCTCCAGAGCCTTGGCCCTTCTGGAGCCAAGAGAAGGGGGCCATATGAGTGGACAAAAGGAAAACGGGCAATGGGCTGCGGGAGCCACAGAGCTTGACAAGGCGAACATTCAAGGCAAAATCCTTGAATTTGCATGGTGGCTTAAAAAGCAAGGCTTGAAAGATGCTACAATTGAAAACTACGTTTACAAACTAAAAGTTTTAATGGCAAACGGAGCCGACTTAACCCAGCCTGAAACAGTCAAAGACGTTTTAGCAAAAATTCAGAAGAGTTTATCATGGAAGCATTTGGCCGTCTGCAGCTACACAAGCTTCCTAAAAATGCTGGGTTTAAAATGGGAGCCACCAACATACAAAGTGACGCGGAAACTACCCTTCATTCCCACAGAGCAAGAGCTTGATAATCTAATAGCATGTTGCAACAGGAGAATGGCGGCCTTCCTACAGACATTAAAGGAAAGTGGAATGAGGACTGGAGAAGCCAACACCCTCGAATGGGCCGACGTTGACTTGGAAAGGCGTATAGTAACCTTAAACAAGCCTGAAAAAGGCGGGAACGCAAGGCTTTTCGCCATAAGCCCAAAACTGGCTATGATGCTTGGAGCCTTACCGAAAAATGATAAACACGTGTTTGGCGAAACATCATTAAAAACTAAACACCGCGTCTTCCAATTAGCCCGACAAAGAGCCGCCTTAAAACTTGGAAACCCAAGGCTTCTTAGAATAACATTTCACACCTTCCGCCACTGGAAAGCAACAACAGAATACCATAAAACCAAAGATTTACTGCACGTAGCCCAGCTCTTAGGCCACAAAAGCATAGACACAACAACCCTATACATCCAAATAGAGAAAACCCTCTTCCAAACAGAAAACGACGAATTCCACTTTGCAACAGCAAAAACAATAAACGAAGCAGGCAAACTAATAGAGGCAGGCTTCGAATACGTGTGCCACCATGAGGGCATAATGCTATTCAGAAAACGCAAATAAAATGTGGACGTAACAATGAAAACTGCATACGTAACCCTTATATGGCTGAAAGCCGCTTCAGAATTATTTTGGCTACATTGCGTTAAGCCATTGAATATGATGCAGCTCCCCATCGCGATGGTGGTGGGGCGAAGGGCGAGTGAGCCTTTAAGCTCATAATGAAGCCATGCATAGGCCCATAAAAGCAAACGCCAATCACAGCCAACGTCAAACAGACACCGCAAAATGCCCGACATGCCACGCCGTCTGGGGGATGGCTCGGCTTGAGCGCCGAAGAAGGGCGCGGCCAGCCGCGATAGAGCCCCGGGTAAGCGTATGCAGCTTTAGAACCGGGGATCCCCGAATGGGACCTCCTACCGCAGATTCCTTCGGGAGTCTGCGGTGCTCCCGGCAGGGAGCGGGAACCCCCCGAACGGAAGCATCTTAGTAGGGGGAGGAAAAGAAACCAAAACGGGATTCCCTGAGTAGGGGCGACCGAAAGGGGAAGAGTCCAAACCAAACCTCATGGGGATAACCCGTGGGGGATGTGGGGTTATGGGCCTGGC
>JAVZJY010000016.1:23301-24894 GCA_038872535.1 Bathyarchaeia archaeon | reverse complement strand
GGAATAGTTGCTTTTTTAGGGGCTTTATGGAAAATATATCCTTATCTCTCTTTAAGTGAAGATCCTTTTTCAACTTTTTTATTCCTTCTTTGGATGGAAAATCTGTCTTTCGCTTCATGGTTTGAATTTAAACTGGTCTATCTTTTTATTTTTGGGGATGTAATGCTAATTGTGGGAGTGATGTTATGGATTTTGAGTCGGCAATGGTTTCTTCTCCCTGGAAAAACTGTATGGTACCAATGTCCCTTCTGCAAGAAGAAGTGGAAGTCAACCGGAGACAAAGCACTTGTCCATTGTCCTTATTGTCGTCAACTGGTTCATCCACAAATTACGGAAAAATAAGCTTCGTTTTAGTATCTGACGTAAACTTTGCCGCCTAGCTCTTCCATTGCCAACTTTAATTTTTCGATGGCTTGCTTCATTCTTGCGGTTGCTACTTCCTGCCAACCTTTTGAGCCGTTTGGGACTTCCACCTCGATGATGCATCGATATTTTTTGTTCATGCTTAAACCTCGATAACACCTTCACTTTAAAATTGTTAAGTGTGGAGTATTTAATGGATGTGAATTTTAAGTATGGATTTTCTATATTTGGAAGTCGGATTCTGAATCCATTTTCGCAAATTGCAGCGAGAAAGCCCACGCCTTAGAAAGCTTTAATTAAATCAGCCTTTGTCATTTGAACTATACGGGAATGTTATGGCTAGGCTTGGCGAGTTAAAACTTGCAATGGGAACATCAATATTTTTTGTAGCCCTAATATTCGCCCTATTCCTATCAGCAATAATGTTCATTGTTCAGCTTTCTCTGGTTTACGCTGTAATAGGCACAATCCTCTTTATACTGCTCCAATACCTAATAGGACCGGCAATAGTCAGCGCTTCAACACATTTGCAATATTTGAAACCTGGAGAAAATCCATGGCTCGAATCCACAGTAAAAGAGTTGGCAGACAAAAGCGGCATACCAATGCCAAAATTAGCTATTGTGCCAGATGAAACGCCTAACGCTTTTGTTTTTGGAAGAACAGCCAACAGCGCCACTCTAGCAGTTCATGAAGGACTTTTGAAGAAATTAAACGAAGCGGAAATCAAAGGCGTAATCGGTCATGAGTTAGGCCATATCAAACATAAGGATTACATAGTAATGACTATTGTTTCAGCACTTCCATTACTTGCCTATTTGATTGCAAGGGGAACATGGGAAGCAGCAAGATGGGCGCCTGCATCATCAAAGAGGAAGGAGGAAAGCAGCATAAAAGCAGCTTTTTTCGCCATTGCAATAATCTCTTACGTGGTTTACATAATTTCACTTTTATGCGTTATGAGGCTTAGCAGACTCCGCGAACATTATGCAGACGCATACTCAGCCTATGTTACTGGTTCGCCTCGAAACTTGGAAAGCGCATTAACAAAGATTACTTATGGATTGTCGCTTTCGCCGAAGCCAACATCAGGAGCCAGAGCTTTTTACATTGAAGATCCGGCAATGGCGAAACAGGAGATTCAACCAATAATAGAGAAAAAAGAGGAATATGACTTAGACAAGGATGGGGTGCTTGACGAGAGAGAATTGGAAATAGCCATGGAAAAAG
>JAVZJY010000016.1:15079-23201 GCA_038872535.1 Bathyarchaeia archaeon | reverse complement strand
TTTTACATTGAAGATCCGGCAATGGCGAAACAGGAGATTCAACCAATAATAGAGAAAAAAGAGGAATATGACTTAGACAAGGATGGGGTGCTTGACGAGAGAGAATTGGAAATAGCCATGGAAAAAGAAGCCAAATCCACATGGGTGAAAATCAACACGTGGTTTGCGACACACCCGCCCACGTTTAAGCGAATACTTTTGTTGCGTGAAATAGAGAGGGAAATGGAAAGCGGAAGGTACACGGCAGACCGCATATACGCACACATTTAACATCAACTGAAACATTTGGCAACATAATTAAGCAAAGCCCATGTCTCGTCCTTTTCAAGGCTTAAGCGGAAAACCCCATCAATCCAATAATTGGCTAATTCTAAGAGAGCAGAATCCACATCCTTAACCGCATAAACTAGGAGGCACTTAACACTAGAATTCCAACGCTTTAAAACGACAAAAGAGGCTAAAGCGGTTTTTAACCTTGCAGAGTCAAGTTCCACTTTAGCATCCAAGACAATTGTTGGCTCAACAAAACCGTTCATTTTCTTGCCTATGGAAACATCAAACTCCATACCGTATTCTTTTCCGCTTTTTCGCCAAACCAGACACTTTTCTCCCCAAAAAATTTGCAAACGTTTGGAAAGACGAACTTTGGCTTGGAGTAAACGGTAAATGTACTCTTCGAAGGCGTAGGCGCGAAATTTCCCGAAAAATTGTGCAACGCCTATTTTAGCTTTATTTTCTTGTATAAATTTGATGAAATCTAAGAATTCTTGCAAGTTGAGCGTCTTTGTCCACTTGGTGTATTGAACTGCAAGTTTATTCCCAAGCAGTCTTTTCTCTTCGCTATCGCTTAAACATAATTCGTTTATGTAGTTAACAGTTTTCTTTACCCTCAACAACCGATGCCTCCATAGGCTTTTCTGCACAAAACAAATTTATTACTTTCATGCTAAAGTGAAGTGGGGTTTAACAGTTGAAGATTAAGCTTCTCCGCTATACTGCGGATGCTGAACTTCTATGCGGAACCGCAGCGCTAACATCATCAAAAAGCGGAAGCCCATCAGAAATCTTTGAAAAAATGGATGAGGAAACGGCTGAGCGCATTATAAAACGGGTTACAGGTTATGGACATGTTTCAGTAATTGAACATGCATCTTTCACCTTCAGCATTGAAGGCGTTTCCAGAGCCATGACCCACCAGCTTGTTAGGCACA
Organism: Bathyarchaeia archaeon; assembly: GCA_038872535.1. Classification (GTDB taxonomy): domain Archaea; phylum Thermoproteota; class Bathyarchaeia; order Bathyarchaeales; family Bathycorpusculaceae; genus JASEJA01. Next base: position 21,990 of record JAVZJY010000016.1, on the reverse strand, counting down.
GAATCGCTTCATACACGCAGCAAAGCCAACGCTATGTAACCTATGACACTTTAGAAAAGTATGTAACACCACCAAGCATAACAAATAAGGCTGAAGCAAAGAAAATCTTCGAGGAGACATTGGAGAAAATTTCTGAAACTTACAAAGAACTTTTGGCATTGGGGGTTCCAAAGGAGGATGCAAGGTTCATTCTTCCAAACGCGGCAAAAACAAACATAATCGTAACCATGAACGCGCGAGAACTAAGACACTTTTTCAATTTGCGGTGCTGCATGCGCTCCCAATGGGAAATAAGAGAAGTTGCGATTGAAATGCTCAAACAAGCAAAAAAGGCTGCGCCAATATTGTTTGAAAATGCTGGACCATCATGTGTTGAATTAGGCTATTGCCCAGAAGGGAAAATGAAACCGCCAGAATGCAACATTGAAGAAATAAAGAAACAATTCAGAACCTTGTGAACGCTTCCACGCTTTTAAAATTAGTGCATTAGTATGGTTAAATACAAAGTTTTAGCTATAACGACAAAATATTGGAGACCTGGAGAAAATTACATAGAAGAGATAATTAAAAGCGTTAGGGGCAAAATAAGCAATGGAGATTTTGTTGTAGTATCAGAAAAGGCGATTTCAACAGCATCAAGAAACATCGTTGATGAAAACAATGTTAAGCCAAAACGAAGCGCAAAGCTAATCGCTAAATATTGGATGCGCATAGTCTGGGGCTATTTTCTTGGACCGTTATGCCATTTTCGAGGAAAACTGCTCTACTATTTGCGAGATTATCCATTGGAAATGGGAAGCCGCCACAAACAAGTTGCCTTACAACATGCTGGATTTTTGCAAACGTTAATGTTTGGTTCCGAAGGCGGCATAGACGGAAGCAATTTGGCTTATTCCTACGTGAGCTTGCCATTAAATGATGCTCACCAAATAGCCGAGGAAATACGCAAACAAATTTGGCTGCGATTGGAAAAAAAAGTTTCTGTGATAATTGTAGACACTGATAAGACCTTTTCATTCAGAAATTTCCATTTCACTCACCGCCCAAAACCCATTAAAGGCATCCATTCCTTTGGAGGGTTCATCGCTTATGTTATTGGACGCATGTTTAAACTTAGGAAAAGAGCAACGCCCATAGCCGTGGTTGGATGCAGAATACCGATTGAAAATGCATTGGAAATAGCTGAAATTGCAAATCGCTCGAGAGGTTTTGGAGCTGGAAGAACAGTTTGGGACATGGCGGAAAAATTTAAGGTTGGATTGAATGAAGTAAGCTGGGAGATGCTTGAAACGGTAAAACATAAACCAGTAGTTATTGTAAGAACTAAAAGGTGAAAACAAATATGGAATCAGCCACAGAACGCCTTCATGCATTTTTTGCCCCAAAATCCGTCGCCATTGTAGGAGCTACCAAAAAAATAAGCAAGGCTGGGCATGTAATTTTCAAAAATTTCGTCGAAAATAAGAGGAGAGGAGTTTTCAAAGGAGAGGTTTTTCCAGTAAACCCTCATGAGGATTTTATTTTAGGATTTCAATGTTATCCTTCATTGACAAAGATTCCTATAGAATTGGAATCGGTTGTGGTGGTTGTTCCAGCAGAAATTGTGCCAGAAATAATGGAGGATGCTGCATCTAAAAAGGTGAAAGCAGTCGTTATAATTAGTTCTGGTTTCAGCGAAATAGGAAAACATGACCTTGAAAATAAAGTTTTATCAATAGCCAAGAAGGCTGGAATACGCATTTTGGGACCGAACTGCTTAGGCGTTTATGATTCAAGAACAGGCGTTGACATGCTCTTTCTCCCAGAAACAAAAGTTTTGACAACCGGAGAAGAAGTTATTGCGACGCCACGTCCAATGCCGGGAAACATAGCGATGGTAACGCAAAGCGGTGCATTCGGCGTTTCAGCACTCGACTATTTGGCTGGTCGTCAAATTGGAGTTAGCAAATTCGTAAGTTTTGGAAATAAATGCGATGTGGATGAGGCAGAAATGCTGCATTATCTACTGCATGACAGGGAAACCAGAGTGATATTACTATACATTGAAGACATAAAGTCCGGAAGAGAATTCATAAAAATAGCCAAAGAAGTCGCAAAGAAAAAACCCATAGTGGCTCTAAAAGCAGGCAGAACAGAAGCAGGAGCAAGAGCAGCAGCTTCCCACACTGGAGCCTTAGCTGGCTCAGACCAAATATACGATGCAGTTTTTGCGCAGACCGGCATTATAAGGGCAAAGGACATGGAAGAGTTTTTTGACGCTGGAAAAGCTTTGGCTATGCAGCCGCCTGCTTCTGGAAAAAACATTGGAATCGTTACGGATGCTGGTGGTCCAGGCATAATGGCTGTTGACGAATGCGAATTGAGAGGTTTAGCTGTTAAACGCTTTTCAGAAGCGACTATTCAAAAGTTTGAGAAGTTGAAAGAGGAAGGCAAGCTTCCGAAATTCGCAACAAATCTTAACCCTGTTGACATAACTGGTTCTGGAACATCTGAAATGTTTGAAACTGCCGTTAAGATTCTCTTTCAAGACCCAGAGATTAATGGCATAATATTGCTTGGTTTACACCACACCCCAGCCTTGCAAGAAGACTATATCGATAGAGTGGCAAGAGTAGCAAACAAATATGATAAGCCAATAGTGGCGTGCGATATTGGAGAAACTGAAATGGCTTTACACACCCGTTTCAGATTTGACAAACTTGGCATACCAGCATACTCATCACCAGAAGACTCTGCCAGAGCCATGAACGCACTTGTGAAATACGGCGAATACTTGAAAAAGAACAACTGCTTAGAAGAGTACATACAAAACTTTCTAAGAGATAAGCGAGAGACAAAGCCCAGTTAAAAGGAAAATTTACCGTTTCAGATGAAATGTCAATTTTGGGCGTCGGCTCAAGCAAAATTGACTAGCCCCTCTCTATATTTTTAGGTTGTTGATTGGGCGGTTATCCAAAAAGTGTGCTAAATTAAAATTTTTACCCTCTAAAAACCCAAATCCTCCTGTTTTTCCCAATGTGCTTCTGAACATCGAGCTTTACGGGTAAAGGGGTATCCGATAACCTCTTCTTTTGCCTATCCAATCGCCAATATATCCGCCTGCAATGTAGCATAAAATCAACATTATCAGTGCAAAGATTCCATTGGCCATGTTTAGACCTGTAAGCCATCTTATTCCTATACGCATCGATGTCATCAGAACAATCCAGAATATGAATCCAAGTATAACTGCACCCAAGCCTATGTATATGGCTCTGTTTATTTTGACGTTGGGTCTAATACGAATGTAGTAGCCAAAACCTATAGCCAAAAGGACAAAAATTGTTGAAGCTGCGGCTCTTTCAAGAGGAACAGCCAATAAAAAGTAACTAATTGCTCCGAAGGCAATAATTGAGATAGTTAATGCCATCGAGTATGGTTTTAGCCAGTTGGGTTGTTTTAAACGAATGTAATATAATACGCCGATTAAAATAAGAGTAAATGCTAAACCTATTGAGGCAACATGAAAAGGAAGGTTTAGGAACAAGTAGCCTGCAACCCAAAGGACGACTGCCAGAATAATCTGGATTAACCAGTAGGGAACCCACCATCGAGGTTTAGGTTTCTCACCTTCTATCGCTGACATTTCCGCTAATACAAACGGGATTCTTAAATTTTAATTTTTGCATATGTGACAGAGGGTCAGGAAGAAAAGAAACGGGTGGGTTTGGGATTAAAATTTTTACTTTAACAGTGTCGCCGTCTTTTAGTTGGAATTTTTCCCTCAAATTTACGGGAGCAACTATTTCAATTACGTTTTCTGGATAGCCATCCACTTCTGGAATGACAATTGCACATTCTAATTTGTCCATAAAAACTGCTTTGAAGAGTGTTCCTTGGCAGAATCCTTCTAGTGGCAGTATTTTTATGGCTTTTACTTTGTTCAGAATGCGCCTTTTAAGGGCTAAGCCTTTTTGGTCCAGTCTTATGTTTAAGGTTCCATTGTAGGGGGTTAAGCCCAAATTTTTGGTAATTTGTTCTTTTACCCATGAAAGGCTAACGAATTTTGCGCCCTCCCCGCTTCCCGAGAAAATTTTGCCTTCAAACTGTATTGCGGCTATTTTTTTTCTTTTAGCCAATTTGCAACCTTTCGGAACATGGGGTTAGAAGACATGTCAATAACTGGAACAATAATTTTCTCCTTAGTTTCGATTGTTGACTGGTATTTTGGCATAAGAGCATAACCAACAAAAGTCCAATAAACCCTACCATTCTCAATTAATTCTTTTGCAGCCACTTCTGTGGATGCGGGAAGGGGAAAATATAGGAATACGACGCCTTCAGCCCAGTATAATCCTGCGGGTTTTCCTCCAGCAACTATGGAGGTGAACCTTGCTATTTCATCTGGCGTAGAGAAAAAGTTGCGTTCCATAACCACAATTTCTTTAAAAGGCTCATATTTTACGTCCACTTCGCTTTTGCCCATAAATGTGCACTCCGGAAAATGTGTATAATTTAAGGTTCCCTTTTAATTTTGCTATGTTTCCAGAAAAAGTTATAGAGTAGACAGCTTCTAAAGCTTTGACAAAGCCTAAAAGGAGAAAACTAAATTGCCTGAAATTCGTGTAGCAATAGCTGGCGTTGGCAACAGCGCATCCGCCCTAATTCAAGGCGTGGAATATTACAAAGACGCTGGAGAGAAGGAGAATGTGCCGGGGCTCATGCATGTAAATTTTGGCGGATATCATATAAGGGACATAAAATTTGTCGCCGCCTTTGATGTCAACAAAAATAAAATTGGAAAGGATTTATCCGAAGCCATATTCACCAAGCCAAATTGTGCCACTAAATTTGCAGATGTCCCCCCATTGGGCGTGAAAGTTTCGCCCGCTCCAATTTTGGACGGCGTGGCTGAACATATGAAAAAACCTTTTAATATCTATGGCAGCGATGAAGCCAAAATTGTGGACGTAATGGAAACTTTGAAAGACGCCAAAGCCAACATTCTTGTTAACTATCTGCCAGTAGGCAGCCGAAATGCCACTAGATTTTATGCTCAAACAGCCTTAGACGCTGGATGTGCCTTCATAAATTGCATACCAGAATTTATAGCCTCAGACCCAGCGTGGAGCAGAAAATTTGAGGAGAAAGGGTTGCCAGTAGCTGGAGACGATGTTAAAAGTCAGTTGGGCGCAACAATTCTTCATCGAAACTTGGTTAGGCTATGCGTTGACAGAGGAGTGATTATTGACGAAACTTATCAGTTAAATCTTGGCGGAGACACAGACTTTTTGAATATGACAGTTGAGGAGCGTTTAAAAACCAAGCGCATAAGCAAGACAGAAGCCGTGAAAAGCCTCGTCCCCTACGATTTGCCCACAAGAATAGGTCCTTCAGATTATGTTCCCTTTTTGGGAAACAAGAAGATTTGTTACTTGTGGCTTAAAGGTAGAAAATTCGGCGACAGACCATTAACCATAAACGTTAAACTTGAAGTTGAGGATTCACCGAACAGCGCCGGAGTTGTAATTGACGTTATAAGGGCTGTAAAAATCGCATTAGACCGCAAAATAGCTGGACCACTCATAAGCATATCTTCATACGCCTTTAAGCATCCACCATTGCAAGTGCCAGATTCCACCGCAAAAGAGTGGGTGGAAGAATACATACAAGGAAAAAGAAAAGTGTAAGGCTTAACGCTTTTGCCTCTTATTTTAAGTCAAATTTAGCGCATAAATCTCTATCTTTTCTTCGCTTCACTATGATAGATAATCCTTTCTTTAACAGTTAATTTTAAAGGCTAAAACATAAGAGAATAAGCACCAATTAGAGGTGGAAATATGGTGAAAGTAGACGGATATGAAGTGCCAGAAGGATTATACTACACAAAAGATTTTGAATGGCTAAAAATTGAAGGAGACAAAGTTCGAGTAGGCATTACAGACTACGCCCAAAAACAACTCAGAGAAATCGTCTATGCAGAGTTGCCAAGCCCAGGAACAACGACAAAACAGAACGAACCATATGGAACAGTGGAATCTGTAAAAGCTGTTTCAGACTTGGTTGCACCAATAAGCGGAGAAATATTAGAAGTAAACGCAGAAGTTCAATCAAAACCTGAAATTTTAAATGAAGACCCGTATGGAAAAGGCTGGCTGCTCATTATAAAACCGTCGAATTTGCAAGGCGAACTGGCTAACCTAATGAATTTCAACCAAGCGGTGGAGTGGCATAAAACGTTAACAAAATAAAGATGAAAGATTATGCCGAGACGTATAGTCATAATAGGCGCCCATGCCGCTGGAGTGGACGCAGCAGCAGCCGCAAGAAAAACAGACCGCACAGCAGAAATCACCCTAATAACTGAGGAAAAAAATGCGGGTTACTCACGCTGTGGACTCCCCTTCGTGATAGGCGGACAAATACCAAACTTCCAAAGCCTCATTGTTTTTCCACCAGCATACTTCCAAATGATGAAGCTAAACCTAAAAACCGAAACAAAAGTAACAGCCATAAATGCCCAAAACAAAACCATTGAAATTGTGGATAAAACTGGAAAAACAGAAACCATCCCCTATGACAGCCTAATCCTAGCCACAGGCGCAAACTCCTTCATGCCACCAATAAAAGGCAAAGAGAAGCAAGGAATACATTCGCTTCGAACACTGGAAGACGGCGAAAAAATCGACAAAGCCATCAGAAATGGAGCAAAAACAGCCGTAATTATGGGAGCCGGCTTAATAGGCTTAGAGATGGCTGTAGCCCTAACTGAAAGAGGCTTAAAAACAACAGTTGTGGAGCTTCTGCCACAAATATTGCCAATGATGCTCGACGCTGACATGGCAAAAATAGTTCAGGAAATGCTACAAGAGAAGGGAATAAACATCCTAACAGGAAAAGGCGTTGAAGAATTTCTTGGAACAGAAAAAGTA
>JAVZJY010000016.1:0-14981 GCA_038872535.1 Bathyarchaeia archaeon | reverse complement strand
CTGCCACAAATATTGCCAATGATGCTCGACGCTGACATGGCAAAAATAGTTCAGGAAATGCTACAAGAGAAGGGAATAAACATCCTAACAGGAAAAGGCGTTGAAGAATTTCTTGGAACAGAAAAAGTGACTGGAATAATGGCTGGAGGCGAACAAATCAACGCTGACTTGTTCATAAGCGCATTTGGTGTGAGAGCCAACATCCAACTGGCTGCCAACGCTGGCGTAGCATTGGGAGAAACGAAGGCTATAAAAACAAACGCTAGAATGGAAACAAACCTCAAAGACATTTACGCAGTAGGCGACTGCGCAGAAGCCACACACATTGTTACCCAGAAACCAGCCTTACCACAGTTAGGCACAGTGGCTGTGAGACAAGGAAAAGTTGCTGGAATAAACGCCGCTGGCGGCTACGCAATTTTCACGGGAGTTTTAGGCTCGGCTGTAACAAGGCTTTTTGACATGGACGTAGGTGTGACGGGTTTAACTGAAAATGGTGCTCAAAGGGCAAGAATTGAAACTGTAACTGGAACAATTGCTTCTAAAACAAAAGCTGACTATTACCCTGGCGCCTTGCCAATAAAAGTGAAGCTTGTTGTTGAAAAAGAGTCGCAAAGAATAATTGGTGCCCAAATCATCGGCGGAGAAGAAGTAACCCAACGCATAAACGCCATATCATTTGCCATACAAAAACAGATGACAGTGCGAGAACTGGCAAAGGCGGACACTGCTTATGCACCGCCGCTTTGCGAAACTTGGGAGCCAATGGTTTTGGCTGCAGAAATGGTTCTAATGAAACTCCGCTAAATCTAATGCATATTTCCTCTAAAAAGAACAGTCGGAAAATTAATTAGGAAAAAACATCGATTAGATAATTCAAAACCAGGTAGGTGAAAACAGAATGGCAATAAGAGTAGCCATAAACGGATTCGGCAGAATTGGACGCCTTTTGTACAGAGCAGCCATAGAAAGAAACGCCAACATAGACTTTGTAGCCATAAACGATGTAACCGATGCAAAAACGCTAGCTCACCTCCTAAAATATGATTCGGTGCATGGCAGATTCAACGCTGATGTACAAGTTAAAGACAACAGTCTAATTGTCAACGGAAAAGAGCTTAAGGTTTTAATGCAAAAAGACCCGGCGATGCTGCCCTGGAAAGACTTGGATGTTTATTTGGCTGTAGAATCCACAGGATTATTCACAAAAAGAGAAGACGCTTCAAAACATTTGCAAGCAGGAGCCAAAAAAGTTTTGATATCCGCTCCAGCTGAAAACCCAGACATAACAATAGTTTTAGGCGTAAACCACGACAAATACGACCACAAAAACCACAACATACTATCAAACGCCTCATGCACTACAAACTGTGTAGTGCCATGCGTCAAAGTGTTACATGAAAATTTTGGAGTAAAAGCGGGACTCATGATGACAGCCCACGCCTACACAAACGATCAAAGAATACAAGACTTAGTACACAGAGACTTGCGTCGAGCAAGAGCTGGAGCAGTAAACATAATACCCACAACAACAGGAGCAGCCAGAGCCTCAGCTTTAGTTTTTCCAGAACTTAAAGGAAAAATTGATGGAATAGCCCTGCGGGTTCCAGTTCCAAACGTTTCAATAGTGGATTTGACAGCAGTGTTAGAGAAAGACGCAACCAAGGAGGAAGTTAACGCCGCATTTAAGAAGGCGGCTGAAGGATCATTAAAGGGTATAATGGAATACACCGAAGAGCCAATTGTTTCGACAGATGTAAATCATACGTCATATTCCGCTGTTGTTGACGGACTCTCAACAATGGTTGTCGCTGGAAACCTTGTTAAAGTGCTTGCATGGTACGACAATGAGTGGGGCTTCTCCTGTCGAATGGTTGAACTAATAGAGTTAATCGGGAAAAAGGCTGGATTCTAGCCTTCAAACTCCCCTATTTTCTTTCCAATATGAGGTGAAAAAATGGTAAAGTTTCTCACATTAGATGACGTGGAAGTGAAAGGTAAAGTTGTGCTGGTGCGAGTGGACTTTAACTCTGCAGTAGATCCAGAAACCAAGAAAATCTTGGAAGATGTGCGGATTCGAGCCCACGGCGAAACAACAATTAAAGAGTTGGCAGATAAAGGCGCAAAGGTCGTGGTTTTGGCGCATCAAGGACGGAAGGGCGACCCAGATTTTATACCCTTAAAACAGCACGCGGAAATTCTTGGAAAAATTTTGGGCAAACCAGTCAAATACGTGGATGATGTTTTCGGTGAAAAAGCCAAAAACACAATCAAAAATTTGAAAAACGGCGAAATCCTCGTCTTAGAAAACGTTAGAACATTTGCAAATGAAACAAAAGAGGGAACGCCGGAAGAACATGCAAAAACAGAACTTGTTAAAAATTTGGCTCCACTAGCCCAATTATTTGTGAATGATGCTTTTGCAGCAGCCCACAGAGCGCATGTTTCAATAATAGGTTTTACGGCTGTTTTGCCAAGCGCTGCAGGACGCATAATGGAAAGAGAACTTAAATCCCTAAGCAAAGTCTTGGAAAACCCAGAAAAACCATGCGTATTCATTCTCGGAGGAGCAAAAGCTGACGACTCTCTGGAAATATCCAGATACGTGTTAAACAATAAAATAGCGGATTACGTTTTAACAGGCGGTGTTGTCGGACACGTTTTCTTAGCGGCAAAGGGTGTAAACCTTGGCAAACCAAACATGGAATTCTTAGAAAAGAAAGAGCTTATGGGTTTAGTGCCTGGCATAAAAGAGCTAATGCAAAAGTATCCAGACAAGATTAAAACGCCCAAAGACGTGGCTGTAGAAGCTAATGGAAAAAGGAAAGAAGTTCCAATCAGTGAGTTGCCAGTAGACTATCAAATATTTGACATTGGAGCAAAAACAGTGGAAGATTATGCCACCACGATAAGGGCTGCAAAATCAATCGTGGTCAGTGGACCAATGGGGGTTTTCGAAAACAGCAATTTTATCTTTGGAACGAAGAGGGTTTTTGAAGAGATAGCTAACTCAAAAGCATTCTCGCTAGCCGGAGGCGGTCACACAATTTCAGCCCTAGAAAAGCTTGGATTATCAAAGAAGATTTCCTATGTTAGCACCGCTGGTGGTGCGCTAATAGAATTTCTCATGGGCAAAAAGTTGCCCGGAGTAGTGGCTCTAGAAAAGGCAGCAGCTAAAAGAACTTAACTTTCCCGTTTTTATGTCCTTGTCAACCTCTCCATCAAATCTACTATTTTGGGTTCTCCTTCTTCTTGTGGATGTTGAAGCATTTCGTATATTTGCAGAGTTTGTTCTGCAACTTTTTTCCATGTAAAGTATTGCAACACTCGTTTTCTACCGTTTTCTCCCCACTTTTTAGCCCTTTCATAATCGCTTAAGACTTCTTTTATGCCCCATGCAATGTCAGCTGCATTTGCGCCGTTTACATGCACGCCGTTTTGGTCTGGTCCGCATGAGATGACTTGTTCTCTGAAGCCGACAACGCCTTGGGCTCCTACAACTAATGGTTTAGCCATCGACATGGCTTCTAAGCTTACTATTCCAAAAGGCTCATATGTTGATGGAAAAATGCAAACGTCAGCCGCTGCATAGTGCAGAATGCGTTCTTTTTCCGGCACAAAGTCGAATCTGTAGGCAACTTTGCCGCTTATTCCAAGCCTATTTGCAGTTTCAATTATGTCATTTTGTTGCTCACCTTTTCCCAAAACTACAAGCTTAGTTTTTGGATATTCCTCCAGAATCATGGGCATTGCTTGAATTAGGTTTCCAACTCCTTTCACCCAAGTCAGCCTTCCAAGGAATAGAAGCATTTTCTCGTCAGGTTTAATGCCGTATCTGCTTCGGATAGCTTCCACTTCTTCGGGCTTGCAGTTCTTCGGATTATAACGGGCTGGGTCCACCCCATTCCAGACAACACTTATTTTTGATTTTGGCCATCCATGCCTCACCAAGTCTTCTTGCATGGCGTGGCTTACCGTTATTATTTTGTCAGCTCTTTGGGCTGTTGCCCATTCGAGATATGAGACTACTTCGGAGCCTGTTCCTCCACTTCTGCCCCATTCGGTGCTGTGAACGTGAAATGCCATTGGAACTTTTGTTTCATTTTTCACTATGATGCCGGCTATGCTGCTGAGCCAGTCATGCACGCAAACCACATCGTAGTTGCATCCTTCCTTTTTGAGCATACTGTTTATGAATTTGGTTGCACTCAAAATGTTATAAATGAAAATGTCATTGAACAAGCGAATATTTGTTCCCCACTTTTTCAAATCGTCAATGACAAACATTGGAAAAACATTACTTGCATCTGCAATTAAGGGTCTGTGAACCTCAACGCCTTTTATTATTTCTCTGGTTTTCAGGTTTCCAGGGTTAAGCGTAAAAACAGTTACATCATTTCCCATAGAAACAAATTCGCGAGTTATATATTCTGCATAAGTGCCCAAGCCACCCACAAGCGCAGGCGGATACTCCCAAACAAAAAATCCAATTCTCAAAAAATCACCAGTAACATTTCTTATGAGAATTCTTAAGAAGCGAATGATATTATAGGCTGCGGCGTTTTTAGAATAGTTTTAGCTTCCTCTTGGGCTCTTCCTTGCGCGGCATAGGCGCTTCTTCTTTTGGTTTTTCTGCTGGTGGAGGTGCTGGAAACTCTTCCTTTGGTGGTTCTAATTCTGGTTTTGGTGGCTCTGGCTCTTCCTTCTTTTCGCTTGGCTCAGGTTCCTTTTTCTTCAAGGGCTTTACTTCACGCTTCTTCTCAGCAGGCTTTTCTTCCTTCGGTTTTTCCACAGGCTTCCAAGTAAAAATGGGTTGGAGACGGAGGCCCTTATGGTCTCCAAGTTTTAAGTATTCCCACTCGTATAAGTCGATGCGTATACCCTTCATGCTTTCAACTGCACGTCGCACCGCATCTGAAAAGCTTGGCGCAATTAGAATCAGTCTTGGCTTTTCTTTGTCATCTATCTTGTGTTTGTTGTAGGTGGCTTTTAGAAATGATTTGAACTTGTCAACGTAATCTAAGCTTTGTATTCCATGCAAAAGCATAATGTCATCTTCGTTTACGTCCAGTTGAAGAATAACGAGTTGCCCGTTGCTGTCGTGGCATAAAATGTCTAAGGCTGCCCGTTCGTTTATTGGAACGTTGCTGCAAATAACAGTCAATCCCTTTTCTATCTGGCTTATCTCATTAGTTATCATTTGCTCCAGTTCTTGATGACTTTCTACCCTAATTTTTTCGATGGACACACGAGTTCACCTTTGCTTTAAAAGAGTTGGTGTAATGGATAAATAGATTATGAATTCAAAATTCGAATCCGACTTAAACTTTCTACCGCCAATTTTCGCATAGCAAATTAGAAATAAACACTTAAATGATAATAAAGAGAAGAGGCTAAAAATTTGACGGATATCGTACTCGTATTCGAAGTCCATCAACCCCACAGGTTAAAAAGAAGTTTCTTTTGGGAAAACAAAATTTTTAAACGCCTAAGAAAGAAAGAGCTCTTCGATTATTATTTTGACCTTACAGTAAACAGGGATGTCTTCGAGAGAGCATGTAAAAAATGTTATTTCCCATCAAACAACATATTGCTTGAACTGATTGATAAACATAAAAGGGAGAAAAAACGAGTAAAGGTTTCGTTCAGCATTTCAGGAATATTTTTAGAACAGTGCGAAATGTTTAGCAAAGATCTTTTAGAATCCTTCAAGCAACTTGCTGAAACCGGCTGCGTGGAATTTTTAAGCCAAACATATTATCACTCGTTGGCGAGCCTTTACCCACAAAAAGAAGAATTTATAGAACAAGTAGAAATGCATCAACAAATAACAAAAGACCTCCTTGGATTTACACCTAAAGTTTTCGAGAACACCGAGTTACTATACAACAATGCCGTTGCAAAAACCATAGAAAAAATGGGGTTCAAAGGAATCTTTACAGAAGGCGCTGAAAGAATACTGCATGAAAAATCGCCAAACCATCTTTACACACCAAAAGGATGCACAAAAATCAAAATATTACTGCGAAATTACAAACTAACCGACGACATAGGCTTCAGATTCTCGGCAAGATGGTGGAGCGAATGGCCACTAACAGCAGACAAATATGCAAGCTGGCTGGCAGCAACCCCGGGACACTGCATCAACATCTTCCCAGACTACGAAACCTTCGGTGAACATCACTGGCCAGAAACTGGCATACACGATTTTCTGAGACATTTGCCCGAGGAAATTCTGAAATGGTGGCATCTACACATGGCTATGCCTTCGGAGGTTGTAGAAAAATATCAGCCCATGGGAGAGATTGATGTTCCTGAACTTGGCGGAACTGTTTCTTGGGCTGATTTGGAGAGAGATGCAAGCTGTTGGCTTGGAAACACCATGCAGTGGGCTTACTACACGAATGTGAGAAAACTTGAACCACTCGTTAAGGAAGCTGAAGATGAAGATTTTCTGAAAATTTGGAGATACTTCCAGACAAGCGACCACCTTTACTACATGTTCACCGCAGGCGGAGCACCAGGAGAAGTTCACTCGTATTTCAGCCCATTTAACTCGCCAATGGATGCCTTCGTAACCGCACAAGCCGCCATACTTGACTTTGAAAATAGAGTGCGGCTTGCATCACTCGCTGCAGATGAACCGTTCCTATTTTACACGGGTGTTGGCGAAGAACATTTCACGGGAACTATGGCATGGAGCTTGAAGGGATTCATAAAAGCGCTTCAAAAAATCAACACAAAATCTTTAGAATTCCACGGTAATCGTGGAGATTTTGAACGTTGGGCAGAAAAATCGCTTCACGACAGAAAATTGGCAGAACAACTGAAGAAAATGAGGCTCACAAAAATGAAGGGAGAAACATTAAGGAAAGCGCTGATAAAGATTGCAAAAGAAAGATTTAATAAATTGAACAAGCAAGTGCAAACGGCTACAAAATACTTTTGATTACGCTGCCTATTCCTTTATAAGAAAACATATACTAAACTATGTTAAGATTAGTCAAAGTGAACGCTATGAGAGAAGAATTGCCTCTCTCCGAAAAAATCTTACAAACGTTACATAACCTTTGCGCCACTGCTCCAGACCTCGCCAGAAGAAGCGAAGAAGTAGCACAAATTCTGCAAATTAATATGAATGATGTGGAAAAAACCTTAGATAATTACAAGCTTGAAGGTTTTGTTGAAAGCTTTGCTGACAATGAGGGTAAAATGCGGTATTACCTAACTGGGAGAGGAATAATAAAAGTGTGTGCACTTTTCACGTAGTGAAAGCAATGCATGTTATAATTTTCTCTTGGGAATACCCTCCGAGAGTGGTGGGACAACTTGCAAATTACGTTAGAGAAGTGGCAGTGCAATTGGCAAAAAATAATGTGAAAACCACTGTGGTTACTTATCATGATTTTTTGACTGGGCAACATGAGGAACAAGAAGGCATTATAACTTACAGAGTAACAAATCCAGTTCGCACACACATCGGCGTTCTCACATGGGTTCTCACATTAAATCAAGAGGTTGAAAGAGCAGCGGCAAACATCTATTACAACACACATAAACAAGTAGACCTGATAGACGTACATGATTGGCATTTCACACCAGCCGCAGTCACATTAAAAAAAGCGCTCAATTTGCCGTTCATTTTTTCAGTTGAAAGCCTAGAAGAACACCGTTCCCATGGGGCAAATTCGCCTTTTAACATGGCTATCAAAAGTCTTGAATGGTTGGGAATGTACGAAGCAGCAAAATTGGTGGTTAAGTCGGAATGGATGCGCGATGAAATTTATCGGTTATATAAAGTCCCATTAGAAAAGATAAAAGTGATTCCGCCAAAATCTGCTAACTGGATAAAAAACATTTTAGAAACCTACAAGAGTGTTGCAGGAGGTAAAACTTCCAAATGACTAAGGAATTAACTGTTATGATGCTTACATGGGAGTTCCCACCAAGAATTATTGGCGGAATATCTCCTCATGTCTATTATTTATCGAGAAACTTAGCGAAAAATGGTGTCAAAGTTTATGTGGTTACATGTGATTTTCCAGAAGCGCCACAACATGAGGTTGTTGATGGCGTTGAAGTTTTTAGAATAGACTCCTACAAGAACCCTTCGCCGGATTTTGCAACATGGGTTTATTTGATGAATGTGAACATGCAGAAAGAAGCAGCAGCACTCGTCAATAGCATCGGTGGAAATGTTGACATTTTTCACGCCCATGATTGGCTTGTGGCAAACGCTGGAATAGGCTTAAAACATGTCTTTAGAAAACCACTTCTAACCACGATACACTCTACTGAAATTGGGCGGCGAAACGGAATTCATTTTGATTATGAAAGAATGATTCATGAAACAGAGGCGTGGCTCACTTACGAAGCATGGAGAGTCATATGCTGCAGCGATTACATGGTTTCGCATGTGAAATGGGCATTTGGACTTCCAACAGACAAATTAGTCATGATTCCAAACGGTGTAGACGCTGAAGTCTACACAAGAATAGAACAGCATGATTTAAGTAGTTTCAGAGGCAAGTTTGCCTTGCCGGAAGAAAAAATCGTACTTTTCGTAGGGAGACTGGTGTATGAAAAAGGAGTCCATGTACTTGTCAATGCTGTACCAAAAGTTTTGGAAAAAGTCAATGCAAAATTTATAATAGTTGGCAATGGATACATGAAAGAACAACTTTCAAGCATTGTTAAAAACATGGGACTAGCCCATAAGGTTCAATTCACAGGATTTGTTGACGATGAAACCTTGAAAAAACTGCAGAAATGCGCAGACGTCTCTGTTGTGCCATCTCTTTTCGAACCATTTGGAATAGTTGCCCTCGAAGCAATGGCTGCAAAAAGTCCAGTTGTGGTTTCAGACACGGGTGGCTTATCAGAAATAGTTGAACATGATGTTACTGGAGTTAAAGTTTATGCAAACAATCCCGAATCGTTAGCTTGGGGAATAACAAAGGTGTTACTTGACGAAAACTTTGCAAACTTGATAAAAACGAATGCATACAAGAAAGTTCAAGAAAAATACAATTGGAATAAGATAGCACAAGAAACAAAAGCCAATTACGAAACAGTTTTAAGCGAATATTCAAAAAGCTTCTGGGCTTAAACATCTACACAACTATGGATATTTCAGTTTAATAGCCCTGTTTGGACAAGCGTCCACGCATTTTAGGCAGTAAATGCATTCTGGATCGCTGAACTTCTCCCATGGCAAATCCAAAATTCTGACACGCATAGGACACACTTCAACGCATCGACGACATTCAGCCTTTGCACACTTTGTCAAATCCCTTTTTAAACCAAGAAAACTGAACCTGTTTAATATAGCCATAATCGCTCCATGGGGACAGAAATATTTACACCAACTTCTCGGAACATACGCTGCAAAAACAAGAACACCCACTAAAATGAATAGTTGTATCCAAAATAGCGGAGGCAAACTTGCAATACCAGATAAAACATCCAATGCGGGGTTTTCTGCTATTGCATTTTTAAAGTTTAAAATTCCATTAGGCAAAGTTGCAAACAAGGTTTCCGCAGGACTCAAAGTCGTAAACGGTGCCTCCACGAAAATGCCCAAAGCACCCTCATAGCTTCTATGAACCCCTACAACTTTGGCAGCAGAAAATGTTATGCTGATGAAAAGGACAATGCCTAAAATAACGTATTTAACATAGACCATGCTTTCATGGGTTCTGGGTGATATTTCAATTTTTTTACGCTTTGCGAAATCAATCAAATCTTGAATGAAGCCGAAGGGACAAACCCAACCGCATAAGGATTTACCAACTAATATGCCAGTAATTAGAAATGATGCTAACGCAAGCCATGGAAAAACAACATCATAAAACATTAGTTGCAACGCTGTAAAGGCATCACCAACTATGTTTGACTGAAAACCCCATGTCCAGAGAATCGGCAGCAGAAGAGGTTGCGAAACCAAGTTGAAAACCATTGCACTGAAGAATATGAAGGAAAGGAATTGGATTATTCTGCGGAGCGTGTTGAATTTGAGCAGACTTTGCTTAATTTTTGCTTTCAACTTTTTCGCCTCTTTCATTAAACGCATAACAGCCTTAGTTATTTATTTTCCTATGACCCTAACATTTTCCACAAGAACCCAAGGCGCCACCAACTGTCCAATTTTCCTTTCATTATCTGCCAGTTCTGAAACATTTTTTAGTAATTGAAAGATGTTGCCAGCCAACATGGTTCCTCTAGTGGCATAGGCAATTTTTCCATTTTCAATTTTCCAAGCTGGAGTTGCAACAACAGAGAACTCTCCGCTGGCTGGATTACTGCTGTGGGCACCTTGCAAGGAATATACCAGCAAGCCGTCAGTCACTCCACAGATTAGTTCTTCAGGCGATTTTCTTCCAGGCATTAAGCGAAAGTTCGTGGCTTCCAATTCTGGTGTGGATAAATATCCAGCCCTCGATGCGTTTCCAGTGCTTTCTTTATCTTCCTTTTTAGCGGTGTAATTGTCATAGAGAAAGTTTCGTAAAACGCCTTTCTCTATTACGAGAGTTTTTTGTTGAGGAACCCCTTCGCCATCAAACTCCCAAGTGCGGATGCCGCCTTCGAGTAATCCATCATCATAAATTGTCACATTTTCAGAAGCAACCTTTTCTCCTATTTTGCCCTTAAATACGGATTGATTTCTCTGCACATAATCAGCTTTAACTGCGCTAATAAGGGTGAAATACAAGAGTTCTTGCAATGCAAACTGAGAAAATATCACATTCATGTTTTTCGTTTCTGTTCTTTTGGCTTTCAATGCTGAAACCGCAAGTCGTGCAGCTTCTTTGCCAACCCATTCCGGGTCGATGGCGTAATTTCTTTCAACATTAAATTCGAAGCATACTGGTGTTACTTCGCCCGCTTCTTGCCCTATTGTTGCTAGGCTGCATTCAATGATTGTTCCATGGTCAAAGGCTGCCACTCCATTAGAGTTGGCAATCGCTCTAGAAAGATAAGAGGCGCCTACCCCACCCTCTATGGGAAAGACACGTTTATCCAGTTTTTCAGCTGCACCCAACATTAAAGAGGCGGCATTGACTAAATCTTCAGAATTGAGCTCAACAATTTTGCTGTCATAAGTGTTTTTTACAGTTTTTAATGATTTTTTGGATGGAAGTCCACGCCAATCTTCGTCTGGCTTGCTCGCTTTAGCAGAGTCCAAAGCTTTTAGAATTGTCTCCTCGATTGCAGCTTTGTTTCCTAACACATTGGTGTAAGAAAAGCCTATAGCCCTTCTTATTATCGTTCGAATTCCTAATCCTCTGTCAATTATTCTGGTGCTTCTGGTAATTTGCCCTCTCTCAATGACAACGTTTGTTGTTAGACCTTGATATGCAAAAGCCTCAGCCTCGTCGGCTCCCTTTTTCAGAGCAAAATCCACCGCACCCTCAGCTAAATTTAACATTTGCTCTTTCCTAAGCGCTACCACCAACAAGCACCTCCTTCACTCTAACATGGGGACCGCCATCACATACGAAGGCTGTTTGTCCTTTCCCGCATCTTCCAGGCCACAATTCAAAGTCCTTTCCAACAGCATCCACCTTAAACAATGTTTCAAGCGTGTTACCACTTATAGAAGCATTCCGCACGGGCTCGCCTAATTCACCGTTAACTATTTCATAAGCTTCTTGGATGCCAACTTGGAAAGTGCCATCCAGATTGGCTTGTCCGCCTCTGAAGCTTTTAAAGTAATAGCCGAACTTCACGTCTTCGATCAGCTCTTCGAAGGAATAGTCTTTTGGTTCCATGAATGTGTTGCGCATGCGAATTATGGGTTCCACTCTGAAGTCTTCAGCACGCATGTTTCCAGTGGGTTTAGTGTTGAATTTTTGCGCTGTTTCACGACTATGCATCAAACCAACAACAACGCCATCTTTTATCAGGAGGGTTTTCTGCGCCGGAACACCTTCATCATCATATTTGAAAGAACCAAAGGCTCCATCCACTGTTCCATCATCATAGAAAGTAACAACGCCAGAAGCTATTTTCTTTCCAAGCTTATCCAAAAGCACAGAACCAGACAATGTTAAATCTGCCTCAGCTAGGTGTCCGAAAGCTTCATGAACGAAGACGCCGACAACGTTTGGTCCTAAAATTACTGGGAATGTTCCGCCTTTTGGTGGCTTTGCCTTCAATTGCTCCACCGCTCGCTTTGCAACCCTTTCGCCTACAATTTCTGGAGTTTCTACATCGAAGATTTCGTAGCCAGAAGTGGAGCCTATTTCTTCACGGCTGAAAGTGAAGACATCTCCTTCTTTTGCTGTGGCTGTTATTCTTGACCAAACATAAAGCTTGTCCTGTTCGATATATGAACCTTCGTTGCTTATGAAATAGTTTGTTCCAGTTAGGTCAAGATAGTCTATCGTGCAGCTTTTCACACGGTTGTCATAACCCAAAATTTGATTATTCATAGTCAACGCCGTATTAATCTTGTCTTCTATGGAAATTTTTGATGGGTCCTTGCGTGGTTTCGCAGCAACCTTGTCCTCAAAGGCTTTTGTTGGAACAAGTTTTATCGGCTTTTTAAGTTTTGAACTTGCAGCCTTCGCCATTTTGCACGCGTCCGAAACAGCCATGGTCAAAGTTTCAACATCAAATGTTCCAACTGATGCAAAACCCCATGCGCCGTTTACAAGCACCCGCAAAGCAGCGCCATTTTCAATTCCCTGTTTTGCTGCCTCAACACGACCTTCCTTAAGCGTGAGCATTGTCTTAAAGAGTCTTTGACCGCGAACTTCGGCGTATTCAGCTCCAAACTTTTGAACAGCCATATTTACAGCCTTAATTAAAATGTCTTTCAAAGACTGTGCTCCTTTAACATTGAGTTAAGAAGGGATTAATCTGGGTGCTTTTATAAAATTGTTATGGTTTCTGTTATATGTTATTCAAAAGAACGACGAACGTAACGGTTAAGAAAGAACAAAATCTAAAATGTTAGGCTTTCTGCTTAAGCGATTTTACCTGATTAACAAAATCAAATTCTTCTTGCATTCTCTCCAATTCCAATCTTCGAAGCAAACCATAAGTTGAGTATATGTCCTCCAAAATCTTCTTTTCAATGACGTATGCGCCGCTGCTCAAAAACTCTTCGAGACCCTTAGCAAAAACCTCTATTTTTTCAGATATTTCATTAGGCTTAACAGAGTGATTCTTTTCTAAATGCTTATAAATTAGAGAAGTTGCTTCTTCTCCGAAGACTTGTTTCAACACTCTATCGACGATTTTTGATATTTTGTCTTCTTTTTGTTTGTTTGTTTGCTGGATTACTTTTTCCATTAGGGTGACCTCGTAAACTATCGTGCGTATTACGACTTAATAAACCTTGTCGTATAACCGTTTAACACACATACAAATCAAAACCCACAAAACAAACATCACATAAAATCTGTAAGATTCAATTGTTGAACCCTTTGACCAACAGACTTTTGAGCAAAATGTTCACCAGAAAATACAAGTTGCCCATAAACGCCGTCATAGCCAGGCACCACTCTAACTTGTCCTTCCCTAACCTTGACTATTGCGTCTGCAATTTTTTCGTCGACAACGCCTAAAGCTTCTTTTGAAGCGTCGATAAGCACACTGTATTCGTCACCAAATTTCTCAACGAAGGAATTGTAAATGCTCCACACTTGCTGAGTTGACGGAGAGTCTACACCTAATACGGTTGCAATAATTTCAGAAAGCGGAAGCAAATGCATAAAACCTATGGCATCTTGAGGTCTAAAGCCCAGTGGACGATCAGCCAACTCTTCCACACGCTGCTCAACACCTTTCGTAAGTTTCTTACGGCATACAGGACAAATGTTTCTAATTTTAATGGCCTCCGCCGCTGAAAAAGACACATGACAGTTTCTGTGCCCAGTCCAATGATACTTTCCATAAGCAGGATCAGTTTCAATAGTGAATTTGAACCGCTCCTTATCCTTAAAGCGGATAGCATCCACAACTTCATAATAACTCGGCATTTTAAGCTCAAAAACATTAGCTTCCCTTCCCATACGCCAAGGCCAAAAACTGTGGCTGTCACTGTTAGAAACTAAGGCAAATTTGTCAAGTTTGCTTAAACGCCAATTCATTGGAGGATCCGAAGAGAGCCCCGTTTCCAGGGCATAAATGTGTTTGCTCATGTCTTGATAACATTCTTCAATGCTATTAAAGCCGCTGAAAGCGCCGAAAATGCTGAACCATGGTGTCCAAGCGTGGGCTGGAAATATCATGTTTTCATTTGAAACTTCCATAACCTCTTCAACCAAGTGTGGAGCATCCATGTTCAGCGTTGGTCTACCATCTATGGCTAAATTACCATATTTTGCTAATCTGTCATTGATTTGAACTGCAGTTTCTATGTTAGGAGTCAAAATTACATGATGAATCTTTTTAACTTCATTTTCAAAGGTGAAAACTGTGCTAACTTCTGTAGTTATCATGAAATAGACTGGCAACTCGGGATTTTTTGCAACCTTGTATAAGCCCTTATCCGCTTCTTGAACTAAAGTTTCTTGAAGTTCTCTAAGCCATTTTGGATGTGTAAAATCGCCAGTTCCTATGAGGTTTAAACCTTTAATTTTTGCGAAGCGGGCAATCTCTTCAACATGCATTTTATCGCTTGTTGCACGACTGTAACGTCCATGAATGTGTAAATCGGCTATAACTCTCATGTTTTAGGCCTAATTCTATATTGTTTAATCCGCTAATTTCATTTGCGCTTTATGACTACTCTTACGGGAACTTCCTTTTAACTACCGCTTCAGCCCAGTTCCCATACCTTATCCAGAAAGTGGAGATGGTTCCTCCTACAACATTGCTTAATGCGATAGCTAGCCAAACTCCAAAAGAACCCATTCCGAAAACAAAGGCCAATAAATAACCTAAGGCCAATCTGACTCCCCAAAGCCTCAGTATTCCAACAGCCGTGGGAAACATTGTGTGACCGGATCCTCTACCAGTAGACATGCCAA
>JAVZJY010000015.1:0-26175 GCA_038872535.1 Bathyarchaeia archaeon | reverse complement strand
GAAGAGATTGCTAAAGTCTGCTCTTCCTATGAAGCGAGGGAAGTTATAGCCGACATAACCGAGGAAGTTCGCAGAAAGATTGAGCAGAAATACAGTGAACTAAGCACGGAAGGGCTCAGAGTATTAGGTATAGCTTACAAACGCCTAAGAGAAGAGAAGGCAGTATACGCGACCAGTGACGAAAACGACATGGTGTTTTTAGGGTTTATAGCCTTTTTGGATCCGCCGAAAGAGACGGCGAAAGAATCCTTGCAGCTTTTGAAGAATACTGGCGTAGAATTGAAAATTCTCACAGGTGACAATGAACTAGTAACTAGGAAAGTCTGCGAATATTTGGGGTTTGAAATTAAGGGAATAGTTGTTGGAAACGAGATTGCTCAGATGCATGACGATGCCCTTGTAAGGGTTGTTGAGGAAGCAAACGTCTTTTGCAGGGTCACGCCAGCCCAGAAGGACAGGATAATAAATGCTTTAAGAAATAACGGGCATGTTGTAGGCTTCATGGGAGACGGTATAAATGATGCCCCATCGCTGAGGAGCGCTGATGTTGGCATATCGGTGGACAACGCCGTGGACGTTGCAAAAGAGTCCGCTGACATCATACTTCTGCGAAACGATTTAACAGTGCTTCATGACGGGGTTCTAGAGGGTAGAAAAACCTTTGGAAACACCATGAAATACATAATGATGGGAACGAGTTCAAATTTCGGGAACATGTTCAGCGTAGCTGGGGCATCTCTATTCTTGCCATTTCTACCTATGAGTGCGACACAAATATTGCTGAATAATCTTCTCTATGACTTGTCTCAGTCAACCATACCAACGGACGAGGTTGACAAAGAGTACATTGAAAAGCCGAAGAGGTGGGATATGTTTTTCATAAGAAGGTTCATGATATTTTTAGGGCCTATAAGCTCGATTTTCGACTTCCTGACATTCTTCATAATGCTTCTCGTTTTCAACGCCACTGAACCGTTGTTCCAAACAGCTTGGTTCCTTGAATCTTTATCCACCCAAACTTTGGTAATCTTTGTTATCAGGACTAGAAAGTCGCCCTTTTACAAGAGTAGGCCCAGTAGGCCCCTGCTCTTGAGCAGCATAGCCATTGTTGCCTTTGCGCTAATATTACCATTCACTCCGTTAGGGGACATTTTCAAGTTTGTGAAACCGCCTTACACTTTCTTTATAGTTCTGTCTGTCCTAATAGGCGCCTATCTGGCCTTAGTTGAAGTTGCCAAAAGCTGGTTTTATGGGAGATATGCATATCGCCTAGAACAGGCTTTGATACCGCCGAGGAAAATCGGATTATACTTGAGTAAAACTGCAAGACTTGTTCAGGATATGGTTGCGATAATATGCCTAAGATTCGAAAGTGAAATTTCGTTAGACTCCTTGCTTGAAGATTTAAGAAACGTTATAGGTTATCCTCTTGATCTGGAACAAGCCTTCCACAACTTGCAACACTTGTACAGAGCTGGACTTGTCACCATAAACTGGCGTGAAAGAACAATAAAACGTGAAAAATCAATGAAAGAATATGTGGAAAAGCACGTGACCAGCGAGTTTTGGCCCAAAATATCGGAAGATTGGCGGAGGATCGGTTTCCTTATCCAAACTAAATATGGCAGGGTTAACCCGGAACATGAAAAGCTTTTGAATCTCGTCACGAGTTGAAAAGTGAAATTTCTAAATTGAGAAATAGCTCTTAAAAAATATGTTATATTATCCTATAATAAGTCATAAATCGTAATATAGGTTAAATCTTTAAATGTCTAAAGCCTATAATCAGAAAAACATGTAGGTGGATGTGTAAATGGTTAAGAGTGGAGAAGAGGAGAAGATTAAGCGTATCTTGACGGACTCGAAGCTTTCGGCCATAAAGGCTATGCTTGAGAAGGACCATGCTATAGACTGTATATTCCTATTGTATATGGATAGGGGTAAGTGGAAGGAGGCGAAGGAGTTCATGCGTGAGAACGGTTTGACTTTGAGTGATGGCACTTTTAGGGCGAGGATGATTGAGATTGAGGACTTGGGGTTGGCTAAGAGCGAGCGCATAGACCCGTTGAAGAAGAAGTATATGAAGACTGAGTTGGGCGAGAAAGTAGCGAAGCTTCTATTAGAGTTCTTTGATAAGCTGGGCTGAAAGCTTTTAGGTACACATTAAAATATTGCGAAACTAAGGTGTTTAGAGGCAGTTACCTCCGAAGCAGGGGCTATATTAAAGGTCAATTTTGTCTAGGTGTGGACTGCTTAAAATTGGTAGCCCCCTCTAGTTTTTGGTTGCAGAGAATGCCAATAAGGAGCCTAGCCTCTTGGTTTTTGGGTTTTTGTTTTGTTGTTTTGTTTTACAAATAGATAATATGGTGTATTAAGTCGTAAGATTTAAATCCTAAGCTTCCACTAAAATACACAACTAACCCTTAAGGAGGGATAGAAAGAAAATGAAAATATTGAAGAGTAAGAAAGCCCTAAGCCCCGTCGTCGCATCAATCATACTCATCGCCGTAACAGTCGCCGTCAGCATCGCCGTCGCAGCATGGATGGGAGCCCTATCATTCATGTTCATGGGAGGCGCAGAACAACTAGAAGTCGGAACACCCTGGGGATGGACCGACACAACAGTTAAAGTAACTGTAACAAACGCTGGAGGCTCAACGGTCACGGTGACTAAAGCGCGTGTGAACAACACGGAAATCACCTTTTCCACCCCAGCAGTCTTACAGCCAAAGACCAGCACAACCCTAACGGTGGATTTAAGTGGTCAAGGATGGACGTTCATGCAAGGTTACCAGTACACTATAGTGATAATAACTCAAAACAACAAGGAGTTCCCAACGACTGGCACATACACGCCTTAGCTCCTATCCTTTGTCTGCAAAAGTTTGGGGGTAGGGTGAGTTAAAACCTCTATCAGTTTCCCTCTATTGTTTCCAGATGTTGGAGGTGCAAGAACAAAATGGTGGTAGAAATAAAGGAGTACACTTCAGCTGAAGAGATAGCTGAAACCCTTGAAAAAGAAATATCTGAAACAAAAAGCACGCTAGGCGAATACCTGCGCCGACTAGACGACATACGGGCTTTGGCTGAAAAATCAAAGAAAATCCGTGAAGTCGTCATGAAGTTGGCTGGGAAAAAGGCTGCAACCGAAAGCCTAGGCGAAATCACAATAGGCAATCTAAACATAGTCTTAGACGCCAACCCCTTCCATGAACTAACAGCCATAGAAGAGGTTGTAAGAAGCTTTCAGGAAAGACTATTGCTCTTGCAGAAAACCCGTGAAGCATTAAAGTGGCTAGACCAACTCGGCGACACAGAAGGCTTAAAGTACTTGGTAGTAGTGCATGACGGCGTGCCGGAGCGCATTCTCTTCAAAATATCCTAAAAGTCATAGGAAGTGAAATACATGGATTCTGAGCTATACTCTTTCGCGTTAAAGAACGCTCTAAACGAAATGTTAAACGTCTGCCCAGACATAACCAGCGCTTTCATGTTCAAAAAAGACGGAGAAATCACTATTGGAGACGGGAAAACCTCTGAAAAGACTATTATGCGGGTCACGGACTTGTTTGACGACATACTGGAAAAAGCCGACGCTATCGGAGGTTTCAAATGCGCCGTCATTAACGGAAATATGGGCAGAGTAAACGTCTCAAGCATGGGCGAATTTTACCTAGTCACAGTAACACCCGCAAAAGCAGACATGAACTACGTGAACACTCTAACCAACGTCCTAATACCAACAGTCCTTAAACTGCTTGATAAAATTCACCCTGCCCCCATTAAAAGCGCCCCTCCATCCTTAGAAATTGAAACAGAAGCCCCAAAGGTTGAAGAACCCGAGGAAAACGTCGAAGAACCCATCCAAGAAACTACAATTGAAGAGAAAAAGAGGACAGCGGAACCTGAACCTCTGCTTCCCGAGCCCCCTGTAAGTCAGCTTATTGTTGAAAATCTTGGCGGTTTGCTTGTTCCGTCAGACACTGTGCGCATCGACAGCGTGGTGTTGACGCAATGGAACGAGCTCTACAACGACAGAGAAATCGCAGAGGTTGAAATTGAAACCTTCGATGGTAAGTCAACCCGATGCAAAGTCAAACCGATAAAGGATGCAAAGTATGAGGGGAAGGGAATAATTCAAATGCCGGAGAAAATACAGCTCACATTAGAAATTAAGAAAGGTGAGCTCGTCAGGGTTAAACCAGTAATCGAGTAATGGAGGCACAAGCTATGACTAAGAAAAAGAAGGCAGTTCTAGAAGAGACCGAAACAATAACCAAAGCCGCAGTTGTTGAAACAGCATCTGTGGAAGATTTACGGTCAAGCCTCGAAGAGATTAAGGCGTATGATGGCGTTATTGGCTATATCTTAAGAAACTCCGCCTCTGCATCCATAGACTTGAAAGACCCAACAAAAATCATCGACTATGCCATCCTTTCCTCTTCAGCACTTGACGCGGGTGAGGAACTTTCAGAGCTTTTCAATTTAGGCGGGTTCAAAAACATAGTAATCGAAGGAAAAAATGTAAAGATGCTTTCTCTAACGGACGGTGAGAACAGAGTAAGCGTTTTTCTAGAGAAAGACGCCGATTTAGAGAAGGTTTTAAGTAAACTCCGCCTATCTTAAAGAGACCACTAAACAACCCATCGCTTCATTTTTATAACAAGCTTCTCTTTTTATTATATTGCACCTATTTTCAGAACACTTAAATCCACCATCCCCTAAAACTTACTAGGGAGAAAGGGGCTTTAGCAGCCTTCAAGACGGGGCTGTTTTGATGAGTTCAAAAACAAACAGTGTGAAACGTAGTAATACCCATCGAGGATGTCTAGACATAATCGCAGAAATTTTGGAAGCATCCCAAGACAACATTAAGAAGACCTATCTTATGAACCGTTGCAATTTGAGTTTTAGGCAGTTAAATTACTATCTGGAATTCTTACATAAAAAGGGACTTTTAAATGGAAAAAGCGGGCATGGCAACCTTAGTTCAGTTGGGATTACGGAAAAGGGCAGAAAGTTTTTGAAGGCGTATAAGGGTTTAAAAAACCTCATGACGTGACGGCTTGGGCAAGAAATTTTCGAACATTCTCGTCAAGCCTTATTTTACGTTCTTCCTCATCAGACACCGCAAAACCGTATTCTTTCAAAAACTGTATGACGCGCATAATGCTATCTTTGGTTAGTTTCGTTGTTTCCTGTATTTCCTCAAATGTATGCCATTTTCCATCGCTGAGCAGATCAATGATTTTTGCCATTTTTGTCGTCGTTTGTATGTCCTCCAGCAGATGCATTACCCTATAGCCATGTTCGCTTAAATTTTTTATGAGGTTGTCTTTCAGAAGTTTTTTCTAGAACACTATTCATAATCAATTCGTTTAGCAAACTCTTTATTCAAAAACAACATAAAATAGCGGAGAATACAAAATGACAGAACAAACCAACTGGCTAAACATCCTTATAAAATGCAAAAACAACATACAAAAACAGATTACCCCACTATTTAAAACACTGAAACAGCCCCAGCCAGACTTAGGCATAGGCGCCGGCGGAGATCCAATAAAACAGATAGACTTAGCCGCGGAAAACGCCATAATAAACACACTCAAAGAATATAACGTTTCTTTCACGCTCATAAGCGAGGAATCAGGCATAAAGGAATATGGTTCGAACCCCCATAAGCATTATGTTACAGCAGACCCCATAGACGGAACAACAAACCTCACGAGAGGCATACCCTTCTATGCCACATCAATCGCCATATCCACAAAACCAACATTAAAAACTATATACGCATCTCTTGTGGCAGACTTTTTACACGACACAACTTACACTGCGCAAAAAGACAAAGGAGCCTACCGCAACAACCAAAAAATAGCCCCATCGAAGACTACATCACTTGAAGAAGCCGTAATAGGAGTAGACCTAAACACTTACAAAGTCAGCCAGATTGCCCCACGCCTAACAAGCCTAATCCAAAGGACAAGCCATATACGCCACTTGGGGGCGAACGCCCTCGAATTATGTTATGTAGCAGATGGAACAACAGACGCTTTCATAGACATCCGTGGAAAACTCAGAGCAACAGATACAGCAGCCGCATGGCTGATAATAAAAGAAGCAGGCGCAAAAATCACAACCCCCGACGGAAAACCGTTAAACTTTAAGCTTGACCCAAAACAAAAAGTAACCTTCATAGCAGCAGCAAACCAAAAAATTCACAGAACAATACTGAACTTGTTAAACATCGAAAAGGAAAAGAAATGATAACACCTTTAACTCCACATCCAGCTGCTCTAATAAAGGCGAAGGAATCGCGAACACTGGTAATAGCAGACCTTCACATAGGATGGGAAATAGCCCTATCAGAAAAAGGAATACATGTCCCAACCCAGACGCCGAGACTTCTAAACAAACTGAAAGAAGTTTTATCAGCATGTAAACCTGAACGTCTCTTAATCCTCGGCGACGTAAAACACACAGTGGCCAAAGCAGAAATAAGCGAGTGGCAAGACGTGCCTGAATTCTTCAACGAACTCAAAAAACAAGTAAAGGAAATCCAGATAATATGCGGAAACCACGACGGAAACCTTGAACCGCTTCTCCCAGAAAACATAAAAATCCTACCCGCAACAGGCACGGTAATAGGTGAAATAGGCCTTTTCCACGGACACCGTTGGCCATCCCCGCTACTTCTAAAATGTAAAACCTTGGTGATGGGACACGTTCACCCAGTTGTGTCGTTCCGCGACCCGGCAGGCTTCAGAATAATAAGGCAAGTTTGGGTTAAAGCAAACTGTGATGGAACTCAACTGGCAAAAATAGTGCTTTTGAAACATAAAATAAAAGTTGAAAAAAGCCCCGCGGAAACTTTATGGACCCGCTACAAAATTAGGCCTAAAACCTCTCAACTTTTCATAATGCCATCCTTTAACGATTTTTTAGGAGGAAAACCGTTAAACGAAAAACTAGGTGAAAAAACAAGAAACGAGAAAATAGTGGGTCCTGTTCTCCGTGCAGAAGGAGTTGACATAGAAAACGCTGAAACATACCTTCTTGACGGAACATTTTTAGGAACCCTAAAACACCTCCAACTTCCAAGTTAGCACAAAATTTATAGATGTAAAACCTCTTCAAACTACAAAGGTGAAAAGATGCCTTCGGAAGATGAGGATTTTCCAGAATGGTTTAGAAGAAGACGCTTCCCCTTCTTCAGAGGCTGGTTCTTCGAGGATATCGACCAAATGTTCAGAGAAATGGAGAAAATGATGGAAGAGGAATTCAAAACTTTCACTTCGCGAATCCCGAAAGACTACGTTAGAGAACGCAAACTCCCAGACGGCTCAACAGTGCGCGAGTGGGGCCCCTTTGTTTATGGTTACAGCGTGAAAATAGGCCCCGACGGGAAACCCGAGATACGTGAGTTCGGAAACGTTAAACCTGGTCGTCTAGGGCCTCAAGTTAAGGAAGAACGCGAACCCCTTGTAGACGTGATTGAGACGGACGGTGAGATTCAAGTGGTTGCTGAGCTTCCTGGAGTTGAGAAGAAGGACATAAAATTACATGCCACAGAGGATACGCTAACGATTTCAGTTGACACGCCTCAACGCAAATACTACAAAGAAGTGACATTGCCAGCAAAAGTGAACATTAAAGAAGCGAAAACAGAGTACAGAAACGGAGTTCTAGAAGTTAAACTGCCAAAGAAAGAAGAAAAGAAGCCGAAAGGCGAACCATTAAGCATAGAGTAGCCAACTCTCCCAACATTGGCTCTTCAAAGCACGTGCTCCTATGACAGAAAACTCAGAAATCAATTTGCTAAATGCCATATGCAAACAAGCTAAGGCTGAAGGCAAAATAACTGGCAAGAACCTAACAAAACTTTACGAAGCCTTTGGTCAACGCTTCACAAAAGCCTTTGAAGCTCTACGGGAAGGACGCGTTAAAAAATACATCTTTAACCCCAGCGGCAGAATAGTGTGGATTGTCGTTGGAAAGGAGAGAGACTATTTGATAATGCCGGAAGCAGAGTTTTGCACATGCGACGACTTCTACTTTCGAGTCTTAGACAAAGAGACCCACTTGTGCTACCACCTCATCGCACAAAAAATAGCTAAGTCACTTGCATGGTACGAAACCATAGAAGAAAGAGACGAGCTTTACGACTCCTTAATGAACGAGTGGAAAAGGGCTACCGTTTAAATACTTCAACTAAAATATTGGAGAGAGAGGATTCGAAAAATGACCCCCGCAGAATACTTTGAAATGCTCAAGTACATCCTCATGACAGCAACCTTCATCGCGCTGGTTCTAATATTTCTCTACGCCTTCTACGGCAAAGAGGAAAAAGCAAAATAAGAAAACCACTCGATTTCTCTTGCTGCTTACCCTTTTCCATAAGAAATCAAAAATATTATTAGGCTTAAAACTGCAAGGATAAAAGCGAATAAAATCATCCAAGCCGCGTGGGGTCCAGCTCCAAAAACTATTGGGATAAACCATATGAAAATTACTCCGCCCACATCCACTGAACCGCCAGAAAGAACAGTGGCAACAGCCAAAATTGCAACACCAGCAAAAATTGCCAGAAAACCGATAGTGAACATTAGAAAGAGTTTTTTGAACTCGCTTTTGTCATTGTTTTTGTTTTCCTCAGTTTCTGTCAAGAGCTACGCACTCTCCATCATTTGAGCATTAGGTGAAAGAGCACCATGGCAATTATAAGCAATATTGTAAGGGCTAATGCAAGCCACAAAACCGTCTTTACTGATTCTTTATCTGTTCCAAAAATTATTGGGAAAGGTCCGATTATTATGGCTCCTCCGCCCTTCACTTTTCTTTCTCCCTTGGCGCTTTTCATAAACAGTAATGCGAGTGAAATTAGAATTATAAGTGCTCCAATGAGAATTAGGGCTGTGCCCAATTCATAAAGTGTTTCTGGTGTCGTTGCCACTTTTTTCCCATCCAAATTAGAAGGGCGAGTGAAGCCTCTAATAAACTTTATAGCGCATTTACCCCCTTGTTCTTCAGCGGTATTGAAGTTAAAATGAACGCGGAGGAGATCATTGCCAAAATACTTTCGACGCATCCTGAAGTTTCTAGAGAGGAGATTTTGGAGCGGTTGGAGGAGGCGCGAAAAAAGACTGGTGGTCTTATTTCTGATGATGTTCTTTTACGGATGGTTGCAGTTGAGTTTGGCGTTGAAACCACGGTGGATAAGGCTTCGACCCATGGGCTGATGTTTAAGGATTTGGTTCCTGGTTTAAGCGATGTCACTGTTGCTGGTCGTGTTGTTGCCTTTTTTCCTTCTAAGACTTTTGCTGGACGGAAAAAGGGCAAAGTTGCTGGTTTGCTTGTAGCAGATGAAAGCGGGGTTTTGCGTGTTGTTTTATGGAATGATAAGGCTGACATTGTTGAATCTGGTAAAGTTAGAACTGGGCAGATAGTGCGTTTTTCCCACGGCTACACTAGGGAGGGACTTGGCGGAAAAGTTGAACTACATATCGGGGAAAAAAGCGAAGTTGAAATTGACCCTAAGGATGTAGAGATAGGGAACTATCCGACAATAGCTAAGTTCTTAACGAAGATTAAGGAACTTTCCAAAGTCCATAAGGGTAAAAGGGTGAACTTGGCTGGCGTGGTAAAAGAACTGTTTCCATCATCAACTTTCCAAAGAAGCAATTCAACAAGCGGAAAACTCATGCGCTTCATCATAGCTGATGGCACTGATGAGGTTGCTGTTGTTGTATGGAATGATAAGGTTGACGAGGTTGAGAAGTTTTTGAAGAAAGGCGTTAAGCTAAATGTGGTAAATGGAAAGGTGAAGTCTGGGCTTGGCGATGGCTTAGAGGTTCACGTTGATTCCGAAACATATATTGAAGTCGCTGAATATGCGGGAGAGTTTTTGAAAATTGCAGATTTAAAGGAAGGCTTAAACTGCATAAGCGTTAAAGGAGAAGTTGCATCTAAACCAATTACTAGAGAAGTGAAAACATCAAGAGGAGAAAACGTAAAAGTCACAGTTTTCGAAATAAAAGACGAAACAGGCAAAACATGGGTTTCAGCATG
Organism: Bathyarchaeia archaeon; assembly: GCA_038872535.1. GTDB lineage: Archaea > Thermoproteota > Bathyarchaeia > Bathyarchaeales > Bathycorpusculaceae > JASEJA01. Next base: position 16,107 of record JAVZJY010000015.1, on the reverse strand, counting down.
GCGAAAACACGCAGAAAAAACCGGCAACCTAAAAATAGGCGAAAAAATAACCATAAAAAACGCTTATGTCAAGAAAGGTTTTGGAAACCAACCTGAAATAACAACAAGAAGCGCGACAACAATTGATGTATCATCGGAGAATAATAATTCACGAACGTAACCCTTAGAGAGTCACATTGCTGCTGATGCCGGGGGCGGGATTCGAGCCCGCGACCTCTGGCGTTGGGCGCTTAGCCCCATTCGACTCCAGATTATGAGTCTGGCGCCCATTCCAGGCTAGGCTACCCCGGCGGTTTTTCATGGACTTTTTCCTGACCTCGACCATTTTAAAGTTTTACTTGTTGTTTATTTACGTTTTCTGAAGAATAGTAGCCAGTCCTTCTTCTTTGAGTGCCTCCTAACAGCAACTTTACTACATAGTTAATTATTTTTAATTAAGAACATTATTCTTCACGTTCTAAACTTTAGAATTATATCGAAGGCCAGCCATTTCCAGTATGGAGGAATTAAACTGTCAGTATCCAGTAAAATCTTGATTTTTGTTTTCTTAGTTGCCTTGTCGATTTATGTAACCCTCTACACTATTTCAGCCCACCGTGTAGCCGATGAATGGGTATGGGACTCCAGCTGGCGCTGTGCAGGTGGCGCAGCATTTTTCCCATGGCCTAGAGGACCTCAAGGTATTTATCTACCAATAATTACTAAAATGAATCCTTTAGATGAATTCGTCTATTTATACCTCATAAAAACTGGAATCCTAATCTTATTCTGTCTAAGTTTATGGTTACTCACAGCTATTTATTGCTTTAAGGCTACTCTACCTTTAATAAAACTTGGAGACTGGCTAGAAATAAGTAAAAATTCTAGATACTCTCATACTTCCAAACCTCTTACTAAACTCCAAACCCAATAAACTTGAGCTACTTTTATTAACCTTGTAAGAAAAACAAGTTATTAATGAAAGAGAAGTATTACTGTCTACGGTGTGGTAAGGAAATCTCTGAAGAAGAGTATGAAGAATACAATGGCTTTTGCGAAGAGTGCTATTGGCTTGAAGAAGACGAACTGGATGAGGAAAACCTCTTTTAACTATTTTGCTCTAACTTAAAGTTTCTTTATAAAGAGACACCATATTAATCGCTGTTAACAGAAAAAGAGGATAGAGTAGGAGTTTTCTCCATTAGTTGAAAATAGTCCTATATTATGCACATGGGACAAACTTACTTCTTGGAGGTTTTCTTCTTTTCTTCTTCCCTAAGCACTCTCCTTAGATATTTCCCAGCAATGTTCTTCGGCAGTTCCTCGCGGAATTCGATAATTCGCGGATATTTGTATGCTGCCATTCTCTGCTTGCACCATTCTATCAACTCTTGCTCTGTGATTTTTCCTCTGCAGTCTGGCTTCAGCGCCACAAACGCTTTTATTGTTTCTCCCGCTTCTGGATCTGGTATTCCGACAACGCAAACTTCTTGTATGGCTGGATGCTCATACATGACGTCCTCAACTTCCCGTGGATATACGCTGTGCCCTTTGTATTTTATCATATCCTTTAGTCTGTCAACGATGTAGAAGTATCCATCCTCATCTATTTTGCCGATGTCTCCAGTTCGGAACCACCGCATTCCATCTGCATAAAAGAAAACTTGTTTCGTCTCCTCTGGTCTGTTCCAGTACCCCTTCATCACTTGCGGTCCACTTATTACAATTTCGCCTTCCTCTCCTATGGGCAAGAACTCCATTGTTTCTGGGTTGATTACTGCAGCATAAGTGTTCGGAATCGGTGTCCCCACAGATCCCATCTTTCTCTTTCTGAATGGAGGTCCAAAAGTTGTGTGTGTTGTCGGCGAGGTTTCACTTAAGCCGTATCCTTCTACCAAGATTCCTCTTCCAGAGTTTTTCGTCAATTCCTCCCATTTCTCGACAATTTCTGGCGAAACTGGACCAGCACCATTATTAACGTAAAAAAGAGATGAAAGATCATATTTTTTCACGAGTTCGGGGTTGTTCGCATAGTAGATGAAAATTGTCGGCGCGCCCATGAACACGGATATCTTATACTTCTCTATTGCCTCAAGTATTTTTTCGGGTTCGAACCTTGCAAAGACAACGAGTAGATCGCCTGTTGCTAATCCGATGCTTAGGTCGACTGTTTGCCCGTAAATGTGATACCATGGAAGAACCGTTATCCTTGCGCTGTAGTTTTTCTCGTAGTAGTCTTTGAATGTTTTGTATTCCTTTCCATCTAAGTCCAGCACAACGCAGTCGCCTTCTTCCCTTAACACTCTTTGAGATTTGACCCATTTTCTGATGACTTCAATGAATGGTATGTGCTGGTATATGTTTGAGACGACATTGTAATGCGTAAGCATTGCAGCTTTCGGCAATCCTGTTGTTCCGCCGGTATACTGTAAAACAGCCACGTCTTCCTTGACATCCCAGTTAATCGAGGGAGGTTCGGGTTCTATGTTGAACATGTCCTTGAAATCCTTGTATTTGCCCTCAACCTTAGCCTCCCCACCTGCTATGTCTGCCACTATCACCTCTTCAACGCTTGTGTTTTCTCTTACCGCTGCAAAGTTTTGATAAAGTTGTTCCACGGTCACTAAATATTTGCTTCCGCTGTCGTTCAATTGGTATTCAACTTCTCTCGAGGCGAAGAGTGGCGATAAGGCTGTGATTGTGGCGCCAGCCATCATCGCTCCATAGTATGCTATGGCAAACTGAGGACAGTTCGGAGAATATATTGCGACGACATCGCCTTTTCTAACTCCCATATTTGCGAGAGAAGTCGCAAAACAATCTATGTACCATTTGAGTTGCTCATACTTTATTTCCACGCCGTAGAAAACCATCGCTGTTCTATCCGAATACTTTAAGCATGCTTCAGCTATTATTTTATGCAACGGCTTATCTGGAATTTCAACATCAGCCGGAACACCTTCTATCCGGCTTTTTTCAAGCCAGAACCTTTCCTTTATAAAATTCGGAATCGTCATATCACCAGCGTTTTAAAATTACAAAATCAACGTTAAAATCTTTATCTATTCTCCTGTTAACTTCTCGACGCCATCACGTTTCCCAAGATACACCGTGTCCACCATATTAATGAAAAGTCCAGTTTCAACTATTCCCGTAATTGTTTGCAGTTTTTGATCAAGTTCTGCGGGTTTGTGTATTAGCCCGAAAAATGCGTCTATTAATATATTTGCATTATCGGTTATGATGGGACCCACCTTTCCTTTTCCCTCTCTCAACAGGGGTTTTCCGCCGATTTCACTTATTTTGCGAATAACAAAGGGAACTGCAAAGGGCAAAACTTCCATTGGCACAGGATGGCTTTTTTCTCCTAAGACCTCGACTTTTTTATTTTCGTCTGCAACTATGACGAGTTTTTTAGAGGCTGAGGCAACAACTTTTTCTCTGGCTAGGGCACCGCCCATGCCTTTTATCAGGTTTAGCTTTTTGTCTATCTGGTCTGCGCCATCTATCGTCATGTCCAGCGTCGGGTGTTCCTCCAATGTTGTTATTGGGATGCCGCACTTAACGGCAAGCCAAAAAGCTTGATATGATGTTGGAACTGCGAGGATATGCAGTTCTTCGTTTTTCATGCGTTTTCCTAGTTCTTCTATGGCGTAGGCTGCTGTGCTTCCGCTTCCCAAGCCGACAACGAAACCGTCTTTAACATTTTTGACTGCTTCTAATGCAGCGTTCCTTTTTGCTTTTTCAATCCATTCTTGTTTAGGTTTCAATCTCCATCTGCCCCAGTCTTTCCAAAACCTTCTCCACTTCAGCTCTAATCTCCTCTATACGCTTTTCCGCTTCGGTTCTCGGGCTTGGCTTAGCAGGAGGCTTCCGCCTTTTTTTCGCTTTTTCCTCTGAAGGCTTCTCTTCCGATTTTTTGGTTGGAGGCGCTTCTGCTTCCGCAATTGGTATTGTTATTTCTTTTATTGGTTTCACTTCAACTTTTGACCGCAGTTCCTCGATTTTACTGCTTAGTTCGTCGAAGCGTTCACTGAAAAGTTTTATCAAATCTTCTTGCATAGCTTCAAGTTCATGCAAGGCGACAAGGGATTCGTCCTTTGAAATTGCTTCTTTAACAGCCATCATCCGAGATTTATACGTTTGTGCGAGTCTATCTCGTTCTTCCTCTGTGATTTTTCCTTCTGCGTGCGCCTCGTAAAGGCGTCTGATTGCGTCGCTTAAAATTTCTCTTTCTAAATCCAGAATTCTGAGCTCTTCTTTTGCGCGTTGTGCTTCTTCTTGGGGGACGCTCTTGGCGATCTTGAATGGTAAGCCTTGAAATTTTGCTGTTAAGCTCTCCTCTTCTAAAGCCTTGTTTTCTTTTTTTCTCCAACGTTTTCGCATTGCAAAAATGACTATTATACAAGCGATAATGACCCCTATCATTATTATTGCGATTGTGATGGGGTCATTAAAGGGCAAAGGCTTCCCTCTATAGTTTCATTGTTCTTTATTCCTATATAAATTATTAAATTATATGAACACGTTGATTTTGTATGTGATTTTGCGTGGTAGAAAAGTTTTTGTTAGATGCATAGAGCGTTTTCAGATTAATATTAAGTTTTCAAAATTTGCTTTAGCTTTAGGAGATGTGCTATTTTCAAGTTGAAATGTAGTCGATTGAAGGGAGAGAAAGGAGTGCTGGAAATGCTGGCTAGAGCATGTTTTCTCTTTGGATTAGCGCAGCTCCTTCTTCGGTGAGTAAATATTCGCGGTATATGTTGTGTTCAGTGTATTTGATTCTGCTTTTAACGAGACCGCATCTTTCAAGCAATTCCAAATTTTTCTCATGTTCAGGATGACGCGTTTCCATTCCTCTGATAGATAGTGGGAGGCTCCACTTGCCGATTTTTGCAATGTTTGCCAAGTAGGATTTTAGGTGTTCTGACCGTTGGACAATTTCTTCGCGTTCCTCTTGGATGCGTTGTTTTGCGTTTTCTTCAAATTTTTTTAAAATTATTTCTATTAACTCTGGCGCCAACATTTATTCCCCTTTTCTTTAGCTTCGTTTAGGTTTGCAGTCTAATTACGGTATATAGAAATGGTTTGTTATATATACCTAACGGTTTTTGTAAATAGATTTAAACGTTAAAAGCTTGCCATACCATACCTTTAACTCGAACCCAACCACTGCCTTTACCAACCATCCCACATGTAGGCAACAAACAGTTCGGCTGAGCGCCCAGAGCATTCGCAGCAAATCCCAGGCAAAACCTCAACTTTAACATTTAAGAAAACTTTTCTCGCCATTTTCTGAACGTTTTTAGGTTTAAAACCTAAATGAACGTCGCTCATCTCCTTCTTAAACTCTTCAAAAGAATGTTCGCATAGATCAACAACTATGGCTTTTCCGTTCTTTTTAAGAACTTGTTTTAGGCTTTCGAAAACTTTTTCGGGTTTGGTGCTGTGGTGAAGCATTAGCGTTGAAAAGACTGCGTCAAATTTGAGTGGAATGTTTAAGTGCTTTCTTGCCTCTCTTATGCCGCCTTCAATGTTTTCTGCAACTCCAACAAAAGGCGTTATGCCAACGTTTTTCTTGACAAGTGAAAGCAGCATCGCAGGGGTTGCATCCATAGCGTAAAAGCAAGCCCTTGGAAGCCTCGCATTTACTTTCTCGGCGACTTTAATTGTGAAAAACCCTGTTCCCGCACCAACATCAAGTAATTTAGCGTTTAAAGGAATTTTTGGCGGTGTAAACAAGAGCTTGACTATGTTGTCCACTATCCGATTTATTCCCATTTCGCCAAAGTAGTTGATGACGATTTGGTCTCTTTTTTCAGCCTCTTTTTCTGTAAAATGTTTGATTTCCTTTGCCAAGACTGCGCTATTAGAAACTTGAAGCCTATCGAAAAGTGTGCTTAGATTTAAACGTTTTAGGTACTCTTCGAAAATGATTCTTGTATTAATAAGGTATCCCGCCTTTAATTGTCAATTTACAAATGGGATGGTTGGTTCGGGGCTTGCATTCGTTGATTTGTTTATTCTACCACGCCTAGCGCTTTCAAACGTTCCTTTACATAATGTTCGCTTATCCACTCCTCTTCCCCACGCACTTTGCCTTCTTCCATCAAGCGCAGTTTCTCCGCATGAATTATATGCTTTTCATCAACAGTCATGCGGGATTTACTGGGAGCAAAACGTTTTTTACCCAACTCGTCCACCGCGCAAGCCTTCACCTTGCTGCAGAAGTTCTTAATGCTACAAATATATAAAAATATGGTTAAAATTCCTATACAAACGTTCACAAAAAGCATATAATAATGAAAGAATGCATGGTTCAAAGCCTCGGGCGTGCTTCAATATTAAGGTGTAAAAGCACTCTTTAATTGTTTCTAAACTCTTATGCTCAACTTTGTTGTTGCGAAGCGAGGATAACGAGCATTGATAAAATCTCATCACTCGAAGCCTTCTTTAAGAAAAAATCCATGTCGAGTTTATCTAGTAAAATCGATAGATAAGCTCATAAGGTTAATTGGTACAGTATTGCTTGAAAGCCGTTTTTCGTTTTTCTCTCTCCGATTTTTTCGATGAAGCCTTGCTCTTTGAGTGTTCTAACTCGTCTGTTTACAATGTGATACCGTATGTATGCGAAGTCGCTTTGAGTTCTCAGCTTTCGCCATATATCATAAATTGTTAGCGGACTTTGCATGGCGAGGATTCGGAAAATCGCCTTATTAACTCTTGCTTCCCGACCTTTAAATATGGAGACCCTCGCCATTTCATCATCAAATCATGACTTTTTGCTGAGGATTGTACTAAAAGACTGAAGGCTTGAAGCGATTAACAGGGAGACCCTCTAGAGTGAAAGCGCCCTCCTCATATGTCCGTTTTTGGATACTGTCCTTTGCGAGGCTCGCCAAAGGATAGTGTCCTTTGCTAAGGGCAGAAGATTCTTGTGGTTTTGTATTGGAATAGTTTTTGGTGTAAAAAGGCTGTCAAAAGTAAAATTTTATAATTGGAGTGTTCGGAAAAGGCTTATTCCAATCCTGAAACTAATTGACGAAAATTATCCTACGAAAGTAGCTAAGGTTCTCAGAATGAGCCGCCAACACATGCATTATTATTTGAAAAAGTTGGAGAAGGCAGGCTTAGTCAAGCGTACTGGACCGAGGTGGCCAGCATTTTACGAGACAACTGAGCAATGTAAAAAGTTTCTCAGTGGATGTGAGGGTTTAACGCCTAGTTTTGTTTTTAGGCTTCATAATTGTGTTTTTAAGTATCCTATTTTGCAAGATTCTGCTATGCTTGGTGATTGGCGAAAAGTGGAGAAGATGAATTGGAGCAGCCTTATTGGTTCTGAGTTGGGGTTGACGGTTGAGCAGACTACTAGGCATGTTTTAGTTTATTGTGATGTAGTTGAGGGTAGGGATCCTAGTGAGCTTTTGTTGTTGGCTAAGGATGCGGCTGATCGTGTTGCCGCTCATCTGCGTTTAAAGTATGGTATTCGTCTAGGTGAGGGAAGCTTAGCCCGCAAAGTTCATTTTGGCGTTTATGATCCTGTTGCTGCTTTGTTTTCCCGTTATTGGCAGGTTAGTGATGACGTTGCCAAAGTTGACGAGTCTGAAGGTTTTGGCGAGGTTGACTGGTTAAGCGTCGAAGCAGCTAAGGATTATTTGCTTATGCCTCAAAACGTTAAGCGACTGATTCAGATTCAAGAAAAATTTGCCAACGCCATGAATGAACATTTGAGGCTTATTGAGGCTCTTCAGGCCTTAACGCAAAAGATGGACAAGGTTATTGAAAAGTTAAGTTCAAAAGTCAATTCTGAAGAGACTTCCACCTGAAAAGCTGCTTCGCTTAATATATTCCTGGCAAAGAAATAAGAAGGCTACAAAACGCGATTAAAGCTCTTAACATTAAGAGTTTTGTTCAAGAAAGCGTTAACAATAACAATTTTGAGTTGCACATAAGAGGTCTATCAAGAAACGAAATTATCGCCATTGGCGTATGCATCCTCAGCTTGAAAGTGTCTATTACGCGCGTAATAGATGCAGTCGAGATGGAGGTGTAAATAAAAAAGAAGGATGGCTCCTAACCTGCGAAGCTTATGACACTTGCCATAACACGTGTTATAACAATTATGTTTCAAGCTCTAAATTTTATAACGCGCGTGATAATTTCGAGCTATCAATGTGTGGGGAGTCGCCAAGCACTTTGAAAAGTCTCACCGGTGAGAGTTTTAAGTCGTCTCACGCCAAAATCCCACAAGCCTGAAAAATAGGCTAAAAATCAATCCCGCTCCTAGTCTACAATAGCCCAGAAAAGCTTTCATATAGGAAATTTTCTGGCTTTTTGAAATTTTTCTAAATATATAATCGTTTCATGGTTTCTGTTAACAAACATTAACAGAACATAATCTTCCATGACTGAAGGCTAGGGGCGGAGTTTTCTTAAATAGGAAAAACATTTCAAAAAGCAAAAACATCAAAACAGTGAGAGTATAAGTATACAATTTCTAATATACTCTCGGGGAGGGAGCTCCAAAACCACATTTTCTATTTATATAAGTAAGTAGAAAATAACCAAACCCCACAAACAACCTTCCATTAAACGTTATTAACGGAAGGAATTAGTAAAGCATTTCTGAATGATTATTGTGTTTTGCTTACTTGCGAATTATTAAAATCGCTGTTGCTATCAGTGCTAGTATTGCTCCGAACGTGAAAGATGCGCTAGCTGATGTGAGTGTCCATAAGATTCCCGCAGTGATGCTTGATGCGAAGTCTCCTATGCCGTTTATTGTGCTGAGCATTCCGAAACCTGTTCCTCTTCTTTTTTCTTCTAACAGTTCAGCGGCATACGACCTTTCAGTTGCGTCTATGGCTCCTGTTTCTACGCCCGCTAAAAAGAAGAGAAAGGCGTAGATCCAAATGTTTGGAGGTGAAAAAATGAAGCCGATGCAGTATATGCTGAAAATTAGGTATCCCAACGCTAATAGATTCTTTCTGCTGAATTTGTCTCCCAATGAGCCAAATGTGTAGGCAAAAACTGCAGCACCCACATTAAGCAGCACGTAAAGGAATGCACTGATGCTGCTAGCAATTATAGCTCCGAGACTTGGTGTTAGAGCTTCTGTAGCCTTCAACACTAGAAATGTGTTGGCAAAATTTCCGACACCAAATATGCCTACAGCTAACAGGTAATGTTTGAATTTAGTTGGCAACCCTCTTATGTCGCCTAAAAGTTTTCTCTCCTCTTCAACCTTTTGCCTACGAACCTTTTCCTTTGTGAAAAGCGCGAAAACCAATATCGCTAAGATGCCTGGCAAAAGTGCAACTAGGAAAATGTTCCTAAACCCTATAAGGGGTAGTAGAAGAAACGCTATGCTTGGGCCTATGATGGCGCCTAGAGTGTCCATCATGCGATGGAAACCAAACGCGTGACCGTAGCTTTCAGGCTCGACTGAATCGGCTAGAAGGGCGTCTCTCGGTGGTTCTCTTACGCCTCTTCCAATCCATCCCACTGTTCTATATAATAATACTTGAAGGAAGTTGGATGCAAAGGCAAATAGGGATATAAATATTCCTGTAAGCGTGTAGCCTAATGTTGCAAGGGGCTTTCTCTCGCCCAGTTTATCGCTTAGCCAACCAGAGTATGTCTTAATGAAGCTGGAGGAGAAGTCCGCCAATCCCTCTATTAAGCCCAAGATTTCGGCTGAACCATGCAACTCGACTGTTAAGAACTGAGCAAGAATGGATGTAGCCATCTCATGACTTGCGTCACTGAACAGACTCGTGAAACCCATCGCCGCCACGTTCCTGTTCAGCCATTTCATACCGTTTTGATTGTTCAATTTACTTTTCATTTTTAACAAACCTCTTGACTTCAACTATTTCCAAATTGAATGGAAGCTTTTCCAACTCTTTCATCGCAGCGTTTACAATTTCCTCTCTAGCTGGATAATCTTTTGGTGACCACTTGCCTTCTTCTACGAGAAACAAGTTGCTTACAAGACAGATTAACCTAAAATTTGAAAAATCCAAAACATACTCCAGTCCATCATCGTCCTTAACAAGTTTCCCACAGTTTAGATGCCAATTCAATCTGTTGACTTCGCCAAGCTTCTGTTGCAAATCAATTTCCTTAGGCCTTAGTTTAATCTCAAAAATCTGATACATTTACTCGCAACCTATCCGCTGTACTCGATGACCTCCATCTTTGCTAAACGCTCAATCTCCATGCGCATGTTCTTAGCCAACTGATTCAGTCTTTTTTCGATTTTCTCTAGCTTTTTAAGGCCTTGTTTGTCGATGGAAATTGTCTCCAGCTCCTTTTCAATGCTGCGGATTTCCTTTGCTATTTCAAGAAATTCGAGTTTATTCTTTTGCTGGTATAGGCTGAAGGCTCTTCCTTCAGGATATCCTAAATATCGGGAGAGAATAATAATCGTGCGCTGCACAAGCTGCCTAGAATTCTTATCTTTCAGTTTATCTTTCCATATTTCCCAGAGTTCAATGGTTGTTGCGCAGAGTTCTAACGAAGCCACTAAATTTGCGAACAAATCAGCGTAATCATGGCTTAAAGGGACATAGGCGCGGACTTCTGTAATTTTGACGGTTTTTCTTCCATCTGGCGAGTTTGCACGCGCCTCAGTTACGTCCTTCAGATTTTCCATTTACATCCCTTATGAATCTAGAGGCGGCTTCCTCGTCTTCCAACCATTTTTTGGATGCTTCTCAATAACACATCCTCTACTGCTCTACGGTCTTCGTTTGAAAACTCGTAACTCTGCCTCCTAATGTATTCCGAAAGCTCTGATTTTAGTCTGCGGAAACTTTTTTCTTCAACCTCGAAAATGGCATCAATCACGTCTTGATTTTGGTTGTGCATTGCATCTTCTAACGTTTTAAGCAATGTCATAAAGTGCGGAATGCAGAGACCTTTGGAATCCATAAGAAGCTTGAGGAATTCTTCGTTGCGTGAAGAAAGCAGCTCCAAAATTTTTCTATTGTAAATCTCCATAAGATTAGCCATGTGAGCGCAGGCTGGGCAGCTACGCTTAGCTTGAGGGAAGAATTCTCTGTTGCGCTTCTTTCGTTTTTGAAAATCTTGAAGGAGTTTTTCTATGATGCTTTTTGTGATTAGGGCTACTCCGTGGCCATCAGAGCTTTCCGGTTTTATGGCGGTTATTAGCATTCTGTAGAAGTGGTGGTTACAAAATCCTCCGCTTTCAGCAAGTTTCTCCCTTGATTTGGCGTCCATGACAAGTTCGGAGAGGTAAGCGTCTATGTATTTCCCTTCAATTTCATCTTCGAGTGCACATAAGAAACATTCTGCGCCGCTTTTGATAATCCTCTCGATGCGGAAGTATGTTACATCAATGCTCATGCAAATCACCACTGTTCCTTAATCGTTTTTAATATGCTTACAGCGTAGAAGGTATCCTCAAAAGTGGATATCCCGATGTCTGATCTTGCAAATCCACCATTTGCATTTTGGCATTTTAGAACAAATTCAGCCGTTTGTTTTGGATACCGCAGGTTTTCGCCAAGGAGATTAAGTGTTGACACTCCGTAGTATATGTGCTCCATAAACATCGCAGAACTGCCGGGCACTACAGTGAAGCCTCCATAAGGCTTTTCGCATGCTCTAACATAATCGAGAGTTTCATTAAGCGACTTAACTGGATAGCCCAGATTAAAAAGCGAAGCCGCAGCATGATAGGTAGAATTCAAATTCGAATGCCCATGAACCCCAAAACCACCATCCTTATTCTTGAAACTCAGCAGCCAACCTGTAATCTTCGCGCGGTTAACTTCAACACAAGCAATGTTAGCAAGCTCAGTTGCCATGAACACTAACAGAAATTCTGAGGAAACCTCAGCATAAACGTCAACAGTTCCAAACTCGCCCCTAACAACCGGCAGAGAAAGAACAAACTTTTTCAGACTCTCCTCGTCTGGCTCCTCGTCGCACAACTCAAGGGCTTTAGCCACATAATAATGCGAATAAAGGCTGTCGGGAACAAAATCACGCAACCACTCAACAGTTTTTTCAACATTTGGAAAAGAAACGCCTAACAAACCCAAGATTGCCAATCCATAATACGTATCCTGAGCGTTTGATTCGGTTCCCTGACAGAAAGCGTATCCGCCATCCTCATTCTGCCTACTAACAACATAGTCAACAACACGTTTAATCCATAAGTCGGTAAGTCGCCTACTTTCGAAAACTGCAAACCGCCCTACTTCATGCAACCCCCTTATCCACCCATATGGTTTTAATGCTGGGTAGAAGCTATCAGCCCCTGCACATGCAGAAGCAAGGGCGGTTAAAGGCGAGCTTCATCGCCTTAAACTCTACAAACTTCAAGAAGTAGATATAAACATTTTCCCATAAACCCCAATTTTCTATTAAACTTACACTCAACGTCTTTTTCAAAATGGACAGCAGGCTGTTCTAGCTCTGAACATATTAAGTTGGTCTTGTCTTATCTTTTCTGTTAATGCCTTTTGACAGACATCCACGAAAATAATGGTAAGATTTGGATTGTTGCCATTATGGTTAATGTGTTGTCATTCGTTAATCTATAACATCTTTAACCTTTTGGCAGTTTTGTCGCTTAGCGATCTGCTATAATTTTTGACTATTGCGGAGAAAAGACAAGTCTTATACAATTGCGCTCTCATTTAATTTCTACAGTCGAAGTATTGAGGAGACTGCTTTGATAGACATTGTATCTATGCTCTTTATCGCTGCGGCTATCATAATAATCGGTTTTCTAGCAAATCTTCTTTTTAAGAAGACCGGTTGGCCGGAGATTCTGTTTCTGATTTTCATAGGCGTATTGTTGGGTCCTATCTTAAACCTTTTTCCAAAAAATGATATCATTCCTTTTCTGCCTTTAATCTCGACTTTCACGCTTTTGATGGTACTTTTTGGCGGAGGACTAGAACTCAATCTGTCTGAAATTTCAGAGGGCGGTTTTCGCTCCATCTTTCAAACAATTGCATACTTCGCTCTAGGGTTGATCTTTGTTACACTATTCACATACTTTATCTTAGGGTGGCAACTAATCGACGGACTTTTACTTGGATCAATGATCAGCACAACAGGTCAAGTAGTTATCATACCTCTGGCAAAGAAAATCGGAGTTCAAAGTCAAACAGCAACATTGCTTTCCATGGAATCAGTAATTGGTAGCATCATCTGTATTGTCTTCTTTTTTGCCTTTCTTACCACCAAACTGAACGGCACCTTCGATTATATCGCCATAGTGAAATCTATCTCCGCAGAATTCGCCGTGGGCATAGCCATCGGGGTGGTCATGGCGATCCCATGGGTGTGGGTTCTTTCCACTTTGGAAGAAAATGAACTTGCCTACATAGCTACTTTAGGCTACGTTATTGCGTGTTATGCGATTTCAGAAACTCTCATGGGGAGTGGTGCTCTTGCAGTGCTTGCTTTCGGTGTGATTTTGGGAAACGACAAACGAGTTTCACGGACTTTGAGAATGAGACAATCTCCATCGTTCTCCGAGGTGAAAACTTATCTGATGCACTTTCAAACCGAACTCTCATTTATTTTGAGAGCATTCTTCTTTGTGGCATTAGGTCTAATATTTGATGTTTCCCTACAGAGTGTTTTAACGGGGTTAAGTGTTGGCATACCAATTGTTCTCCTCCTCTTTACTGCACGTTATTTGGTTGTTTCAGTTTCCACATGGAGAAGCCCTATGGCTTCTGAAAAAGGCATAATTACAGGAATGTTCGCACTCGGTTTAACTCCAGCATTGCTTAGTTTCATAATACTTCAATACGATTTTCCCAATGCCCACCTTTTTCCTCTAATTGTGACAAATATAACAATCATGACCGCCGCAATTACCTCAATCTCAGCCCTTGTGTGCAGACGCAGTAAAAAGACGAAATGCTAGGGAAAACAGAGGTAAAATCAAAACTCAAAGCAATACCCTTAAGTGCGGTTGGGGTGGGGATTTCAGCACAATTTACCTGTAGAATATTCTGATGAAAAGTGTAACGAAATATTTACTGGATAAGTGTTTGATATATCTCTAGTGTTTGTTCTGCTGTTTTTCTCCATGTAAAGTATTGTAAAACTCTTTTTCGTCCGTTTTCTCCCCATGTTTTGGCATTTTGCGGGTCTTTAAGGATTTCTTTTATTCCCCATGCTATGTCGGCTGGGTCTTCGCCGTTGACGTGAACACCGTTTTGGTCTGGATCTGAGGGAATTACTTGTTCTCTGAAGCCTACTACTCCATGAGCGCCGACGACTACAGGTTTTGCCATCGCCATTGCTTCTAGGCTTACTATGCCGAAGGGTTCGTATATTGACGGGAAGACGCACAAGTCTGCAGCGGCATAGTGTAGAATTCGTTCTTCTTCTGGGACAAAATCGAAACGACAAATAACGTTATCTTTTATTCCAAGTCTAGTGGCTGTTTCCGCTATGTCCCTTTCTTCTTCGCCTTTGCCTAAAATCACCAGTTTCGTATGCGGATAATCTCTCAAAACTGTGGGCATGGCTTGCATTAAATTCTTTACACCCTTTACCCACGTTAGTCTCCCGAGGAAGAGAAGCATCTTCCAATCATTTGGAATGTTATAATTTTCGCGGATCTTCTTAACATCTTCAGGTTTACAGTTTTGTGGATTATAGCGTATAGGGTCTACACCATTCCATACAACGCTTATTTTTTGTTGAGGCCAACCATGGCGCGTCAAATCGTCCTTCATCGCATGACTGACGGTTATTATCTTGTCAGCCGTTTGGGCAGTTGCCCATTCAAGATGTGAAACAACCTCTGAGCCTTGACCGCCGCTTCTTCCCCATTCTGTGCTGTGAACGTGAAAAACAACGGGGATTTTGGTTTCGTTCTTGATTATTAAGCCAGCTATACTGCTCAACCAGTCGTGCACACAAACAACGTCAAATTTATAACCTTCCTTTCTGATTAGTCCATTAATGAATTTAGTTGCACTTAGAACGTTGTAAATGAAGATGTCGTTAAAGAAGCGGATGTTCGTTCCCCATCTTCTCAAATCATCTGTAACAAACATTGGAAAAACGTTGCTCGCATCAGCAATAAGTGGTCTGTGAACTTCCACTCCTTTTAAAATCTCTCGTGTATTTAAATCTCCAGGATTAAGGGTAAAAACTGTTACATCATGGCCTAGCTCAACGAACTCGTGAGTTATATATTCTGCGTATGTTCCTAAACCACCCACAAGCTTAGGTGGATATTCCCAAACAAAGAACCCGATTCGCATTTTACTTCCACCTTCAAATTATAATTTCATAAGTATGTATTAAAGGATGCTTATATCTCACCTTTGGTTATAGTGTAGTAGAGAAAATCAGAATATTGAACTCTGATAAAAAGTTGAGGTAGAGTGATTTGCATTTTGTGCTTGAGGAAAAGGTTTTGCTTTGAGTTTAACATAATAACTGTTGAGGGCTAATTGTGAAGATTAGTTTCGGCACAGATGGTTGGCGCGGTGTCATAGGCAGAGAGTTTACTTTTGATAATGTGAAAGTCGTGGCTCAAGGCATAGCTGACTATGTTCAGTTTCACGGCTTAAATGAAAGAGGCATTGTAGTTGGATATGACACGCGCAAATGGTCACGCCACTTTGCAGAAAGTGCATGCAAAATAATGTTAGGTAATGATATCCCAACATACATCACAAAAAGAGATGTGCCCACTCCAGTCGCAGCCTTTGAGGTTTTACATAGGAAAGCTGCTGGCGCAATAATGATTACAGCCTCGCATAACCCGCCAGAATGGAACGGTATTAAGTACATCCCAGAATATGCGGGTCCCGCATTGCCGGAAACAACTGAAGAGATCACTAATAATATTAGCAGAATTTTTAGGGAACGTAAAATAAAGGAAATCTCGATCGAGACTGGGATGCAACGTGGGTTATTGAAGTGGATTGATCCGACAGTGCCCTACATAAGGTTTGTTAAAAAACAGTTAGATTTGGAAGCTTTCAGAAAAATGAGGCTCAAAGTGGTTTTTGATGTGATGTATGGAACTGCAAGAGGCTATTTGGATCGTATTTTGCGAAGTCTTAGTTGCAAAGTTGTAGTTATCCATAATGAAGTTGATCCCAACTTTGG
>JAVZJY010000014.1:0-26558 GCA_038872535.1 Bathyarchaeia archaeon | reverse complement strand
CCGTACTCAAGTTGCTGTATGTCACTCCTGTTCTGGGATAAGTGAATGGAGTTCCAGTCAAGGATTGTAAGCGCATAAGCGAAAATGGACTAAGTCGATACTGGGTGAATTCTGGGTCCTGCAATCCAAAACCATAAGGCGTACAATTACTTTTACCCCAATCCTCTGGAATGCCCGGATTTAGAAGCATATTATCAAGAAGGTCGCTGCATTTTGTTGCAAGATATCTGTGACGCTGATATATTATGGCTGTCTGAAGCGTCTGGTTAAAAAGGCTTATAAAAAGCAGTATAGCTCCCAAAAAAACCGTGACGGAAACAAGATGGTCTATTGTTGAGCCAGCCATTCTCATTTAACCTCCCAAAAAGAGAGGCATATGGTTCCGTTCACGAACTTTTCGGCTTTTATGCATGCGTTTGTGGAATTGCTAACAAAAGTGGATTCTATCCATGTAACATTTTGACCCAAAATAACAGAAGTCTTCACAGCAGTTCCAACAGTCCTCAGTCTAAGTGTTATCTCCAAAACTTTACTTGAATTCAAAGCCGGGTCTAAAACAGTCTTTAAAGTCGCATTCCCAACATAAGGATAATTCTCTATAAACGGCGGCACATCCACTTTCTGCGTAACAGTCCCAGCCGATATCGAATCATGATTTAAAGCAAAATACACTTGCTGTAGGCTACTCCCAATATGACTTGCAGCCTCCTGAAGCGCAAGCGTCCTACGAGAATCAACCCAAATATTCATAAGCCAACTCGCCGCCAAAGGAAAGAGAAAAATCTGCAAAATCAAAACTGGAACCATAATCACATACTCAATAGTCACATGCGGCACTCTATAACCCCTCCTAACTATGCAACCCTAAAGAAACAACCACCTCACTGGTGTAAAACTCGATAACACAACCACTTGAAGCTGTCATATTCAATACTTCTACCGTTCTATCAAAGTTGAAAAAGCCTTGACCAAAGCCTAAACTGCTCTTCGGAAAAGAAACACTTATATTAACCGAACTAACGCCTTCCATAGTTTTAACTGAAACGTTCCTTCCCGTAAGAGTTACAGACTGAGAAAAACGAGGATTCGTCTCAGAAGGCTTGAGAATAGGCAAATAAAACTTAAAGTAGTTCTTCACCGTCCCACCGGCAGATATCGTTGAATTCAACACTCTAATTATTGGAACAACAACAACTCTTACGTAATCGCCATCATTCATAGGCAATTTCTCAATAACATAAACATAACTTACAGGCGCCGAAGATCCAACCTGAAGAAAAGACTTGTTTGATGGAAAGATGCTTTCATAATAGTTATTTCCAACAGAATATTTGCTTATAGGCATATTGAACAAAAGAATACCAGTAGTATAATTTGCAAAGTAAACGGTTCCATTCACATAAACAGTGTAATTCAAAGCAGCACTTTCAAAATTAACCTCTCCATACTTACTTGCATAACGAACCGTCTGCGTACGCCCAATAATCCAAGCAACATCATCAATTTGAAGCCCAACAGTCTGCATAAACTGTTTTACAGCACTGAACTCGTTCTCCGCCATCCTCGCAGTCAAAAAGTTATTCGCAAAAACAACAGCCACGAGAAGAAGCACAACCACAGCACTTGTTAATATAACAGTGGAAATTGCTGGACTAACTCCTCTCTCATCTTTTCCCAACTTGAATCTCACGTTTTTTCTAATTGTTTCCCCCTCCTAACCAAAACTTATAAACATGGGCACCAACTTCGCCGCCAAAACAGCAATTATCACCAGAACAGCAGCATGCTTAAAGCCTGCAGCAACAGATTCCTCGCTAATTTTGCCAGCCACTATACCAATTAAATAACTGTGGAAAATACATGAAGTAGTAAACGTCATCACCAAGGAGCTTAAGTCTTTTTTCTGGCCGCCGGCTTCAGCCACTCCAAGGGTGCCTGATGTGAAGCCTATCATCATTGTTGTTGTTGCTACAAGGAGAATAGCCGCAAAATAGGGCATCATTATGTATGGGCGCACTGCCATTTTTTTCTCTTTTTCAACCTCCTGTGTTAAATTGTTAAATCTTGCCAGAGACTCTATCATCGCGATTGTTCCACCACCAACATCTATTGTTTCAACAAGCAGAAACATGACAATCTGCGCCATCCAGCTTCGCATCCGCTTGACAAAATCCATTATAACCTTTCTTACAGGGACTCCCCAACTGATTTCGGAGCTTATTTTACGCAGTTCCTTGCTGAATTCGCCGTAATCTCGGTTGGCAAGACTTTCAATACATTTTTCAGGGGATAAACCTGTCTTTCTTACTTCTGTTAAATCTCTTAAAAAGCTGTTGATGCCTTGTTCTATGCTTGCCTTCTTTTTTGAGAGTCTGCTGTTAACAACGGCGGCTGGCGCTGTAGCTACGAAGAGGCATATTGCGATGGCAACAGGCAAGTCAATAATGGTTTGTAAAGCGCTGAAGAAGGGCACTTCTATTAAGCCCATAAAGCTTGTAAACAGCATAAATAGTATTATGGCTATGATGCCGCAAACTCCATAAACCTTGTATGGACGCATTTCCACCACTGGAGTTTTTGGTTGCATGCTATGAGCCAAATAGATGAACATAAAAGAAAGCATAGGTGTGAACAGATAGGTGTACAAGATTATGCCTGAATACATGGATATGCCAACGCTGTAGATTGATTCCACGCTGAAGAGGATGTAGAAACAGAGAGACATTAGAACCATCACAATTATGAAAGTTTCTAATAGCATTCCAAGCCTTTCAGCCGCAGCCTTAACACGCAGAGCTCTTGTCTTGAAAATGTCTTCAGCTTTTCTTTCAAGAAAATGTCCAATGTCTCCGCCTATGATTACTGTTGAGGCATAACCGGATAGAAAATCCTTGAAAACATCAAGTGGATTTTTCTTTGCCGCATTCTCTATAGCTGATAGCGGGTCTATTCCAAAAATCTCCACGTCTTTTATTATTTCCCTAGCCTCGCTTTTCATGGCGGGCATTAATTCGACTTCTGCAAGTCGTTTGAAACTCGTGTATGGTGCTATGCCGCCAGAAGCCATGACGCTGATGTAGGCGGCTGCGAAGGGCATTTCCCTTTCAAGATTGCTTGCCCTTTCACCAGCCCTTGAGATTGGTATTAGAAGAAAGCCTATCATTATATAAAATGGAAGGGGCACAAGGAAGATTATTGGAATGAAACCGTAAAGGTACAGAATAGCTATGGATACTATTGGAATTGGAAGCGTCAAAAAGGCAATGAAAAACATTAAGGAAACATACGTTGGAGGGTAAATTTTGATTTTTGCCCTTTCAAGGTAGTCCTTAAACTCGATTACATGTTTCAGAAATGAAGGCGCAGTCCTACCGAAAATGCGAAAGGACCAAGCCTCAAGGGTTTCTAGAAACGGCAATCGCTTTTACCTCCTCCCCTGCAACAACTTTCTCGTAAATTTGCTTTGGCCTAGCGTAATATTCTGCAATGATGGCAGCTACATCTTTGTAGCTTCTTATATTACGTTCACGCATCCAACGAAGAATTTCCTTGCGCCTATCTATCTCCTCAATTAACTCCTTTTTGGTGGCACCTATACGCTCAGAAATTGAAGACAACATCAAACTTTTATCGAAGGCGGGTATGTGAGCATCCTTTGTCGGATGCCATTTGAAAGCACACCTATAATCTTCGTAATCTGCAATTTCATTAACATTAAGTACACGCCTATACGCCTTCTTCTCAGCACCTTTTATCAAGTGAACTCTTTGAATTGATAATACAATGTTCATCAACGGGATATATGCTGGGGAAATGTCCATAGGTTTCGAAGTTAAACGTTTAATTGCTGAATCCAAGTTTTCAGCGTGCATTGTGCACATACCACCGTGTCCTGTGGCTAAAGCTTGGAAAAGCACATAGGCTTCTTGACCCCTCACCTCACCCACAATCAGTATGTCTGGGCGGTGCCTCATGGAAGTCTTCACCAAATCAAAGAGGGTTACCTCGCCAATGCTGCTTCCACCTAAGCCATAACTTTGTCTTGCAATAAGCGAAACCCAGTTTTCATGGGGCAAGTTAAGCTCTGCCGTCTCTTCTATTGTGACTATTTTGCTTCCGGGCTTAATTAGGCAAGCTAAAGCGTTTAGGGCTGTGGTTTTTCCAGCAGCAGTTCCACCCAAAACCATGATTGAAGCTCTATTTTCAAGACAAAGCCAGAAATAGGCTGCCATCTCCTCTGAAAAAGTGCCCAAGTTTATTAAGTCAATTATTGAATAGGGGTCTTCTCTAAATTTCCTAATTGTGAAGGCTGTTCCAAAAGGCGTAACCTCCCGCCTATAACATACTGCAAGTCTATGCTTGCCAGGCAGTGAAGCGTCTACTATTGGGAAGGCTGAGCTTACATGTTTTCCAGCCATGTGCACAAGCTTAACAACCATATTGTCAAGTTCTTCGTCATTTTCAAATTCCAGATTTGTCTCAATACTCTCGTAGTTTCTGTGCCAAACATAGACCGGCTTGTTAACTCCGTCGCATGAAATATCTTCTATGTTTGGGTCCCGCATTAATGGGTCGATTTTGCCGAAACCTACAAGGTCTCTTTCGGCGTGATAGAGAATTTTGTACCATGAAACGTCAGGCAACCATCCTAGGCTTATGCGGTATTTGTCAACAATTTTTTTGGCTTCTTCTGCGAAGAATTTTCTGGGGTCAAGAATTTCCTCTTTTGGCGACTCTATTTCTGCCAATAAAATTTCTAATATGCGGTTGTAAACGCTTCTTTCGAGAGGGTCAAGTTGCAGCTCATCTAATATGTATTTGTATTCGCCAGTTTTTGGGTATTGTACTATGGCAACATGAGCAAAGGGTTCATAGAGCGGATATTTCTCGACAACTTTGAATCCTCTGGGTATGGGTTTCGGTGGTGGTGGAGGAATGGCTATTTGTTGTTTCTTTTTAATGTTAAGTTTGACTCTTACTCTTTTGAGTTTGGTTAATGTTTCTTTGAGCTTCAGTCGCGCCATTGTGTTTTCTCCTACTCATTTATTATGATATGTACGGTCTATTAAATATTACGTCTCACGAAACATTACTTTTAACTCTCTTCCTCACCCGCAGAAACCTCAATAATCTTCAACTTAATGAGAACAACAACCACGGCAATAATTATTGGAATAAGAACAATCAGAAGTATCGTCGTTAAAGGCCAACCTTCGCTAGGCGCTGCTTCCGGATTAACAGTTATTGAAACTTGCTTTTCACCGCTTACATATCCGTATTTGGTTGCGTTAGCCGTGATGTTGACGGAGATGGATGTTGTTGTTTGAGGAGCAATATAAACAAAGGTGCAATAACCATTAACGTCAGTTAAATTTGTCACAACAGGGATAGTTCCGTCGCTACATGAGAGACTAACTGACGCATTAAAAACTGGAGCTTGGTTGCAACTAACATAAACAGTTACGGTTGTGGACTCCCCTGAAACAATTGAGGATTGCTCAACTATAACATTGACATCAATTATTCCTGGGCTAAGAGATATGTTAAGCCAATTTTCTCCGTCAACATATCCGTCTTTGGTTGCTTTCGCTAAAAGTGTGATGTTGCATGGAGCACCAACTTGTGGTGCCGTGAAAGTGAAGAGCGCATTGCCATTATCGTCGCTTAAGGCAGAAACTGGAAGGAAAATTCCGCCACTTTCAGATGTTAATGTGATGTTTGCTTCTGCAATTGGTTTTTCTTCGTATGTCACTTGGACTGTCACATTTATTTTTCCTTCAGAAACCGTAGCATTAGGCTCAGCATAAACTTGAACAGAAAGTATCTTTGGCATGATAGTTATCAACGTATATCCTTCACCATCAATGTATCCGCTTTTAACCGCGCTTACAGTGATAGTGGCATTAAGCCCATCACTAACAGTTGTTTGCGGCGCTGTGAAAAGAAATGCTGCATTGCCGTTTGAATCTGTAATTTCCGATGCTGAAGAAAAGTTTCCACCTACATTGGACGAAATCGTAACCGTAACGTTTGAAATTGGAATTGAATCACATGTTATGTGGGTAGTTATGGTAGATGACGTTTCAGAAATGATAATGGAAGGTTCAGCTGTGACTTCCACAGCAAGCACTTTAGGTTCTATGGGTATTATACATACGCCTTGTCCCATTCCATAACCAGTTTTCGTGGCAGTAACCAAAACAGTAGCATTCATTTCGGTTAAAGTCTGGTAGGCTGTGAAATTGAAAACTGCCATGCCGTTCAAATCTGTAACGCCAATTGTTGCCGAAAGCTCACCATTCTCAACAGACAAGGCAAGCGAAACATTTTCAACTGGCATTTCAAAACTATCCAACACTTGAACAGTTACAGATGCCGTTTCTTCTGATTTAACTATCGGTGGTTCAGCACTCACTTTAACAGTAAGCGGTGGAAGAACCCTCAAATAATCATAGGCTGAACCGTCTGCATAATAAAGTTTTGAGGCTCTTGCAATAATTCTAACATCGGTTATATCAGTAACATTTGGCGCCTTAAATATGGCAGTAAAGTAACCTGTAGAATTTGTCAAACCTGACTTAGGCGTGAAAATTCCACCTCTCACCGAGAATAATGTGACATTTGCGTCTGCCACAGCATTCACACCATCTGAAACATAAACGGTAACCGAAACTTCCTCGTTATACTCTACAGCGTAATTACTAAGAGCGAAGGATACATCCAAAGATGGTAAGTCTATTACGTTTATTTCTACAGAAGCAGCATTGCTAGTAGTGTTAAAATCGTCCATAACCATTAAGTTGGCAGAGTAAGTTCCTTCAGAAGAATAATTGTGAGTGAAAAGGGATAATGTTGTCCAACTGCTGTTGCTTCCGTCTCCGAAACTGAAAAGATAATAGTTAACTTTTCCATCATCATATGAATCAGTGCCTACAAAAGTAACCATTTGATTTGGCGCAACCCAAACTTTGTCCGTCCAAAGGATTGCCGTTGGAGACGTATTATTATAATCTATGGGATGAGTTAAGAAGAAAATGAAATCAAGATTTGTACCATTTCCACCGACTGGATTTCCTTTCCCACGCGGATTCAACGATATGTGGTAAGGTCCGTTGCTGCTGCCCCAATAGTTGTATGTGGCATCAACAGAAGCTTCAGACGAAACATCCATGCCCATGTCGTTGCCGATTATGTCGTTAAAGTGAGCTGCATGTCCTGTTCCGCTCTCGTAGAATATTCCAATGCTGTTGTTCAGAATGTAATTTCTTGTAATGTTGGTTACAGCATTGCTTGAGATGCAGAAGCCATAGTAGTTTTGGGAAATTGTGTTGTTCAGAATTTTAGTGTTGTCATAAGTGTTTGCTTCGCAGAGTATTCCGCTGTGCTGGTTAAATGATATTTCGTTTTGAATTATGTTTATTTCTGATGTTAAATCTCCATTTAAGATTATGCCGTCTCCATTGCCACTTATGAAGTTGTTTTGAACATTAACTTGGCTGTTGCCGCTTACAAAAATTCCGCTCATAGTGTTGTTTAAAACTTCGCAATCTTCAACATGCACATAACCATCCAAAATTGTAACTCCATTTTCAGAATTATGCCTTATCGTGCTGTTTTGAATGTTTAAACGCCCGTTTTCTATGGTTATTCCATTCAGTCCATACTCTATGATGCAATAAGACAATGAAGATTCTTGTGTAGAATTAAATCTGATTGTTCCCCAAGCTCCAGCTTTCGGTTCAAGCTCGTTTGAAGTAAACTTTATAGTTTTATTCTTTGTGCCATCTGCGATGAGTCTCCCTTCCACTGTTATGTTGAAAAATCCTCCGAACCGAACTTCAACCTCAGGCTCAATAGTTAACGTGGCATTAGAACAAACAATGGTTTCGTTTGAAATTACGAAGGGACTGTCAACAAGCGTCCATATAGTGTCTTGCGTAATGAAACCTTCAACATAAGTTGCCTTTACAACAGGAAATAACGTTATATTTGCAAAACTGAAAACGCTTAAAATCATGGTTAGCAAAATAAAGGATAATCTAAATTGTCGCTTCATGTTTCTACATCTCTCAGTTAATCAGTATCGCTGTGTCAGTAACAGTTTAAGCATTATGAATTTTGAATAAAATTTCAAAATCTGTAAGATAATTCATTAGCAAGAGATTTAACGCTGTAAGAGAACAACCATAAAACGACAAGGGAGGAAAACAATTGAAAACTTTCACCGCCTTCGCATTAAATGATTTTCCATTAATAAAACCAGGAGATAACATAGCGAAGATAATTGTGGAGTCTGCTGAAAGAAATGGTTTGAAAATTGAGGATGGTGACATAATAGTTGCTGCCCAAAAGATTTTTTCGAAAACTGAAGGAAGAATTGTTAGGTTAAAAGAGGTTGTTCCCTCAAAGAAAGCTAAAGAAATTGCAAAGATAACGGGTAAAGGACCAAAGTTTGTTGAACTTGTTCTGAAAGAAACGAAAAAAATAGTTAAGGCTTCCCGTGAAGTTTTATTGGTGGAAGATAAACGGGGTTTAATCTGCATAAACGCTGGAATAGATAAATCAAACGTGGAAGGAACAGAAAACTTCGCATTACTGCCAGAAAACCCCGATAAATCCGCACAAAAATGCCGAAGAGAAATAGAAAGGCTAACCGGTAAAACTGTTGCCGTAATAATATGCGACACTTACAGTCGCCCCTTCAAAAGGGGACAAGTAAACTTTGCCATAGGTTTGGCGGGCATAAAACCCTTCAAAGACTACCGTGGAAAAAGGGACCTTTTCGGGCAAATCTTAAAGGTTAAAAACGTCGCAGTTGTTGACGAAATTGCTGCTGCTGCGGAACTCCTTATGGGTCAAGCTAAGGAGGCGAGACCAGTTGTGATATTTAAGGGGCTAAAGGACTTTATAGAATTCTCTGAAAACTGTAGCATAAGGGAGCTCCAAATCTCAAGCGAGGAAGACCTGTTTAAAGGAGCCTTATGAATTAAAACCGTTGCATGAAAGGGTTTGTGCGTTTTTCCTCGCCTATTGTTGTTGTAGGCCCGTGTCCGGGATAAACCACGAAGTTCCATGGTAAAAGTGCCAACTTTCCCAAAGACGCTTCCATTTCTTGTTCGGATCCTTCTGGAAAATCCGTCCTTCCAATGGAACCCATAAATAGCGTGTCGCCGGTGAAGATTTCCCTTTCTCCAAGAAGTGATATACTTCCGTGGCTATGTCCTGGAGTGTGCATAACCCGTAAAACAACTTTTCCAAAATTCAGCAAGTCTCCATCAGATAGAAGCTTGTCCGCTGGCGGCGAAGATTTTTCAAAACCCAAAAATCCAGCTATTCTTCCGCCAATTTCGCCGAGCATATGGGCGTCGAGCTTGTGAATCAAGATTGGCACTTTAAACCTTTTTTTTACAATTCCATTTCCGCATGTATGATCTGGGTGTCCATGTGTATTCAGAACCAGTTTCAAGTTTAGGTTATTCTCCATTATTGACTTTAATACTTCTTCTGCTTCCGTGCTGTTATCAAAACCTGGGTCAACAATTATGGCATCGTTTGTTTTTTCACACGCCACTACGTAGCAGTTTGTGTAGAACTTGCCGACGATAAACGTATATATTTTCATGGTTTTCAACAATTTGTTTCTTCTAGATAAGGATACCTTGCATTCCTAAGCCACTATTACACAAAATAGATAAGTTTAGTTGAAAATAATTATTTTGGAGATTTAGGAGTTGAGGCTTCAAGAAATTGAGAATGCATTAAGCCGCTTCAAGGCATGTCCAAAATGTGGTTCCCTTCAAGGATTCTGGCTTGGAGTGAAACTTGACAAGCCTTATGTGCAATGTAAGGGATGTGGAGCAAAATTTGAAATTTCGGAAGTATATATGTTGGGCGAGAGAGGCGAATCGCGGAAAAGGTTTGACTTTTTGAAGAAATAGCCTTTTATTCAAGTTCGGAAGCTGAATAATGTTCGATTTTTGAAAGAAAATTCATAAACAATACATTCGGCAAACTCCAACGAGGAGGCGTCAGTGAAAAAGCTAAACTCGCAACCGCTTGTCTCAATAATAATACCCACATACAACTCCCAAAAAAACATAAAGCAATGCATAGTATCCATCAAAAAGCAAACCTATAAAAAAATTGAAATATTAATCGTCGACCGCTACAGCAGAGACAACACAAAAAAGATGGCAAAAGAACTTGGGGCAAAAGTTTTTCTGCTTGATGGAGAAAGAAGCGAAGCAAGAAACTACGCTGCGAGAAAAGCGCAGGGCAATTTTCTTCTATTCATCGATTCGGATATGGTGTTAAGCCCTAAATTGGTTGAGGCTTGTGTGGAATCATGTTTACATAAAGGCACCGATGCTGTGATTATACCAGAAAAATATGTTAGTAACGGCTTATTTGGCGACTTAAGGAAAAGGGAGAAAATTTCCCTTTCTGCAAATGGTGAGTTAATGGAAATTCCACGTTTCTTTAGAAAAAGCGTTTTTCTCGAGTTGGGCGGTTATGATGAAGGACTTGTGTGTGGAGAAGATTTTGAGTTTTTTCAAAGGTTAAAGAAAAAAGGCTATAATGTTAACAGAATAAACCATAGTATAATTCATTTTGAAGGAAAACTGACACTAAGCAAAATTTTTTCCAAAGCCTACTATTATGGCGAGACCATTCCAGCACTCATAAAAAGAGAGCCAACTAACATCATTAGAAGATATGCAGCCTTACGCCTAACATCCATTAAAAATGCCAAATTATTTTACGAAAATTTTAATTCAGCAACAGGCTTTTATCTGATGAAAATTTTTGAATTCACAGCTTACTTTCTCGGAATATTCTCCAGTATAATGAAGGCATTTTTTGGAAAATGCAAGTTTGAGGCATTAAGGGACTTTTTAGTAAAAAATAAAGCCGCGATCTTGAACCTTTCAATAATTGTGGCAATTGCCACCGTGATATTTAGAAATTTCCTATTCACTGATGAATGGCCTGGAGGTGGCGATGTTCTCGGCTTTGTCTCAAGAGCTTACTTGTATGGCAAAGATTTCAGATGGCTTTTGATGTGGCGTCCATACTCATTCGGTTTCGTTGAAGGAATAAACTTCATGGACTTTTTTCTGATGCTTCTATACTACATTTTTAGAAGCCCTTCGTGGACGGTTAAAGTCTTCATGTTCTTGTCATATGTTACCGCTGGCTTCTCCATGTATCTGTTTGCATACTGCCACACAAAGGTTCATGTTGCGTCGCTTGCAGCCTCGCTAGTTTACATCTTAAATCAATGGCTGTTTTCGCAGTTAACAGAAGCTCACATCGACATAATCTATAGCTACGCGTTAGCACCGCTAATCTTTATAGCGCTGGACAAGGCGCTTCAGACTGGCAGGCCCAGACATGTACTTATGCTTTCCTTAAGCCTAAGCCTTTTTCTAACGAGTTTTCATCCAGAATTCATAGTTATCTACGGTGTTTTCTTAATGTTGTTCACGGTTTTCCTCATATTTTATCCAGTCAAAACGGAAATCGTAAAAAACAAGTTTTTACGGTTTCTCAAAGTCGCTTTTCCATCAGCATTGCTAGTCTTCTTGCTTTCAGCCTTTTTCCTGATTCCTTTCCTAATTAACATCAGATCGCCATACTTTCATCCTTCCTATGAATATCCATTAGAAGACGCTTATCTTTGCAGTTACCCAAACTTGTTTGACGCTTTCACTTTAAGAGCTGTGGAAAAATGGGGCTACACCAACATTTTGGATGTGTACACTCAAATAGGCGTAACTGATTTCCCGTTATACAATCTTCTCTTCGTTTTGTTCTTCATTTCCTACTGCATGCTTTTAGTGCGTAGAGACCGTTATACCATTTTCTTTGCGGCTGCTATGTTGGTTTCTATTTTTGTTGCAAAAGGTCCAAACTCGCCTCTCGGGCAAGTTTTTATTTGGGCTTGGTTCAACATTCCGCACTTTGCAATTTTTAGGGCGGCAAACAGATGGATTGCAATGGCTATTTTCTCTCATGCCTTCTTCACTTCGCTTTTAACATATTACCTAACAGATTACGTTAAAAGTAGAAAATATGTCAAAATAAACGAGTTTTTGTTCAAGATGAGGTTGAAGGTTGGTAATTTTTCCAAAAATAAATTCGTTGTATTCTCCTTAGATTCCTTCGACATCTTTTTGAAGAAGGTGCATAAGTTCATCCATTTCATAAGCATAATCCTTTTAATACTAATATTTCTTAGCGGTTTTCTAGCGTGCTCTTTCTTTCTTATTAATGGTTTGTACGTTTATACGCCGCCAAAGCAGTATTTGGCTCCTTACGAATGGCTTTCTCTCCAACAAGATGACTACAAAGTTGTTTCCGTAAGTAGAAGCCCACAAGAATGGTTAGTTTCAGATCAAGACTCAGATTTCGCTTGCAGTGCAATGGAAACCACTCTCGGTTGGGGACACGACATAGGTTTTGACAGCGCCTTCGTACATGACAAACCAGTTCTTCAAGATGGCGGCTGGAACTTTAGAGCGCGAAAGTTCGTCGACCATTTGAGATTCAGACTTGCAAGAGAACATCTAACCGACAACATATTCAAAATTTTAGGGACGTTCGCTTATAAGTACATAGTAATACCGCCATACGCGACTAACAAAACACGGGATTTCTTCCTAAAACAAGAAGGCTATAAGGTCATTTACAACGAAACAGCTCTAGTTCTTCAAAACGAGTACGCCATGCCAAGAGTTTTTGCGGTAACCAATTCAATGTTTGTTGTTGGAGGGCTAGAATCCTTTGATGCGCTCTGCAAAATTGACGGTTTCCGTCTAAACGAGACTGCCTTGTTTTTTGCGTCCACGTCCAGCGACTCCCTTGGAATAGAATCTATAGATAATTTCCAAATGATGAGCTTTGTTAACTTGGACGTTCTGGATTTAGCGCTACTCTCCTACGCTGGCGAGAAAAACTTTATCCTCGCAGGAGACTACGGCGTTTCAAGCCTAAATCACACCGCCTATTGGATAAAAGGGTCTTCGTGGCGAATTTTAGGCGCTTTAACCTTTAGCGGAGATACTTTGACAACATCTGGAAAGAACAAGATCGAAATTCCCTTTGAAGTAGGCGAGGATGGGCAATACGATTTCTGGTTAAGGATGGGGTTTGCAACTTGCCGTGGAAAACTAAATGTATATATCGACGGGGATCCAATCCGAGAAATCCGTGCAGAAGCTCAATTATGGTCTGAGCTTTCATGGGTTAATGTGACAAAACTTGAATTGGCTAAGGGAAAGCATCGGGTAACACTAGAAAATGATGGAACGGGCTACAATGACATTGACGTAATAGCCTTCATTAAGTCTTCTGAACTTGAATCAAAGATAAAAGAGATAACCAAAACCTTGCAGGATTTCTCTGGGCGCATCTTATGTTTTTATGAAGCAGAAAACCTTTTCTTAGACTCTTCAGATGGTGAATGGACTTGGATTTTAAAGCCAAATGTTGGATATATGGTTCGTTCAGAAAGTTATGGTTTAAATGTTGCCCCGCTTGCCTCTGCAAATGCAAGCTCAACAAGCTGGATAGGCGATTATCAGCTCGAGGCAAAAAATGCAAACGATAACAGCGTGCAAACACGGTGGGCTTCTGAAAAGGGCGTTTTGCCACAATGGTTAGAGTTAACGTGGGAAAAGCCGCAAAGGATTCTCGGTGTTCGACTGCTTTTCGAAAACGCCTACGCAAAAGATTACTCCATACAAACATGGAATGGTGTGGAGTGGGTCACACAGACAGAAGTAATTGACAACAGCGCACTCGAAAGAACCCACGTTTTCGCGGAGCCCGTGGAAACAGACAAACTTCGAATCTTGGTTACAGAATTCTCAATTCACAATCTAGTGAGCTTATGGGAAATTCAAGCCTACTCGCCCTGTGCAACTTCAGCAAATATAACTGTACCTCGCAGTGGAAACTACATGCTCGCTGCAAGAGTTTCAGAAGGCCCAAATTATGGGAAATTGTATCTTGATTTAGATGGCAGAACCTACACAATACAATGCAATAAATCGATAAGCACTGTTGAATGGTGTGAAATTGGGCCATTCTTTCTTGAAGAAGGAGAACACCAAATAAGCATCTGCGGGTCCGGGCTTGTTGAACTTGACAGCTTTGTTATTTACTCGCTTGGAGACGGAGAAGAGTACCTAGCATTAAACGACTTGTTTATCTCAAAAGGTGATGAAATATCCATAAGTTATGAAAAGGTGAATTCATGTCTCTTTAAAGTTTATATTAATAGTGATAAAGCGTTTACGCTGATTTTTTCAGACGCTTATGACCCATCGTGGAAGGCTTTTGTTGACGGCGAAGCGATCTCTCCACACCTTGCCTACTCGATTGTTAACAGCTATTACATAAACAGGACAGGTCAGTTTACAATAACCGTATACTTTATTGGTCAATTCTATGCTGATATAGGCTTAATTACATCCATATCCAGTTTTGTCTCGATTTTCCTAGCGGCGCCTGTTTTCCTATTAATCTCTCGTAAATGGATTTTTGGCAAGCGCTTTTTCTGGAGGAGGCTTACGTTTTGGAAGAGGGCAAACTAGAGAATTATTGGGATTATGTGGCTTTGGAGGCTAAGGATTTCGAAAAGTGGCGTCGCCTCGAAAAATGGAGGAAAGTTGCAAGAAATTGGCTTGTCGATTACGCTGATAAGCGCGCTTATGATTTCGTACTGAAAGTTTTAGATGACGTAATTAAGATGGATAAATCTGCGAAAATTCTTGATGTTGGATGTGGACCAGGAAAGTGGTCGAGGTTTTTCGCCAAGAAATTTGATTCAGTGACAGCTATTGACTTAAGTTCAAAAATGGTTCGTTTAGCCGAAGAGAACGCCAGAAAACGAAGCGTGTACAATGTCGATTTTTGCGTGATGGATGTTTCAAAACTGAATTTTTCAGACGAAGCCTATGACTTTGTTAACTGCGTGACAGTGTTGCAGCACATGCACGATGACGAATGTTGGCGGATGGCTATTCGCGAAATAGTCAGGGTGACAAAATCTGGTGGGTATATGCTACTTTTTGAAACTGCTCCTAATTTAGCGGTCATAAAACGTACAAGGCACCTTAAAATAAGAACTATGCAACAGTACATTGAAGAATTTAAGAATGCTGGGGCTTCGCTTGTCTACTGGCGCGCTGTCGACCTTTCCCTTCCCATAACAATTTTTGGATTAAGGGCCTACGCGGCATCTTTCAACAAAAGAGTGTACTATTTCATTTCCAAAAACAAATGGATTCCTGCTGGTCTTTTATCATTCTTGTCGTGGGCTGCAGCTTTGTTAGCTGAGTTTATAGACTATCGCTTGGCAGAGACTCCATTAAGCTTTCTTTCCTTTGGCAGAATTCTTCTTTTTAAAAAGAATTAGATCCGTCTTGTTCTAAGTCGGAAACTGAAGTCTCCTTAAAGCTCTTTTCTTCACCATCAAAAAATTCATTCTAACAAGTGGCTCCGAAAAATGAAGTGCTACGTAGTTTTGCCATGCTTCAATGAAGAACAGAACATTAAGCAGCTTGTCCACGAGATAGACGAGACCCTAAAACCCTATGTTCAATACGAGATAATAGCAGTTAATGATGGAAGTCACGACAGAACTGGAGAAGCTCTAAAAGATCTTTCAACAGAGTACCCAATTAGGGTTCTCGTGCATTATACGAACATGGGTTTGGGCGCCGCTTTGAGAACGGGGCTTGTTGAAGCCGCAAATTTGGCATGCGATGAAGATTTTGTTGTAACCATGGATTCTGATAATACTCATAATCCTAAGCATGTTCTTGACATGTTAAACTTTGCTGTTGATGCTGACATTGTTGTTGGTTCCCGTTATGTTGATGGTGGTAAACAATTGAACGTCCCTTTACATAGGACAATTTTAAGTATGGGAATCAACTTTTTGGTGAAAAGCCTATTCCATCTGCAAGTTAGAGACGCAACCAGCGGTTTCAGGTGTTTTAGGGCGCATCTGCTTAAGGTTTTATGCAGCGTTTTTAAGGATAAAATTATTGAGTCGACGGGTTTTGTTGCTTCCCTTGAGCTTCTGTTAAAAGCTGTTCGTTTTGGAGGCGTTGTCAGAGAAGTTCCGATACTTTTGGATTATGGGAAGAAGGGTGGCGCTAGTAAAATGCGGTTGCTTTCGACTGTTTTTGGCTATTTATCCCTAATCCTGAAGTTTAGGTTTTTGAATGATTTAAAACGTTCTGGTTAGTTTTGTTTTTTGTTTGAGCAATTTTTTGGTTTTTGTTCTAAATCTGAATCAGAACCACTAAAAAATTTTTAATAAACGTGCCACGCTTTCATACATGACCCATAAAGAGGAATGAAAATGGAAAGAAGAAAGAAAACGCTCTCGATTTTACTTATCGCATCAATCGCAGCAACGATATTAACACCAGCACTATTCATAAAAACAACAGAGGCAACAGATCCATCAAGCTGGTACATGACTGTCAACGGCGTACTTGCCACAGACTATTACTCGCTATATCCATTCAAAAACGACAAGAGCCTAAAGATAGGCTTCTCAAAATTCGGTGAAATGATAGACAGCAGCACAAACGTTGGGCTAGAATACCGTGACAGAGATGCATTCGCACCAGCAGCAGGCTCTAGTGTTCCGTCAGAGATAACTAAGAATAAATGGATGAGTGGGTGGCTCATAAACATAACATATTACACGACTTCTGGTCCCAGAAACGTTTGGGCTATGGCGCAGCATGCTGACCTTGTTGATTATGGAAAAGACTGGATAAGAGTGCACAGTAATTACAACTACAGTGGCGCTTTAACTGAATCTGCAGAAGACCCCTCAGATGTAGGCAAATTGATAAGCACGGGTGTTGGACCAGTAAATGGCGGACGAAAAACTAATGGTACAGCAACCACTGAGGACATACGAATATTATATAATGGTCCGAGGATGTTTATTGCCCGTACAGTGACGCACATTTATGATTGGGATGAATCATGGAGTGAGGACGAGCCGTTAGTTGATGTCGTCTTTACCTTCATATTTAACAAGGATAAGAAGGAAGTCATTGTTATTAAGGATATCAAAGAATGTACAACAAAGTTTGTTTTCGGTCAAATAACTGTTCCAGCAGATGCAACTTATAACGCAACAGTCAACGGCGCTATAATTCAGTTCAGCAACAGAGGCGAATGGGACATTGGACCAGCTAACACGTACGACAGCTATGTACACTTTTATGTCGCGGGGGGCACTCCACCGGAAGGACAGAGTACCGTTTACGATGAAGAATATCACTTGAACCCAACGCTTTATCCTGCAACTTGGCTTGGCATTTCAACTCACGGGAGCGAGCCAACAACTCCCGGAACATATGACGTGGCGCAGATAGTTTCTAAAGATAGAACTTATGTTGGTTGGGCTGCATTTTGGCCTTCGCTTTCTAACTGGCATGTCGATGCTGGTTATCAAAACAAGTGGTGGAAATCTCTGAGTTATGGTGAGGATGCTGTTGACACTTCGCTTGAACCGTTTATGTCTCCGTATCTGATTGGAGAATGGGATTTTGTATTAACAAAAACTCCAGTAAACGTTACTGATGGTAGCGGAAATTTCATTCGCCACTTCGACAGGCAATTTAGAGGTGTAACCGTCTATGGCTTAACTGACAACTGGATTGGAGACGACGCTAATAGGTCAGGTGGCACTGGTAACGTAATTGACAGGGAAGTGAGATATCAGCTTGAGGAAATCTTCAACCCATGGGACTTGTACGCCGCAGTAGAACAAGACACTAGACGATGGGTAGAGTTTCACGAAGTAACAGAGGCAGAGAAGACTGCAGCTCTTGCAGGGACCAACCTAACCATTACGCTTTCAAATAAACCAGTGATATACGTTGCAAATTGGGATTCATACTGCACCTTCAGTGAACGTGTCGAATGGGACGGCGCAATGAAACATCCAGCGAGATCAGTATGGAACACTACAAGCTCGGCGTTGTCTGCAAGTGAACCTTACGAACTTTCAGTTAACTCTACAACAGGAGTTGGAACAATTACGATTCGGGCAGCTTCAGTTCCAGCAGCAGGAACAGTGATAAAAATATTATACTCCACAAACTGCACAGTCTCCTACACAGCAACAGACATTGAAAACTACGGCGGAACCCTCCTATTTGGAAATACTAGTAGATCAGTGGGCGACAGAGAAACGGTAGTAAAGATCGTCCCGAACACTGTTATAAACTCCACGCAGTGGCAAGACACTCTCGATGTAATTCAAAACATAACAGTGTTATACGACGAATTCATGTTCAACATAACAGGCACCCCTTCACAAGGTCAACTGTTGACAGGTTTAGATGACCTCAACATAACAGTTAACATAAAAGTTCCACCAGATGGAGGCTACGTCACAGTTTACAACTCAACATACTACGCAAGCGAACTTAGTGCTCGCTACAATGTTACCTACAACGGCAACATGACCATACAGTATAGCATTACACCGCCAGAACATGAATGGGTTCATGTGACAGGAAGCATTTTGCTCAGAGCAAACCACACATTAACCTACACAAGTGGAGGAGGCAGCGGCTATTCCGTGATAGCCAATTATTCGATTGCAGCTGCTTCCTTAACAAAAAGCTTGATGGGACGATACGAATGGATAGTCGTTGGCAACCACTCCAGAGCCATAGACTCTATAGGCGCAGCCATGGTTTCAGCAGCCTTCAAGAACAAGCAAGTTACAATTGGCAACGGCGGCTTGGACATGATGGACATGTGGGGCACTAACGTTCCATACTTGCTTGCTGATCTTGGCAACGCCACATGGCGAGCTGGCGGACCAGCATGGACAGACATATACGACAGCGTCGGCAGACTAGCTTACATAGACGATTGGTGTACACGCTACCCAGTTGCAACATCCAACATAATCACCGTAGCTGGTCCATCCGCAAACCTGTTCAGCGAATACTTCAACGAGTTCTCGCAGGCAATACAGATTTACGGCATAACAAGCGGCAACCTAATAGATGTAATATTTGCTCCAACATGCTGGAACACAACAAAAAGCAGCAACTATCTAGGACAATGGTACTACAAAAACAGCATGTGGGACAAAAGCGTTACAGGCTACGGAATAGGCGTAATCACAACATACAAAGACATTAACGGCACAGTTGGCTTCATGATTTACGGTTGGAGCGGCGACGACACCTACTACACATGCAAGTGGTTCCACGAAGAAGGCATCTACTACTTGCAAGGAGAAAACCGTGGAGTAACAACACTGGTTCTCAGAATAGACTACACGGAGGATGCACATTATCCGACAGTGACGATTCTTGAACGCTTAGGAACAATAAGCGAAAAAACACCGCACGACCCATAAAATAACCATAACCCCCATTTTCCCTTTTTTATAAATTTTATAATTTTGGAATGTCCTACACGTTCAACATCCATGGAGATTTTTCTCTAAGAAAGCTAAATCCTTGTTTGCAACTTCTTCCCAAACAAACCGCCTAGAATATTTTTCTGAAAAACTTCCAAGCTTACACAAATCTTTTTCACTCATGTCTAAAATTTTTAGAACCATCGTAACCATTTCTTCAAATTTTTTAACGGGAACTAGAAAGACGCTCCTGCAATCTCCAAAGTTTTCCTTCAAAGCTGGAATGTCATAAGCGACAACAGGCAATCCGCAGGCTAAAGCTTCTGCAACAGCAATTCCCCAACCCTCGAAAAGGCTTGGAAATATGAAGACTTTACTCGACTTCAACAAACTATATAGTTCTCTGTCGCTGCAATGTCCTCTAAGGAAAACCTTGTTTTCCAAACCTAAAGTGCCAATTTTCTCTTTAACAATAGCTAACTCCAATCCTGTCCCAACAATAAGAAGTTTCGCTTCATTCTTCTCTTCCACAACTTTTTTCCATACGTTCAAAAGGTCGAATACTCCTTTTTCTTTAGCTATTCTGCCAACAAAAACTCCATCATAACTTTTTTTGGCATTTAGAGGTTTAACATTACTTATGTATTTAGTATTAACAGCATTGCCGCTTACAAAAATCTTAACATTTGAAATGCCGTGAACCTTTAAAGCCTTAGCAGTAAAATTTGAAACAGAAATTATCGCCCTTGCCCTTTTCAGAAAAGGAAGCGTCACATAAAAAGTGAAAGTCTTAATCAACGAAACAAGCCTGCCGTATCCTATGATTCGATAACAATGATAAAGCGAACAATTTGGTTTTCCACTGAAAAATGGAACATCAATGTGGTGGACAACAACAACCAAAGGTAAACGCAAAACAGAACAAACGACATAACCTAAAAAAAGATTCGGCAACGTATTATTTGGAACAAAAATGAAATTCGGCTTTTCACGGCGAACAATGGAAAAACTTTTCAAAAAAGCTTTCACAACCCACAAACCCCATCCAACATAGTTGCTCAACCACCCCTTTCCAAAAAAACTAGAAGACAACAAATGTTTTTGACAGCTAATTTCAGGCATTACCAAAAGACTTGGCGAAGACTCCAAAACAGTAATCTTCAAACTTTCACTTTTACAAAGAAATTTCATAGTTTCAACAAATCTTTTCTCAGCCCCTCCGAGGGCAGTTACTGAAACGCCAGGATGAAAAAATATGGCAAAAACTCTTGGAATTGAGTTAAAGTTTTCACCGTAATGAGCCATCTTTATTCCTTAAATCGGCGCCTTTCCTAACCTAATTTTCGAATGGTTTCTTCCAAGATTTGCATATGTTTTTGGCAGGAAAAATTCTCTTCCACAAAGCTTCGCGTCGTTTTAGAGATTTCTGTCTTACCCATATCTGCAGCCTTCAAGGTTTTCTCTGCAAAATCCTCAACATCGTAAGGTTTAGCCCGAAAACCAGTTTTGCCATCAATCACGGTTTCGCATGGACCGCCACCGTCATCCCAAACAACGGACGGTGTTCCACATGCCATGGCTTCTACTGGACCTAACCCGAAATCTTCTCTTGGAACGGAATAAACGTAAACATCGGCAGCATTATAAAGTTTTACAAGTTCCGTTTGAGATTTAAAACCTAAAAATTTCACTCTTCCCTTTATTCTTAGTTTCTTAGCGAGCTTTAAGAGTGCCGTTATATATTTGGCGTTTTCCTCTGAAATTTCACCTGTCACAGCCAAAGTTGCTGAGGGAAAATCTTTCACTATAAAACTCATTATTTCTAAAAGCCATTCCCAACGCTTCACCGCAACTATCCTTCCTGTTGAAAGGATGAAAGGCCAACCAAAATATCCACGAACTTCTTTAACGATTTTTTCATCGATGATCCTGAAAGTTTCAATGTCAACGGGTGGATAGCAAACTTTTGCTGGCACATCATAAATTGTTTTGATTCGCTGTGCCGTGAAATGACTGTTTGCCAAAACAACATCAGAATTTACAACGCTGAGATAGTCCAATTCTCTCAAGAATGGACTGGCAACTTTGCTTAACCTAAAAATTATTTCACGCACATCATTAAATCTCCATAAAGCTCTTTCTCCATGGTTTAAATAGAGAAATCTTGGAGGCGAATGAATATAGCTTACATATTTTAAGCCTCTAAATTTTTTATTCAAATATCCAATCCAAGGAGCAGGACCATAACCATGACAAATTAGAACATCTTCCTTTCTAAATATTGGCAATGTTAGTGGGGCAAAAGGCATCGACAATATT
The DNA here is from genome assembly GCA_038872535.1 of Bathyarchaeia archaeon. Lineage (GTDB taxonomy): Archaea > Thermoproteota > Bathyarchaeia > Bathyarchaeales > Bathycorpusculaceae > JASEJA01. The sequence continues at coordinate 4,813 of JAVZJY010000014.1, read as the reverse complement.
ATTCTTACTGCTGGAGTATTAGGGATTAATGGTGAAAAGAAACTTTTAGTATAGCAATGGGGATTCGAAGACTCTTTATGCATATTCTTATCCACATACGCGAAAAAACATTCAGCATCGTAACCTTTTTTGTGAAATAAGTCAACCTGTTTTAGAATTACTCTTTCAGCACCTCCAAACTCTTTTAAGTGGCTATAGAGTATTGCTATTTTCAAGGAAGCCCCATCCTTTAGGCGACTGAGTTTTGTGGCGGCTTTGGTTTTCCATTTATTTTGCCATATTTGTGTTTGTTTCAGCACGGTAGGGTTTTTTGTCTTTAAACAATTATTAAAAAGTTTTTAGGAGTTCAGATTCCGAACAAGAATAATATGGAATCCAATAACCTTTTTTACTTCCACGCATCCTAATACAGCAAAAAACCCAAAAGGAAATTAAAATGAGCGAAACACCAACCGAAGGCGAAACACAAATAACCCAAACCAATTTTGAGCAAATAACTAAACTGGTTTCTACAGAGTTCCAAATAGAAGAAGCCCTCATAGAACACAACGTTCCAACATACTATCTGAAACAGCCTCAAGAAACAAAACAAGCCTTTCTAAAACTGCTGAAAAACTTGGAACCACTAAATTTGATAGCGATTCTACGAAGAGTGAACGGAAGAATAGTTCTAAGGGTCATTCCAAAACCGCCAGTAAAGCCAAGCAATATTATGGTCAATTGGATACTGTTTTTCGCAACTATAGCAACAACATTCTTGACTGGTTATATTCTTTCCCAAGGGATTACTGAGTTGGCTGGACCCGTAATTAATCCATTAATTGGAGGCACAGCTTTTACAGTTGCAATAATGTCTGTACTTGGTTCCCATGAGATGGGACATAAATTGACAGCGGACAAGAAAGATGTAAAGGCTACACCTCCATATTTCATACCTGGTCCACCTCCAATTTTTGGTATTTTCGGGATTGGGACCTTTGGGGCGGTCATAATGCAGAAGTCCCTTCCTCCTAACAAGGATTCACTTTTTGACGTAGGCTCAAGTGGTCCCATTATAGGTTTCATAATAGCCACTATTGTGACTTCTTTAGGGTTAACATTATCAATTCCATCACCTCCATCAGAGAATGTAAGCGAATTACCACCAACAATTCTTTTTATTCTACTTTACCAATTTTTGTCCAATTTTGGACTCATACCTCAAACTTCTCCAAAAGAAATCTTGCTAGTGCATCCCATCGCTTTGGCTGGATGGGTTGGTATGGTAGTTACCATGCTTAACCTTTTGCCAGCAGCCATGCTTGACGGTGGGCATGTAGCCAGATCTATGGTCGGCGAAAAAACAAGAAGCATTTTAACTTTATTTTCAATTTTGTTGTTGATTGTAGAAGGATTTTGGCCAATGGCTTTCTTTGTACTTTTCATGTCCATGTATAGGCACCCCGGTCCATTGGATGACGTTTCCAGTTTATCCTTAAGCAGAAAGCTTTTGACAGTTCTCCTTGTGGCGATTTTTGTTTTGTGTTCGTTTCCTATTTGGATTTTCTAGGGATGCTGGCGTCTTGTATTTTTGTTGCGCGAGTGAACAGTAATGTTTATTAAATATTGTTATACTCGATATCTTCTAAGGAAGACCTATCCAAATTAAACCATAACGTGCAAAGGGGAAAATCACAATGAGGGGATTGGCAATCTTGATGACGTTTTTCTTACTTTTCACAGCAGCGTCGCTGTTGATTCCTTCGCCGATGTTTCCTGGAAACTTCTTTTGCGCATTAATCGGAGGAAGCATAAGCGAATACTCTGAATTTTTAAGCGCAGTTTTTAATGGCGTTTTTTATGGCATCATCTTATGGTTAGTTTTTGTCCTAATAAGCAGAAGATTTGAAGAAAAGTAATAGCCCAATTTAACCTTCTGACTGTGACAGAAAACCCACAAGCCTAATGGTGCTTTTACACTTGTTACACATTAAAACCAGTTCTGCCAGCTCGTCACCTTTAACCCTAGTTTCGAGAATTTGGTAAACCTCTTCAGTTTCATCGTCTGGAGATATTATGGTTCCGCATTTAGGACATGGAAAGGCTCCATCACCATCAATTTTTGTCAAATCAACCGTGTAAACCACATCTTTCTTTGCAGCTGTTTTCTTCATCATTTTAATGCACCTTTTCCTTTGAAAGGCATGGTTAGCCAAGAATATAATTAACAATTATGAATCAGTAATATGAATGCAAAATTCAGTTTAACATTTACACATCCAGCACTATTTACAAATCGTATACTACACCGGGAACCCTTGGAAATAACTGAGTTTCCACTATATGTCTTGCCCCCACTATCCATGCAACCAGCCTTTCAATCCCTATTCCAGCACCAGCTGACGGTTTTAGTCTTCCCTCTTTAGCCAGTTGCAGTAGTATTTTATAATTTCCTTTTTTAACTTTGTCTCTTTCCATTTTCTTGATTATTTTTTCGTATTCCCATTCTCTTCTGCCACCAGATAATACTTCTCCATATTTTGGAAGCAGCAAATCGTAATTGTCCCATATGCCGCTTTCAAAGTCTTCAAAGTCATAGAATTCTCTTGGGATGTTTGTTATCCAAACTGGATGGTTGATTTCATTTAATAGCCATTTTTCCCATGCATGCCCGTAGCTTTTTTCAAGTTCTCTTCTGTCATAAACTTTGAAGGGCGTTTCTGGAACCGTTAAGCCATTGTATCTACGGAGATACGTCAACTCATCTCGCATATTAGCCCTTAAATGCTGCAACAATCCAACTAATACTCTTTCAACAAAACATCTAACATCATCTGATGTAGCATCTCTCATTTCAAAGTCTAATTGTGTGAACTCGTAGGCGTGAATTCCACTGTTTGCCCTTTCCGCTTTTTCTATTCTTATGTTCGGGGATAGTGTGAACAATTTAGGATAAATCAGAGAGGACGCAACCATTTTTTGAACTATCATACTCAAATTTGCCCTAACCGTTTCTCCATAAATTTCAATTTCGACACGTTTGTCAATTGAGGCTTCGGGATCTGGCCATAAAGGGTCTGTTGATTTGGAAAATATCACAGGCAATAACCACTCAAACCCATCTTTCACAAATTCTCCAGTAAGATACTTCAGGACATGCGTTAACACTTTGCCGATACGCTGTTTTCTTTGCAGCTCACTTTCGGAGAGTTGCTCCAAAGGCTTTGGAATCTTCATAAGCCTTTCTTCGGCTACAGTTAGAAGCTTTTGTCGCTTTGCCATGTGCTCGCCCCTTGAGCCTTAACATTATCAAGTTTTTCTAAGCATATCCAAATTGTAGATTACTATTATAAACTTTTTATAAAAAATATTGCAATTTTTCCAGAAAGTTAAGTTTTTATATTATACTTTTGTAATAATTACAATTATGGAACAGAAACTTGATGAGAAAGATTTGGCTATTCTCTCACTAATCCAAAGTGATTGTAAGCTTACCGCTAGAGAAATTGCAAGAAAAATAGATTCACCCATTACAACTGTTTTTGCAAAAATAAAACGCATGGAAGAGATGGGCATAATAAAAAGTTATAGGGCAATTTTGAATGCGCAGAAGCTTAATAGCGGAACAACCGCATTCATTCTAGCATCCGTCTCCTACAGAACAAAAGACAATGCCACGCTGATTTCACAGAGAGAAATCGCCAATGAAATAGCAAAGTTTCCAGAAGTTCAAGAAGTTCACATAATAACTGGAGATTGGGACCTACTGATAAAACTTAAGGCTGAAAATGTTGATGTGATAGGAAAGTTCGTCATCGATAGGTTAAGGCTTGTTAAGGGTATAGAAAAGACTTTAACATGCATGGTTTTTGAAACTTGTAAAGAAACAACGGAAATACCGATTGGATTAAAGAAGAAATCAAGTAAAAATCTTGTTTTAGAGAGAATGATACAGCAAAAATAAAGCGAAACAGTTGCGTTGTTGATCATTTTAGCGGAGTTGAACTGCTTGAATAATATAGTAATGGTAATGCTAGAAGTGCCGTGTTCTTTCCCTTTGTCGTAAGAGTGTACTTTACCCTTAAAGGCGGTCCAGTTTCCACTATCCTTTCAATGTAACCATATCGCTTTAGAGTCTTCAACTTATCAGACAAGGTGCGGGAGTTCACGCCGAGGATTTTCTTTAGTTCGTTGAAACTACAGGTGATTTTTAAGAAAAGGATGTATAATATTTCTAGGTCCCACTTTTGGGATAGTAAGTTGAAGCTTTCTTCAAGGCTTTGTATGTCCTCCTTTAAGTCTATTAGACTTACTTCTTGGCTTTCTAGTATGCGTCTGAGTGTGTCTTCTATTCCTTTAAGTGTTCGCTCAACACGTTCCTCTACAAGTTTACGAAGTTCACTGCTCATTGCTGCTTTTGAGTTCATTTGTTTACACCAAGTGTGGGAAGGCTTACTTTATGATTTATAAAGGTTTACTTATACAACAAAGTATAGAAAGTATATCTAATCCAAGGAGATGTCAAACCTTGGAAAAATTTGACGTAATCGTTGTTGGTGCTGGCACAGCTGGATGTTTAGCTGCAAAAACTACTGCTGAAGTTGGCTTAAAAGTTTGTTTAATGGAAAGAAAGAGAAGAGAGGAAATTGGAGAGAAAATATGCGGAGACGCCCTCGGAGAACACCATTTGAAAAGTGTAGGTTTAGAAAAGCCTCAGAGCGGCGAACTGGAAAAGAAGATAGAGGGCATTAAAATTTACTCGCCAGATTTGGAAACCATCTTCACGGTTAAACATGAGGATTTCGTTGGTTACTTATTAAACAGGCGGCTCTTT
>JAVZJY010000013.1:0-28583 GCA_038872535.1 Bathyarchaeia archaeon | reverse complement strand
AAAACAACACCGCCTACAACCGCAGCATCGTCCAAGGCTTCCAGTGGAACCTCAGCATCACCGGAACCGCCAAAATATTTAACTATGTAATTCCTAACAAGCTCGTGCATGACGGCTCCGCCGGCACCATGCAGCATGGTAATATAACCTTTATTGGCTTCCATCAATTTCACTCTCGCTTTTTGACTTTGAATACTAACATGATGGTTAAACATAAACAAATCGCATCCATTTTTGTGTAAAATCAAGCCAGTAGGACTTATGCCCTTAAGTTTTCTGCAATGTCATGGACTTCGATGAAAATTAAACCTGTAAAGACCAATATGGGTTGGTGCGGTCGCCGGGATTTGAACCCGGGTCGTCAGCGTGGCAGGCTGATGTCCTAGACCAGGCTAGACTACGACCGCTTGTATCATTGGTTAAAGAGATTTTGTTGAGGTTCTTATTTTGTTTTTCTAAATTGGGCTTCAATGGATAAACGTTTACTCTAGAATATCTTCAAGCTCGTCTATCTTTTTCAACATTATGTCTGAGTGAGTTGTTATCCATGGGCTTGGGGTTTTGATTTGACATATGCAAATGGTTTGTTTGTTTTTGAGTTTGGCGTAGAAGAGTTCCATGCATGTTCCGGCTGAAAGTTTTGGAAGATAGGCGATTAAAATATCGCATTTTTCTATGTCTTCTAAATCTCTTCTTATAAAATCGGCTGCTGGAACATTACTCCACCAGTCGTGCTCGGTTCCTCTGTAGATAGTTTTTTCGCGTTCCCATGGGTCTATGGGTTCGTAACCGCAGCGAACGCAGATTTCACGGATGATTTGTCTGTAAGATTGTTCTTTTTCCATGCATTGGATAGGGCCTGAAATGAAAACTTTCCTTTTCATGTTCAACCATCACTTGGTCAGTGAATGTTTTATCTGTTTTAGACGAAAAAATTAAGAGTGTGGCGGATATTTTGCTTTTTCTAAACATTTAGTGAAAGTGAGAGTTAACAAATGGGACTTGTAGATCCTTTACCGGCTGTCATTCTTGCCTTCTGTTTTCTTGGGGTATTGTTGTATAAGCGTGCGAATCTTGCAATAACGTTGAATGTGACGGCTTTGCTTTTGGCTTTGCTTACGGTTAATTGGCAAAGTATTCCTAAGGTGGTTTTTGACACCACCGATTATTCAACGGTTGAAGGTTTGCAGGCGATTTTGGTTGTGTTTGCAACTTTTGGAATTACTTTTTTGAGTCAGCTTTACAATGAAACAGGGGTAATTAAGCGTCTAAGCGAGAGCTTAAGCAGAATTGTTAAAAATTCAAAAATAATTTCAAGTGTGCTTCCGGCTGTGATTGGTTTTTTGCCTGTTGCTGGTGGAGCGTTAATGTCTGCGCCTATAGTGGATGTTGAAACGGAAAAGTTGGGGTTGACGCGGGAAAAGAAAACTTATGTGAACTTGTGGTTTAGGCACACGATTTTTCCAGTTTATCCTATTAGTCAGGTGTTAGTGGCAACTGCGGCGCTTACTAATGTGTCTATGTTTTTGATAATTTTGCGTCAGATTCCGGTTGTTGTTGTTATGGTGGTTGTTGGGTATTTTGTGGCTTTTTGGAGGGTTTCAAATGTAAAGAGCGGAGGGAGTTGTGAAGGAAACGGGTTGGGCTCAAACTTGTGGAGCTTCTTTGTTTCTTTTTCTCCGATTTTGTCGACGATTGTTGTGGTTGTTTCTTTGGGTTTGGTGGGGTTTAATTTGTCTCAGCAGGGTTTTGATGTTCTTTTTGCGACGGTTGTTGGGATTATTGTTTTGATTTTTGTTTCGAGAGCAAATGCGAGGATTCTTGTGAAGCCTTTGAAGAATAGGGGGATTTATGGAGTTACATTTGCGGTTTATGGTGCTTTCTTATTGAGGAATGTTATTAAGGCTGCTGGGGTGTCTGAAGTTTTCAAAAGTTTTATTGTGGATGGAAATGTTAATGTTGTGTTTTTTTTGGCGGTTATCCCTGGTGTTTTAGGGTTTCTGACGGGTTCGCCTTTGGCTGGGGTGTCTATAAGCGTTTCGATTATGGAGGGGGTTGTGCAGTTTTTGCCTAATGTTGTTTCGCTTGTTTACATGAGTGCTTATCTTGGGTATGTGATTGCGCCAACTCATTTGTGTTTTACATTTACAGCTGATTATTTCAGATGTTCTATTGGAAAAGCCTATAGGTATGTTATTCCCTCTTTTTTGGTGACGTTTGCGGTTACGCTTTTAATCTATTTTCTAATTTGAAAATAAAACCGTAGCCCTAGATAGTCTCCCTTAGGATTTTACAGCCCCTTCCCCTATAGGCTTTATCCTTGCCTTGTTAGTTTTAGTAATCTCTAGCCGAATCATCTTTTCTTTTTGTAAATAGCAAGGTGCTTGCAAGGGTGTTTGGGCGAACAGTAAATGATAATTTTCACGAACTATACAATGTTATGAGGGAAAGTTGATGCGGGAATTTGTTTTGTATTCTCGTTTGGGCAGGACGGATTCGAACTGGAAGAATTTGCATGATGCTGGGCGCTTGGACATAGTTTACGAGTGTGCCATTGCCAGCCTCTTTCTATCCCATGCCATCCGCAAAGACATCGTCTTCCACGCTGTTCTAAATGGTCCGCCAAAACCGCCGCTTCACTTAAAAATAGATGGCGCAACCCTTCACGATGTCCGCACAGACCATGAAACATGGAAGCAAATCCTGAAAAAGGTTTTGGCTGGAAAAGCGCATCCGGGCATAAGCCTGTCCAAAATGAGTTTTGAGGCTTTCATTAAAGCTAGGGCTGAGGAATCAAAAATTTATGTTTTGGAGGAGGGTGGAAAGGATATATTTGAAACAAAAATTGGCGAAAAACCAGTTTTTGTTTTAGGAGATCATGTGGGTTTACCTAAAAGAGTTGAGGCTTTCGCCCTGCGTTATGGTGAAAAAGTTTCTTTGGGCAAGAAACCTTATTTGGCGGCTTCTTGCATAACAGTTCTAAATTATCTCTTAGACAGAACAGCAAATCAGTATTGAAACATAATAATCTTTTAATTTCAATATGGCGTTTTTAGAATGTTGTGGTTAAGATGGCAGAGCGTAAACAAAAACATGAGGCTCAAGACATCGTTGAAATGGAAACTGGAGAATCAAGTTTTGTTTTGGAACCAACCCAGGTTGAAGTTGGTTCGGGATACACGGTGTCCGTGAGTTATGACGAAAATGAAAAACCCATAATAGACGTGAAAACTTATGGCGAAGTGAACCTAACAAGGCTTCGAAAAGAAATTGAACGCATATTTCCAAACGCAAAAATTCGGCAGTTAACTCAAACATCCACAGTAACGCTTGTTAAAAAGCGGAAAAATAAAAAGAAGTAGGCTAAAGTTTTCGCCCAAAATTCTGAACCCCGAACCGAGATTGAAAGGCAAAAAGAACTTTCAAATATAATTTTCGCTTCAAAAATTCTAAAAATAACATGCAAATCCTTAACTAGAGCGCACGATTAGTTTTTAAGCTTCCAATATGCTCTATTGAAAAATCTAAACAGAATCGCAAACGTGACCCAAAATTGGAAGCAGACGAAAAAGAAGCGAATCTGAAACCACTTTATGTGCGCTCAGTAGTCAACTCCTTGGGCAGCGGAATGGTTAGCCCATTCATGGGAGCATACGCCGTAAAACTTGGCGCCTCATCCGCAGAAATGGGATGGTATCAATCATCATCAAACATATCAAACAATGTAATGCAAGTCTTCTGGGGTAGACTAAGCGACAAAGTGAGACGCAGAGTACCCTTCATAATTATAGGCACATTGACGATGGCTTTGCTTTGGATTCCAATGATTTTTGTGGCAAATGCAACTCAACTGATAATATTAATCGCCGTTCAAGCAGTTTTGGGGTCTATGGCAACCCCCGCCATAACGGCATTAATAGGCGACTTGGTTCCATCATCCAAGCTTGGAAGGGCAAACGCCAACATAAACCTGTGGACTTCTATTGGAAGCTTCATAGCCACCATAGCCTCTGGCTGGCTCATGATAAGTGTTGGAGGAACACCGCAAGAAATGATGTTTCTGCCATTGTTAATTGCAACCTTATGCGGCATAATCTCATGCTTGCCAATGGTTTCCATAAAAGAAAAGAAAAATGGCGAAAAACTGAACTTAACAAAGGAATTCGCCTCAGACTTTTTTAGCACTCTAAAATATGCAAGAAAAAACCCGGAATTCGTCAAATACTGCACTATTGCAGGCTTCTTTGAATTCTCAATGTCAATTTGTTGGCCCCTCCTTCCAAGAACGCAAGTGGACGTGCTCGGCGCATCAATGTTGCAAATAGCCTTACTCTCTGTTGTCCAATCTCTGCTAACCATAATTTTTCAGGGTTGGGCTGGAAGATTCACAGACACGATGGGAAGAAAGCCAGCCTTAATCTTATACAGGTTCAGCCTGATAACTGTGCCAATAGCCTACGCCTTCGCGCCAAACATTAACGTCCTAATAGGTATAGGTGCATTCTGGGGTTTAATCACAGCTCTTGGGCAGGCAGGAATAACCGCTTATCTCTTAGACATTTCACCGCCAGAGTACCGCGGAAGCTTCACGGCTGTATTCAATTTGGTATTGGGTATGAGTTCTTTCGTTGGTTCCCTTATTGGAGGATACCTATCCGCTTATACGATTGATGCTTTCGGCTTAATTGTTGGATTGCAAATTGTCTACATGATTTCAATGGTTGGCAGAGCAATAGGCGCAATATTATACTTAAGGCTCAATGAAACCCTCAAGAAGTAAAATTAAAATTTCCAATGCGAACGCCGATTATGCTTGCCCTTTATTGGCACACGTGTGCCGCATTTTGGGCATCGCTTGTCTTCAGTAATGGAATAAGCTATCACTTGTGGTCCAAATCTTTTAATCAGTTTTTCTCCACAGTTTGGGCAATACGTGTTTTCGTATTTGTGACCGTTAACATTTCCAATGTATGGATAAAGAACTCCAGCCTTCTTTGCCATTTCATAAGCCCGCTCTAAAGTTTCAATTTTTGTTGGTGGATTGTTGAATTTGTGGGCTGGAAAATACCGTGTAAAATGCAGTGGAGTTTCTGGTCCAACATTTTTCAAATGTTTTTCAATAACCCATCTTAAAGATTCTTCATCATCGTTAACGTCCGTAACAACCAAATTTACAATTTCTACATGCAACCCTAAATTTTTGGCTTCACATGCGTTTCTCCAAACCTTTTCTGCATCGGCGCCTCCGCAATATTTCGCATAGGTTTCGCTTTTGCCTTTCACATCGATTTTTAGTCCATCCATTCCAGCCTCAGAAAGCGCTTTAAGAACTTCCAATGTCATGTATCCGTTTGAGACGTAACAGCAATATTTTATCCCTTTTTCTTTGCCAAGTTTGAATAGGTGAATTGCCCATTCGGAAAGAAGAGTAGGCTCTTGAAAGCTTGCGCATAAACCAGCATCACCATTGTAAAGGGCTAATTTAACAATTTCTTCCGGCGGATAATAAGCGGCTTCTTCTGGTTTTGGCTCAGCCTTTGAGAGGTGAAAATTTTGGCACCAGATGCAGTTTAAATTGCAGGACCATGTGGAAAATGTGAGGGCTGTTGAGCCGGGCCAGTAATGGAAGAAGGGTTTTATTTCTATTGGGCGGCTTTCAATGGCGCTTATGTAACCATAAACAAGCGTGTATAATTCGCCGTTTATGTTAACCCTTGTTTTGCAAAACCCTTTTGAGCCAGATGGAATTTCGCATCTTCTCTCGCAGAGGCTACATCTAACTTTATCGTTGGCTAATTTTTCATAAAATATCGCCTTTCGAACAGTCGGATAGCGTGTTAAATCAGACATTAACACTCAAGTATATTGCCGTTCACTCCAAAATTAACCTTTAATGCTTTTGAAGTGTTCCCAACCTCGAGGCTCAATAACGATTTTCTTTCCCTTCAATTCTAGAAAAACATGCTCTTCAGCTGTAACTTTTCCTATGGGCAAAAGTTTGCCGCCAACCTCTTCAACAGCCCTTTCCGCCTTTTTCCAAATTTTTGGCTTTAGAGTCAAAACAAGTTCATATTCCTCTCCTCCATAAAGTGTCAACTCCAAAGGGTCAATGCTATTGATTTCAGCAAATTTCTTAGCTTCATCAGCAATTGGAAGCTTGTCAATTAAGAAGCCAATTTTGCTTGCCCTCGAAATTTCATGAAGGCTCCATGCTAAGCCGTCGCTTGAGTCTATCGCTGATGTAACCGCTTTTGTTTGGCTTAGGGCTAAGCCCTCTTTTAAACGTGCCTTTGGCATCAAAACTGATTCAACAAGTGCTTTGCGAATTTTGGCTGGCGCCTCAAATCCATCAACAAGAATTTTTAACCCAGCTGCTGTTTTACCAAAAAAGCCCGTAACCGCAACAATGTCTCCTCGTTTTGCTCCACTCCGCAGCATAACTTCCCCTTTTTCAGCTATTCCAAACAGCGAGATGCTAATTACAAGGTCTGAAGCTTCATTTGTGTCCCCTCCAATGACATAAGCGCCATATTCTCGGGCTCCAGCATTCAACCCGCTTCCAATTTCTTCTATATCCTTTTCCGTTAGTCTCCTTGGAAGTCCAAGAGATACAAGAATTGCTAATGGTTTAACGCCTTTCGCTGCAAAATCGCTAATGTTCATGACAACAGCCTTGCGGGCTGCTTGCCAAAGACTCATTTTCTGAGGAACATCTGTTTTGTCCACAAGCATGTCTGTTTTTAATATTGCAAGTTTGCCGTTCCCAATATCATATGCGGAAATGTCATCGCCGAAGGGTATAGGCATCTTCGGCATCTTTTCTAACTGTTCCAGAATTAGTTCAATTATTTTTCTTTCTCCAACATCTTTTGAAAGAGGCAAAATGGCTTCCTCCTTACCAAATGAATATGGTGTATAAACTTAAAAATCCTCAGCAAACCCATAAAAATAGAAGAACGGTTTAAAAGACAAATGCCGCCATTACAAATATGATGCCTCGGTAGCTCAGTCTGGTAGAGCGACAGCCTCGTAAGCTGTAGGTCCCGGGATCAAAGCCCGGCCGAGGCTTTTGTTTTGTGTATTTTTGTTGTACTTGTGAACGGAAATGTTTATTAAATATTAATATTAACGATTCATATGGAGGACGATAAAACATGCCGCCTCTCCACATTCACGAAGAAAAACTTAAATGTCCATATAAGGGATGTGGAAAAACCTTTGACAAACCAGCAGTGCTAACAGATTCCTCCACAATACCAAGACAAAACTACTATGCATGCCCATACTGCAATTCAAAACTTGACATCATAATTGAAAACATGAAAATAGTAAGCGTCAAACCAACAGAATACCCAAAAGTCCTTGACACACCAGCAAAATGCGCCCACTACTTCGGATTCCTAAACGCAGTTCCAAAAGACATGCCAATCCCAGACGAATGCCTAATCTGCCCGAAAGTATTACAATGTAGCGTAAAAAGACACTGAAATAATTCAGAACTTTAAAGAGAATAATTTTAAATTCAGCCTCTAAAATTCTATTCTAACATAAGCCCATAACAGAAGGGGCTGTCGGCTAGCTTGGTCTAGGCTTGGAGACTTGGGCTCTCTAAGCGTGTTGGCGTTTGCCACTTGCGGGAAGGACCCCGGTTCAAATCCGGGCAGCCCCACCAGACTTTAGGTTATTTTAGGAATCGTCGAATTATTTGCTTTTCACAAATGCTTAAATCAAATAAGTTGCAGTAATGTTAAAAATATGTTAGGATGTGAAATTGAATTGCTTGAAAATGTGAAAAAGAAAATCGAAAACCTCGTTACTATAATAATGATGGAGGCACGTGCACCAGGTTTAAGTCTTGCAGTAATGAAAAATGATTTCTATGTGGAACGAGCATGGTTTCACAAAACTAAAACCCTATAGTAGGCTGTATAAGAGTTAGGATTCTAAGAGTTATTCCACCCAAACTTATCGCGAAAATTATTTCGAAAATTGTTATGTATAACGCTTTTTTCCAGCCGAACTCTTTAGTTAAGGCTGCAATTGTTGCTATGCATGGTATGTAAAACATGGCTACAAGTGTGAAGACAACCATTTGAACTGGGCTAAGAATTTCGGCGAAGTTTGTTGTTCCAAAAAGCGTTGCAAGCATGACTAGCGTTAGCTCTTTTCTTAAAACGCCAAATATCAATGTTATTCCTGTTATTGCTGGCAGTCCAAGCCATGCTACTGTTATGGGGCTTAGCGTCATTGCGATTGGCTCGAGCAAGCCAAGAATTTCGGCAAGTTTTATGGCGAAGCTTCCAACAATTATTAGTGGAAAGGCTATTTTTATGAATTCAGCCAGCCTAAACCATGTTTGTTTTAAAACAGTTTTTATATGGGGCCATCTGTAATCGGACATTTCCATGATTAGGGCTGTTGGCTCGCCTGGAAGAGCCTTAAAGGCTAGTCTTCCAAGGATGAAAATTACTGCTAGGTCGAATATGTAAAGCGTTAATGCCCATTGTATGCCTAAATATTTGCCCACCAAGCCAAGAATTATGACTGTGCGAGCAGCGCATGGCACAAGTGTTGTAACAAAGGCTGCGAGAAGCCTTTCCCTTTGGGTTTCCATTATTCTGCATCCTAAGCAGGCTGGAACGTTGCATCCGTATCCCAAAATTAGAGGGATGAAGGCTTTTCCATGCAATCCCATTTTATGCATGATGTTGTCCATTAAAAAGGCAATTCTGCTTAGGTAGCCTGAATCTTCTAGAAAATATAGTATAATGTAAAATGGGACAATGTAAGGCAATGCTATTGTAACACCTGCAATAACGCCTTCAAGAACGCTCCAAACCAATTTTCCAAAAACTTCTGTCCCAAAAAGGCTTAAAAAACTGGGTTCCCATCCATAAAACAAATTGTTTAATAAGTCTGAAAGGCATCCTCCGAAGGTGAAGATGGAATAGAATACCAAAAGCAGCGAGAAAACCATTATTGGATATCCCATGATTTTATGGGTTGTAATGTTGTGCAGTCTTTCTCCTAACTTTGGCTTTATTGGAGACACCAGTTTTTGGGCTTCTCTGGCGATGCAGCCAGCAATTTCATATCTTTCAGAAGTTATCACTGTTGAACATGAATGCCCATGGAGCTTTTCAATTTCGCTTGCAAGTTTTTTGGCTGCAGAAACTATTTGTGGGTTAAGCTTTTTGATTTCCCTTTCTATTTCTTCATCTCCTTCTAACAGTTTGATTGCAACATACCTTGACGGATACCAAAATTGGATGCCCTCAACCATTTTTGTGAGTTTGGCAATTCTCTCTTCAACTTCTTCTCCATACGTAACTGGCGCATACTTTGCAGCCTGTCCTTTTTCAATCACTTCAATTGCTTTTTCTAAAAGTTGGAAAATGCCCACTCCTTTTATGGCAACTGTCGGTATGACGGGTATTCCCAAAAGTTTTTCCAATTTTTCAACATCTATTTGTATTCCTTTTCTCTTCGCCATATCCATCTGATTTAACGCTATAACCATGGGGGTTTCCAATTCCATGAGCTGCAATGTAAAATAGAGGTTCCTTTCAAGGACGGAAGCGTCCACAACGTTTATGACAACGTCTGGTTTTTCAACGGCAATGTATTTTCTAGAAATCAACTCTTCTAAGGAATAGGTGGAGAGGGAATATATTCCAGGCAAATCGATAATGTCAATTGTGTATCCCTTAAAGTGAAGCGTTCCCTCTGCTTTTTCCACAGTTTTTCCAGGCCAGTTGCCAATGTGTTGATGTAAGCCAGTCAAGTGGTTGAAGATAACGGATTTTCCAACATTGGCGTTTCCTGCTAAGGCGATTAGAAGTTTCTTTTTAGCCATTTACTTTTCTATCTCCACGAAAATTTTTTCAGCCATTCCTCTGCCGAGGGCGAGTCTTGAGCCTCGCACGAGAATTTCTAAGGGTCCATGGAAGGGGGCTGATTTTACAACGGTTACTTTTGTTCCTGGAGTTAATCCCATGTCCATTAGTCTCTTTTCAAATCCACACATTCCTCGTTTTCTTCCTCTTCCCCTGCCATGTCCAGTTTTTACGGAAATGACTATTCCAGTTTCTCCGTCTTTTAATGTGGTCAGTGGAACTTCCCGTTTTTCCATTTAATCACCAACTTTTCATTTTAATTGTTTAACTTGAATGACTGAGGCTACTTGGCGGCTTATGGCATGATGCGTTGAACCTATCTTCACAGTGATTGGACCGCTAAGGGGAGCTTTCTCCAGAATCTCTACTGAAGCCCCAGGCACAAGTCCAAGTTTGCCTAAGTATTGTAGCAAGTCCACTTGCTCCTCTGTTATTTTCACTATCACGCATTTCTTGCCCGGGGCGAAATCTGTCAGAGGCGTGGACTTTTCTTCGATTATTCCTCCGCATGCTGTTGGGATTGGGTTTCCATGAGGGCAGGTTTTTGGATGTTTCAGCGCCTTTTCTAAAGGTTTAATTATTTCTTTAGTTATGCCATGTTCCAACTTGCAAGCCGCTTCATGAACTTCCTCCCATTTTATGTGCAGAATGTCTACAAGCAAGCGTTCCGATAACCGGTGCCTTCTTATCACTTGTAATGCTATTTTTCTGCCTTTTTGTGTAAGCTTAACGCCCTTGTAGGGCGCATGTGTTAAAAATCCATCCTTCTCTAGACGCTCTACAGTATTCGTAACTGTTCCGGGGACAACCCCGAGCATTTTGACGATGTCGCTGGTTCTGGCGGCTCCGCTTTTTTCTTGCAGTCTATAAATGCATTCGAGATATTCCTCTGTTACTGCTGTAATTTGTTGGCTTTGGGACATTCTACGAGCGCTCCAAATCTGAATTACGATGACTCGTATATTTAACACTTTTCAGTGCTATGACATAAATATTTTAATACATATTATTATGTAGCTCCAAACAATATATCAAATTTGGAGAAATCTTTATGGATGAAATGCGTGTTCCATTCAAAAATGTTGATGGTGTAGAGATAATAAGTTTAATGGACAACTCCATAGATGTTCTATCAACAATAAAAAAGATTGAAGTTCGACAAGTAAGAGATTGGATAAAAGAGAGAAAAGGACAGAAATGGGTGAGAGAACATTTCCGTTTACCAATAGCTGAGCATGGACTTTCGTTCCTGATTCGAGTTTTCCAAGGCAGAAACGCTAATACAATATTGTTTGACACAGGCAGAAGCCCAGAAGGTGTTGTAACCAATGCTAAGCGGATGGGCATAGAGCTTTCTGAAATTGAGGCTATTGTTATCTCTCATGGTCATGATGACCATTTCGGCGGGTTGCTGGCTGTTGTGAAAGCAGCTAACAAGAGAGAATTGCCTATCCTAGTGCATGAGGACATGTTCAAAACAAGGGGAACCGCACAAAAGGATGGGACAATTAGGAAAGATCCGCCATTCCCGTCAGAGGATATGGTGAAGCCAGCCGAATATGTCAAAACTAAACAGCCATATCTTATAGCTGATGGTGCTGTGCTTGTTACAGGCGAAATCCCACCTAAAACGGATTTTGAAAATGGTTCTCCAAGGAACAGGGTTTTAATTGATGGAGAGTGGAAGCCTTATCCTTGGATGTGGGATGACAGGGCAATTGTCATCAACATTAAACAGAAAGGTCTTGTGATATTGTCTGGTTGCGCTCATGCAGGCATAATAAACACAATACAACATGCACAGCGCATAACCGGAGTTGAAAAAGTTCACGCTGTTATGGGAGGTTTCCATTTGGCTGGAAAAGAATATGAACCGAGAATAAGCCAGACGGTTGAGAAACTGAAACTAATAAAACCATACTTGATAGCGCCATGTCATTGCACTGGTTGGAGAGGAATTTACGCCATAGCCCAAACCATGCCCGAAGCCTTCGTTTGGAACGGTGTTGGAAACCTTTACAAGTTTTGAAGATAAGTTTTATAAGAGACAATACCGTGAAATAGGTGCATTGTGCAAACCGGTTTTTGCACAATAAAACGTTAAGGAGATGAAAGAGTAAATGTCAGGAAAAGAGATGCATAAGGCAGTTTGTGCTGATTGTGGAAAGGAATGCGAAGTCCCCTTCGAGCCTGACCCAAATAGGCCTGTTTACTGCCGAGAGTGCTGGTCAAAAAGAAGAAGTCAAAGAAGGAGATATTAGTCTAAACCGAAATGCTCTTCTTATTAAACCATAATTTTCTAAATTTTTAGTATACATTATGCAAATTAATAACATAACTTTTAAATGGCTTATTGATTGTTAAACCTTCGGTGTCTTAAAATTGAGCTTTGCTGTGGAAGCAAGAGACGTAGTTAAAGTCTTCGGCGTTATTCACGCATTGGACGGATTAACATTTCACGTTAATTATGGGGAAATTTTTGGAATCATTGGTCCGAATGGTGCTGGAAAAACAACAGCCCTCCGCGTCATTTCTACTCTACTTTTGCCAACTTCTGGCACTGTAAAAGTTTTCGACTTAGACGTCATCCACCAAGCCGATGAGGTTCGAAGGATTATAACCTATCTTCCAGAGGAGGCTGGGGCTTACCGCAATTTGTCTGGCTGGGAATATTTGCAGTTTATGGCGAATTTTAACACTAAAAACAAGAGTGAAGCAAAAGAAATGGTTAGAGAAGCAGCTGAAATCACTGGTTTACGTGAAAGATTGAGGGATAAAACCAAAACATACAGTAAGGGAATGAAACGCCGCCTATTAGTTGCAAGAGCATTGATGACTAAACCCAAACTCGCCGTACTAGACGAGCCAACAAGCGGACTGGACGTTTTACACGCCTATCATGTAAGAGAAATAATAAAACTTTATGTAAAAGAACATGGCGTAACGGTGCTCCTATCAAGCCACAACATGCTTGAAGTGGAACACCTATGCGACAGAGTAGCCCTACTGAACAAGGGCAAAATAGTTGCAGAAGGAAAACCCCAAGAACTAAAAGAAGCATACAAGAGCACAAATTTGGAAGAAGTTTTTGCAAAGGTGGTTGGACTTGCTTAAAGGTTTTGGAAACTTCTTGTTGAAGGAGCTTAAGGAACTTATAAGAGACCCGAAAATTCTTTTGGGAATGGTAATTGTCCCATTAATAATGTTTCCAATTTTAGGCGCCATCATGAATTTTTCAATAAAGTCAGCCCAAGAAACTGCTGGAAAAACCACAGCACTCGTTATTAACAATGATGCTGGAGAAAATGCTACGCAATTTATCCAATATCTTAATGTTTCAATGAGGGTTTTTCAAGTTCCCGTCTCAAATGTAACAGCCGCTTTACCTCTGTTAGCTGATTTTAACGCTACAGAAATAATAGAAATTCCATCTAACTTCAGCCAATGCGTTAATGCAAAAGAAAAAGCAACAATAAAAATCTACAGCATTTTCTCTGGCACTGGAATGTTTGAAGGCATCGGGGCATCAATGATTGATGTTTCCATTGAACAGTTTAACAGAGACGTTGCGCCTGATGTTGTTGTTCCGGAGAAAGCGGTGATTGTTAAGGGACAAGTTGTGGAAGGCGTTGACCCAAGTACGCTTAATAGGCTAATGCTTTCACAAGCCATAGCCATGCCAATAACCATAATGATATTGCTCAGCTATTCCATGCAGATAGCCGCAACATCCGTAGCCATGGAAAAAGAAGAGAAAACCTTAGAAACACTTTTAACTTTGCCAATGGACCGTTTCGCAATCCTCATGGGAAAACTGTCAGGTTCAATAATTGTTGCAGCCATCGGCGCCGTGGCTTACATGGTTGGATTCAACTATTACATGAGTTCTTTCATGGCAACAATCCCAATTGGCGCAAATGTTGACTTGGTTTCTCTTGGGCTTGTTCCTTCACTTTTCGGTTATTTGCTTTTAGGTTTATCATTGTTTGTAACTTTACTTTCAGCCTTGGCATTAGCAGTAATAGTATCCGCATTTGCAGAAGATGTGCGAGGAGCCCAAGCCATAGTTGGCAACATCTACCCCTTAATATTCATACCATCCCTACTTCTCATGTATCTGGATGTTAACACTTTACCAATTGCATTAAGAATTTTCATTTACGCAATACCCTTCAGCCACCCAATAATCGCAGCCAAAGCCGTCACAATGGGCGACAATTTAACCGCTGCATTAGGCGTTGTTTATGTTGCTGCTTTCACCATTGTCATAATGTACATTGCATCACGTTTGTTTGCAACAGAGAAAATCCTAACCGCAAAACTAAAGTTTAGAGGTTTAAGACGCAGAAAAGCAGTGGTTGAGGAAATTTCGTAAAGCTTTTCCATTAAACCGCACAAATCTGCAGTTAGGCGATTAAAACATGGGTATCCAACAAATTGAAGTTTATCCTGTAACCCTACGCTATAGGGAACCATTCAGAATAGCCCCAGAAGCCCACATAGAAAGCCAAAACGTAATCGTAAAAATAGTTACAGATTACGACGTAATCGGTTGGGGAGAATCTTCGCCATCAAAGAGAGTAACAGGCGAAACAGCGGAAACCGCCATAAATGTTATTGATAAAATTGCGCCAAAACTTATTGGAATGTGCCCCTTAAGAATTGAGCAAACCATCGAAGTTATGGATTCAATTGTAAAGGATAATCCAGCTGCAAAAGCAGCCATAGACATAGCCTTACATGACATTTTAGGAAAGACAGCCCGCAAACCCCTCTTCATGCTTTTGGGCGGTTACCGCACACAAGTATTAACTGACATTACGCTGGGAATAAAATCTCCAAAGGAAATGGCTAAAGACGCCGAAAAAGCCGTTAAAAAAGGTTTTAAAGCCTTAAAAGTGAAAGTTGGCGTCAGCCCAACTGAAGATGTTGAACGCTTAAGGCTTATCCGCGACGCTGTTGGCGAAGACATTCAAATAAGAATTGATGCAAACCAAGGGTGGACGCCAAAGCAAGCCATAGAAGCCCTAAACAAAATGGAAAAGTTCAACATCCAATTCGCCGAACAACCAGTCCCAGCAGAAAACATGAAGGGCTTAATAGAAGTTAAGCGAAACTCGCCCATACCAATAATGGCAGACGAAAGCATCCACTCGCCACAAGACGCCATACGCCTAATACAAGCAGAAGCAGTAGACCTAATAAACATAAAACTAATGAAAAGCGGAGGAATACAGAAAGGAAGAAAAATAGCTGAAATCGCCGAAGCCGCCAATATACCATGCATGATAGGATGCATGGGAGAATCAGAAATAGGCATAGCCGCAGGAGCCCACCTGGCTGCAGCAGTCAAAAACATACAATACGCAGACTTGGACTCAGACATTTTATTAAAAGATAAACTTGTCAAAAAGGGCGGAACAAAAATAAAAAATTCCATGCGCACATTTCCAAAACAGAACGGGTTAGGCATAAAAGAAATTGATGAAAAACTTTTGGGAAAGCCTAAAAAGATTTACAAATAACTCAAAGCTATTAAAATACAAGGAGCAAATAACCATTGGTTTCCCTTAGAGCCTTAGCCCCCTCTCTAACGCGTATCACAGTCGCCGCAGCCGTAGGAGCTGCATTGCATATAGGACAAGGCGACACGGACCTGATAGATGCAAAGGCTGTTGAATTTTCAAGAGCCGTTCTAGCCCAAACAGACGTGGAAGGAGAAGTCATATCATGCGAAGGACCAAAGGATAATGCACCAGCCTTTATGAAAAGAGAAAAAGTTGGAACTGGAAAAGGTCCAAAAGTGGAGTTTGTCATAGACCCAGTTGACGGCAGCACAGCTGCATCAAAAGGCAGAAAAGACGCCATTTCCGCCCTTGCTTGTGCGCCAGCCGGCTGTTTTCAGGTTCTTCCAGACGACGGATACTATTTCAAAATAGCAACAGACTACCATTCTATTGGCAAAATTTCCCTTGACATGCCCATAGAAGAAATTGTGCACATAGTTGCCAAAGAAAAAAGTTTACCCCTCGAAAACTTTACAGTTATAATGTTGGAACGCGAAAGACACTTGGAAATCCTAAAAACCCTCAGAAAATTGGGCGTAAGAATAATTTTGATTCCAGACGGCGACATAGCCGCAGCCGTAGCCACATGCATCCCAAGCTCAGGCGTCGACCTCCTCATAGGCGCAGGCGCCGGACCAGAAGCAACAATCGCAGCAACCGCCGTAAAATGTTTAGGCGGAACAATGCTCGTGAAAGTTTGGAAAGACAAAAAAGACGACCCGAAAAGGCTGGAAAGACTAAAAAATGAAGGCGTTGACACAGAAAAAGTTTACAATCAAGAAGAGTTGGCAAAAGGTAACGAGCTGGTTTTTGCAGCTTCAGGCGTAACAAAAGGCGAACTCTTAGACGGAGTCCGCTTCACTCCAAACGGAGCAATAGTAAATTCTATCTGCATGAGGCTGCCGAGCGGAACAGTGGAAAAATCAGAAACAACCTTAAGATTTAAAGCCCACCCAATCTACAAACACTTCATAATAAAATAACCAACAAATGGTGGGGCCGGTCGGATTTGAACCGACGACCTTTCCCCGGAAACAGCGCTTGGCTGTTCCTACGGGTTTCTCTTTGACCGCTCCAGAACTTCTTCATTCCGCATGGCGGTCCGCAAACCCGTTTTGTTGCATTCTGGAGCCCGTCGTCATACCTTCCTAGACTACGGCCCCGTGTTGTGTTTGAAGCATTAGATTTACTGGAAGGATAAAATATATGCGTTATTCTTGTTTTTATAGGAAGGGTGAGGATTAGGGAATGGCTTGGCTTTTGAAGAAGGAAATTAGGCGGGAGCTGCCGGAAGAATGGATGGGGATTGTTCCGACAGAGATTTTCTTGCGGGAATCTGAAGAAATTGTTGAACATGCCAAGCGGGAGGGCGTAATTTTGAGGATTTTGGGTGGACTTGGCATAGCCATGCATTGTCAAGGATATAGAGATTTTGCGCAGAAATTGGGTAGGATTGGCACTGGAGTTTTGGAGGGACAAGAGTATAGCGATATTGATTTTGTCTCTTACAGTAATTATAGAGAAAAGATGAAGAATTTCTTTGATAAAATTGGATATGTAAAGAGGAAAGTAACACTTTCTACAGCAGCGTCTCAAAGGCAAATATATTACCATCCAAAGGGCTGGTTTTATGTGGATGTCTTCTTTGACAAGTTGTTGGTTGCAAATCACCCAATTGATTTTAAGGGAAGATTGGAGCTTGATTATCCCACAATCACTGTGACTGACATGCTTTTGGAAAAATTGCAGATTTGGGAAGCATTCAGCATAAAAGACCTAAAAGACTGTTTACTCCTGCTAAAAGCTCATGATATAAGAGAAGGAAGCGCAAAAGAAAGCGTAGACGCCTCATACATTGCAAAACTCTTAGCCCAAGACTGGGGATTCTATTACACAGCCACAACAAACCTTAAAAAAATCAAAACATTCCTGTCAGAAATAGACAAGCTTGGCCCAGAAGCAGGCATAGACCCAAAACAAGTCAAAAAGAAAGACAGGGAAGAGATAACTCAAAAAATAAACAAGTTATTGGAGATTATAGAGAAGGAGCCGAAATCTTTCGGGTGGAAAATGCGGGCAAAAATTGGGACAAAGAAAAGATGGTATAACCATGTGGAGCGCCCAGAAACGGTGGGCGGCTTCGGAATATGGGAAGCCATACTCAAAGAAAAAGGCTAAAAGACTTTTTGAAGCGAAAAGTTAATGAGCAAAGGCTTAACGTGTATTCTGGGGTTTGCCGGCCATAGGGCACGGGACCCACCTGATCCCATTCCGAACTCAGAAGTTAAACCGTGCTCCGTTTCCGGTTGTAGTGTGGTCTTCGGCCACGCGAACCCGGGAAAGCTGGCAGCCCCACTTAAAATTGGTGTTTAAATTTGGAGGAGAATTACCTAAAATTTATAACTAAGCGTTTGATAGTTTTTCGAAAGGTGAGTTGGTAGTAGTGTTTGAATTGATGCTGGTCTTGAGCATAGTGTTGCTGCAGGTTGATTTATCACAGATTATAAGCCTACTTTACATCATTTTCTTCGTAGTTTTCATATTTTATGGACAGAGAATCCAACTGCAAGTTACGCTTAGGGAAGTTGAAGGCTCACTTTATAAACTGAAATACATAAAGGATGAAGGAAGGAAAATCGCCATAGAAACAATTAAGGAAATAGGCAAACCGCAGATGGAACCAACCAGCAGAGTTGACAGGTTTTTAGAATACTTCACAATATCACCGCAAAGCCTCGACCCAGCCGGCGTTGTGTGGAAGCTTGAACACATTCTTGATGTTAGAGATACACGCTTTAAGGATGAAGTTAAGCTTATGGCTCCAGCAGCGGATGAAACCCAAGCAAACAATTTAGAAAACACTTTAGAGGCGGCGATGGCGCTCAACTACATTTACAAGGTTATTAGGCATTATTATTTGCTTGGCAAGAAAACATTAAGCCTTTACGTTATAATGCAGTTGCAAATGATATTACCCCTTGTCATGCGGGAAGCAGAAGCCTACGCCAGCGCATTAAAAGCCTTCGCTTATGGGCAACCAATAGGCGATGGGGCAGGAGCCATGGTGGCGGCAAAACTTATGCATGGACATGAAATAAGAAAACTGCCCAAAGACTGTGTTGTCGCAACAGTGCCAATAGAGGGACGCACCGCTTATGTTGTCAAAGCTGAGGGACCTGGAGGAAACGTTGGCAAAATTGGAGATGCCATTAAAACGCTAATAGAGGAAAATGAGGGAAAAATCGCCACAATAGTTATGGTTGACGCTGCCTTGAAGCTTGAAGGCGAAGAAGTCGGCGAAGTTGCTGAAGGTGTTGGAACAGCCATAGGCGGACCCGGAGTTGATCAATTCAAAATTGAAGAATCAATCTTAAAATATCGCATACCAATAAACGCTGTAATAATAAAAGAGGACATTGGCGATGCGGTTTCACCAATGCGCAAAGAAATTTTTGACGCTGTTGACAATGCCATTGAAAGGATAAAGCATGTTATCTTGGAAAGAACTAAAGAGGGGGATAAGGTGATAATTGCTGGGGTGGGCAATACTATTGGTATTGGACAGTAGGTGGAGATGAGAATGAGTAAGGCTTCAGCGTCTACGGCAACAAAAATTTCTTCATTCGTGTTGATGATAATTTTTGTAACTTTGGCATTATCTCTAACGGTTCTGATAGTAGCCATAAACGCTTTTGTTACTGAACAAGAAGTTTTCGCAGGATACCTATTGTTGATAGGATTCTTAGGCGTAGCCTTTTCCACATACTTACTGTTTCAAACAAGAAGGCGAATAATGAGTTTAAGAATTGAAGTTCCATCAATAACAACCACGATTGAATGTAGAAAATGCGGCTTTAAGAGCGTCAGAGGGTTCCAGCGGGGCGATTACATTTTTAAGGAAGTTGACCAATGCCAAAAATGCAACGAGAAAATGTTGATAACGGCAATTTACAGGGAAGTCAGAGAAAAGGAAAGAGAACGCTTCCCCTTCTAGGTTAGGACAACGCATCCATCTTCAACTATTAAAACCGTGTGTTCAGCCTGAGCAACTGGTTTATTGCTGGCTTCGATGAATACGGGATACCCCATTATAGATTTGGAAGCCAACAATTCTTTGAAGGCTTCATGAAAATGCACTTGTGGAACAACATTTTTTAGCCAACGTTCGGCAAAAGGCAAAGTTCTAAAGTTTTCCTCAATGTATTTTAAAAGTTCTTTAGAGTGTTGATTTTTCATCGACCTAGACTTGAGAAAGCGGAAAATTGTGGCTAGTTCGCTGTCTCTTACTCGTCCAATAGCGTCTGGAAGAGTTACAAAGGGCTCGACGGCGTAAACTTCGCCAAGTTTAATTTTTGAAAAGGATAATTGCGAAACGTTTGGTATGGATGTGCCAGCATGCACAAGATATCTGCCCACCTGATGTCCTGTTAAGTTTGAAATTGGTTTGAAGCCGTGAGATTTTATGGTCTTTTCAATGATGGCGCCCAGTTTTGACGTGGAAATTTCTGGGCGGATGTTTTCTATCGCTTTTTTCAAGGCTTGCTCCGCTGCTTGAACAAGACTTTCATATTCTGGGTTGAAACATAATGTGACTGCCGTGTCTGTTACATAACCGTCTACGTGGACGCCTATGTCCACTTTAACCAGGGAGTTTTTTGGAATTTTGCTTTTGTCATTTGGAGTTGCCGTGTAATGCGCTGCAATTTCGTTTATTGAAACGTTGCAAGGAAAAGCGGGTTTTCCACCTTTCTTTCGTATTATGTTTTCTGCTTTTTCGCAGACTTCAATTATTGGCATTTCTTCACTCACAAAATTTCTTATTTCTTCCCGTGTTTCGCGGAGAATTTTTCCAGACAGCTTGAATTTTTTTAGGGCTTCCTCGTCGTAAATGCTCATTAACTTCACACTTATTTTTATTAACGCTTACAATGTTATAGTTTAAAAGGTTTAATGATGAGGTGAAAATGGTTGGTTAAAATAACATGGTTTGGACACGCAGCCTTTAAAATTGAAATTGCAGATAAAATTGTTCTTGTTGACCCTTGGCTTGATGGAAATCCAACATCACCAGTGAAGGCTTCAGAAATAAGCAAGGCGGACATGGTTTTTGTTACACACGACCATGGAGATCACTTAGGCGAAGCATTCGCCATTTGCAAAAGGACGGGTGCAACCTTTGCGGCTGTGGTGGAGCTTGCCCACTACGCTCAAGAGAACGGCGTAAAAAGGGTTGTTGGATTAAACTTTGGCGGAAGCATAGAAATTGAAGGAGTGAAGCTTTCCCTTGTTCCAGCCGTTCACACGTGCTCTCGAGGAGCACCAACAGGCGTAATAATTCAAGGTGAAGGCAAAACCGTTTACCATGCTGGAGACACAGCGTTTTTTGGAGACATGCAGTTCATAGGCGAGTTTTACAAGCTTGATGTTGCTTTGATTCCCATTGGAGGCTACTACACAATGAACGCTAAAGAGGCTGTGGAAGCCATTAAATTGTTAAAGCCAAAAGTTGTTATTCCAATGCATTACAAGACCTTTCCAGTTTTGGCGCAGTCAGCAGACGAATTTGTGAGAATTGCCAAGGAAAAAGTGCCAAAAGTGAAAGTTATAGCGCTGAAGCCAGCCGAAAGCTACCAGTTCTAGAGTGTAGGCTTGAAAACTTTGGGTTTGAGGGTTGCGAATTCGTCTCCGCCAATGTGAAAAATCATCTGTGCTTTTTCTAAATTGTAAACATCCGTAAAGGCTTCTTTTTCCGCATAAGCTTCAACTATTTCGCCAACAAATATTGTATGGTCGCCGGCGGTAAATTGGCTGTGAAGTTTGCATTCTAGGTGGGCTACGCATTCTTTTATTATTGGAGGCTTTACCTTTCTGGCTGGTGCTGGCGTTAAGCCAGTTTCCCTAAATTTGTCGAGGTCTCTGCCGCTTCTTCTGCCACAAAACAAAGTTTCCTTCAATATTTCCATTGTTGGAATGTTCACCACAAACTCTTTTGTCTCTTCAATAAGCGCATGCGAATATCTGCGCGGAGCAATGCTTATAGCGACAAGCGGCGGGTTTATGGATGTCGGCATAGCCCATGCTAAAGTTATTATGTTTGGTTTTCCAGCCTTGCCAACGCAAGACACAAGCACAGTGTGCATTGGATGCAAAAGCCTTGAGGCAGAAGAAAGATTTACATTAACTTTTTCAGCCATTCACAACACCACTTTAACGTTTAAGATGGAATTTTTCTATTATGTTTCTTGCTTTTTCTCGTTTCTTTCGATGCTCAACTAAGAATTTGTTTACTCTTTCTGTTAAGTCTGTTTTGCATTCGCCGCACAAAATTTCGCCTTTCTTGCATTTCTCCTTTCTTTCGGCCAGTTTTTTGTCATCTTCCTCGAATAGAAAAGTGAAGTATTGGAACACTGTGCATACTTCTGGTTCGCCGCCGAGCTTTCTTTGTTCTTCCACTGTCGCCCTACCACCAGTGAAGGCATTCCAAATTTTCTTTTTCACAACCTCTGGCGGGTCTATGACGAATATGGATGTTTCTGGTTCTGAAGCACTCATTTTTCCGCCAACGCCCAATCCCGGCAAAAAGCGGCAGTGAATTTGGGCTGGCTTGTAATAGCCTAATTTTTGGGCTACGTCGCGGGTTACCCGCCAATATGGGTCTTGGTCTATGGCTGCTGGAATCAAGGCTGGAACATTTTCGCCAGTTAACTTTGCATGTATAAAACATGGAACCGCTTGGAGGGCCGGCCAAAATATCCAACCAATGTTTGTGCTTTCTTGGAATCCAAACGTCGCTTTTGCTGTTGAGTAAGTTATGCGTTTCGCAACTTCTAAGGCAATGTCATAAAGCATGTCAATGTCTTTAACGTCGAAAATTATGAAAGTGTTTTCTGGTTTGAAGCCTAAAGCAATCAAATCTAAAGCGTTTTCATAACCAAAATTCCTCGTGTCTTGAAGTTTCAATTCGTCTTCCACTAAGAATTTTTCGTCATCCGTCATCTGAAAATAAAGCCTAGTCTTAAATTTGTCTTGCAAGTGTTTCGTGAAAATCCATGGAATAAGATGCCCTATATGAACTGGACCGGAAGGACCTCTACCAGTGTATAAGACGAATTTTGTTCCTTTCTCATACAAGTCTAAGACAACATCTAAGTCGCGATGGGAAAAGAAGAGGCCTCTCCGTAACTGAAGGTGAAGTTCGCCTGTGTGTTTTTGTATTCTTTGGAGGAGTTCTTCTGTTAAGGGTTGCGTTCCGAATTCCCTTATTAAACGTTCATAGTCAACTTTACCCTTAACTTCCCATGGGGTAACAACCATTTCATTCTTATTTTTTTCAGTCAATTGGATGCCGCCTGCAAGTCTTAGCTCTTTATAAAATTCATTAAAACCGTATTAAATTTTGTGTGAACAAATTTCTAGTCAACTTTACAGCGTGCGTGGAATAAGCTATAAATATGTTTTCAGCATTTTCTTTTTTGGCGACGAAGTGATGTCCCGCCAATTTACTTGAAAAACAAAAAGTTTTCTGGTCAAAAGCCATTGGATGGTATGCATACTTTTATTAAAACTGAAACAACTACATTACGGAAAAAGCCACATACATCCACGAAGGGGAAAAATCATGGTTAAGCTTAGAGAACAAGAATCCAAAATACTTTTAAGTCTAGAAAAACTTGGCGGAAAGGCTTCTGTGGAAAAATTGACGATTGAAAGTGGGCTTTCAGATGCGGCTGTAATGCGTGCAGCCTTAACATTGCAAGAGAAGGGACTGTTAAAAATTCATGAAGAGAAACAAACAGTAATCAAGCTTAGTGAGGAGGGAAAAATTCACGCCAAAGAGGGCTTACCAGAAAGGCGTTTAATAAACGCCCTAGAAGAATTCGGCGGAAAAGCCACCATTGAAAAAGCTGCTGAAAAAACCAATTTAGAAAAGCATTTCATACCCATAGCTTTGGGCTGGATTCAGAAAAAACAATGGGCAAAGTTTGACGCAAAAACGAATACGTTGCAGATGCTGGAAAAACCAAGGGAAGGAGAAGATGAAAGGCTTTTGAGGCTTTTAAGCGAAAAAGGACAAATGACAACTGAGGATTTAAGCCCAGAGCTTCAGAAAACTGTTCAAATTTTGAAAAGGAGAAAACTTCTTGAGGCTGAGGAAAAAGCAAAGAGAATAATAGCATTAGAAGAGGCTGGATGGAAAGCAACAAAGAAGGGAATCAACATCGCTGCGGAAGTAACCCAAATCACACCAGAACTCATCATTAGCGGAAAATGGAGAAAACTGAAACTCCAAAAATACAATATTGAGGCTCCGGTAGCGAAAACTTGGCCTGGCAAGAAGCATCCTTACCTTCAATTCTTGGACGAAGTTAAACAGAAGCTTGTCACTTTAGGGTTTAAGGAAATGACGGGTCCAACAGTTGAAACATCATTTTTCAACTTTGATGCCCTTTATACGCCGCAAGACCATCCAGCCCGCGAAATCTTCGGTATATACTTCCTCAAATCTCCAAAATACGGAGACATAAACGCTGGTAAGCATATTTTAGAAAACGTGAAGAAAACACATGAAAACGGATGGAAAACCGGTTCAACTGGATGGAGGTATAAATACTCTTTAAGAGAGGCTAAACGCTTGATTCTGCGTGGTCATGGAACTTGCCTAAGCGCTAGAACACTGTTAAGCAGGGATTTGGAGGTTCCGGGGCGGTATTTCTCGATTGTGCGGTGTTATAGACCTGAGGTTGTGGATAAGACGCATCTTACAGAGTTTAATCAGGTGGAAGGCATAGTTGTGGATAAGGATTTGACGCTTAGGGACCTTTTGGGAGTGCTGGAAAAGTTTGCCATTGAAATTGCTGGGGCTGACGAGGTTAAATTTAGACCTGACTATTTCCCCTTCACAGAGCCAAGCGTCGAACTGAGCGCCTACAAGAAAGGTTACGGATGGATTGAGTTTGGGGGTTCTGGCATATTTAGACCAGAAGTTACTTTGCCATTAGGCATTGACGTGCCCGTCATCGCTTGGGGTTTAGGCATCGACCGCCTTTTCATGATGAAGGCTGGAATAGATGACATTCGCCAAATTTTCACGTATGATTTGGATTGGATTAGGAGGAAGGGGATGGTTTAGGATGCCGACAATTGATGTTGATTATGCAGAATTTGAAAGGATGCTCGGCGTAGAACTGCACGGGGACATGGAAAGGCTTAATGAAATATTAGCCTACGTGAAGGGTGAAGTGAAAATTTTCGACGAAAAAGAGGGCGTGATGAGTATTGAAATTAAAGACACAAACCGCCCGGACATATGGAACATTGAAGGCTTAACCCGCGCCCTACGGGGTTTTCTTGGAATAGAAGAGGGGCTAAAACCCTATGCTGTTGACAAACCAATAGTTGAGGTTCACGTTGACCCAGAATTGAGGAATATTAGACCGTTTATAGGCTGCTCAATAGTTAAAGACATGAAGCTATCGGATACAATAATTCGTGGACTAATGCATTTGCAGGACAAACTTGACCAAACCTATGGGAGGAATAGACAGCGCACGTCAATTGGATTGTATGATTTCAGCCTCGTAACACAGCCGCTTTATTATGGAGTTGCCAAACCAACTGAAGTTAGTTTTGTCCCGCTTGGTTTTGGGGAAAAGATGAATTTGGAGGAGATTTTGGAGCGTCATCCAAAAGGCATAGAATATGGGCATATCGTGAAAAAGCATAAGGTTTATCCCATACTCAAAGATTCAAAACAGAAAGTATTATCATTCCCACCCATAATAAATTCGAACGATTTGGGAAGAGTGACAGAAGAAACCAAACAGGTTCTCGTCGAAGTGACAGGTACAGCGCATGAAACTGTGCTTAACACTTTGAAAATCGTTACGCTATCATTGGTTGACCGTGGAGGAAAAGCCTACTCAGCAACAATCCATTACCCGCATGAGAACTTAGAAGTTGTTACGCCTAAGTTTGACACTTGGCTTATGGAATTGAATGTTGAATATGTAAACAAAGTTTTAGGCTTAAAGTTAACAGCCAAAAAAATCGCCCAACTTCTTGCAAAAGCAAAATTCGGCATCAAAAAACTTGGACGCAACAAAGTGAACGTGCAAATTCCATGTTATAGAATTGACGTAATGCACCCCATAGACTTGGTTGAGGACATAGCAATAGCCTACGGATACAACAAAATTAAGCCCTTGTGGCGGAAATTGCCAACGACTGGTGGTGTGAATCCGAAACAAGGTTTGTTGAACGTTGCAAGAGAGCTTATGATTGGCATGGGTTTCCAAGAAGTCCTAACATACACAATGACGAATCCCGAAAACCTATTCACAAAAATGAATTGCAGAAAAACGCGGATAGTTGAAGTTGCAAATCCAAAAGTTCAAACCTTCACTTGCCTAAGAAACTGGCTTCTCCCAAGCCTCATGGAGTTTTTAAGCAACAACCTCCATGTTGAGTATCCGCAGAAAATCTTCGAGTTGGACATTGTTACGCTTCTAGACGAGAAGATGGAAACAAAAACAAGGGATGAAGAAAGGCTGGCGGCTGTTATTTCCCACGCAAACGCAAGCTTCAGCGAAATAAAATCAGCCTTAGACGCCTTCTTCCTGAATCTTGGCTTAAAATGGCAGATAAAGGAGACGAAGCATCCAAGCTTCATAAATGGAAGAGTAGGCACAGCAATAGTAAACGGCAAAAATGTCGGCGTCATAGGCGAAATTCATCCAAAAGTTTTGGAGGCATGGAAACTTGAAAACCCAGCAGCAGCCTTCGAAATAAACATGGAAATGCTGATTCACGCAAAAACCTAGAAACACTTACACCCCATCGCAACTTTTCATAAGCCAAAATCTCTAGAGGGAAGGGGGCTAGTTAAAAATAGGATACCCTAGGATAGGCTAAGACAGTAACATTTAATTTCTGAAAAGAACACCACTTTCTTTAGCGATGACATAAAAGAGCTACCAATCCCACCGACAAATCCATGCAGACGGACCCAACAGAGGCGAAAAGCCATTGAAGGCGGGTTTACCCAAGCATGGGACACGGTGGGCGCGGGCGCAAAATCCCACACTGGAGAGAGCTTAACCAAGAGGAGCGCAAGACTCCACGGTGAAGTTAAGTGATAGGTTAGGTGGGAAACAAACGCCCGCGAAACAACTTTTAAGTTTAGCTTGTGCATAAAATGTAGAAGGCTTGATACGGTTTGGATATAGAAACAAAGATTGACTTAATTAAGAAGCCGCCAACAGAAGAAATCCTAGTGGAAGAAGAGTTAAGGGAACTTTTAGAAACAAACGAGCATCCTGGACATTACATAGGCTTCGAAATTTCAGGCTTACTGCATTTGGGAAATCTTGTGGTTTCAGGCTTTAAGATAAACGACCTCTTAAAAGCTGGAATAAAATGTCAAGCTTATCTTGCGGATTGGCACAGTTTTATTAACGACAAGTTTGGCGGAGACTGGGATAAGATTCTGAAGGCGGCAAAATATTATGAAAAAGCGTTCAAATTTTTCTGCCCAGGAGTAAAGACTGTTTTAGGTTCGGAGTTATACAGCAAAAATCTTGAGTATTGGAGGAACGTCATCAGATTCGCCAAACACATGACAATAGCCAGAAGCCTAAGATGCATGACAATAATGGGAAGAAGCGAACACGAAAAACTCGACCTTTCACAATACTTCTATCCACCAATGCAAGCAGTTGACATAAAAGAAATAGGCGCAGACATACCCCACGGCGGAATGGACCAAAGAAAAGCCCATGTCTTAGCAAGAGAAGTTTTTCCAAAAATGGGATGGAAAAAACCAGTGGCGGTCCACCATCACCTCCTAATGGGAATTGCAAAACCAGTAGAGCTAAAGTCAAAGGACAAACTGGAACAGGTTATTGCGAGCAAAATGAGCAAGTCAAAACCTTGGACAGCCATATTCATCCACGACACAGAGGAAGAGATAAAAACTAAACTGCAGAAGGCATGGTGTCCAGAAAAACAAACAGAATCAAACCCAATTCTAGAAATAGTGAAATACATAATATTCCATGAAACAGAAGCCTTCCAAATAGAAAGACCAGCAAAATTCGGCGGCACAATACAGTTTGAAAGCTATGAAGCGTTAGAAAGGGCTTACAGAAACGGCGAAGTGCATCCCCAAGACTTAAAAAATGCAGTAGCAAAGGAGATAGCAAAAATCCTAGAACCAGTCAGAAAATACTTTGAAACAGACAAAGAAGCAAAAGAATGCCTAACCATTGTGAAAAAGGCTGAAGTGACAAGGTAAAAATTTTGTCAGCCCATCTCAAAGAGAAAGAGGAAAAAATTCTGCAAATTCTTGGGCAATTAGCCGAAGAAACCGAAAAAGGAACACCAATAATCGTAGAAGGAAAAAGAGACATAGAAACACTAAAAGTGCTTAATGTGGAAGGAAAAATAATATCTGCAAAAACTGGCGGCAAAACCCTTTTAGACACAATTTCAGAACTGGAAAAAACCCAAACACAAAAAGTTATCCTATTATTAGACTTTGACAGAAGAGGAAAAGAACTGACAAAAAACCTAGTAAAACATTTGGAAAGGATGGGGATAGAGGTTAACCTGCAATTTTGGCGTGAACTTTTAGGGCTTGTGGGCAAAGAGTTGAAGGATGTTGAGGGTTTAGCCACATACATAGAAACCTTAAAGAAGAAGATTAGTAATTCATAAAAGTAATAAAGAGCCCAAGTTAACAATCATGTGAAATTGAGAGTCAAAATCACTCTCATCACGTGATTAAAACTAACCCTTTAAATCAGATCAATAGGAGGTGGACGCTTACGGGTTCATCACAAACGTTTACCATAAAGTATGTCATCCACGCAAAATTCGAAATAGAAGGTGTAGTTGAAAAACCAGACGTTATAGGCGCAGTTTTTGGACAAACAGAAGGCTTATTCGGACCAGAACTCGACTTAAGAGAACTGCAAAAATCAGGCAGAATTGGAAGAATAGAAATTGAACTGCATTCTAAAAATGACAAAACCACAGGCACAATAACAATCCCAACAAGCTTGGACAGAGTCTCCACAGCCCTAATCGCCGCAAGCATAGAAAGCATAAACCGCGTTGGACC
>JAVZJY010000012.1:0-29543 GCA_038872535.1 Bathyarchaeia archaeon | reverse complement strand
TTACCCGTACCCGTAATCCTCGTAGGCTCCCAACGTTCAGCAGACCGCCCAAGCTCAGACGCAGCCACAAACCTAATGGCAGCCACCGCCACAGCCGCCCATGCACCATTCGCAGAAGTAGCCATAGCCATGCACGAAAACCCATCAGACACCGCCATAGCCATACACCGCGGAACAAAAGTACGAAAATGCCACACAAGCAGAAGAGACGCCTTCAAATCAGTAAACGCAACGCCAATCGCCCGCATACAAGACCAAAAAATAACAATGCTAACAGACACTTACACGCCAAGAGACAAAAAAAGAACGCTAACATTAAAACCAAACTTCAACGAAAAAGCAGCCCTAATAAAATTCTACCCAAACATGAACCCAGCAATAATAGACTGGCACATAGAAAACGGCTATAAGGGCATAATCCTCGAAGGAACAGGCTTAGGGCATATAGGCAACTACTGCTACAACGCAATAAAAAAAGCCATAGAAAAAGGCGTCATAGTTGCCATGACATCCCAATGCATCTGGGGAAGAATAAACATGAACGTCTATGATACGGGCAGAGACCTATTGGCTTTAGGCGTAATCCCACTGGAAGACATGCTACCAGAAACAGCCCTAGTAAAACTCATGTGGACACTCGCCCAAACCCAAAACCCAGAAGAAGCAAAAACACTACTAAAAACAAACATAGCAGGCGAAATAACGCCAAGAACAACCCCAGAAGAGGCGAAAACCAATGCAAATTAACTACGAAAAACTCGGCTTAAAAGTTGGCTTAGAAATCCACCAACAACTCGACACAAAAGCTAAACTCTTCTGCCAATGCAAACCAGAACTGTTCAAAGAACAACCAGAAATCACATTCATACGCAGGTTACGCCCAACCCAAAGCGAACTAGGACAAATAGACCCAGCCGCCTACTTCGAATTCCAAAAAGGAACAAAAATCCTATATGAGGCAAACAGCCAAACTTCCTGCCTCGTAGAAATGGACGAAGAACCACCCCACCCGCTTAACATGGAAGCCGTAGAAACAGCCCTAACAATAGCCCTAATGCTAAACGCAAAACCAGTCGAAGAAATCCACGTAATGCGCAAAACAGTAATAGACGGCTCAAACACCACAGGCTTCCAACGCACATGCGTCATAGCCCTAAACGGACAAATAAAAATCGCAGAAAAAACAGTCCCAATCCAACACATAAGCCTAGAAGAAGACGCAGCCCGCAAAATGGGCGAAGAAGAAGGCAACATAA
The DNA here is from genome assembly GCA_038872535.1 of Bathyarchaeia archaeon. Lineage (GTDB taxonomy): Archaea > Thermoproteota > Bathyarchaeia > Bathyarchaeales > Bathycorpusculaceae > JASEJA01. Next base: position 28,287 of record JAVZJY010000012.1, on the reverse strand, counting down.
TACGCTACCGCATAGACCGATTGGGCATACCATTAATAGAAATCGCAACCGCCCCAGTCATAAAAACACCAAAAGAAGCAGGAGAAGTCGCCCTTGCAATTGGCAAAATCCTAAGAGCCACAGGAAAAGTCAAACGCGGATTAGGCACAATACGCCAAGACCTAAACATATCCATCCCAAACGGAGCCCTAACAGAAATAAAAGGCGTCCAAGAACTCGAACTCTTGCCGCTTGTCGTAGAATACGAAGTCCAACGCCAACTAAACCTAACAAAAATAACCCAAGAACTAAAAGCGGCTGGCGCAAAAGAAGAAGAACTAAAAGAAGAATATCACGACGTAACAGAAATTTTCAAACAAACAAAATGCAAAGTAATCCAAAAAGCCCTAAACAAAAACCAAAAAGTATTCGCACTAAAACTCCCAAAATTCAAAGGCTTCCTAAAAAGAGAGCTTATACCAAACCTCCGCCTCGGAACAGAAATGGCAGACCGCGCCAAATTCTGGGGACGCGTAGGCGGAATCTTCCACACAGACGAACTCCCAGCCTACGGAATAACCGCAGAAGAAATTCAAAAACTCACAGAAGCCACAAAAGCCCAAGAACAAGATGCCATAGTCTTCGTGGCAGACACGCCAGAAAACGCAAAAGACGCCTTAAAGGCTGTTTTAGAAAGAGCCCGCGAAGCCTTAAAAGGCGTACCAGAAGAAACCCGAGCAGCAAACCCAGACGCCACAACACGCTACATGCGCCCAAGACCAGGAGCAGCCCGCATGTACCCAGAAACAGACATCCCACCAACACAAATAACAAAAGAAATGCTGGAAAAAATTAGCGCTAACCTACCAGAACTCCCAGAACAAAAACTCAAACGTCTAATGGAAAACTACAAACTAAACGAAAAATTAGCAAAACAAATACTGGATTCAGAATACAGCGAAACATTCGAAATCATAATAAAAGAAAGCCATGTCTCACCAACAACAGTTGCAGTTTTCTTGACGGAGACCTTAAAAGCTCTGAAACGCGACGGCATCCAAGTAGAGAAAATCTCAGAAAATCAAATAAGAGAAATTTTCAAACTCGTAGGTGCTAAAGAGTTAACTAAAGAAGCCATTCCAAACATCATTGACTGGCTCTCAAAAAACGAAGGAAAAACCACACATGAAGCAATAGAAAAGCTTGGTCTAAAAATTCTCTCTGAAAAGCATCTAGAAGAAATCATCAACATCACAATTAAAAATAATAGAAAACTAATTGAAGAACGTGGACCAAACGCCTTAGGTCCACTCATGGGCATAGTTATGAAAGAAGTAAAGGGTAAAGCAAACGCCGCCTTAGTCAACGAACTTTTAAAAAAGAAACTAGAGCAAATGATAAAAGACTAATAATTGTTGCATGCTACAAAATGATCCTTTTCAACCTCAACCAACTTTGGCTCCATTTTGGTACATTCTGGTTTCTCGTATGGACAGCGTGGATGAAACCTGCAGCCAGAGGGAATATTGATTGCAGAGGGCACTTCTCCCTTAAGCTCTAAAATTTTTCTTTTCCTCTTCGGGTTTGGAACGGGGATGGCTGACAGCAAAGATTGCGTGTAAGGGTGGAGAGGTTTCAAAAAGAGCCGTTCTTTACTGCTCATTTCTATTATTTTTCCGAGATACATTATGGCAATCATATCGGAAATGTATTTGGCAACCGCTAAGTCATGAGTTATGAATAAGTAAGTTAACCCTAACTCTTTTCTGAAATTTAGCATTAAATCGATAATTGTTGTTCTGAGAGAGACATCAATCATGGAAACAGGCTCATCAGCAACAATAAACTCTGGCTTTAAAATGATAGATCTTGCCAAAGCGACACGTTGTCTTTGACCACCACTAAGTTGATGCGGATACAAATTAATAAATTGGTCTGGAGGGGTCAAACCAACCTTTTCAAGCACCTCCAAAACCATTTTCTTTTTCTCCTCTCCCTTGGCTAGACCATGAATTTCAAGCGGATGACCAACAGCATCTCCTATTTTCATCCGCGGGTTAAGCGATGCATAAGGGTCTTGAAAAATCATCTGCATTCTTCTTCTAATGAGTCGAAGCTTTTCGCCTTTAAGGTTTGTTACGTCGGCGCCGTCAAAGTAGATTTTGCCCGACGTAGGCGTAGCAAGTTTCAAGATGAGCCTTCCAGTTGTTGTTTTTCCACAACCACTTTCTCCAGCGAGAGTGAAGATTTCTCCCTTTTTTATTGAGAAGGTTATGTCATCAACAGCTTTAACGTAGCTGAGCTTTCTCGTAAAAAGTTGTTCGAGAAAACTTTTCTGAACTGGAAAATATTTTTTTAAATGTTCAACTTTTACAATTTCACTCACTGTTGTGCACCTTTTTCACCGTATAAAAAGCATCGCACAAAATGGTCATTTCCAACATCAATTAGAGGAGGTTCTTTCAAATGACAAATTTCTGTGGCGTAGGAGCAGCGTGGCCAGAAGCGGCAGCCTTTTGGTGGGTTATGCATGTCTGGGGGTGAGCCTGGAATTGCTGACAGTTTCTGGTCTTCTAATTCTATGTTGGGGATGCTTTGAAGTAGCCCTTGAGTGTATGGATGCTTAGGATTCTTATAAAGCTCTGTGCTGTTCGCGTATTCCATCATGTGTCCTGCGTACATTACAATGATTTTGTCGCATCTTTCTAAGAGTATGCTTAAGTCGTGTGAAATTAAAATAAGTGCCATTCCATACACTTTGCGTAGATCTTCAAGTAAGTCCAGTATTTTTGCTTGAACTATGACATCTAAGGCTGTGGTGGGTTCGTCAGCTATTACTAAGGCGGGATTTAAAGCGATTGCTAAGCCTATCATTATGCGTTGTCTCATTCCGCCGCTGAACTGGTGAGGATAATCGTTTATACGTTCGGGTAATATTCCCAAATTTTTTAGCATGCTTCTGGCGCGTTTAAATGCTTCCTCCTTAGTTATTGTAGGCTCGTGAGTGCGTATAAGCTCAACAAAATGTGTGCCTATTCGCTTAACTGGGTTAAGTGAAGTCATAGGGTCCTGGAATATGTAAGCGACCTTTTTGCCTCTAATGGAGCGTATTTCATGGTTACTTAACTTTACAATGTCTGTTCCGTCAATTTTTATACAGCCTCCAACTATTATGCCTGGGTGGGGGACAAGTCGAATCAACGAAAGCCCAAGAGTTGACTTTCCTGAGCCGGATTCGCCTGCTATCCCCAATTTTTCGCCTTTTTCTAGGGAGAAGGATACATTTTCGACTGCGTGGACTGTTCCTCTGCTTGTTGGATAATCCACACGTAATGAGTTAACTTCTAACAATGGCAACTTTCAGTCTCCTCACCGTTGAAGCTTTGGGTTTTGCAGTTCGCTTAAGCCTTCTCCAATAAAGGTGAACCCAAGTGCCAGAAGAACTATCATGAGTCCTGGAAACAGTATAATCCACCATGCGCCAGCAGCAAGGTATGCTCTTCCATCTGTTAAGTCCCAGCCCCAATCAGGAATGTTGTATGTGACTCCTAAGCCTATGAAGGTTAAGCCAGCTGCTGTTAAAATGGCATCTGCAAAATTAATCGTGACAACCACAACTATTGATGGAATAACGTTTGGAAAAATGTATCGTAAGAGTATTGTATGCCATTTTGCGCCGGTAGCACGCGCAGCTTCCACATATGCCAACTCTTTAATGCTTAAAACTTGGCTTCGAACAACCCTAAAGTAAGAAGGAATGTAAACGACAGCTATAGAAAGAGCCATGTTAATGACACCAGGACCAAGCATAGCAGCTATCGCAATCGCGATAACCAAACCAGGAAAAGCATATATGGCATCAATAACGAGAGAGACAGCGCTGTCAAATTTGCCGCCAACATACGATGAGAAAAGACCTATTGGCACACCTATCAGAAAGCAGATGACTACAGAAAGAGCAGAAACTTGCAGCATGATCGATCCGCCGCAGAGAATTCTGCTTAGCATGTCTTGTCCCAAGTGATTTGTACCCAACGGAAATTGGAGGCTTGGCGGGCTTCTTATTGGGCCAACACGTGTTGCGGTGGGATTGTATGGGGCTATCCAAGGTCCGATTGCAGTCATGATAACGAGTGCTGACACAATGATTATTCCAGCGATGACCATCCAGCCTGAAGGCCCTTTTCTTGCTAATGATCTTAGCCAAGGCATTAGTTGTGCAAGAATGCTCCGTTTAACTTTTGGTTCACTCATTTTGATTTCCTCATTACAGCCTAATTCTTGGGTCAAGATAGGCATAAAGAATGTCCACCACAAGGCTTACGAGAGTGACGAACAAACCAAACATGACAACAGCTCCCTGAATTGCAGTGTAGTCTCTGAAGGAGATTCTTTGGACAATGTATCTGCCAAGTCCAGGCCATGAAAAAGTGGTTTCTGTTAGTATTGCTCCTCCTAAGAGCATGGCGAACTGTAACCCCATCATTGTAAGAATCGGTAAGAATGCGTTTCTCAAAGCATATCCATAAGTTATTGTACTTTCTCTTAATCCTCTCGCTCTGGCTGCCGTAACAAAATCAAGGCGGAGAGTCTCAAGCATGTTAATTCTAGTTAATCTAACGAAAATGCCGGAAAGAATTATTCCAAGAGTAAGAGAAGGAAGAATGAGAGCCTTTAATGATTCAAAGAACTTGAAAATGTTTCCTTCAAGAAGACTATCAATGGTGTATAAACCCGTCACTGTAGCTGGAGGTTCTATTTTTGGGTCTAAACGCAATCCTGTTGGAAGCCAACGCAAATAAACTCCAAAAATTAATTGGAGAACTATTCCCAAAAAGAAAACTGGAATGGCATAGGTAATTGTTCCAAAACTTCTTATTAAATGATCGAGAACGGAGTTATAGGATTTAGAGGCTAAAACTCCGAGTAGTATTCCCAAAATGGAAGCTATTAACATTGAGTAAATGGCCAATTCAAGTGTTGCTGGGAAAGCAGAAAATATTTGCCCCCCAACATCTTCGAAGGTTTGCATGGATTTTCCAAGATTTGGATATCCATGCTGCATAAAATATCCAATGTCAACGAGCCCGCCGATGTAATCGATGTATTGCATCCATAAGGGTTTGTCTAAACCCAATTGCCGTCTCATGGACTCCATTAGTTCGGGTTTAGCTTTTCTCTCGAAATGCAACGAAACAGGGTCTCCAGGCAAAACGCGCATTATTATGAATACCATGGAAAGGAGCAGTAGAAGAGTGGGTATAGTTAATATTATTCTCGTTATAATAAAAGATCGGAGACCCATAACTAACCCACTGCATATAGTATGATTTAAGATTTTTATAAAACAAAAAAGAAGAAGGGAAGATAAAGTTTACTATTTCGAGATCAGCCAGTACCGCATGTCCTGTGTAATGTCCAGGTAAACTCCGTAGATGGATGGCTTAGTTACTGCCCAAGCACTGCTTACATACAATGGAACAACTGAACATTGTTGCACAGCGATTTCATCGATTTTTGCATATAGCTCAGCTCTTAAAGTAGTGTTTGTTGTTGCTCGAGCTTGATCGTAATATTCCACTTGAGTGGCATTGGAGTAATTAGTGTGGAGCCAAGAAGCCCAGTATAGGAAGGCGTAGTCGTCTGGATCCACATAGTCTGGATACCAACCGTATATGTAAGCGTCCATCACTTCATTGTCTCTGTTCTGTTTGTATTGTGCCCAGTCAGCACTCTTTAATGTCACTTGTATGACGCCGCTTGCCTCAAGCGCCTCTGCATACAGTGCAGCTTGTTCCTTACTCATTGGATAATGTCCAGAAGATTCATACCAAAGCTCAAATGTCAACGGATTTGACTCGTTATAGCCTAACTCAGCAAGCAAGCTTCTAGTTAGCGTGTAATTAGCGTCGCCAAGCGCCTTAAAGGCTTCTGTGTGACCTAGCATACCAGGAGGTATAATACTATACAATGGATCTGATAGACCTAAGAAGACAGTGTCGCAAACAGCTGATCTGTTTAATGCTGCAGCGACTGCTACCCTAACTTTTGTCTCGTTGAACGGTGCACGTTTTGTTTGGAAGCATAAGTATTGAATGAAAGCTCCGGAACCCCACCAGACTCTTAAGTTGGGATTCTTCTCTAACTCCAGGATGTCTGTTGGCGAAATATGTCGGAAAGCCATGTCCACATCACCAGATTCAATCGCCAGCCTCAGCGAAGTTGCGTCACTGTAAAACTTGAAGACCACATGCTTCAGCTTTGGATATCCGCTAGCGAGATTCCAATAATTAGGATTAGCGTCCAACCTAATCTCCTGATCTTTCCCGCCAACTCTTACCCATTTTGAAAGAATGTAAGGACCAACAAAAGCGACTGGAGTACTTGCACGCGCATCACCCTCGGTATAGTTTACTTGAGCTATAGGCGCATATGCTGGGTCTACAATGGCGGAGGCTCTGCATGCCAAAATTCCTAGGAAAGGACTGAAAGACATTTTAAGGTAAAATCTAACCTGGTATGTGCTTAGAACTGTTACATTATCAATTATTGCATCGTATCCTAATCCTGCAGGTGCACCTTCGGGAATGCTTGGTATAAGCGCTATTGCCCTATCAAACGAGTATTTCACATGCGTAGCATTAAATGTTGTTCCATCTGGAAACGTTACACCTTCCCGTAAATTAAAGTCCCAAACCTTCAGATCAGAACTATAATTCCAACTTGTTGCTAATTCTGGAATGAAATCTGTTCCCGTAGTGGAACCTGGCTTAACACTCACAAGAGTGCCGGCTATCTGTTGTAGTATGCACCATCCAAAATAATCATATGCTTGAGCAGGGTCTAAAGTAAGCTCAATCGAATCCGTTGTTCCTACTATTAACGTTTCTCTTGCAGCTAGGCTAGCCTCTATCTCCAGCAATCTTGTCTCTAGCGCTGTTATTCTCTCAAGCGACATGTTGACGCTTGTGGCTAAAATTTGTATAATTTCCGTTAAATCAGAAATCGATGACGTTAAATTTGCGACGCTATCTTTTAAAACTGTTACATCACTTCGCGTAGAAGATAAATCACTTATAACGGAAACCGTGTAGACCATAGTGGCGCTTGAAATTATTATACCAATTAGAACTAAAGCAACTATGGCGAGTTCAATTTTAGATGCTTCAGGCATTTTCATTTTCCTCCATAAACTCAGAAACATTATTGGGATTTAGATTATTTAAAACTTGCTTCATTAAAGCAGAGGAGAAGCATTCACGAAGGTTAACTAATCTTTAAATTTAATAAGCATGCGATTTTATAAGGTTTTATTGTGCCATTTACTTGTATTGGTTTAATGGGACTATATTTTCTTGAAGAAGTTTTATGTTCTCACCGCAGTATGGACAAATCTTGAACTCTGGCAGTAGTGGTTTTCCGCATGTTGGACATAATTTTGGAAAGTGAACTTTTTCTTCCAGCTTTTTAACTTCCTTCCTTAAAACGCTTATTTCTGCTTTCATCTTCTCTATCCCTTCTTTTAATGGCTGAATCTCTTTAACATCAGTTCGTACATTATATATCATGTCCCTAACTTGAGCGAGGATTTCATTATTTGACTCTATTGTTTCGTTCATGACATCGAGGATTTCGCTTTTGTCTTCTAACATTTGGTTTTCTATTGTGCTTTGTTTCTTGGCGTCTGATAGTATTTTGTTTAGGAATGCTTCCACTGGGTTTGTGAAGGCGGCTGCGCATGTTATCCCCCAAAAGACGAGAGTTGCTGTGGCGGTTGCTATAAAATATGTTAGTGGGGTTATGGTTTGTAATTTTTCGCCTATGAATGGGTATATTTGAAGAAGGCGGATTTCATTGTTGAAGATTAGAGCTGAGACTGCTTCGGTTAAGTGTATGAGGGCTATGAAGGTTAGGGAACTGAAAAGCCATACGATTATTCCCTTTTTAGACAAGGGGATTCCTCTGGTTATGTTGTTGCGTGTAAACTAATAGTGTATCTTAATATTTAATATTATATTTCCTTTTCCGAAATATATCAAAACCCGTAAATTCTAAAAGCACATGACGCTTTCTATAGTAGGGGATGAAAGTGAAGGATAAAAGGGTTGGAAATACGCCGAGAAGCTTCGTTTTCCGTTTAAGAACTGGCGAGTATGAGGTTGAAATTTGTGGAACTCGAGACGAAGTTTTAAAGACTATTGAGGATTTGCCTGGTTTGGCTGCTAACTTGCATAGGGCTTTTGAGGGTTTGAAGCCTAAGACTGTGGCGACGCTGACGGTGAAGACGGCGGCTGAAGGTGCAAAGGAAGAAGCGTTAATGCAGAAATATCCAAAAATTCAGCGGGCTGAAAAATGTGATGAGGCTATTTTGCGAATCCTCGAAACGGATTGGGGGAAGTGGCGTCCCCGCACTGTTGAAGAGTTAAAAGAAGCATTAAAGGCTAATGGGCTTTCGTATCCTGGAAGTAGTGTGGCGAGGGTTTTGATGGCGCTTGTTAAGAAAGGGTTGGTTAGGCATTGGAAGACTGATGCTGGGTATGTTTATATTCTCGCCGAAAAGGAAGCTCTGACTTGAAAAAGGGGAAAAGCCAAATGAAGAGGGTTAAGGCACATATAAAAACGCCTTTCGGCGAAATTGTTGTTGAAGGAGAAAATCCACAAGAAATTCTTAGCATATTGGAAACTCTTCCAGAAAATTTCATGGAGAAAATTTCAAACGCTGTTTCAAGCAAGCTTGTTCCCTCCACAGCCCAACTTAAAGGCATAGTGGAATTTACCACTGAAGGCCCAGTCGTGATAACTCGTGAAAATCTGACACACTATGAAGCTATAGGTTTGGTTTTATACGCTTCCGATGAACGTAGGAATACGGCTTCGCAGATACAGAAGCTTCTGGAATCAAGCGGAATAAAATGTATGGTTCCCGCCCGCCTGAACGAGATGACTAAGCGGGGTCAAGTGTTTAAGCCAGACCCAGCTAAGCCAGAGTTTAAATTGACTATTCAAGGCGAAAGATGGATTGAGGATGAAGTTTTGGCTAGGCTTAGGGGTAAGATGGCTTGAGCGGTGAAATGGATAAGATTACGGTTCAAATTAAATTTAGGGATGTTGAAAAAACATTTAGTGGCAGTTTGGAAGAGGTTTGGCTTGGCTTAAACAAGTTTTTCGGCGAATTTCTCCCTTCATTTGATATTGCAAAGAGACTTGTACTCAGCGTGGATTTGCAGAAGCTCGTCAAAGAATGTGAGGGTTTGATTGCCTTTTCTAAGGAAGGTGCGAATTTGCTTGTTTCTAAGGATAAGCTTACGGATAATGAGACTCTGTTGTTGTGGCTTTTAGCCTTTCATGTGGGTTTTCAGTTAGGATTAGTTGGAAACGATGCAGTTTCTAAAGAAGAATTGCAAGCAAAGCTTGGAAAAAGCGCAAAGATCACGAGCACAAGGCTTGGCGAACTTGTCAAAAGCGACATGGTTACAAAAATTGCCGAAGACGAATACAAGATTACAACATTTGGCATAACACAGATGCAGAAAGAAATTGTTCCAAAAATTAAAGCAAAAACAAAAATTAGTTGATCTTTAAGCTATTTTTTCTAGTTCTTTTATGAAATGTTCGTATTGTTTCATGCCTATTTGCCAGAAACCCACATTGTTAATATCAAAGCCTGCTATTTTGCCAATTTCAACTGGTGATAGGCTGCTTCCAGCGGATAATATCTGTTTCATTTTTGGCACGAAGGCTTTGCCTTCTTCCATGTATTTTTGGTATAATGCATAAACGAACAATTGCGCATATACGTATGGGTAGTTGTAGAATCTGAAGTTGGCCATGAAATAGTGTGGTGTTATGCTCCATTCTGAAAGCATCTCGTTGAACCATTCTACTGTGTCGCCGTAGGCTTTGTCTCTTGCGTCAACCCAATATTTGCATATTGTTTCGTGGTTTAGGTATTCGCCTCTTTTTATTGCATCGTAAATTTGCTGTTCAAACCATGCGCGGGCGGTTACGCTAAAGATTACTCTTCCTGCGCCGTCGAGAATTCTGCAGAGAATCACTTTCTTTTCCATGTCTGTTTTTGCTTCGCTTAACAGTAGGTCTGTGAGGAGTAGTTCCCCAAATATTGAGGCGGTTTCTGCCACAACCATGGGAATCCTTGTATTCAAAATTGTCTGGTTTTGATAGCAATAATAATCGTGGGTTGCGTGACCGAGCTCATGAGCTAATGTGTAAACGTCGTTTAGTCTTCCGTTGAAACTTTGAAGCACAAAGGCTGATTTTCCATTATACCATCCAGCGCAAAAGGCGCCGTGCTGCTTGCCAAATCTTGGCGTGGCGTCAATGTGTTTTCTTTTAAACATGTCTTTAACAGCGAAAGCATATTCTTCATCGAAATTGCTGTAAGCCCTAATAACCAAATCCTTAGCCCTATCAAAGCTAAATTTCATTTCTAGCGCATCAGGCAAAGGCGCAATAATATCGTGGCAGCCGAGCTTTGGCAAGCCCATTATTTTTGCCTTCAGCCTGAGATAATGCTGGTATAAGCCAACGTTTTCTTCAACAGCTTTAAGCAAATTATCTATGGTCTGTTGGTCTACGTCGTTGTCTATTAGGCTGGCGTGTATTGGTGAGTCGTATTTTCGCCATTCGCAGACGCTCAACCAATCGTTGCAGATATTTCTAAAAGCTGAAGAGAAGATTTCTCCATCCTTCCCGACAAGACTAAAGACTGATTTGTAGGCTGATTCTCTTGTGGCACGGTCTGGATGAGAAAACAAACCATAGGCTTCGCCGAAGGGAAGCGTTTTCTTTTTGCCTTCCACCGTAACCTCAAACATTCGCGTGTTCAGCCACTTGGCTTGTAGTTCTTCCCATGCGGAAACTCCGAACTGGTCCTTTTCGATTATTAGTTTCTCTTCGGTTTCTGAAAGTTGATGTGGAACTTTTCGCTTTAGTCTTTCTAGGGCATGTTTATAATTTGCCAGAATTGGGTTGGCGATTAATTCTGGTTTTTCGTAGACTATTTTTCCAACTTCAAGCTCGAAAAAGGCTAATAGCTTGCCCAGTTTTGCTTCTAACTTCATGGCCTTGTCATGGAGCGCTTGGGTTTCTGGCAATGTCATGTTTGCAGCAAACGCAAGTTCGCAGAACAGCGTGATTTCTCTAAGTTTTGCCTGATAAGCCTCAAACTCTCGTAGGCATAGGAGCAATTCTTTAGCTGTGAAATCCCTAATTTTTCCGCGGTATTTGTTTGCGAATTTTTCAGCCATCTCAGCAACATCGTTCATGGCTTTCTGCACTGAAGGATCTGTAATGCTTGGGAAAATTTCAGACAAGTTCCAAACAACTTCACTTTTCGCCATACCTTAATCACATTCCAACTACAGAATAACCCATTAAAGCAGCAACAAAATTTAAGGCTTAAGAGTAATGAAGCCTTTTCATGTTGATTATAGGAAGTTTTTAACTGCTAAATTGGATACCTCATAGGTTTTCAGCTCCTATCAAGGTGGCGGTCTTTTTTGTGCGTATTGGTAACGGCGTGGTTTTCCTTCTCTTGTTAAAATTCCATCTTTTACTAAATCGATTAGGGCGTGGGCTACTGCCGTTCTGTCATAGTGGAAGCCTCTTTTTGCCATTTCACTGTGGACTTCGCTTAACCCCTTAGCCGTTCCAAACCAGCCTTCCTCCCATAGTTTTTGTATTATGCCTTTGCATGTTTCTGCTCTTGGCGGAGCTGCTGCTCTTTCGCTGATCAGTGGCGATTCTTTTAGTTTTTCTGTTACCGTTGATAGTATGCGGTCCACTGTCGCTTGCAACTGGTCTTCTTGGCATTCTATTTCGAATTCTATTTCGCCTATTCGCATTTTTACTCGGATTGGTGGTTTTGCGCTTGTTTCTGTCAATTTTCCACCTTGTTGTTTATTGAATTGTGCATCTTGTTCATGCACAACATTTAAATACATCTTCCCCAAACAATTGGCTATTGGTGAATCTTGGTGAACACTCAATACACTATAACAACAACACAGAAATATAATTTTCCACAACCAACCATGGAAACCGCACTGCCACAACGCCTAATACAACTAAGCCTAAACTCGCTAAAAAATGCGCAAAACAACAACATTCAACTAAACCAACAAGGCATACACGCAACCCAATTTCTTCAGCCCATACCTCTAAAACCCAGACAAGAACCAACCATAATCGCAGCAGTCGACACATCAAGCATAAAAATCGGCGAAACAACCACCGGCATCATCATAGCCATAAGAGGCGCAAACATATGGAAACAAAACCGCACTTACCGCTATATCCGCCTAGGACCATTCATACTCCACATAACAGAAGAAAACAAAAAAGAAGTATACAACGCATTACAAAACGCACTAAACACATCAGATGAAAACCACCAAAGCCCACCAAACATGCAGCAAATGCCAAACCGCCTAGCAAACCTCCTCGAAAAATGGCTTCAAAAAATGCTCTCAAAAACCCTAAACAACAGCCTAATCCTCTTCGACGGCTCATTAACAAGCGGAACCCCAGACACACCCGTAAAAACCATGAAAGAAACATTGGAAACAGCAAGAAAACGAGAAAACACAGTTTTAGCCTTCTCAAAAATGACCAATCTAAGATTTAATGGACACATAATAACCGAAATCCTCCCAAACCACAAACCGCCATACATGATTGAAGCCTTTGGCTTAAGGGCTAAGCCTCCAATAGTTTTGTTCGGCGACATCTACATCGCCAAACTATCAAAGGGAAATTATGCCTTCAGACTAGACATTGACAAAGAAACGCCATTACAGCAGAGAATAGAGGCTGTTGAAAAACTTTTGGGAAACGATCTCCTCGCCCAAGGGTATCCGGAAACTTTACGGTTGGCGCATATTCTTTGCACATTCACAGCTAACGAAGTTATAGCCATGCAGCATTTTATAACGCGAAAATGCGGCATAAAAATCATAAACAGACCAGACATGCATAGGCTTCTATTTGGAGTTTTTGGAAAAGGAGAGGCGAATTCATGAAGCTATACAAGAAAGAGGGCAACATAGTCCAAATCCTAAGCTTTCCAAATGAAAATGTGGAGAAAGGCGATTACTTGCTCATTGAAGATGCTGAAGCTGGAAAAGCCCTGATTGCACAAGTTATTGATGTGCAATTCGCGAATATTCCAGGAATCCTCGAAGAACTTTTGCGGGGTTTGCCAGACGGCGGAGAACTAATTCAAGGCGAAGACTTTGACCCATTAGAAATTGCGCCCCATATAACTTATATTCAAGACGCAAGCCTTCTCATATGCAAGATTAGGGCTACAGTAGAAAATGAAAGTTTAAGCCCAAGCAGTTCATGGCTCCCCTCACGTTCACAATCTGCAATAAGAAAATTGCCAATACCGATGCTGCTTAAACTGGCGAAAGTCGATGGAAGACTACCCATACAATTGGGCAGCACAAAAGACGCCTCATCTTTAACAATTGACGCTTCAGCCTTGGATGGAAGACTAAACATAATCACTGGAAAAAAGGAAACTGGAAAATCGCACCTATCAAAACTTTTAATCTCAAACCTCGTAGGATACAAAGCCACGGTTATAGTCTTTGACTTAAACGGCGAATATCTAAGCCTCGGAATGACAACGGATGGAAAAAGAAACGCCTACTACGACAAAATCCACGTTTTAACACCAGCACAAAACTTTAAGGTAGCCCTAAAACAGCTCAACCTCCACGTTTTACTGGACATTCTCATTCATGCGCTTCACTTGCCTGGAACATCAGCCCGCGAGTTTAGGCGAATATGGCAATCGTTGAAGGAACGTGACATGCTTAACATGCATGAGTTGGGCGAAGCCATACGCAATTGGCATTGCAATCAGCATGTTAAAGACGCGTTATTTTCCCGCTATTACGCTTTAGTTAACTCTGGCTTTTTCACGGATAACGTGGCAGAAGCAACTATACTGGAGGAGTGCCTATTCAAGGCGAAGGAACATGGCGGAGCAATAATAATAAACCTAAGAAACACTTCAATGATTGACCGCCAAATAGTCGTCGAATACCTTTTAGGAAAACTTGTCGAACTTTTAACAAGCTGGAAATTGAAGGCTGTTTTCCTTTTTGCCGAAGAAGCGCATTTGTATTTGCGTGAAACTTATTGGGATGACATTGTAACGCGGATGCGCCACTTTGGCATATTCACAACCTTCATAACAAACCAGCCAGACACAATACGAGAAAACATTTACCGCCAAGCAGACAACATATTCCTCTTCAACTTCACAAACGAGCATGACTTAGAAGTGGTTTCGCGGGCTGCTCGCGTAGATGCGGAAACAGTGAAATCCATAGCCAAGGATTTGCCGCCGCACTATTGCTTGGTGCTTGGAAAAGTTGTCAAAGATTTTCCAATGGTTGTTGAAGTTAAGGCTTTAGACATAAAAACAATGGGAGAAACACGCCTATTCTTTACAGACATAAATTGAATTTTCTAGTTTCTGTTTGTTTCTTTGGATGAAGGCTCTGAAAGTTTGTGTTAAATCGTATTTTTCCACTTCGTCCAGCGGAACCCATTTGAGTTCTTCAGCATCGCTTAAAGCCTTCAGCTTTCCTCCTTTAAGCTTTGCAAAATAGTCAATTATGATGAAGTGATATTTTATTTCGCCATCCTCGTCCCTAACTATGTTATCAACAACATCAATAAGCTCTGGCTTTTCAACCTCAAGTCCAGTTTCTTCCCTAACCTCTCTTACGACTGTTTGCAAAGCGCTTTCGCCGAGCTCCACCAAACCGCCGGGTATGCTCCATTTTCCCTTTCCAGGTTCGTTTTTTCTTTTTTCGAGAAGAATTTTCCCATTTTGAATTATTACTGCGCCAACGCCTACAACTGGCTGTTTTGGATAAAGCCTCTTCACCAATCGAATTGCCCTCGCATATTTAGTTTGTCACTCGTATCTTAAGGCTTCCACTGGTTTAAGTTTTGAAGCCCGCCAAGCAGGATAAATCGCAAAAATTACGCTTACTATTATGCCGAAGGCAAAAGCGCCCAAGAAAACTGTTGGCGTCAAAACTGGAGTTATTGATATTTGCGTGGTTGCGGTTGCTGCTTGGTTTCCACTTTGAATTCTTCCTCCAAAAATTCCAACCCTTGCAACCATGTTTGCTAATCCCCAGCCTGAAGCTATGCCAATGGCGGAGCCCATCAAGCCTATAATTATGGCTTCGCTTAGGAAAATCATAAGCACTGTCTGGTTTTTCATGCCTAAGGCTTTGAGAATGCCGATTTCGCGGGTTCTCTCCATTAGAGAGACTATCATGATGTTCATTATGCCTACTCCAGCAACCAAAAGCGATATCCCAGCAATACCAGCCAAGAAGAAATCAACATTTGCAAACACTGCGGAAATTATGTCAAGCACAGCCGTGGCAGAAGTAACTGAAACTTGATTGTTAAATGCTGTTTTTATGGCTTCAGAAACGCCATCAATCGTCGCCTTATCATCATCCTTCAACAAAACAATAATTGCGCTACACTCATTAGTTTCAAAGAAGTCTTGAGCTTGAGAGATTGGAATGTAAATGCCAAGGTCTGAAGGCCCGCCAATGTTGAAGCCTCCGATTTCTTTAAGAACAGCTGTTATTTGTCCAGTGTAAGTTTTGTTTTGCGGTGGGCTTGTGTCGCTCCTTTTTGTCCATGTAATCTCAACAGTATCGCCAACATCAGCTATTATTGTTCCATTTTGCCATGGGTCATGTATCCTTGCGCCTATAACAACTGAGTCGTTTTCTGAAGTGATATTTCCTTCAGCAGCAACAAATGTGCTTTCGTAAATTGTTTCATATTTTGTGAAGTTTACGCCCACAATGTTGACTGTGAATGTTTTTCCGCTTGCGTTTATGAAGCATGTTTTCTGCATTATTGCCACTGCAGTGCTTACATTTTCTATGGCTTCTATTGTTTGAGTGTCTGAAACAAAAAGTGGGATACTTGTATCTCCGCCGCCAAGTCCGCCCTTCGGCGAAACGATGAGTGTTTTTGTTGCAAATCCTTTCTGAAGTTGCACTGTTATAGTGTCTTGTAAGCCTTGGCTGAAGGAGAGAAGCGCCACGATGGCTGCTATGCCTATTATTACGCCAAGCGTTGTTAGTGCTGCCCGAAGTTTTCGCAGTTTTATTGCGCCAAAAGCATAAGATAAAATGTCATTAACATCCATTAGTTCATCACATCCTTAACTATTAAGCCGTCAAGCATTTGCACAGTTCTCTTTGCTTGCGAAGCTATGCGCTGGTCGTGCGTGACAATTATTGTTGTTATGCCTTTTTCCGCATTCAACTTTTTAACAAGCGTTAATATTTCTCCAGCCGTTTTCGAGTCTATGTTGCCAGTGGGTTCGTCCATTAATAGGAATTTTGGGTTATTTGCCAAGGCTCTGGCTATGGCTACACGTTGCTGTTCTCCGCCGCTTAGTTCTGCTGGTTTATGATTCATTCTTTCTTTCAAACCAACTGTTTCAAGAAGTTCCTCAGCCCTCTTTCTTCTTTCAGATTTGCCAGAACCAACTATAGCCATGGAAAGTTCAACATTTTCTCTTGCAGTAAGCCTTGGGATTAAATTGAAAAATTGGAAAACAAAACCTATTCTCCGTCTCAAATCTGCAAGCTGATTGTCGTTCAAAGTGGAAATGTCAATATTTTCTATGAAGACTTTTCCTTCTGTTGGCTTGTCTAATGCACCAATCATGTTAAGAAGCGTGGATTTGCCGCTTCCAGAAGGCCCCAAAATGGCAAGAAAATCGCCCTCTTCCACTTTTAGGTTTACGCCTCTGAGGGCTTCAACTGGAACTTTGCCGAGCAGATAGGTTTTTCTTAAATCCACTGTTTTAACAATTGTTGCCATGATTTTCTAGCCTCATTTTACTTTGTAAGATATCTCCATGAAAGCACTATGCCAATTGTGGCTAAGGCTGCTGCGAATATGCTGAGATATGTAAAGTCCATTATTAAGGCTGAAACATCTAATGGCAGTATAGTCAACTGTCTAACAGCGTCTGTTACATAGGAGAGCGGATTAACACGTGCTATTGCCTGCATCCAGTCTGGCATTAGGGAGATTGGAAAGAAGGTGTTGCTTGCAAACATTAATGGTATTGTGATCAGGCTTACGATTTGCATTGGCCTCTCCATTCTAGTTGACCTTAATGAAAATGCGAGGAATACTGATGAAAGCCCAACGCCTAATAGGAATATTGCGGCATAAACTCCAAGTATGTTAAGCAGAGTGAAGGTTGAGCTTACTTGCAACCCTAGTAGATATGCAAGTGCCAGAATTACCGTTGCTTGAAACATCGCCCTCAAGGTTGCGTTAAGAACTTTCGCGAATATAATTGCTCCACGCGACACTGGAGTGCTTAGCACTTTGTCAAGGAATCCTAAGCGTCTATCCCAAACTATTGACATGCCGCTGAACATTGTCGTTGTCATGACAATCATGGAAATCATGCCGACAGCCATATAGCTGAAGTAGTCTGCCACGCCAAAAGTGTTCTGCATAACCTTTGTGCCTATGCCAGAAAACATTTGCTGAAGTAGTTGTGAAATCACTGCGCCGGGAATAGTTACGTTCCCGTTAACTTGCGGAATAAGATAATTGCCAGGTATTTGGATGTTAGGTATTTCCATGTTACCTAGGCTGTTGGCTGAGAACATTGCGTTTATGTTCATGGATTTGCCTAGAAGACCCATCCATATCAACGGTTGAAGCACAAACATTAGGAGCATAACTGGATCTTTAAGCCACTTTTTAAGTTCCCTAACCGTTAAAGCCCACAAGCCTCGAAGAAGGCTTGGATGAAACTCGTTTGCTCTGCTCATCCTCCTCTAGCCCTCCTTAGGGTTATTCTCTGCGCTCTAAAGGCTTCCTTGGACTCTTCTGTGTCTCGTATGGCTCTGCCAGTATACTCCAAATAGACTTCATTTAATGTAGGCTCAGTAAGCGAAAGCTTGGTTACAGTATAGCCCTTCTTACGCAGCGCCTCAATTATTAAAGGAGCGGTTATTTCTCCAGACTCCGCCTTAATTCTGTATGAGCCATTTTCGTTTTTTACTTCTTTAACGTGTTCGACGCTGCGGATAAGCTCGTTTACATCGGCGTTTTCCTTTATGCTTATGGTTATTATGTCTCCGCCTAGGCTTTCCTTGAGCTCGTGTGGTGTCCCAGTTACAATTATTTTGCCGTGGTCTATTATGGCGATGCGGTCGCATAAGGCGTCAGCCTCTTCAAGATAATGTGTAGTCATAAAAAGCGTCATGCCATACTCCTTCTTCAAACGCCTAATATAATCCCACGTTGCCGCTCTTGTTTGAACGTCCAAACCCAATGTTGGCTCGTCCAAGAAAAGCACTTTTGGTCTGTTTATTAAACCGCATGCAAGTTCAAGTCTTCTGCGCATTCCGCCAGAATAGGTTTCAACCCTCTTATCTTTAAAATCTGTGAGTTCCACAAGCTCCAGCAGTTCAATGGCACGTTTCTTTGAAATTTCACGTGGAATGCCATACAAGTCTGCACACAAGATGACATTTTCAAAACCAGTTAGATCCTCATCTGCCGTGTACTCCTGAGGCACAACACCGATGACTTCCCTCACTTCACGCGCTTGCTTCACAATGTCATAGTCCAAAACAGAGGCTGTGCCCTCTGTTGGCTTTAACACGGTTATGAGCATGTTTATGGTTGTGGTTTTTCCAGCGCCATTTGGGCCTAAGAAACCGAAGATTTCGCCGTCTTTGACGCTGAAGTTCACGTGGTCGACAGCCACGAGGCTTTTGTTAAAAACTTTAGTTAACCCTTCAGCCTTAATTACATCATTGCTCATACAGTTCACTTCCCAAACCTTTTGTTTATCTCCTCAAGCTTTGCAGCGGTCTCATCTAAAACTTTCTGTACGTCTTCAATTACTTTCTCCGAGAAACTCTCTTGCAAGTTGCCTGTAAGTTCAAAAAATGCGCAAACAACCCTGTTCATGGACTCTCGAAGTTTAACAGTTTTTTCAGGCGGTATCCTAAACCATAAAGCTCCCAAGAAAGGTGGAGGCAGAAATTTAGCTTCTTTCTGAAGTTTTTCCTTTATTTTCCTTCCTTCCTCAAGAAGTTCTTTACCCTTATCAGTTAACGTGTAACGTTTCATTCCACCATCTTCAGCAACAATCTCCTTAACATAACCATTATCTTGAAGCCAAGCCAACAGCGGGTAAACTGAGCCTGGACTTGGCTTCCACCTTCCGTTTGTTCGCTTTTCAATTTCATCTATAATTTCTGAACCTGACATGGGTTTCTCGCTTAACAATTCAAGTACATTTTGTCTTAGGAATCCTTTTGGCACGAGGGCTGTGTGTCTCATCCAATGTCTTTTGAAGGGAAACATGATATCACCATTGATATCAACAGCGATATCAACACTGATATTTAAATATTGCGCAGAAAAATAGAATAAACTTATTCAATTATTGTTCCAACACTTGCGCCTTCAACAGCCAATAAAACATTGTTAGGCTTGAAACCATTTACAACGACAAACTTGACCCTCATACGCCTAAGAATCTTTGCGGCTTCTGGGTCGATAATTTGGTGGATTCCAGCCTTATGCCTATTTTCTGAAAAAAATTTTGGCAAATCCTCAAAACTCAAATGCTTAAGCAAAACTGCATCCGCATACTTTTTAGGGTCTTTATCATATACGCCTTCCTGGTCTGAGGCTTTAACAAGTAAATCCGCTTTAAGTTTTTCAGCAAGTAGGGCGGCGACAGTATCCGTAGTCATGCCTGGTTTTAAGCCGCCCATAACAGCAATTTTTCCTTCATAAACACATTTTACGGCATCCTCAACCGTTGATGGAACAATTCCACAACCTAACCTTCCAAGTTTTTTAATGAAAAGTTGGGCAAAAATTCTTGAAACGGAAATGGCAATTTCATCTTGAGCCTTTTCGGCTAATCCCAAATTTTTTGCAACTTGGATGAATTCTCTTGCTATGGCGCCGCCGCCAACAACAACAGCCACATCATGTCCCATTTTTTTCAAAGTTTTCAATAAATCAGCATACTCGCCAATTAAAGTTTGGTTTATTGGTGAAGCAATAACTGAACCGCCTATCCTAAGCACTATTCGCATGTAGCCCGAACCTTCCAGAGCAGAGTATGCAATTCTTTGGTTAAAACTTTTTAGAAAAACGTGTTTAAGCCTTGCTGAGTTTTTCTTCCAGCCTGCATGGTTATGGTTTCTCCAAAATTAATGCGCATGCCATCTGAAGCGGCAACTGTTGGAACACCAGTTTCTTCTTCAATAAGCTTTGCTTCGCTTGCTGGTCCCTTAAATATCATTTGCATTCCAAAGTGGGTTAAAACAGCCTGTTCTGGACGAGTCGCTTTAACTATTTTTATGGCGTCGTTTGTTGTCATGTGTCCTTTCCATGGTTTTCCAGCGGGACGCATAATGCATAACAAGAGAAGCCTTACGCCTTCGTAGTATTTGCCTATTTCTTCAAAATATTCCGTGTCGCTTGTGTAGGCAAAATCTCCGAAATCTTCAGTTTCAAATCTGAAGCCAACACTGTCTGGGTCTGTATGCCTCGCTTCAGTAACAGAAACATTCACATTGCCAACTTGAAATTTCACGTTCGGAACTGCCTCAATTTTTTGTTCAGGCATTTCTTGATGATACTTGGAAATGGAAGGTTCACACAAAGCATTTCCGCTTAAAACACTTTTTGCAGCAGCAAGAACTCCACGCTTCCGAGTCATCCCACGAGTCATGGCTTCAATTAAGACTTCAGCATCCGTGTAATGGTCTGGATGGCAATGCGAAACAAAAACAGCGTTAATTTTTTGCGGATCTAATCCCTCATTAATTGAATGCACAAGGGCTCCGGGTCCAGGGTCCAAATGTAAGTTTAGGCTTTCGCTTATTATGCGGATTCCAGCAGTGCGCCTCTTCTGTGTTATTGTTGCGAATCTTCCGCCGCCAGTTCCGAGGAGGATTATTTCAAACTTGCTCATAAACCAAATTATAGTGGTTAAATGATTTTTGCTTTACGTAAAATTAAACGTAGAGGGTTGCATAAGCGAAGAGGTAAAGAATTACGAATAGCATTCCCGTTTTCTTGTCTAATTTTTCCCTTATTGCAAGAATTAAAAGAACTATAATAGAGCCAAACAGCGCATACAAGCCCGTGGTTTCAGCAATTCTTCCAGAAACACTAATAGGAAAAAACAAGGGTCCAATTCCAATGGAAAAGCCAGCATCAACAATGCTGCTTCCAATAGCATCGCCAATAGCAATTTCGTATTGCCTCTTTCGCACAGCAGTCAAATCCACAACAAGTTCGGGGAGGGATGTTCCGATGGCGACTAAAAAGAAGCTAATAAAATATTCTGGTATAAGAAGAACCGCTGACAAAGTGATTACTGACTCGATAACAATGAAAGACCCAGCGGCAACCCCTACGAAACCAAGAATGGCAAAAACTAAATGATAAAATAATCCTTGACCAGAATGGGGCGCAACTTCAGGCTTCTTCATAACATTTCTGATTATTAGCATGAGGATGGGCCAACTGGCAACCAAGAATATGGCGTTCATTCTTGAAATGTAACCCTTTTCAACCATTGATATGGCGGCTATAAGCGCCAAAACTTCACATGCACCCATAACTGTTATTTCTTCCTTTTTAACTTTGAATGTGCCTCCAAATATGGCGATAAGCCCCAACATTAAGGTCATTTGGGCTAGAACCGACCCGAAGGAATCTCCAACGTTAATGTCGCCGTGACCTAAGGCTGATGAAAAAATTGAGTTGGCAATTTCTGGAAAATCAGTGCCCAACGACACTATTATTAAACCTATCATGAGGGGAGACATCCCTAAGGCTGCAGCGATGCTAACGGAGTGCTCAACAGCCTTATCTGCAGAAAAAGCCAGTAAAGCAATGCCAAAAATTAGTAGGGCTACCCCAATTGTCAAGTCAAAGGCCAGCCACAAACCAACCAAAAGAAGCGGAACGCCCAAAGCCAAAATAAAGAAGAGGACCCAATCCTTCAAAGGTTTTCACACCTTATCTTACAAAGAATTAACCTTCATCGTTCTTAAAATTTCCCTTTTTCTCCTTTAAGTTTGAAATTGGGAGAAAACATTTTTAATCTTGCACAAAAAGGAATAGCAAAGGTGAACTGGCTTGTTTGAGGGAATGCTGATTAACGCATTGATTCTCCTCGCTTCTTTATTAATATTGGATAAAGCCAGCGACTGGACTATCACCAACTCCGTTAGAGTTGCGGACATAACTGGTTTCGGAAAAACAACAGTGGGCTTTATCCTAGTAGCTTTCGCTACATCCCTGCCAGAGCTTTCAGTATCCATTTTCGCGGCAATTGGACAAGAATCCATAGGCGTAGCTGTCGGCAACGTCTTAGGTTCAAACATTGTAAACATATGCTTAATCCTTGGCTTATGCTTCATAATAATATCATTAAAAAATTCTAATCACATAACGCTTCTTCCAGCCATGGCAAAGGAGGATGTTGGAAGCCTCTATTTTGGCTTATTCATAGCTTCAATAATCCCATTAACACTACTTTACATAGGTTACGCAAGCAGATTCATAGGAATAATCCTCCTCGCAATATTCATATTCTACATTTACCAGCTCTCAAAAATACGCAACATAAAAGAAGAAAGCAGTTTAGGAAAGGAAAAGGAAAAACTTGGAAAATATGCTTTCTTAACATTTTTGGGAGCAGCCTTAGTAGTTGCCAGCTCATATTTTATCGTGGACTCAGCCTCCTATATTGCAGAAAGTGTAGGCATTCCAAAGGTTGTTATTGGCGCTACCATTGTGGCTTTCGGCACGAGCTTACCTGAACTGGCAACAAGCATCGACGCCACAAGAAAGGGACATTTAGATTTGGCTTTAGGAAACATTGTTGGAAGCTGCTTCATAAACATAACATGCATTTTGGGAGTAACATTAACAGCCTCAACTTTAAGGGTTAATATGACGGCTTTCTCCGACCTTGTCATGTTCTCCCTGATAACTAACCTGCTCCTATGGTATTTCCTTTCAAGTGAAAAAATTAGCTGGAGGGAAGGCGCAGTTTTACTATTCATATACTTCATATTTCTAACCATTAGTTTTGGCGGCTACAAAGTCTAAGAGAAAAATTTTGCTTAAAACAAAAATTAAGGAAAAACTTTTCTAGAAAATGAAAGTTTTTAAACTTTCCCAAGATTATCTTCAATTGTGTTTAAATGTTGTTTGGTTGCGTTTTAATTCACTATGGCGAGCTTGGGCTTAAAGGGTTAAACAGACCAAGTTTCGAAAAAAAATTAGTTGAAAATATAGTTAAAGCCCTTAATGGGTTAGAGTATGGAAAGATAAGGAAGATTCAGGGGAGAATACTCTTAGAGCTTTCTGAAAACTCTGATGTAGAAAAAATTGAGGAAGCCCTCAAGAAAGTTTTTGGAATTTCATGGTTTGCTTTTTGTTTCGTCACAGAAGCCAAACTAGACCATATAAAACAACTGATAAGCAAAAATTTCAAAATCGAAGCTGGCACAAAATTGAGAGTTTCAGCGAAGAGGGCGGATAAAACTTTGCCTTTCACTTCTATGGATGTGAATCGTGAGTTGGGGGCTTATCTTGTCAAGAATTTTAATGCTGAAATCTCCCTCAAAGAGCCGCAAAAAGAAATTTTTGTTGAACTTGCAGAAGGAAAAGCCTACGTTTTTGACAAGAAAATTAGAGGGTTGTATGGCTTACCCGTTGGTGTTTCTGGAAAAGTTTTGCATTTACTTTCTGGCGGGATAGATTCGCCGGTGGCTGCTTGGCTCCTAATGAAGAGAGGTTGCCAAACAGATTTTCTGCATTTCCACGCCTTCCAAAAGTTTGACGAGAAAAGGTGCGAGAAAATTTTTAAGTTGATAAAAGTTTTAGCCCAATACAACCCAAACCCAACGGCGTTTTTTGTTCCATTTTATCCTTTCGAAGCCGAAGCCGTTGAAGCACCAGCCAAGTATAGGCTTATCCTATTCAGAAGGTTTATGGTTAGGGTTGCGGAGGAAATAGCCAAAAAACATGACATTAACGCCCTTGGAAGCGGCGAAAATCTTGCGCAGGTTTCCTCCCAAACCTTAGAGAATATGGCAGTAATAAGCCAAGCAACAACACTTCCCATACTAAGACCACTACTAACCTACGAGAAAAATGAAACAGTTAATTTAGCAAAACAGATTGGAACCTTCCAAATTTCCATCACGCCATACAAAGACTGCTGCACCCTCTTCTTGACAAAGCATCCCGCAACAAAAGCCAAACTAGAAATTATAGAAGCCTTTGAAAAGAAAATGAACCTAAACGAAGCCATAAAAGAAAGCCTCGAAAAAACCGAAACAATAGAAATAAAATAGGCTAAACCAAAAATCTAGAGGGGAGGGGGTAGGTTAGAGGGTAGGGTCGCTATTGGCTGATTTTCAAACCAAAAAGGTGGAGAAAATTAGCGCTTTATGCCGCTTTTCGGTTTTGCCTTTAAATAACCAAACAAGAATAACTTCTTTTAGCTATGTCATCCGCTGAAGTTGCCGTTAAAGTGTTCCGCACATTAGAAAACGAAGACATTAGGATACTGCAAGTTATAGAGGCAGCCAAGAGCAAACACGAATTTGTCCCAAAAGAGGTAATAGCAAAATTCACAAAATTCAGCCCAGAAGAAACAGAATTTCGACTTAACCGCCTAAACAAATTAAAACTCATATACAGAATGAAAGGCGCCTACATCGGCTATACATTAAATTATGCAGGTTACGATTGTTTAGCAATAAATGCCCTTGTAAAAGCTGGAGTTATCGAAGCCTTCGGAAAACCTTTAGGAGTGGGCAAAGAAGCAGACGTTTACGACGCCCTAAACCCAGAAGGCGAAAGAATAGCCGTAAAATTCCATAGGCTGGGCAGAATAAGCTTTCGCCAAACAATAAGAAAAAGAGGCTACACAACAGAACATGCCAACTGGCTTTTCCAGTCCAGACTCGCCGCAGAAAAAGAGTTTGAAGCCCTAAAACTCCTCTTTCCCTATAAAGTTGCTGTTCCAAAACCCATAAGCCAAAACCGCCATGTCCTCGTCATGGGAATAATTGAAGGAGCAGAACTCGCAGAATGGAGGGAAATCCCAAAACCAGAAAAAGTTCTGAAGGAAATACTAAGCAATGTTAGAAAGGCTTATTTGAAAGCTGGCGTCATCCACGCAGACCTAAGCGAATACAACGTCATCTTAAAACCCAACATGCAAATCTTAATCATTGACTGGCCCCAATACGTTAGAAAAGAACATCCTAACGCCCAACAACTTCTAACAAGAGATGTCAAAAACATTTTGGAATACTTTAAACGCAAACACATGGTGAAAACGAAACTAAAGGAAGCCTTAGAATATGTTACTGGAAAAAGCAGAATAACAAGCGTTTAGTGCATATCAAGCACGATGTAGAGAATATTATTTCCACGCAGCAAAACATTCCCATAGTTCGTGATTAACTGATCTTCTCTACATTCAGTTGCCCCTTCCAAAAGAATATTCATATGCCCATCACACTTAATCATTTTCCCCTTATATTCACATCCGTTTTTCAGCACAACCGCAATATTGGCATTTAACTGCTTAACAAGCACATTCAACGGTTTCTTACTAGGCTCCATGACAGCACCAGATTATTTACCTTAATACTCATATCCAAAACCACCAGATATAAAAGTTTTATGAAAAACTATTCCAAAAAATAATGCAAATCAATCATGTTCCAAATTTTCAAGCCTTTTTCAAAATATCGCCTTTTCACAAAGACCCGCTTAGAAAACTTCAAATTCTAAAACACAAAATTGCATCCAAAGAATTAAAATGAGAAGATTTTCTATTGCATATGGAGGAAAACGCCATGCATGAAGTGCATATTGACGGAGAAACATTAACCATCGAAGATATTGTAAAAGTTGCAAGAGAAAACACAAAAGTTGTAATACCGGAAAAAGTAAAAGAGAAAGTGAAGAAAAGCCGAGAGGTTCTGGAAAAACTCATCAAAGAGAAACAGATAATCTATGGCGTTAACACTGGCTTCGGAGCCTTAAGCAACAAAACCATCACGCAAGAAGAAAGCAAAAAACTGCAGATAAACCTCATCAGAAGCCACTCAACAGGCGTTGGAAAAAATTTAAGCACAGAAATTATCCGCGCCCTAATGCTTCTACGTGCGAACACTCTTGCTAAGGGATATTCTGGCATACGCTTAGAAACTCTTGAAACAATCGTGGAAATGCTAAACAAAAAAGTGCACCCAATAATCCCAGCCAAAGGTTCCGTTGGAGCAAGCGGAGACCTTGCCCCACTGTCGCATATGAGTCTGGTACTTATAGGCGAAGGAAAAGCCGAATACAAAGGCAAAGTTATGAGCGGAAAAGATGCCTTAGAAAAAGCGAACATAAAACCAGTTCAGCTGGAATTCAAGGAAGGCATAGCCCTCAACAACGGCACACAACTAATGACCGCCATAGCCGCACTAACAGTTTATGACGCTGAAAACTTAATCAAAACAGCGGAAATAGCAGCATCCCTAAGTCTCGAAGCACTGCTCGGCGTTTCAGATGCCTTCCACGAGAAAATCCACAACATAAGACCGCACACTGGACAAGCCGTAACAGCAAAAAACATAAGGGAAATGATTGCCGAAAGCCAACTCATCCAAACAGGAAAAGAAGCTTTCGAGAAGCTGAAGCGTCCCCACGACCCCTACAGCCTAAGATGTACACCACAAATTTTGGGCGCCGCAAGAGACGCCATAGCCTATGCAAGAAAAGTTGTGGAAATTGAAATTAATTCAGCCACGGACAACCCACTCGTCTTTCCAGAAGAAGAACTCTGCCTCTCAGGAGGAAACTTCCATGGACAACCCATAAGCCTTGCCATGGACCTTCTCGGAATAGCCCTAACAATAATCGGCAACCTATCAGAAAGAAGAATAGCCAGACTCCTCGACGAAAAACTAAACAACGGCTTACCAGCCTTCTTAATTCCGCCACAGGCAAAAACTGGATTAAACAGCGGCTTAATGACCCTACAATACACAGCAGCAGCTCTCGCCTCGGAAAACAAGGTTTTAGCCCACCCAGCCTGTGTAGACTCAATTCCAACATCAGCGAACTTCGAAGACTTTGTAAGCATGGGAACAACAGCAGCCCAAAAGGCTATGCAAATACTGGAAAACACGGAATATATAATTGCCACAGAACTCATCTGCGCAGCCCAAGCAATAGAATATAGAGGACCAGAAAAACTCGGAAGAGGAAACAAAAAAGTTTACGAAGCGATAAGAAGAACAGTGCCAGCCCTGGAAGAGGATAAAGTGCTAAGCGAAGATGTAGAGAAAATTAGAAAGGCTATGTACACTCTTTTAAGGCTTGAATAACTTTCTCAGCTACGGCAACAGCCAGCCTCTTGAGGGTTTCCTCAGAGCATGCCGCCAAATGCGGTGTGAA
The DNA here is from genome assembly GCA_038872535.1 of Bathyarchaeia archaeon. GTDB lineage: Archaea > Thermoproteota > Bathyarchaeia > Bathyarchaeales > Bathycorpusculaceae > JASEJA01. Next base: position 729 of record JAVZJY010000012.1, on the reverse strand, counting down.
AATAACATTTTCAAGCTTTGTTAAAGGATTGTCTGGGTTTAAAGGCTCAGATTCGAAAACATCTAAGGCTGCGCCTGCCACTTTTCCAGACACCAAAGCTTCATACAACGCTTTCTCATCTATAATTGCGCCTCTAGCCGTGTTGACAATGTAAACGCCATGCTTCATTAACGCAAACTCCTTAAAAGAAATCATGTGGTAAGTCTCGGAGGTTAAGGGCATATGAATGGACATTATGTCTGAAATTCTCAAAAGTTCGTCGAAAGGGACATATTTTACTCCAAGCATTCTTTCAAGCTCGATGCTTCTGTTCCTCTTATGATAGACCAAATTGACGTTAAAGCTGCCAAGTCTTCTAGCAACAGCGCTTCCAATTCTTCCAAGCCCCAAAATCCCAACAGTCTTGCCCATAAGCTCGGCGCCAACCAGAACACTGTATTTCCTATTCCATTCTCCCCTTCTTACTGCGCCATCAGCCAATGGTATTTTACGCAACAGAGACAAAATAAGCCCAACCGTAAATTCAGCCACGCTGTCTGATAACGCCTCAGGAGTTCGAACTATACAAATGCCTCTTTCCTCAGCAAAATCCACATCGATATGGTCAACTCCCACCCCGTGAACTCCAATAACCTTAAGCCTCCCAGAAGCCTCCAAAACTTCCTTAGGAATTCTAATGAAACCCCTCGTTATAAAGGCATCAGCATCACCACAAACCCTTAAAAGATC